>JAZOTC010000039.1:0-27403 GCA_045657445.1 Akkermansia sp. | reverse complement strand
CCGCGGCGCTGCGGGCAGCTGTGAAGAGCGCGAGACTTCGACTTCTCTTCCGGTACTGTACGTCCCTTGCGGACGAGCTGATTAATAGTCGGCATGTTACTTATTTATGATTTTGTTTTTCAAGGTTTTACGGCTTGTGTCACTGCTCCCTCATCCCTTGAGGAACGCAGCTTTTCACCTCACCGGATTACCCGATAAAGACCGGTAGACAGTACATCCCTGTACAGTCCGCGGTCGCGACAGTTTACTCCAAATTTCCCATAAATCAAGCCTTTTCTTTGAATTTCAATAGAATTTTTAATTTTTTTCCAACCATCGGAGCAAGGCACGAAAAAACCCGGCAAAAATTTATTTTTTTGCCGGGTATGACACCATTTTTACCCCCGTGAGTCCCCTCAGCGGGAGCCACGGCGCATGCGGAACACCCCCAGGAACAGCACCAGCCAGGCAGCTTTCACCCCCAGCAGACCATACAAATCCGCAGTGCGCTCCGGCGTCCAATCCATCGTCTGGAAACACTCGTGCAGCCCGAAAATGCCATCCGGCTGCAGCAGCGGCAGCAGAGAAACCAGCGAAACATCCGCAAAACCCAGCGAGCTCGCCACCCCCAGCATACCCCACGCCACCAGCTCCACCACCAGCACACCCAGGAACGCCACCGTGCGCTGATTCGGGAACAGCGAACTAAGCAGCAGCGCCGCCAGCAGCGCCACCAGAACATCCAGCAGATTATACCCGAACACCAGCAGCAACTCCGGCACCCCCATGACCGGCAGCGCCCGCGCCGTCATCGCACTATCTCCCGCCACCTGCAACTGCTCATGCTGCAGGCACACCAGCGGCACCACCGCCGCATAGCACAGCAACACCGCCACCGTAAACCACAGCGCCCCGCCCCACATGCCAGGCTGCTGCAGCACCCCCGGCAGCCAGCGCACCGCCTTCACGCCGACGCGCGCACAACCCTCCGGGTGCAGCATATCCCACACCGCCACAGCCGCCATCAGCACCACCGCCCAGACATACGCCTGCCAGGCAACCTCCAGCACCCCACCGGCGCAACACACCAGCAACACCCCATACACCAGCAGAGCCAGCAAACTGCACACCCGCGCCGAAGCCGCGCAATTCTCCGCCGGATGCGCATAATGCCGCCGCGCCTCCTCCAGCAGCACAAGCGTCATCACCCCACACGCCAGCACATGCAGCAACACGCGCCACCAGCCCGTCGCAGCCCCCGCCATCATCAGCTCACGCACCACATCCAGCGGCACCAGCCACACCATCAGAAACGTCACACACGCCCCCACCACACGCGCCAGCGGCGGCAGCATCGCCGTAGCCTGCGCCGCAGCAATCATCGCCCCCGCCTGCGCCAGCAACAGCGCCAGCATCACCCCGTGCAGCACCACCGCACCCCCCAGCGACCCCGCCGGCACCCGGCACAAACACATACCCACCAGCGGCAGCGCACACAACACCAGCAGCAGCGCCTGCGCCATCCCCGAAAGCCACGTACCCCACACCACCTGCCGCGAACTCAGCGGCGTGAGCCGCACAAAATTCACCGCAGCCGCGCGCACCTCAGCCGCCACCGCCAGCGAAACACGCGCCGGCACCACCCCGCACAACAACACCGCACCCAGCATCAGGAACCTATCATAATACGTAAACAACGTAATCAGATAATCGCCGTGCGTCTCGCGCAGCAACACCATACCCCCCAGCAGTGCACACGCCAGCACCCCCAGCAAATAAAGCGGCGAGCGCAGCATCTGGCGCCAGTCCTTCACCATCGCCGGCGGCAACCAATCCGGCAACACATCCCGAAAATCATGCTTCTCATTCATGGCCATTCATCAAATCAATTACAGTCTGCTCCAGTGAAACACGGCGGCGTGCCACCTCCGTCACCAAATGCTGCGCCACCAGCGCGCGCAGCGCCAACGCCAGCTCCTCGCCCTCCGCCCCCAGGTACAGAGCCTGCACCCGCCCCGGCGAAACCACCGCCGCCTGCTGCCACACAGACGAGCCATGCAGCTCCTGCACCAGCGCCTCCCCTGCCCCGGCATCTGCCAGCGCAAACTCATACCACACCCCCGGCACCTGCGGCAACGCCGGCTCCACCCGCAACGCCTCACAAGCCGCGCAACGCACAATCTGCCCCTTATCCATCAGAATAATCGTATCACACATCTCAGCCAGCTCGGAAATAATGTGCGACGAAATTAAAAGCGTCTTCCCCTGCCGCTGCAGCTCGCGCACGCAATGCTTGAACTCCACACGCGCCCGCGGGTCCAGCCCCGCCGCAGGCTCATCCATCACCACCAGCTCCGGACCACCCACCAGCATGCGCGCCAGATTCACCCGCTGCGTCTCCCCCTTCGAAAGCCTGTCCACCATGCGCTCCTGCATCTCACCCAGCCCACAGAACGCCAGCACCCGCTGCACCTCCGCCCAGCGTGCCGCCCCCTTCAGCCCAAATGCCCGCGCATAAAAATCCACATACTCCCACACCGTCGTGTGCGGCGGCGGGTTAAACGCATCCGGCATCCAGCCAATACGCCCGCGCAAGCGCCACGGCTCCGCCGTGGCATCCACCCCATCGTACCAGATCTGCCCGGCATCCTGCAAATCCATCCCCACCAGAATCCGCATCGTCGTCGTCTTACCCGCGCCATTCGCGCCAATCAGCCCCACAACCTGCCCGCGCTCCAACTCAAAAGTCACACCCCGCACCGCCTGCACCGCCCCAAACGACCGCGCAAGCCCCTCCACCTTCAACAAAGCATTGCCCATACACCCCGCATTCTACCAAACCCACCCCCACCCTATCAAGCCCTAATTTTTTTACGCGCGCGTAAAAAGAATTCATGCCCTGAAACGCCTTTTTGAAAAATGAGCCGATAAATCGGCTTTGGGATGGAATGTTTGCCCTCTTCCGGGCAAATCAAAATTGGAAGCCAGGCCTCCAAACTCTGCTGCCACCCAATGGGTAGTCAGCAATTCCGACAGCCTTCCAGGCTGATTTCAATCCACTCCAGCGGAATTTCGACTGCGGTCACGAGACCACTTTCCTCGCCAATCTATGCAAATACAAGGTGCTCCGGAATATTTTCTCCGGAGCACCTTGTTGCTTCAAATGTGTTCTATCAGGATTTTCAGATTCCTGTCTGACGCCTAGTTACTTGCGGCGGCGGCGGGCTGCCAGTCCGCAGAGCGCAAGCAGGGAAAGCGTAGCCGTGGCAGGCTCGGGAACAGAAGGAGACGTGGGCTCCACGTAGGTGGGTTCTTCGATATCTTCGGGCGTCACCGCACCTTGCCAGGTCGTGATGCCGATGCCTGTCTCTTCCGTCATCGGCAGGCCGGGAGCCGTTACTATGACGTCAGCGGTCTTGATTGTCGTGGGCAGAGCTTTGCCACCATCTGGTGTATTGCTCTTTTGGATGGTGGCAGTCCAAATTTCACTCAGTTGCTTATTATCGTCATAATAGGAAAGCGAAACTGTTGGTTCAGTATCAGTCGCGTAAAGCCCATTAATTTGCAGAAGCAAGACGCTGGCATCTATGGTAATGCCCATTTTATACTCCAGCTTGCCATTGGCAGAAAATGTCATCATGCCGAAATCAGGCATAGAAGAGAAATCCACATGGGCACCAAGACCTTCTTCAGCAAAATTAAATTGGAAATCAACATTTCCGGCATCCTTGAGCGGACATCCAAAATCAAGGAGAAGCGCGAAATCACCGCCCTCTGTAAACACACCTGCATCAGAGAGTTCGAATTTTGCACCAGAATTCGAATAGGTATAGTCATCGTTACTAATCGATGCTGCTGTGGCCAAGGAAACGCCGCAGATAGCAAGAAGAGAGCAAAGAGTCTTTTTCATAAAACGAGTAATGGGTAAGAATCTGTACAAGGAAGGGCTAAAAATCAACATCCTTCCGGGGCGATTCTATCTCTTTGCAGATGCGATTGCAAGAAAAAAGAACATAAACCATTAAAAATTCACATTGTTAGAAATTGCGTGATAATCAACATAGTCACCTCTATTTAACGCTAAAAATCTCTATAAAGCTAACTGTTAATAAGATAAATCAAATCGCATCTGCAATGCGATAAGCGACGGAAGAATAGCCGGAAGAGAAACACCCCACGAAGTAACTCCGAGGGATGCACGAAAAAGCGAAAGCAACGAATGACCGCGCAAGCCCCTCCACCTTCAACAAAGCATTGCCAATACGCCCCGCATTCTACCACATCCACCAAACGAAAGGAAGTACGAATTACGAGGTGCGAAGTACGAAGTCATTCATCTCGCGGGCATCGCCCCGCGGAATTCTCTCCGCATACTATCTCTCTCGCGCGCGTGCGTATAGGAAGTGTGTGCAAAAATTAACCCCCGCTTGTTCAGCGGGGGTATGTATGGAGTCACACTGTAACCGTGCAAACGCGCTCTCCTACGCTATGTGTTCACACGAGTGCTGGTTCTGAAGTGCTTTTAATCTAGCAGAGAAAAGCAGGAATCGCAAGCAGAAAAAGTTTGTTAGATTATTTTTCTTTCGCAAGCGCAAAATTCATTGACTCCGCCAGGCAAAGGAGTAGAATGACAGAAGCGTGTATTACAACGCGACCTTATTTATCTGAATCCTCCCACCGGAGAAACCCTACCCACCATGACTACCACATTCATCCCGTCTCCCCAGGCATATCGCGACGCAGCATTGAACTACTGGAACGCACACCCCTTCTATGCCCCCGGCACCGTTGTGCTCGGAATCGACATCGGCATCGAAGGCATCGGCATTGCCGTGCGCCAGGGAACCGAACTGTTATACTGCAAAACCCTTCTTGTAGATTTACCCGAAGCCCAGGCACTGGCTTCTCGCCGCGCATTCCGCGCCAGTCGCCACGCCCGCAAGAACCGCCGCACCCGCATGCGCCGACTCAAAGCGCTTTTTGAAAAGCACGGTCTGCCCTGGGTGAATGACGACATCATGTCGCGCAGCGACCCCTTCAAGCTTCGCCACCGTGCCATCATGGGCAAGCTTGCTTCACGAGAAGCACTCTCCATCTGCATCCGCTCCTGCGTGCTTCGCCGCGGGTACGATTACTTCGCCATGGATGATGATGCCTCTGGGGAATATCCCTGGGGCGCAGAGCTGAACCTCAAGGAGGCAACCAAGTGGCTGCAATCCGCTTTTGTCGATGCAGAAATGCGGGACTACCTTATCCAGCTGACCGAATCGCTGGATGAAAAGGAGAAGAAGCAGGAAGAGTGGAAAGCACTGGTGGAAGATCGCCACAGCAAAGCTGCCAATGAAGGCATTGATTCCATGCTGGCCGCCTACGCCGCCAAAAAGCTCAATGAGCGCAAGGCTCGCGGCTTCAACTACCCGCGGGCTCATGTGCGCGCTCATCTGGAAACCATCATCGCCCGTCACCGCGACCTCATCAATGATGCCGATGCTTTTACCGCCGCGCTTTTCTGCCCCAATGACACCCCGGCCAACAAGGAAAAAGCCATTTTCCTCTACAACCGCAAAACCCCGGATGAAGCAAAGAAGATTTTTGAGCGTAAAGTCAAAAATTGTCCCTATTGCCACTGGCTGGGATTACCCACAGAAAAATGCTGCACCACAGGCGCCCCCGCCTATCGTCGCTGGGCTCTGGTCGATTTCCTCTCCGTTCGCAAATTCGAGCTCACCCTCAACAAAATCCCCCTGGGAAAGGTAAAGTTACCGGAGCAGGCATCGGCCGCACTATTCACCGCCATCGAAAGTGGTATCGCCAAATGGAGCGAAGCCAAAAAAGCATTTGAAGCTGCCCTCAAGGCTGAAAACTACGCCCTCCCCAAAAAGAGCGAGTGGAACACCGAACAGTTTGAACAGCTCAAGGACATCGTTACCCCCACCATGATTGCCCGCAAGGGGCGAGCCTCCATGTCTGCCGGCGCCGCACAGAAAATGTACGAAGCTGCCACACAGGGCGGCACCTGCTTTGCCCCCGACTCCATGGAGCAGTGGAAACAGGAATCCGGCTTGTACAACCACCGCAAGAGCATGCCCACCGAGAGTGGCTGTTATCCCCAGGTGGAAACATTGCTCGGTTATCGCAAGGTGCAGATTATCCCCGGCTCCAATGGCGAAGCTTCCCGAATCATCGAAAAGCTCGTCACCCAGGGTCTGCTCCAACGCATTTTCCGCGATTTGAAAAAAGAGCATAAGATAGAAAAAGAAATTCCGGATTACTGCATTGTCGAGACCATCAAAAACGCAGCAACCAACCAGGATAACGCCAAGCGCATAGAAAAAGAGCAAAAGGACAATCGCGCCCGCCGCGAGCGTCTGGCCGCCGCCTATGGCAGAGAAAATGCCAGCAATGCAGATTTCATGCGCATGCGCCTCTTTGCTGAGCAAGGCGGCACTCCCGATAGGACCGCCACCTGCCCCTTCACCGGACAGGAACTGAAACCCTCCGACCTCTTCTCTGGCGAGCTGGAACTCGCCCACATCTACCCCGATACCCGCGGTGGCCTGTATATGGTCGAAAACCTGGTTCTCACCACCCGCAAGACAAACGCCGCCATGAGCGACCGTACCCCGGCAGAGGCCGCTGCCGCCCATCTGCCCGGCTGGTTATCGTGGGATGCCATGCTGGCTGGACTCAAGAAATTCAACTGGAGTGATGATAAGAAAAAACTCTTTGCGCACCAGTCAGCCGAATTCCCCGATTTCAACAACATGACCCGCACCGCCCAGCTGGCACGCGAGTTGAGACACGCGCTCACCGTCTGGCTCGGCATCAATGGCGATGAGGAGCAGATTCGCCAGCGCATCGGCAATCCCTGTGGTGTCTACACCGCAGCGGCACGCCGCAGCTGGCTCTGGCCGGAATACAGGAAGGACCGCTCCAACAACCTGCACCACCGCCTCGATGCCGCCGTCATGAGCTGTCTTCCACCCGAAGGGCTCAACGATATCCAGTACAGAGGTATCTTTGAAAACGAAAAGACATCCAAAGGCGATCGCCGGCTCATGTGCATCCAGGGACTTCCCCTGCCCGATTTCTATAAAATGTGGCATGATGGCTCCGTATGCCCCATCGAGAAAAAGGAAAGCCGCAGCAAATACAAATCCCTGGGCGATAGCACTTTCTGGGGCGTCGATACGGAAGGCATGACCCACCAGCGCACTCCGCTGAATTCGGATATCAAACCCGCCGAGCTGCGCAAGACGCTGGAAAACATGGGCATCCCCGCCAAGGATATTCCCAGCGATTCTGAAATCTCCCAATGGCTCACCAGCTGCCAGGCTGCCACCAAAGCCGATGCCGCCACACCGTCTCAACCGCTTAAGCTCCGCAACGGCACCCCTGTTCGTAATATCTGGAAGTTCGGCAGTAAAGGTAATGTTGATAAATCCCCCCTCGGCTGGAACGGACTCATTGCGGAAAACGGTAAATTTGACCAGCTGCGCAGCCTCAGCTCGTCCAATGACCGTCTGGAGCTCTGGCTCGGCTGGAATGCGAAAAAGAAATGCTGGGCATACTACAAGCGAATCATCCCCACCAAGGCCGCGCTCGATGGCCTGAAACGCATGGGGCTTCCCTGGCGTGGCACAAAAGGCGCGCCCCAGTATCTGCTGGACTTGTTGCGGAAGAACAAGGCACGCGACCTGCACGAAATGATTTGTGGCATTCTGCCTCCGCATGCAGTCAAGGTTGCCACTTTCAGAAAAGGAGATGTGTTTAATCTCTTGTACGAACGAGATGACAAATACATTGAAAAACTGCAGAAGAAAGGGACTGTCGACATACTCGACCATCCCAAAACCATCCAGACATGGGGACGTATAACAGCAGTTAAGAGCAACATGCAACTAGAAACAAAATCTCTAACCCACAAAGATAGAAAAGCCAAAATACTTACTACACCCGCAGATTTAGCAAAATTCAGCATCCTGCTCGATGCCGATAAAGAAGCAGAAAAAAGAAACCTCGCCCCCAACGCATGATACACCACCTCATCCTGATGGACGAATCAGCTGATTTGCGAATCAGAGATGGGATACTGTATAGCGGAGAGCGCAAAATTGCCCTCCATGTACTAGGGTCTTTACAATGCCTGGCTTCACACGCGCGGTGGAGCCAGGCTGCTCTTTGCACAGTTGCGCAGCAGTGCCCTGTGGTTATGGCGCGCTGGAACACCGCCACCGGCAAATGGGACACAGCCTCCCTTCTCCCCCGTTGCCGATATGTGAACCCGGATGCTACCTACCGACTCTGCACCCTCAAACCCCGGCATGCCACCCAGCTGGCCTCTGATATTCTGATGACCAAGGTGCAAAACCAGCACACCCTTATCCGCGCGCTCGACCCTACCCTTTCCCCGCTCCCCAGATTAGCCTCTAATTCCTTCAACCGCATTCTGCGACTGGAGGCCAAATGGGCCCGCTTCTTCTGGGCGCGCTATTTCCGCGCCGCTGCTCAGGATTTGTTTACCCGCGAAAAGCGCCAGGCACAAGCCCCGCTCAATGTCGCGCTCAATTACGGCTACGGCTTCCTTTACCATGCGATTGAATGGCAATGCATCGCCTCCGGCATTGAGCCAGGCATCGGCATCATCCACAAACTACGCCGCAGCCGCCCCAGCCTCGCCTGCGACCTCATTGAACCCTTCCGTTGCTGCGTCGAAATCACAGTCATGCGCTATCTGGATGAAATGCACGATACCCGCAAAATGGCTGGCCGATTCGCGGAAATGATGGAATCCTTCTGGTGCTATGCCGACAAACGATTCCGTCTCCGCACCATCATCCGCCTGCATGTAGAATCATTTACCCGCGCCCTGCTGGCACAGAATACCACCCTCTTCCACCCTTTCACTCTTTATGCTCGTGATGCTTGCCTATGATGTCCCCGAAACAAAACATCAGACCCTGCTGAGAAAAGAGTTTGAGGCTTTAGGGGGACAGCGCGTTCAGTACAGCCTTTACCTCTTCGAAGGCGAGGACCATGAAATCGACCGCGTTATCCGTTACATGCGGCGCGTGGCAGCCCAGGTGCCGGAGGGCGATATCCGTCTCATCCCCATGGAACGCTCTGTCTGGGAACAACAGGTCGTCCTTTTAGGCGAAACGGAATCCCCCGCTGAACGACCATTCCAGAATTTCGTCCTTTTCTGGTAGCAAAATTACACCAGAATTTTCAATCCATCAAAATGCCAGAGCATCCAAGAGGTTGATGTTATTCCTCTTGGATGCTCTTGTATACCATAATGACCCGTTGAGGTCAACTTCAGAACAAGCCGGCGAGGAGGTTTATTTTTTTGAAAACTATACCATAATGACCCGTTGAGGTCAACTTCAGAACTGTTCTTTGTGCTCGATGAGTCTATCAAGGTGTATACCATAATGACCCGTTGAGGTCAACTTCAGAACCGCTGAAAGATTCTTGCTACAAGGAATTGAAATATACCATAATGACCCGTTGAGGTCAACTTCAGAACGGTAAGCCGTTCGTGGTGGAGCTGAACCGTGGTATACCATAATGACCCGTTGAGGTCAACTTCAGAACGCGGCTTGACCTTGCCCTTTTCGCTAGCGTGGTATACCATAATGACCCGTTGAGGTCAACTTCAGAACTCCTATCGGGCTATTTCCCTCATGTATCACATTATACCATAATGACCCGTTGAGGTCAACTTCAGAACGGCGTTTTCGTACCGTTCAAAGGGGAAATAATATACCATAATGACCCGTTGAGGTCAACTTCAGAACGGAGTTCCACAATTACCACAACGGCTACTATTATACCATAATGACCCGTTGAGGTCAACTTCAGAACGAGCCAGTAAAAATCATCACCTACAAAGAAGCTATACCATAATGACCCGTTGAGGTCAACTTCAGAACGGAAACGGTTAATCAGGTGATTACGCATGAGTATACCATAATGACCCGTTGAGGTCAACTTCAGAACTGGGGAATTGCTCTTGACTTTGCAGCACCGACTATACCATAATGACCCGTTGAGGTCAACTTCAGAACCTTAATGCATCAACGGAAGCAAACGACGCAGCTATACCATAATGACCCGTTGAGGTCAACTTCAGAACGGCGGATTTGTCGGCAAGGCGCAGCCCGGCAGTATACCATAATGACCCGTTGAGGTCAACTTCAGAACGCCATGATTTTTTAAGTTGGTTAAAATGTTGGTATACCATAATGACCCGTTGAGGTCAACTTCAGAACGTACTCAATGATGTTGAGAATGCGACCGTCAATATACCATAATGACCCGTTGAGGTCAACTTCAGAACCTGACTGCGGAACGCCTTGAGTGGCTTGATATTATACCATAATGACCCGTTGAGGTCAACTTCAGAACGCGGCGGGAATGGCGGTCCATAGCAAACCTCCTATACCATAATGACCCGTTGAGGTCAACTTCAGAACGGCGGATTTGTCGGCAAGGCGCAGCCCGGCAGTATACCATAATGACCCGTTGAGGTCAACTTCAGAACCAAATAGCAGAGCAGAGACTCGGCGCGAAGCGTATACCATAATGACCCGTTGAGGTCAACTTCAGAACGCTGGTGGCATTACCGAGACCATGGCTATGGATATACCATAATGACCCGTTGAGGTCAACTTCAGAACACCACATTTCTTCTCGACTTAGGCACACCTGCTATACCATAATGACCCGTTGAGGTCAACTTCAGAACGCCAATATCACCATCCACGCTGGATTTGCGAATATACCATAATGACCCGTTGAGGTCAACTTCAGAACTGTGGCTTCGTAATGGTCTTTGACGTCAGGCATATACCATAATGACCCGTTGAGGTCAACTTCAGAACGCACGGTGCTGGTGTGCGAGCACGGAACCGCCTATACCATAATGACCCGTTGAGGTCAACTTCAGAACTGGCTGACATCATTATTGCACCCTGTATGATTTATACCATAATGACCCGTTGAGGTCAACTTCAGAACGCGGGGCGCTCTACACCGCCTAACCGCGGCGGTATACCATAATGACCCGTTGAGGTCAACTTCAGAACTTCGGAAACGCACCTGGAGAATATCGGCACCGTATACCATAATGACCCGTTGGGGTCAACTTCAGAACTTGCGGTGCAAGTGGGCTTTCTTTCTTTTTTTTATACCATAATGACCCGTTGAGGTCAACCTTAACGCGAAACATTCAATTTTCCACGTTCAGTATTCAAAATCCAGCTTTGTGCCCTTTCGGGCTTGACATTGGGGGTTAGGTGGGTATACTTTCCGCGGGGAGAGAAACTGCAAAGCCCCGCATACAATCATGGAACCTATTTACGAAGGCAAAGCCAAGAGACTGTTCACGACGGAAAATCCGGATGTTCTGCGCATGGAGTACAAGGACTCCGCCACCGCATTCAATGGTGTGAAGAAGGAAGACTTCGAGAACAAGGGCCGTTTTAACAAGGCTATCACCCTCATCATCTACCGCATGCTGGAGGATAAGGGTGTGAAGACTCACCTGGTGGATGATGTGGACGATATCAACCTGCTGGTGAAGAAGGTTTCCATTATGCCGCTGGAGGTTATCGTGCGCAACGTGGCCGCTGGTTCGTTCTCCAAGCGCATGGGCGTGGCAGAGGGCACGGAGTTCAAGAAGCCGATTGTGGAGTTCTCTTACAAGGATGATGCGCTGAATGACCCGTTCATCAACGATGACTACGCCCGCGAGATGGGCGCCGCCACCGAGGAGGAGTGCGCTTCCATCAAGCAGATGGCCCTGCTCATCAACGAGACGCTCAAGGAGTTCTTCATGACGGCCAATCTGCGCCTCATCGACTTCAAGATTGAGTTTGGCCGACTGGCCAGCGACCCGAGCCAGATTGTGCTGGCCGACGAGATTTCTCCGGATACCTGCCGTCTGTGGGATGTAGCCACGGGCAAGAAGATGGACAAGGACCGTTTCCGCCAGGGGCTCGGCGGCTTCATGGAAGCCTATGCCGACGTTCTGGACCGTCTGCAGAAGTAAATTTTAACATCAGCCACCGGTGGCACACTGCCCGCCGGTGGCTTTTTTCACCTTATCCCCCACGCGCCCGCGCGTAACCCCCAGAATAAAGAATTATGGCAACACTGACGTTTGAAGTATTCAGCCGGTTCCAATCGGCCACGGACGCCAACAAGCTGCTCTACACGCCGATTGCAGACCAGCTCACGTATAACCACACCCGCCTGTACACCATTGAGTGCGAGGGCGATACCGAAGCCGCTGCGGCTTACATGCGCAGCGTGCTGGTGGATTCTATCTCCCAGAAGGTGCAGGAGGACGGCACGCCCGCGCTGAGCGGCGAGCTGTTCAGCATTTCCTACGGCATCAAGAAGGGTGCGCTGGATCTGGAGAAGGAGGCAATTCTCACGAATTACCGCGGCCGCAAGGGACTTCCCTTCACCATTTCGGCGCTGACCATCACCCAGAAGGTGTATGTGTTCGGCGAAGGCGATGCCGCCGCGCTGTCGGCACGTTTCTGCAAGGACGTGTGCAACCCCGCCATCCACACCTGGAAAATCAACTGAAGTACAAAGTGCGAAGTACGAAGTAACTTATATCTTTCATTATGGCAACATATCGTACCATTCCTGTCCGCAATCTGAGCGAGGCCGAGCTGACCGCGCTGAGCCAGAACATGAAACTTTCCCTCTCCACGGAGGATATGCTGGTTGTGCAGCAGATTTTCTGCGAGATTGACCGCGACCCCACGGATGTGGAGCTGGAGGTAATCGCCCAGACCTGGTCTGAGCACTGCAAGCACCGCATTTTCGCCGCTACCATCAACCACACGGTGGATGGCCAGACGGAGGAGATTAAGAGCATGTACAAGACTTTCATTCAGCGCCCCACCAAGGAGATTATGGCGCAGAAGCCGGGTTTTGTGCTGAGCTGCTTCGTGGACAACGCCGGCTTCATCAAGCTGGACGACAAGCTTTCTGTGTGCCTGAAGGCCGAAACGCACAACCACCCCTCCGCCATTGAGCCTTATGCCGGTGCCAATACGGGTCTGGGCGGTGTGATTCGCGACATTCTGGGCGCAGGCAAGGGCGCCAAGCCCATTGCTAACCTGGACGTTTTCTGCTTCGGCGCTCCCGATACTCCGCAGGAGATGGTGGAGGGTCACAACATCATCCACCCGCTTGGCATCATGCGCGGCGTGGTGCACGGCGTGCGCGACTACGGTAACCGCATGGGTATTCCCACCACGAGCGGTGCCATCCAGTTCGACCCGACCTACATCTACAACCCGCTTGTATTCTGCGGCACGGCTGGTGTGATTCCGCAGGAGGACATTGCCAAGGAAATGAAGCCCGGTCTGGCTGTGGTAGTCATCGGCGGCCGCACGGGTAAGGATGGTCTGCACGGCGCCACCTTCTCCTCTGCCGCCATGGGCGAGGCCTCTGCCGAGGAGGACCAGCAGGCGGTGCAGATTGGCAACCCCATCGAGGAAAAGAAGACGCTGGACGTGATTCTGGAGGCCCGCGAGCGCGGACTCATCGAGTTCGTGACGGACTGCGGCGCCGGTGGTTTCTCCTCTGCTGCGGGTGAAATGCTTTCCGAAACCGGTGGCAACCTGTACCTGGAGCGCGCTCCGCTCAAGGAAACCAACATGCTTTCCTGGCAGATTTTCCTTTCCGAGTCTCAGGAGCGCATGGTGCTGGCCGTGAAGCCGGAGAACCTGGACGAGCTGCAGAAGCTGGCCGATACCTTCCAGACGGAAATGACCGTGCTGGGTGAATCCAACGACAGCGGTGTGCTGCGCGTGTGGCACAACGGCGAGTGCGTGGTGGAGATGGATAACTCCAAGCTGCACGATGCCCCCACCAAGCATCTCACCTCCGTATTCACCAAGGGCGAGGCCAAGACTGGTCTTGCGCTGGATGACAGCAACCTGGCCGGCGACCTCAAGCAGCTCTTCGGCGATTTCGCCATTGTTTCCCGCGAACCCATCATCCGCGAATACGACCACGAGGTGCAGGGCAACACCGTGCTCAAGCCGCTTGCCGGCGCCAGCGCCGATGCCCCGCAGGACGCCTCCGTCATCGATATCGACGGTTCCGATAAGCTCATGTCCCTGGCTCTGGCCATTCTGCCGGAGTGGGGCAAGACCGACCCCTACGCCATGGGCACCGGCACGGTGGATGAAACCGTGCGCCAGCTTGTGCTCGCCGGCACCAACCCGGACAAGATTGCCCTGCTGGATAACTTCTGCATGGGCAACCCCGAGGAACCCACCGAGCTGGGTCGCATCGTGGAATGCGCCAAGGGTATCCGCGAGGCCGCCCTGGCCTTCGGTGCTCCCTACGTATCCGGTAAGGACAGCTTCTACAACTACTTCGAGACCGAGGACGGCCCGGTGAACATTCCCGTCACCTTCCTGTGCTCCGGTTTCGGTGTGGTGGAGGACGCCGCCCACGTGCGTGGTGCTTCCCTGCGCCGCAGCAACAGCGCCATCTTCATGGTGGGCAACACCGAGGACGAAATGGGTGCCTCTGTCTATGCCCGCGTGAAGGGTATCTCCGGCGCCAAGGTGCCGCAGACCGACTGCGCGAAGAACTACGAGCTCTACAAGGCCTATTACGACAAAGCCCTCACGCAGGGTCTGGTGCTTTCTGCCCACGACCTCTCGGAAGGTGGTCTGGCCGTGGCTGCTGCCGAGATGGCCTTCTCCGGCATCGGCGGCATGAAGCTCGACCTGGACGCCCTGCCCACCGTGAACGGCTGGCAGAACAACGCCGTGCCCTGCTTCGCTGAAAGCACCGGCCGCTTCCTCGTGGAAGTGGACGAGGATATGGCCGCTGAGTTCGAAGCCGCCATGGCCGGCTTCCCCTGCGCCCGCATCGGCTCCGCCACCACCGACGGTCAGCTCACCATCACCGCCAAGGGCAGCACCGTGCTGCAAGCTGAGATTGCCGAGCTGAAGAACATCTGGAAGAATGGCCTCACCCCGTTCTATTGATACCTACTTCGTACTTCCAACCTCGTACTTCGTACTTTAATATGCCTCACGCATTACTCCTCAAATACCCCGGCACCAACTGCGACGTGGAGACCGCACGCGCACTCAACGCAGCCGGATTCTCCACCCAGGTGCAGCCCATTGCCACCGCCACCCCGGCCCACGTGGCCAAGGCTCAGCTGGTGGTGTTCTCCGGCGGTTTCTCCTATGGTGACTACGTGATGAGCGGCCGTCTGGCCCAGCTGGAAACCGAGCGTTTCCTGGGCGATGCCCTGCAGAAGCACCACGCCAACGGTGGCTTCCTCTTCGGCATCTGCAACGGCTTCCAGATTCTCACCAAGCTGGGCATCCTGCCCAAGGCCTCCCTCATCTGGAACAAGAGCGAACGCTTCGAATGCATGTGGGACAAGCTGGTGAAGGTGGCCCCGAACTGCCCCTACACCACCTACCTGCCCGAAAACTTCGAGCTTCCCTCTGCCCACGCCGAAGGCCGCCTCGTCTGCGAACCCGGCGATGCTCAGAAATACCTCGATTCCGGTTGCGTTGCCCTGCAGTATGCCGATAACCACAACGGCTCCGAGCTCCGCATCGCTGGTCTCATGGACCCCTCCGGCCGCGCCATGGGTCTCATGCCCCACCCGGAACGCTTCCTGAAGCCCCGCCACCACTACGACCCGGATTGGTCCGGCGACCCCGATTGGGGCTGGGGCTACTACTTCTTCAAGGGCGCCTACGATGCCCTGAAGTAAAGTATGGATGAGTGACCAGGTTTTCACACTCCCTGCCGCGGTTCCACGGAACCGCGGCTTTTTGTTCAGCGATGTTGACAAGGCGGGGGAATGTGGGGTAGACTGGGGGCATCGCAGAGCAACCCACATTTTCGCTGAGTCTGGCCGGGGAGCGGCTGAGCGTCGTGCCGGCAGGGGCATTTCCCCGGCTGGAGCGGGCGTTTGCGCGCAGCGCGGGAGCAGGCATGCTCGATTTACTGCGCCACGGGCTGCCGCTGGGCGCGGGGGCTTTTCCGGCATGGCTGCGGGAGCGGGCGCAGGAGCTCTTAATGCAGCATTTGCGCCGCCTGCGCCTGGGGGATGACGCCGCACCGCAGCTTTCGCCGCAGCAGGCCACCGCCTGGCTGGAGGGGATGCCGCCGGTATATGGCGGCACGGTCACCGCCAGTATGCTGGCCGGGTGGTTCGGCACGCTGGGGGCGGCACTTGCCTGGCAGGCGGAGCGCGAACTCACAACCCCGGAAAAATGGCTGGAATCCCTGGGCGAGGGCTGGCAGCAGCTCGGCAAAGTGTGTTTTCACCTGGCCGAAAACGGCGGCGAGGGGGCAGATACGCATCCTTTTGCCTTTTTAGCAACCTTCATTCACCGCGCCGGGCAGGATGGCAAGCCCCGCCACGCACCGCTGGCCATGGCCCGCCAGCTCTACGCCAGCGATGTGGGTACCCTCACGGCCCTGCTGCGCCCGCTGCAGGCGGCAGCGGCAGGCAATCCCTTTCTCAATGAGCTGATTAACAGCGGCAGCATCTACAAACCCTGCGCCTGGGGGCCGCGCCAGGCCTACGATTTTCTGGAAAGCCTGCCCCTGCTGGAGCAGGCGGGCATCGAAACCCGCATGGTGAACCTGTGGCAGAGCCGTCCGCCCCGCGTGGAGCTGGAGGTTCAGCTGCAACCCGCAGGCGACAGCCAGAAACCCGACCGCGCCCCCGCGCTCAATATCTCCACCCTGCTGCGCTTCAGTCCCCGCGTGGTGCTGGGCAACTACGCCCTCACCGAGGCGGAGCTGGAGGAACTGCTGGCCGGGGAGGACGGGCTCATCCGTTTCCGCGGCGAATGGGTGCGGCTGGATAAGGAAAAGCTCGAAAAACTGCTCAACAGCTGGCGCCAGGCCACCCGCATGGCCGCCGGCGGCATTCCCCTGCTGGCCGGACTCCGCTGGCTGCTCGGCAAGCACAGCAACGCCCTGCCACACATTCCCCCGCAGGAGGACGGCATGCGCGCCGTCGCCGCGCCGGAGTTGCAGGCCGCGCTGCAGCAACTCACCCTCAGCCCGCAGCAGGCGCAGATTCCTGCCCCGCTGGCGGAAATGCTGCGTCCCTACCAGAAAGAAGGTGTGCAATTCCTGCTGGGGGTGACCGAGGCAGGCTTCGGCGCCTGCCTGGCAGATGATATGGGGCTGGGCAAAACCATACAGGTCATCGCCTGGCTGGCGCATCTGCACGCCACCGGGGCGCTGGATAAGCGCGCGGCCCTCATCGTGGCGCCGGCCTCGCTACTCACCAACTGGCAGGATGAACTGCGAAAATTTGCCCCGCAGCTCAATACCCTGGTGCTGCACCCCTATGCCCTGAACCGGCAGGATACCGATTACCTGCAGCAGAATCCCGCCTGGCTGCTGCGGCGTGCGCATGTGGCGCTCACCACCTACGGCATGGCCACGCGGCTGGCCGAGCTGCTGGCAGCCGAAGAACTGCCCGCCCTGGTGCTGGACGAAGCGCAGGCCATCAAAAATGCGGATTCCCATCGCACGCGCAGCATGCTGCAACTCTGCTCCCCCCGCCGCGTAGCGCTCACCGGCACCCCGGTGGAAAACTCACTGGGCGAGCTGCGCAGCCTCTTCCACTTCCTCACCCCCGGGCTGCTGGGCTCGGAAAAGGAATTCAACACCATGGTGCAGAAAATGGGAACCGATTTCACCCCGCTGCGGCGGCTGGTGCGCCCCTTCATGCTGCGCCGCCTGAAAACAGACCCCGCCCTGCTGCCCGAGCTCCCTCCCAAGACCGAGCAACCCGCCTACTGCCTGCTCACCCCGGAGCAGACGCGACTCTACGCACGCGAGGTGGAAAAACTCCAGAGCATCATCCACGAGCCCGACCCGCAGACCCGGCTCACCCTCCTGCTCCCCATCCTCAGCCACCTCAAGCAGATTTGCAACCACCCCGCCCAATACCTGGGCGAAACCTACTACGACCCCGCCCAGAGTGGCAAAATGGCACGTCTGGGCCACCTGGCGCGGCAAATTGCCGCAGCGGGCGATGCCGCGCTCATCTTCACCCAGTACCGCAGCATGATGGAACCGCTGCACGACTTTCTGGCAGGCATTTTCGGCGCCCCCGGGCTGGTGCTGCACGGCGGCACCCCCATAGCCGAGCGCCAGCATCTCGTGCAGCAATTCCAGCACCCCGGCGGACCGCGCTTCTTCCTGCTCTCGCTCAAAGCCGCCGGCACCGGGCTCACCCTCACCCGCGCGCGCCACGTCATCCACTTCGACCGCTGGTGGAATCCCGCCGTGGAAAACCAGGCCAGTGACCGCGCCTACCGCATCGGCCAGCAGAACCCGGTCATCATCCACCCGCTCATCTGCCGCGGCACCATCGAGGAAAACATCCACACCATGCTCACCCGCAAGCGCGACATGGCCGATAAACTCCTCGCCGGCGGGCTGGAAAAACTGCTCCTCCACCTGAGTCCCGAGGAGCTTTGCTCACTCGTGGGCGGAGCCACACCCTGCACGTAGGAACTAATCATCCTTGCATCCACAATTTGCGCTTGCAACGGGGTGTTGAAACGGGTAGACTGGTTGCCATATGAGTAAAGAGATTACCCTTGAGCAAGACAAGCTAATGGCACAGCGCCAGCGCGCGCTGGATGCCGCTATGCTTCAGATTCAGAAAGATTTTGGTGAGAACGCCATCATGCGTCTGGGCGACCGCAAGACCATGGAGGTAGAGACAATTCCGACCGGCAACCTGCTTATTGACCGCGCCCTGGGCGTGGGCGGTTTCCCGCGCGGCCGAATTGTGGAAGTTTTTGGTCCGGAATCCTCCGGTAAGACCACGCTGACGCTGACGGTGATTGCCCAGGCACAGAAAGCCGGCGGTCTGGCTGCGTTCATCGACGTGGAACACGCGCTCGACCCCGCCTATGCGGCCAAGCTGGGCGTGAACCTGGATGACCTGCTGGTATCCCAGCCGAACAGCGGTGAGGAAGCGCTGCAGATCTGCGAAGCGCTGGTGCGCTCCAACGCCATCGATGTGGTGGTGGTGGACTCCGTGGCTGCCCTGGTGACCAAGCAGGAGCTGGAAGGCGACATCGGCGACAGCACGGTGGGCGCCCAGGCCCGCCTGATGAGTGCCGCGCTGCGCAAGCTCACCTCGCTCATTTCCAAGGCCCGCACCATCTGCATTTTCACGAACCAGATTCGCGAGAAGATTGGCGTGATGTTCGGCAACCCGGAAACCACCCCCGGTGGTCGCGCCCTGAAGTTCTATGCCTCGGTCCGCTGCGATATCCGCCGCATTGGCCAGATTAAGGGCACGGACGGCTCGATTTCCGGCAACCGCACCAAGCTCAAGGTGGTCAAGAACAAGGTGGCCCCGCCCTTCAAGGAATGCGAGTTCGATATCATGTACAACGAGGGTATCTCCAGCGTGGGCAGCCTCATTGACCTGGCCATGGAGTTCGATATTGTCCAGAAGCGCGGTTCCTGGTTCAGCTACAATGGCGGCCAGCTCGCCCAGGGACGCGATGGCGCCAAGGATGCCCTGCGCAACAACCCTGAGCTTTACGCCGAGATTGAGGCCAAGGTGCGCGAGAAACTGGACGCCGCCGGCACCAAGTAACCCATTTCAACAGGCGGTCGGCACCCCCGGCCGCCTTTTTTTATGAACGCCGCCCCCCAGCAGATCCCTCTGCCCCCGCGCCCGGCCGCTGCCACCCCGGCAGAGGTGGAGGCCTATGCGGCCGCCTGCCTGACCCACCTGCACCTGCACGACTGGTGCTTCGGCTGGGATAAAACGGTGCGGCGCCTGGGGTGCTGCAAGATGCAGCAGCGGCGCATCAGCCTCTCGCGCTACTATGCCGAGGCCTACGCCAGCAAAGATGCCGGGCAGCTCTGGCGCACCCTGCTGCACGAGCTGGCGCACGCGCTGGCCTGGGTTCACCACGGCGCCCGCGGCCACGGGCCGGTGTGGAAACGCTACTGCACCGCCCTGGGAATCCCCGGCGAGCGAGCCAGCACGCGCGATATCGAGTTCGCCTCACCTCGGCAGGAACGCCCGGCGCGCTTCACCCTGTGCCACCAGGAAACAGGCGAGGTCTACCGCACCTACACCCGCAAGCCCCGCATCAGCGCCAGCCGGCTGCGCAGCTGCTACATACCCGGCAAAAAGGCAGATACGCTGGGCAAACTCACCATCAAGAGCATAGAACCCTGACCATGGCACGCTACAAAGCCAGCGATGATGAATATCGCGAGCCGGAGTACCGCCCGGCACCGCCCAGACGCCAGACCCCGCGCCGCGCCTGGGAACCCGAGCCGGAATACGAACCCCTGCCGGAGGACGTGAACCCGATTCAGGAGTTCCAGGCACCGCCTCGCAAGGGCACCGGGTGCCTGCGCGCGCTGTGGCTCATGGTGACGCTTCCGCTGCGCATTGTGTTCTGGATGCTGCGCAAGCTGCCGAAGATGGTGCTTATCCCGACCAAGATTATTCTGAGCATGGGATTTGCCGGCATGGTGCTGGCTGGTATTCTGGCGGTTATCTATGGCGTAAAAGCCGGTCGCTACGATTTATCGCAGGTGACCCGCATGCCGGAGCGCAGCATTGTGCTGGACCGCAAGGGCAACGAAATCGGCACCCTGCATGGGGAGAACCGACGCAGCATTGCCAACCTGCACGAGGAAGTGCCGCGCTACATGATTGATGCCCTGGTCATGCAGGAAGACCGCTCATTCTGGACACACGGCGGCATTGACCCCCGCGGTATTCTGCGCGCAGTGGCACAGGTTTTCAAGCACCACCGCACCACCCAGGGTGCCTCCACGCTGACCATGCAGCTGGCCAAGAACACCTACAACCACAGCGAGCGCAGTTTCGACGCCAAATTCACCGAAATGGCACTCGCCCGCCGCATCGAATCCACCTACGATAAGGAAACCATCATCAAATGCTACCTGAACCGCGTATTCTGGGGACACACCTTCCTGGGACTCAAGCAGGCAGCTCATGGCTATTTTGACAAGCTGCCACGCGATCTCACGGTGGGCGAAGCGGCCATGCTGGCCGGCATCATCTGCAGCCCGAACCAGTTTTCGCCGTACAGGAATCCGTCCTCAGCCTTGGTTCAGCGAGACAAAGTGCTGAAGCTCATGTATGAGCACGGCAAGATTACCCGCAATGAGTACGAATACGCGCTTAAGGAGAAACTGGTGACCCGCAGGCCCGAGCTCCGCGGGGACGATAACTATGCGCTGGATCTGGTGCGCACCGAGGTGGACCACCTGCTTACCCTGCTGGATTCCAAGGATGAACGGCTGAAGGAGGAGGTCATACTCTCCGGCGGGCTGCGTGTGCAGACCACGCTGGACATTGATTTGCAGGATGACGCCATGCGCGAGATTGACGCCCGGCTCACCGCCATGTTTGAAAAACAAAAAGGCTGGAACCACCAGACCCGCGCCCAGTTCCAGGCCCTGAAGGCCAAAACACCCAAGGAGGAGCAGGATAAACTGCGCCCGAAATACCTGCAGGCCGCCTGCTGCATCATCGACAATGCCACCGGTGCCCTGCTGGCCGTGGTGGGCGGACGCGACAGCACGGAATCCCAGCTGAACCGCGCGCTGCAAAGCCGCCGCCAGGTGGGTTCGGTATTCAAACCGCTGGTGTATGCGGCCTACTTTGAGCGTGGCTATGGCCCGCGCAGCATGATTTCCGACGGCCCGATTCAGCGCGGCGAGATTGCCGGTGCCAAAAACTGGCGACCGCGCAACTCCGACGGCGTCTTTGCCGGCATGAACACCGCCGCCTGGGGCCTGCTCAAGAGCCGCAACACCATGGCCGTGCGCGCCGGTAACACCGCCGGCCTGCAGAATGTCATCAACACCGCCCTCACCGCCGGCTTCCCCCGCCAGAGCCGCACCCCCGGCCCCACCATCTATCTGGGCACCTGGGAAGCTTCGCCGCTGGAGGTGGCAGGCGCATTCACCACCTTTGCCAACGGCGGCGTGCGCCCCACGCCTTACATTATCCAGCACATCACCGACCGCGATGGCCGCGTGGTCTGGCAGAATACCCCCTCTGCCCGCCGCGTGTGCTCCACCCGCTCGGCCAATGCCATTTCGGCCGTGCTGCAGCAGATTACCAAACCCGGCGGCACCGCCGGGCAGATGCAGGCCCTTGGCTTCAAACACCCCTGCGGCGGCAAGACCGGCACCACCAATAACTATACCAACGCCTGGTTCTGCGGCTTCACCTCCGATCTGACCGCTGCCGTGTGGGTAGGCTTCGACCGCCCCACCAAAATTGCGGAAAAAGCCTATGGTGGCACCGTGGCGCTGCCGCTCTGGGTGGGGGTGATGCAGTGCGCCGCCGCCCGTGGGTACCAGATGAAGGCCATCCGCACCACTCCGGCCAAGGCGCGCAACACGGGCATCCGCCTCTGCCGCGTCTCGGGCATGCTGGCGCACGCCGGCTGTGAATACGAAGGCAAGGCCTACATTGAAACCATGGCCGACCTGACCCAGCCACGAAGCCTGTGCACCGTGCATGCCGAACTGGCCGAAGACCCGGATGAATCTGCCGCCGATGATGTGGCCGAGGACCCGGATGCGACGCCGGATATCGACGGCCTGCCCGCTGAGCTGCTGAAGCACCTGCCGGAGGACGATGTGGCCGAAGAGGTGTGAGGCACCATGCAGATTATGCCTTGGAGCAGACTTGAACACCCCGGGAAACCGGATTATACTCCCCCACGTGAAGCGCTTATTCCTCAGTCTTTTTCTTGCAGCCGCCAGTCTGGCACAGGCCTGGCAGCAGGTGAACGAAGATGCACCGCAGCCCGCCCGCGAATTCCGCGGTGCCTGGGTATCCACCGTCTATAACCTGGACTGGCCCAGCAAGGCGGGGCTGCCTGCCGACCAGCAGAAGGCAGAATTGCTCAGCATCATTGAAAATGCCTCCCGGCTGCGGCTGAATGCGCTCATGCTCCAGGTGCGGCCCAATGGCGATGCCCTCTACGAGTCCGACCTGGAACCCTGGAGCATCTGGCTGAGCGGCGCCGGCAGGAACCCCGGTTACGACCCGCTGGCCTTTGCCATCCAGGAATGCCACAAGCGCGGGCTGGAGCTGCACGCCTGGTTCAACCCGTTCCGGGCCACCATCAGCGGGCGTCCCACCGGGCGGAACCACATTGCCAACCGCCAGCCGGGCTGGCTGCTGCAGGCCGGCACCACGCAGATTCTGAACCCGGGCAATGCCCAGGCGCGAGGGCATGTGATGAAAGTCATCCTGGATGTGGTGCGGCGCTACAACATTGACGGTGTGCACCTGGACGATTATTTCTACCCCTACCCGCCACACAACAACGTGGCTGATGGCCGCACCCCCGCCCAGCGCCGCGCCGCCATTGATACCTTTGTGCAGGAGCTCTACCGCAATGTGAAGCAGGTCAAGCCCCATGTGCGCGTGGGTATCAGCCCCTTCGGAATCTGGCAGCCCGGCGTACCCTCCAGCGTGGAAGCCCGCATCAACGCCTACGAAGACCTGGCCTGCGATGCCCGCAAATGGCTGGCCAAAGGCTGGGTGGATTACCTCTCGCCCCAGCTCTACTGGCGCTGCGAAGGGCCGCAGAGCTTCCCCGCCCTCATGCAGTGGTGGAGCAGCATCAACCCCAGCCGCCCGGTATGGCCGGGAATTGCTTCCGTGCGCATCGACAGCAAGGAAGACCCCGGCCGCAAAGCCTCTGAGATTGGCCGCCAGATTGGCTATTCCCGGCAGCTGGCCCGCCAGAGCAGCGGCCAGCTGTTCTGGAGCTGGCGCTCCCTGGGAACCAACCGTGGCGGCATTCACAAAGTGTTGCAGCGCATGTACCCGACCCTCGCCCTGCCCCCTGCCATGCCCTGGTGCGGCAGCACCCGCCCGGAGCGCCCCAGCGTGCAGGCACACGATATCAGCCACGGCTGCCGGATTTCCTGGCAGGGCAAGGCCCACAAATGGGTGGTGCAGGTTGGCAGCAAGGGCCGCTGGTTCACCCTGGATGTATTGCCAGGCAATGCCACCGCCACCACCATCCCCCCCCGCATTGCCAACACACTCGACCGCATCGCCATACGCCCCATTTCCGCCACCGGCATGAGCGGTACCCCCGGCGTATTGGCCCGATAACCCTCATTTTTCTCCCTAAAAAGGGGAAAAATCGCGAATTTAGGGTTGAACTGTACTCTAGGGCTGGTATAATATGACGCGTTATGAGTACCGACGCAACCAAAGTCGAGCTTCCGAGCTCCGTGAAACGCTATGCCCTTTACCTGATGGTAATGGCAGGCCTTGGTGGTCTTCTCTACGGTATTGACGTAGGCGTTATTGCCGCTGCTCTGCCGTACATTGAAAAGACCTCTTCCTACACTCCGCAGCAGCTGGCCATCGTGGTGGCCGCCGTGCTGTTCGGTTCTGTTCTTTCCTCCCTGTTCGCTGGCATGCTGGCCGAATGGCTGGGGCGCAAGAAGGTGATCATCCTCTCTGCCCTGCTGTTCACGCTGAGTATCCCGGTTATCTGCTTCTCCAACGGCATCTTTGAAATGCTGATGGGTGGCCGTATTCTGCAGGGTGCCAGCGCCGGTCTCGTGGGTGTGGTGGTTCCCATGTACCTGGCTGAATGTCTGGATGCCAACTCTCGTGGTAAGGGTACCGGCATGTTCCAGTTCATGCTTACCGTCGGTCTCGTGTTCGCCGCCGTTATCGGTCTGGTGACCACCATGCTGGTGGGTGCTGCCGATGACCCCACCGTTACCGCCGAACACAAGGTAGCGGCCTGGCAGGTTATCTTCTGGTGCTCCTCCATTCCCGGCCTCATCCTCTTCTTCGGTGCGTTCAAGCTGAAGGAATCCCCCCGCTGGCTGTACCGCCGCGGTCAGCGCGAGCTGGCTCTCTGCTCCCTGGCCTCCAACAACGGTGACGCCGCCGCCAAGGAAATTCTGGACGAAATGATTGCTGCCGATGCTGCCGAGGAAGCCGCCAAGGCTGACATGGCCGAAGCCTCCAAGGGCGACAGCCTCCTCCAGCGCAAGTATGTGATTCCCTTCATCCTGGCCGTTGTGGTTCTGGCCTGCACTCAGGCTACCGGTATCAACTCCGTGCTGAACTACTCCGTGAAGATTTTCCAGCAGGCTGGTCTGCAGGGCGAAGTTGCCAACATGGCTGACCTGGCCATCAAGGTGACCAACATGGTGATGACCATCGTTGCCGTGACCCTGGTGGACAAGAAGGGCCGCACCTTCCTGCTCAAGATGGGCACGCTGGGTATCATCGCTGGTCTGGCTGGCGTAGGCGCCATGTTCCTGACCGTGGAAAACGACCGTGTTGACGTGACCGCCCAGGTGGCCGCCCAGGTGCAGGACAACGCCCTGAACATCGGCGCTGCCGATGCTGTGAAGGCCGCCATCACCCCCGAACTCCTGGCCGCTCACCCCGAATTCATGCAGGGTGAATCCGTGGCTCCCGGCATGCAGCTCATCGTGACCTACAAGCATGGTCTGGACAACATGCAGAACGTGGCCGAAGTACGCGCCGACGGCGCTGCTGATGGCGCCACCATCGCCATTGCCAAGGACACCGCTCTTGCTCCCACCTTCCTGGACAAGCTCTGCTTCTGGTCCACCCCGCTGCCCGAGGGCGCTGTGAAGGAAGTGACCATCACCAAGGCCGAAATCGGCATGAAGCCCAACGCCGTGACCGGCTGGATCGTGGCTGGCTTCTTCGTGGTGTTCATCGCCTTCTACGCAGCAGGCCCCGGCGTGTGCGTATGGCTGGCTCTCTCCGAGCTCATGCCGACCCGCATCCGCGCCAACGGTATGGCCATTGCTCTGCTCATCAACCAGGGTGTTTCCACCACCATCGCAGGCACCTTCCTGCCCTGGGTGGGTAACTCCGGCTACTCCACGGTATTCTTCTGGCTGGCTGGCTTCACGGTAATCTACTTCATCACCGCAGCCTTCTTCATGCCCGAAACCAAGGGTCGCACCCTCGAGGAAATCGAGCAGTACTTCAAGACGGGCAAGATGCCCGAGAAGAACTAAGTTACCACCAGTTCTTCCTGAAGACAATTTCCGGCTCCCCCTGCCACCACGGGGGGAGCCGATTTATTTGCAGAGAAAGGGAATCTGCCCGCCCTCTCCCCGGACACAAGACACCCCGCTCTGCCACATGCAAAGCGGGGTGAGGATTCAGATTATCTCTTGCCAGGAATCACTTGGTCTTGCCCTTGATTCTGGGGCGTCCACCACGGCTCTCCGGCTTGGGGAACATGGTCTTGGGTGTCAGCAACTCATCCGGCAGCGCAGGAGCCAGCGCACCGCCCTGCTCACGCAGCTGCCGCGAGAACAGGCGAACAGCGGTAAGCAGAATAGTATTGCGCGTGCGGCTATAGTGCGTAGCGGTCTTGTTGAGCATGCTCAGCAGATTTTCCGGGCAACGGAAGGTAACGATTCTAGTACTCATAATTGGTCAGGTGTAAAAAAGGTTAATGGTGGCATTTGCCGCAGCTGCATTCCCCATGGTCATGGTGTTCACCGCAGCTGCACTCGTGCTCCCCTTCGCAGCAGCAGGTATGCTCAGCCTCGGGGTCATAGTCTGCGTCCTCGATTTCCGGGGGCAGCGGGATATCGTCATCGGGGTGGTACGGCGGCTCCAGACGCGCAGCCAGACTCGGCGTCGCCGCTACCTCTGCCGCAAAGCGACCATGCAGGTTGCGGGTGCGAAGGTCTGCTCCGGCGGCCAGCAACTGGTCCACGATGCTCTCATAGCCGTAATACGCCGCGAGATGCAGCGGCGGCTGCCCATAGGCATTGCGCGCGTTTACATCGGCCCCGGCAGCCAGAAGCAGGGTGATGAGGGCCGCATCCGGTTCCACCCCCACCGAGGCCAGGTCAGGCGCCAGGTCCACCTCATCCTGCAGGAGGAGAGTTGCCGCGCGGCTGAGGGTTCCGGCATCTTCGCCATTCATAAGCGCATCCAGGAATTCCTGCACCGGTTCATCATAATCGTCCGGGTCGAGGTCTGCCGCCATTTCGCGCAAATCTTCCAGCTGCACGCGGGGTTTTTCGTCCTCTCCCAGAGTAATGCTGTTCCACTGCAAATCGCTCATGCGGATAATATACTCCATAACAAGCCGGGATGCGAGCATAAATTATGCAGAATGCCGGAACTGTTCCAGATTTGCTGGTACCAATTTGCATCATAACGGAATAAATTGTTGTTTATCGGCATGCAATGCCGATAAATCATACCTGAGCGGTGCGAAGGTATTTCATCCTTTGCGCCAGCAAAGGATTTCATGCACCGCTCCCGGTGCTTTCATACCGCCAACAGGCGGTATTTTTAACACGC
>JAZOTC010000038.1:0-7999 GCA_045657445.1 Akkermansia sp. | reverse complement strand
ACGACTACATTGCCCGCTTAAAGGCGGGCAGTGAAATTTGCCTTCGGCAATCGAAATTACTCCTACGGAGTATCGAAATCCGCCTGCGGCGGTCGAAATTGAACCCAGCGTTGCTGGGTTCAGCAAGATAAATAACAATTTCTACGGCACCCCTGCGCTTATTTTGAAAGCGAAAGCACCTGCATGGTGCGCGGGAAGAAGCGGCGCAGCACAAAGAACAAGGCGCAGCAGATACCCAGAATCACCAGCGGCATATACAGGCACTGCGTCTCGGTGAAATGACCACCATATGACCCCGTGATGACCAGGCGCAACGCATGCAGCACAATGTAGTGGGTCACGTAAATGAAGAAGGCCGCAGGCGCCAGCGCCACAACAGCGCGGCAGAAGCGCGGCAGATACTGCTCGCACAGTGCCCCGATGCCCATGGTGCAGCTTACCCCCAGCAGCACCAGCGCACTGCTCTGCACCGGCGGGTAGAACCCAAAGGTATACACCAGCGGCAGCAGCACTAGTGCCGCCAGCACGGGAGCCCAGGCATAGCTGCGCACAAAAGCCGTGAAACGCGCAAAATCCGCATAGCGGCGAATCCACAGCCCCAGGGAATAGAAGCCCAGCGCCAGCACGCTCTCATACAAGCGGAACGGCAGCCAGCCCACACGCCAGGATTTATGACTGGCGGCGGTCTCGGCATCGCGGGCGCAGAGCACATCGCTGCCGGCAAAGCACAGCAACACCACCACCAGCAGCACCTTACCCGGCAGTCTCTGCAGCAGCGGGCTGAACAAGGCCAGCAGTATCAGCGTGCGCAGGAACCACAGCGGCACGTTATCAAAGTCCCAGTAGCACCAGTTGATAAGCCCCATTTCCCGGGGAATGAGCCCCCAGTTGAACCAGCTGAAATCCCCCGCCAGGGTCTGGCTCCAGTGCATCATAGGCTGCAGCAGCAGAATAGAGGCCACGGCGGTCCAGAATACAAAGGGAATAAGCAGCGTGCGGGCGCGCTTCCAGTCCATCCACTGGCCGGCGGCTGCCTTGTGGGTGAAATACCCCGCAGCCAGGAAGAAAAAGAAAATCAGGCTGCGGTAGTTGAATAAATCGATAATGTAGTTAAAGCTGCCATAGGGGCGATCCACATGGCGCAGGACGACAAAGAATGCCGTCCACACGCGGCAGAAATCAATCCATTGAATGCGTGCAGACGGCATATTCTCTGTTATCTTATAAGTTAGGACTGGGTGGATTCCTCTTCATCATCCGCAGCCTCCAGAGCGCGGCGCATGCGGCGGGTCAGGAACGGGCGCACCACCAGGCCGTAGCCCAGGTAGCACACGAACACAAACGCCGGAGCAATCCAGGGGAAGAAGATGAACGCGCAGGCCACGATAACCGCCATGAGGATAGCCATGGCCGTACCGCGTTTCTCAAAGTTCACATGCTTGAAGCTGGGGTAGATGACGCGGCTCATCATCAGAATAGCCACCACGGCCATGACCGCCGCCATCACATACTGCCACACCGGGGGAATGATGAGGTTGCGGTTGGAGGTCAGGTCAATGACGAGGTACATGGTACTCACCACGGCGCCGGCAGCCATGGGCACCGGCAGACCCACAAAGTCCATGCTCTGGTTGGGCTTCTTGGGGGCAGCAGCCATGCAGTTGAAACGAGCCAGACGCAGCGCTGCGCACAGCAGGTACAGCACCGCAATGGCCCAGCCCAGATACGGAATCTCCAGGTTGAACAACACGGCCTGTGCCAGCAGCATAGCCGGGGCAATGCCGAAGGAAACCACGTCGGCAATGGAGTCGAACTCGCGGCCGAAGGGACCATCGCTCTTGCACATGCGGGCTACGCGGCCGTCCAGCAGGTCAAAAATGCAGGCGGCAAAGATGAGGTAGGTAGCGTGCTGGTAGTGTACAAACGCTTCCTCTGTACCGGCGGGGTACTTCATACCCTCGAAAATGGTGAGGATAGCGAAGAAACCGCACAGCAGGTTACCGGCTGTCAGCATGTTCGGCAGCACAGGAATCTTGGGTTCATCCGGGTATACCGGGGGCTGGGGAGTAGACATATGATTGAGTTTCTATTGGTTGTTGTAAGTCTTGTATCAGGAGAGCATTTTAGCAGCCTCGGCCAGCAGAGCATCCTTGGCGCTGCGGTCCTTGCCGGAGCCGCGGGCCATATCTGCCTTGCCACCGCCCTTGCCGCCCACAATGGGAGCCAGCGTGCGGATGAGGTCGCCGGCCTTCAGACCAGCAGCCTGGGCATCATCGCCACAGTAGGCACCCAGGGAAAGGCTGGCGCCATCGTCTGCCACCAGGAAGGCAGCAGCCGCATAGTGGCGCTTCTTGAGGCCATTGAACAGCTCGGTAAGCAGTTCATTGCCACCTTCGGCGCACACGACCACATTGCCGCCGGTCAGCTGCTCAGCCAGCAGAGCATCGGCAGCACCGGCTGCGGCAGCCACCTGAGCCTTCTTGAGCTGTTTCTCAGCCTCGATGGCAGCTTCTTTCAGCTTGTCGCAGTAGGCGTTATAGTCATCCAGCAGAGCGTTGATAGTGACGATATCCCTGGCCTCGCGAAGCTTCTGGCCGGGCTTGGAATCGCTGGAAGGTACCGCCACCGTAGCCTGGCCCAGATCTGCCAGCTTGCCATTCGCCTCGGTGAGCTTGTCGAGCATCTCCTTGGCCTCGGGCACACGGGCAGCGACCATTTCCATGACTGCGGCATAACCAGCAGCACCGGTGGCAGCCTCGATGCGGCGCACCCCGCTGGCAATGGCACCTTCGCTCTTAATCTTGAAGAATCCAATCTGGCCGGTGGTGGCGGCATGCGTACCGCCGCAAAGCTCCATGGAAACACCGTTGAACTGGCCGGCCTCGCCGCCCATCTGCACCAGACGCACCACATCGCCGTACTTATCGCCGAAGAACTGGCAGATTTCCGGATGCTTCTTGATTTCGGTCATCGGGTATTCATTGCAGACCACGGGCAGATTTTCGGCAATCCACTGGTTCACCAGCACCTCCACGCGGCGCAAATCGGCCTTGGAGATAGCGGCGCTGTTCACGTCGAAACGCAGGCGGTCGGCATCCACCAGGGAGCCCTGCTGGGCAATATCCTCGCTCACCAGCGTGCGCAATGCCTTGTGCAGCAAGTGCGTAGCACTGTGGTGCGATTCCAGCGCACGGCGGCGCTCCACATCCAGATGCAGCTCCACCGTGTCGCCCACAGCGGGGGCCACGCCATCGCTCACCGAAATCAGGTGAGCACGGGCCTTGCCAATCTGCTGCACACCCAGCACCGGGCAGCTGTCGCCACCCAGAGAAAGTGTACCGCCATCGCTCAGCTGACCACCCATTTCGGCGTAGAACGGGGTCTTATCCGTAATCACAAAGAGAATTCCCTCTGCTTCGTGAACCTCGGTCACGGTAGCCGTGGTGGCATCCTCGGTATAGCCGGTGAATTCAGTCACCTGGTCGGTCTTGAGGTCGAGAGCACGCACCACCTGCTTCTTCTGGGCAGCCTTGGCGCGCTGGCGCTGCTCCTCCATGAGGGCATCGAAACGCTCGGTATCCACCTCCAGCCCGCGTTCACGAGCCATGAGAGCGGTCAGGTCAATCGGGAACCCATAGGTATCGTACAGCTTGAAAGCGAAATCGCCGGAAACCTTACCCGTGGCAGATACCTCCTTATCAAAGAGTTCCAGCCCGCGGTCCAGCGTCTCGTTGAAGCTGGTTTCCTCGCGCAGCAACACATCCTTGATTGTATTCTTGCGGCCCACCAGTTCCGGGAATACGCGGCCCATTTCGGAAGCCAGGGTATCCACCAGTTCGCTCAGGAAGGGCTTTTCGAGCCCCAGGGTGCGACCATAGCGCACGGCGCGGCGCAGAATGCGGCGCAACACATAGTTGCGGCCATTGTTGCCGGGCAGAATACCATCGGCAATCGAGAAGCTCAGCGTGCGGATGTGGTCGGCAATCACGCGGAAAGCGATGCTTTCGCGCAGCGTTTCCTTCTGCTCCGGCGTGGCGTCCTGCGGGTAGATATCCACATACTTGCGGCCGGAAATCTCTTCGATACGGCTGAAAATGGGGCGGAATACATCCGTGCTGTAGTTCGAAACACGGCGGGAGAAATCCGTGAAGCCATTGGTGCACTGAATCATGGCGCAGGCGCGTTCAAAGCCCATGCCGGTATCCACATGGCAGGCAGGCAGCGGGCGGAAAGTGCCATCGCTCTCTGCGTTGTACTGAATGAACACGAGGTTCCAGATTTCGATGCACTTATCGCTGTCGCCATTCACCAGGCGCCCCTGGGTATCGCCCTCGGGGGTCAGGTCCACGTGCAGCTCCGAGCAGGGACCGCAGGGGCCGGTCTCACCCATCATCCAGAAATTATCCTTCACGCCGCCATTCACCACATGCACCTTGGGGTCCATGCCTTTGGCCGCAAAGAGAGCCGCCCAGGTATCATACGCTTCCTGGTCAAACTCACCGGGGTCGCCCTTTTCCTTGTTCGGGGCGTAAACGGTGGCATACAGACGCTCCACGGGGAAGCCCCAGCGCTCCACAATCAGCTCCCAGGCCCAGGCAATGGCCTCTTTCTTGAAGTAATCACCAAAGGACCAGTTGCCCAGCATTTCAAAGAAGGTGTGGTGGTAAGAGTCCTGCCCCACATCCTCCAGGTCGTTGTGCTTACCGCCGGCGCGAATGCACTTCTGCGTATCGGTGGCGCGGGCGGGCTTCCACGGCGGGGTCCACACCCCCAGGAAATACGGTACAAACTGGTTCATGCCTGCATTCGTGAAAAGCAGGCCCGGGCTCTGCGGCATGAGCGAGGCGGAAGGCACTACGGCATGCTGCTTTTCCTGGAAGAAATCAAGGAAACTCTGGCGAATCTGCGCGGATGTCATCATAGTGATGTGCGGTTGCAATAAAGATATACTGGTACACGCCTAGCATACACTCCTCGCGCGCCCATGTAAAGGCAAATGTGTTCAGAATACCCAGCTGCACCCACTGTATGCATAGAAAAAAACACCGCCCCCGCAGAGAACGGCGGGGGCGGTGGAAGAGCTTCACTTATTTACATCTGCGGGGCAGATGCCGGGGCAGCTGGCGCCGGGGTCACTGCCTGACGGAGATTTTTCAGCGCGTCGAAGAGCGGGCTCACGGCATCGCTTCCCACCAGAATGTGCGGGAACTTAATCTTATCCAGGTTGCGAATCGTTTCCACGCGGATAATATTCTCACCGATAGCCTCGTTCAGCGCCTTCTTACCGGCAGCCTCCAGAATCATACCCTCGGATTCAGCCTTTTTCATCGCCACGATGGCGGCAGCTTCCTGCTGCTTGGCGTAGAGCTTGGCATCGGCCTCAGCCTTGGCGCGGAGCAGTTCACCCTGGGCTTCCTGGTTCACACGGTTGGCCTTGGCACGGCCCTCGGCCTCAGCAATTTCCTCGGAGCGCTTGGCGATTTCAAGCATGATAGCCTGGCGCTCATACTCCTGGGTAGCTTCCACCTTCTTGGTGATACCAGCTGTCACACTCTCCGGCGGCAGGGTAGAACCAATGGTCACGCTCTCCACGATGAAGGGGGAACCCTCCAGCTGTTTGCGCAGGCTCGTCTCTACCATCTGGGTAATTTCCGGAATCCGGGACGGCGCTTCCAATCCGCGGAACTGCGCAATAGCCGTGCGCACGGCGGTGCGGAACGGCTGGCAGATAAAGGAATCATACGCATCCTTGGCAATCTCATCCGGGTTGTTCGGCACTTCGGCAATAGCACCGTAGTTTTCCACGAATTCCTTGACCTTGTTCGCATCGATGCGATACACCAGATACGCCTCAGCCTTCATTTTCAGCTGGTCAGCCGCGCGGATATCGTCAAAGTTTTCCGTCATGGTGTAGGGAGTCACACAAATCGGAATTGATTTCTGGCGCCACACATAACCCGTGCCGCCCGGTCCCTTGATAACGCTGCGGAATTCCTTGATTCCAAAAATCGGATTGGTGTACACATAGGCAGCGTAGCCACCATCCACTTTCTCGTTAGAGCAGTTCATGGCCACAAAGATGCCCGCGCCGCCAAGTATCATCAGCGCGCCCACACCTATCGTTGACCACAACCCTGCTTTCTGGGTAGTTGTATATACTTTAGCCATGGCATCCTTGTATCACAGCCTGACAGCTGTGTCAAGCATCCAATTCCAAGGGCATCCGGCAGGATTTCAATAAACCATAGGTCGCACAACATAGTACAACCCGATTCCGTTTTACATAATCCACCTCAGATTAACGAGATGCACAATTCAGGAAAAACGAACCGAAATCCACTGTTTCACTGAATTCCATACATACATGTTCCATTTCGCACATACCCAATTAAATATAAAAGATATAGGCAGGCAAACGATATATATTATAGTGGATTCCAATATCACACCCCATTCGTAGATATCGGTATACTCAAATACTCGCTGAACCAGAATGTGAAAATAGTATATATTACCGGAATGCTTTCTTCCTATATCTCCGACTACAGGCACTGTTGCATTCTTATACTTAATACATATAAGCATCAATATAAAGATGAGGAACAGCGTATAAACCATGAATATGTTACTGTTGTGAAACACGAAAAGTCGTATCACCAATTCCGCCGCACCAGCTATGACAATTATCGGAAGCCAGAATTTTATGCTAATAGTCCGGATTAGAAAATCCTCGTGCTTATGCGTAACATAACCAGCAGCCATAAAAGGTAAGGCCGTAGCTATACTTGTAAGCCTAAACGATGCAGCAGTGACTTCTATGTTACCCAGCGACATAACAGGTAACCCGCCCAGATTTCCCAGTATATACGCAACGATGGATAACAAGGGCAGAAAATAAATCAGTCTAGGCACATACCTCAATACAACGTATAGGATGAGGAATGCTTGAAACACTGCTGTCAGATACCACAAATGGCCGCAAATTCCCGACCCGAATGCAACAAACTTGAATAATCTGACAACATCTGTGAAAATATTGACCCCATCAACAAAATAGAGGACAAAACCATAGATTGTATTGTATACAATAATCAATCCAAGCATTTTTACCGCCCACTTGATGCACTTCTTTCTGGAAAGTTCAGCGTCTCCCGCATACAACAAATATCCCGTTATATAAAGAAAAACAGGAACCGCAATAGCCAGGATCGGAGTCAACACATTTGGCTCTTCTGTTCGGCTATGTGTAGCCACAACCAAAAAAGCACAAATCGCCTTCATGACATACAGTGAGGCTATACCCTTTATTGAATGTGATTCTGTCCTGGAACTTTGCATGGCACAATGTTAAAACTTTTCTGAATTCACAGCAACAAAAAAGGACACACCCTCAGGGTGTGTCCTTTTTTGGTTAAACGAAGCGGACGGGGCTCGAACCCGCGACCTCAGCCGTGACAGGGCTGCGCTCTAACCAAACTGAGCTACCGCTCCGTCGGATTTACCGATTCACCGCTTTGCAGCGGGAACAACGGCATTATACAGATGAGCGAGCGGTAATGCAAGCCTTTTTTGACAAAAAATTAAAAAAATGCAGATTTTTTCAAATTTTATAGAATTTTGTCTTGACTCGCGCAGCAGGTTCGTGTATATTGTGCGCACCGCAACACCATGCGGTTCCTGAAAAGGAAAAAGCGCCCGTAGCTCAATTGGATAGAGCATCTGACTACGGATCAGAAGGTTTGAGGTTCGAATCCCCACGGGCGTGTTTCTCATAAGGAGTTATCAAAAAATGCCGGTTCGATTCAACGAAACCGGCTTTTTTGTCCACTAATTCCTGCAGAGATGCAAAAAAAGACAACATGGGGGCGTCCCGGTTTCGACTGAACATTCGAGGCGCCGGCTGCATGTGGAGGTTGATCGGCTGGCCTCCTTAAAAGCCGCTCAAAAGATTAAGTGCCTATTCTAAGAACGAATACGCCATGGCTGCGTAAATAACGCG
>JAZOTC010000037.1:0-11303 GCA_045657445.1 Akkermansia sp. | reverse complement strand
TTATCCCAGAAATCCGGGGCGCTCATGCGCTCATCCAGTTCTGCTACTTTAGATTCAAGGCTTCCGAGGTCAAAGATAGCTCCCGAGCTCGGAAAGACGGGAGCGCATGGCTTCCGTGTCGAGCGCCGAGAGATCGATATTGGCGGTCTGGTTCTCCATAACGCGCGGGAGTATACAGGCTTTCGCTTTGCGTGTCAATCTAAATAAAACAGCCCGCCAGGGCTGTTTTATTTCATTGCAGGTGCGCAGCACCTGCTTTCACACCCTGGCGCAGCCAGGGTAATTCATTCTGCCGCGCAGCGGCAGGATTTCCTACTCGCGCAGCGAGTAATTCATTGAGCCCCGCGCCAGCGGGGCGACTTCCACCACGGCGCGAGGCCGGACATGGAAGCGCCTTTCTGCAGTTGTACGCTGCATGAGAAATACCATTTATTGTATTTTGTTCTTTTCTTAGCCACGTTAATTCATTACAATGTGCATATTATGAAACAGGATAAACTGGCAGAATATTCTCTACAACTGGCAAAGGATGCCATAGCTTATGGACAGAACCTGAAGGGCTATGGAGCAAAGAAAGACCAGTTTCTGAGAGCATCTTCCAGTATCGGGGCCAATATTGCAGAAGCGAAATATGCGAATGGCCCTGCTGATTTTGCAAACAAGCTTCACCAGGCTCTTAAGGAATGCAATGAAACCAAATTCTGGTTGAATGTATTTACCCCGGTGAATGAAGAGGAAAATTCGGAACTGAAAAAATTAAAGCGGTTGAACGGTAATATTATGCGAATGCTAATTCAATCATTGAATACAGTAAAGAACCGAATGGATTACAATAAATAGTATTCCAACACAGCCTGCAACATGCAGAAATGCACTTCCATGTTCAGCCTCGCGCCGTGGTGGAAGTCGCCCCGCTGGCGCGGGGCTCAATGAATTACTCGCTGCGCGAGTAGGAAATCCTGCTGCTGCGCAGCAGGATGAAATGAGCTGCTGCGCAGCTCACGAAATACTTTGCTGCGCAAAGTGTGAAAATCCTGCCGTTGGCAGGATTTTATACTCCGCGGCGACCCTCCAGCGCACGCATCACGGTGATGGCATCGGCATGGCCCAGGCCGGCGCCGGCAGGCATACCCTGCGCCAGGCGGGTGCAGCGGCAGGGGTATTTGCCCAACTGCTCTGCCAGGTAAAGAGCGGTGGCTTCGCCCTCCACATCGCTGCCCACGGCCAGGATAACCTCGCAACCGGGGTGGGCTTTCACACGCTCCACCAGCTTTTCAATAGCCAGGTCCTCGGGCATGATGCCATCCAGCGGTGAAATCTTGCCGCCCAGGCAGTGGTAAAGGCCGCGGAAGGTACCGCAGCGCTCAATGGGGAGCACATCGGTGGGTTGTTCCACCACGCAGAGCAGGGAAGCATCGCGGGTGGGGTCATTGCAGGCGGTGCAGCGGCACCCTTTTTCGGCAAAGAAGCCGCATTCCGGGCAGTTACCCACGGTATCTGCTGCGGTGGTGAGGGCTGTGGCCAGCTGGTGGGCTTCATTGCGCCCCTGCTGCAGGAACCAGAGCGCCAGCCGCTCTGCACCGCGTGAGCCCACGCCGGGCATGCGCTTGAGCGCGGCTATCATTTCCAGCACGGGGCGGGGGTAATCCTGGGGTTTCATGAGCGGCGGCGGAAAAGGTGCAGGATTTCGGCTCCCAGCCAGCAGGCCAGGGCACAGATAACCGGGGCGTTCATGTTCAGCACGCCGCCCCAGAGGACGCACAGAATGCCCGGCAGCGCCAGCGCTATGGTGGTCAGCAGTCCTACCTGGATGCGCCCGGTGAAGCGCTTTTCTCGCAGCAGCACCAGCGCCAGGTACAGCGTGACGCCCAGACACAGCACAAAGGTGCCCGCGGGCCCCAGCAGGGAAATCTGGGCTTCCTCGGCATCGATATAGAAGGGACTGCCCCCCAGGAAGCGTATCTGCTCCAGCTCCAGGTAATCCATGAGCCCGGCCGCTGTGAGCGACACGATGAGCACCAGCACAACAAGGCTCAGCCCTGCCCAGCGCAGCAGCAGGCGGTCGGTGCGATTCATGCGGGGTCTGGTGGTTTGCGGGTCTTTCATGGCTTTTCGGGAGGGTACAGACACGGCGGCAGTGGGTGCCCACAGCCGCCGTGCGAAGTGTGTTATGACTTATGCATCAGTCAACATAGCGCTTCACGATGAGCGAAGCATTGTGACCGCCGAAGCCGAAGGAGTTGCTCAGCGCCACGTCAACCTGCATGCTGCGGCCTACGTTCGGACACACATCCAGGTCGCATTCGGGGTCCTGGTTGAACACGTTGATGGTGGGCGGCACAAAGTTGTCCTGGATGGCCATGACGCAGGCCAGCAGTTCGATGGCACCGGCGGCACCCAGCAGGTGACCCGTGGTGGACTTGGTGGAGCTCACCACCAGACCGCTGGTGGCGTAGTCGCCGAAGGATGCCTTGATGGCCTTGGTCTCGCAGATATCACCCAGCGGGGTAGAGGTGCCGTGCGTGTTGATGTACTGCACATCGGTGGGCTTGAGGCCGGCGTGCTTGAGTGCCATGTTCATGCAGCGGGCAGCGCCTTCGCCCTCCGGCATGGGGGAGGTGAGGTGGTAGGCATCAGCGCTCAGACCATAGCCCACCAGCTCGGCCAGAATCTTGGCACCGCGGGCCTTGGCGTGCTCCAGTGTTTCCAGAATGATGATACCGGCGCCTTCTGCCATGACGAAACCATCGCGGTCCACATCGTAGGGGCGGGAAGCGGTGGTGGGGTCGTCGTTGCGGGTGGAAAGTGCCTTCATGTTGGCGAAACCAGCAATGCCCACAGGCAGGATAGAGGCTTCAGCACCACCGCAAATCATCACATCGGCATCGCCGAACTTCATGATGCGCCAGGCCTCGCCGATGCTGTGGTTGGCGGTAGCGCAGGCGGTGGAAATGCTCATGTTCGGGCCGCCGAAGCCGTACTCGATACTCACCATGCCGGAGGCCATGTTGGTAATCATGTACGGAATGCAGAACGGGCTCACGCGGCGGGGACCGGACTTGAGGAGAGCCTCGCAGCCTTCACCGTGAATGCCCAGGCCACCAATACCAGAGCCAATCATCACGCCCACGCGGGTCTTGTCCACAGCGTCGAGGTCGAGCCCGGAGTTTTCCAGAGCTTCAGCCACGGCACCCATGGTCAGCTGCTCAAAGCGGTCGCAGCGGCGCACGGCCTTCGGGTCCTTCTTGAAGAAGGGAGCCGGGTCATACCCACGCACTTCACCTGCAATGTGAATGCTCAGATTGCTGTCATCGATGAGCGAAATCTTGTCGATACCGGAACGCCCGGTCTTCATGCCTTCCCACGTCTCCTGGACACTGTTGCCGAGGGGAGAGAGGGCACCCATGCCTGTAATAACTATGCGACGGTCTGTCATAACGTTTGAGTACACGTTACCGTATAGGTGGAGTTAAGTCAAGCATAAAAGACACGATGATTTTCTGAATTTGGTTAAATCCTGCAATTTCATTGACTTTCGGGGGATGCCGGGGTTATAATGCACGATGCAGGTATGGGAGAGATGCTGACAGCCGGGTTGAATTTTCAGGAATGGGTGACATTGCTGACGGCGGTGGGTATTTTTGCGCTGCTGCTGTTCACCCGCGTGCAGGCGGAGGTGGCATTTCTGGGAGGCATGGCGGTACTGCTGCTTACCGGGGTGCTGGATGCGCGGGAGGCGCTGGCGGGGTTCAGCTCCAGCTCGGTGATAGTGGTGGCGCTGTTGTTTGTGGTAGTGGGTGGTCTGGTGCACACCGGTGTGCTGCACTGGGTAGAGAAGCATCTGCTGGGGCGGCCGCAGAGCTACCGGCAGGCGCTGGCGCGGCTGATGCTGCCGGTAGCGGGCATGGCCTCCATTCTGGGGAATACCACGGTGACCACCCTGTTTATCCACGTGGTGAAACTGTGGTCGCGGCGTCTGCGCGTGGCGCCGAGCCGCCTGCTGATACCGCTGAGCTATGCGGCCGGGCTGGGGGGTGTGTGCACGCTGATAGGCAGCGCGCCGAATCTGATTATTTCCGGGCTTTACACCCAGGAAACCGGGGTGAGTCTGAGCATCTTCACCCCCACGCTGGCGGGCTTGTTCTGTCTGTTCGTGGGTTTGGTGAGCATGCAGGTGCTGCAGCGCTGGCTGCCAGAGCGCAACCCCTCGCGTGGTTTTGCAGATGCCGGCGCCGGTATGCGCTACCGCCACAAGGCGTATGTGAGCTTCGGCAGCCGCCTCATTGGCTGCCGGCTGGATGATACCGGCGTGGCAAAGCAGCTCCAGATACGCCTGCGTGGGGTGGTGCGCCGGGGAGAGTACCTGCTGGCCGAGCCGGGGCAGGTGCAGCTGCGCGTGGGCGATACCCTGCTGCTGGAAAGCGATTCCAGCACCCCGCCGGACCTGGGGCCGGATGTGCACTATGTCACCCGGCGGAAAAAAGCGCCCATGGGGTGGCGCACGGCGGCTTCCGGTATCATCATGCTGGGCATGATGGCGCTTACCACGCTGGGGGTACTCACCCTGCTGCAGGCGGCGTTTCTGGCGGCAGCGGCCACGCTCATCTGCCGGTGTTGCAGCGTGCGCCAGGCGCATGAAAGCATCAATTGGAATGTGCTCATGGTCTTTGCCGGTTCCATCTGCCTGGGCACAGCCATGGATAAGACAGGCGTAGCGGCAGATGTTGCCCATTTGCTGCTGGGGCTTTGCGGTACACAGCCGCTGGTGGTGATGGTGGCGGTGTGTGCCGTGGCGCTTTTCATTACCGAATTCATTGGCAATGCAGCGGCAGCGGCCATCTTCTTTCCCATAGCATACCGCAGTGCGCTGGCGGTGGGGGCAGACCCGCTGAGTTTCTGCGTGGCGCTCATGATTGCGGTTTCCTGCTGCTTTGCCACGCCCATAGGCTCCCCGCGCCATATGCTCATCTATGGCCCCGGCGGCTACCACTTTGCGGATTTTCTGAAGGTGGGCCTGCCCATGGATATCATCATCCTCGCGGCAGATATCTTCATTGTTTCCCTCCTGTTCCCCCTGACGGGAAGTGCGGGCTAAGATTTACTCTCTATCGCTGTTCCGGATTTCCTGGGTCAGTTTCATGGCGCAGAAATCCGGGCCGCACATGGAGCAGAAGTGCGCCTGCTTGGCGTTGGCGTGGGGCAGGGTCAGGTCGTGGTAGGAACGCGCCTTGTGCGGGTCGAGCGAAAGGTTGAACTGGTCTTCCCAGCGGAACTCATAGCGGGCTTTTGCCAGTGCGTTGTCGCGCAGCTGGGCTCCGGGGTGCCCCTTGGCAAGGTCTGCCGCGTGGGCGGCCAGCTTGTAGGTCACCACACCTTCGCGCACGTCTTCCTTGTCCGGCAGCCCCAGGTGTTCCTTGCGGGTCACATAGCAGAGCATGGCACAGCCTCCAGGGAAACGGCAGAGATGTGAATATTTTGTCACATGGAGTGTGACTTTTGTTTCACAGAAGGACGATTGCGCGTGGCGGTGCGCTGTGGTTAACTATTTTCAGTAAACCGCACATTATGCACAAACGCGATACTATTTTCCGCACAATCTGTAAAGCCGGGGCTTTTGTGGCGCTGCTGCTGATGGTAGGCATATTTGCCCAATTGCTGATTCACTCGGCAGATGCCTGGAAGCACTTCGGGATTTCTTTTCTGTGGGGCATTGACTGGGATCCCGCCATGGATATCTATGGCGCTCTGCCTTCCATACTGGGCACCCTGTTCACCACAGGCTTGTCGCTGGCTCTGGCTATACCGCTTGCCTTTGCCGTAGCGCTGCTGATTACAGAGTCGCCGGAGTGGCTGAAGCGTCCGCTGAGCCAGTGTGTGGACCTGCTGGCGGCCATTCCATCGGTGATTTACGGTATGTGGGGCTTGTTTGTGCTGGTTCCGCTGATGCAGGAATATGTGCAGCCTTTTCTGGCGGATACTCTGGGTATCATCCACCTGGCCGGGGGTGCCTGGCTGCTGGGTGAGGATGGTACCGGCAGCGGATTCGGGTTCCTGACCGCCGGGGTTATTCTGGCGCTCATGATTCTGCCTTACATGAGTGCGGTGATGCGAGATGTATTCCGCATGACTCCGCCTGTGCTCCGTGAATCTGCCTACGGGCTGGGCTGCACCCGTCTGGAGACAACGCGCGATGTCGTGCTGCGCTACGGCATACGCGGAATCATTGGTGGCATCTTTATCGGTATGGGACGTGCTCTGGGTGAAACCATGGCGGTACTCTTTGTGATAGGTAACATGATGGACTGCCCCGCAGGTCTGTTCTCCTGTGGTTCAACGATTGCCACCACCCTGGCCAACAACTTTGCAGAGGCCACCGGGCTGCAGCAGAGTGCGCTCTTTGCGCTGGGGCTTGTGCTGCTGCTCATGAGTTTCAGTATTCAGCTCATCACCCGGTACTACCTGGCACTCACCAGTGCCGGAAGAGGCGAGAACGTTTAAATCATCATTCATCATATGACTCCAAGACCTGTATTCTTCCGGAAATTATCAAACCAGCTGCTTAATCTTCTTGCGCTGGGCTCCATCTGCGTGGCCCTGGGCGGCATGGGGTGGATTCTCTACACCGTGATTCAGAATGGTGCACCGGTGCTCAGCTGGGAGTTCCTGACCGCACCCTCAAAACCCTATGGAGAACCCGGTGCCGGTGTGGGCAATGCTATGCTCGGTACTCTGCTGATGACTCTGGGCGCCACGCTGCTGGCTGTGCCGCCGGCGCTGGCCGGTGGTATCTATCTGGCTGAGTTCGGCAAGAACAGCCGGCTGGCTGATTTACTGCGCTTCTGTGCGAATGTGCTCATGGGGCTGCCATCCATTCTGGTAGGTCTGTTTGTGTATGCCATGCTGGTGGTGACCACGGGGCATTTTTCAGGCATGGCGGGCACGGTGGCTCTGGCTATCATTATGTTCCCCGTTATCATGCGCACCACAGAGGATATGCTGCTCATGGTGCCGGATACCCTCAGGGAATCTGCTCTGGCACTGGGTATGTCGCGTATGCGTGCTACGCTCTGCATTGTGGCCCGCAGTGCTCGCAACGGGCTGGCCACGGGTATTCTGCTTTCGCTGGCTCGGGTCAGCGGCGAAACGGCCCCGCTGCTGTTCACCGCGCTGTTTGCCGACACCTGGCCGCGCGGTTTCTTTACAGAACCCACCGCCAGTGCTCCTGTGCTCATTACGGAATACACCACCAATTCCCCCTTTGAAAGCATGCATGCCATGGGCTGGGGTACTGCCCTTGTCATGGCGGCGTTCATTCTGATTATCAATATTGCAACCCGTTGTATCTTCCATGAAAACAAACATTAAAATATCCACCCGTAACCTGAACTTCTATTACGGTAAGAACCAGGCCTTGTTTGATAACAGCCTTGATATTCACGCCAATAAGATTACGGCTGTCATCGGCCCCAGCGGCTGTGGCAAATCCACCCACCTGCGAATCTATAACCGCATCTTTGAACTTTACCGCAACCAGAAGGCCACCGGTGAGGTGCTGCTGGATGGGAAGAATATTCTGGACCCGGGTGTGGATTTACTCAGGCTGCGCCACCGGGTGGGCATGATTTTCCAGAAGCCTACGCCATTCCCCATGAGCATTGCCGATAATGTGGCCTATCCGTTGAAGCTGCACTACAAGCTCAGCCGCAGCGAGATGGATGACCGCGTGGAAGCAGCCCTGCGGGGTGCTTCGCTGTGGGATGAGGTGAAGGATAAGCTGAAATCCAGCGGAATGGCCCTTTCCGGCGGTCAGCAGCAGCGCCTGTGCATTGCCCGTGCTCTGGCTGCTGAACCGGAGGTACTGCTCATGGACGAACCCACCAGCGCCATCGACCCGGTGGCTACCCTGCGCATCGAGGAACTGGTGCTGGAGCTGAAACAGAAATACACCATCGTCATCGTGACGCATAACATGCAGCAGGCTTCCCGTATCTCCGACCGCACGGCCTTCTTCTACAAGGGCCGTATCGTGGAGGTCGACGACACCACCAGAATATTCACCAACCCCGCCCATAAACAGACGGAAGACTACATCACCGGTCGTTTTGGCTGATGTAATTCAATCTCACCCCCACATAATCAAAGCATGAAAAACCATTTTATTCACGAACTTGCTAATCTGCGCAGGCAGCTCTGCAGCCAGGGCGCAGCGGTAGAGCTGATGATAGGCCAGGCTATCAAGGCTTTCCAGAACGGAGACGCTGAGCTGGCGCGCCGCATTATGGCGCACGATGCCGCCATCGACCGCGAGGAAATCCGGCTTGAAGAGGAATGTCTGAAGGTGCTGGCGCTGTACCAACCCGTAGCCGGCGACTTGCGGACGGTTGTTTCCTGCATCAAAATCAATGCCGCCCTGGAACGCATGGCAGATTTTGCCTGCCACATGGCCGAGAGAGCACTGCATATAGCGGCGCTGCAGAAGATTCCGGGGCAGGAAATCTTTGATTTTTTGCCCATGGAACACCTGGTGCTGGAAATGCTGCACGACACGCTGCACGTTATAGAATCATCCGATATTCTGCTGGCGCACAAGGTGATAGAGCGCGACGACGCGGTTGATGCCATGCGCAGCGAGCATCGTTCTCATGCCCGCGCCGCCTGTGTGCTCTGCCCGGAGGCTGCAGAATACTACATCGATTGCATCGGTCTGGCGCGTGACCTCGAGCGCATAGCTGATCTGGCCACAGACATCTGCCAGCAGATTATCTACCTGCGCACCGGGTGCATCACGCGGCACTCGTCATAACAGACGAATCCAGCATCAATATCAGAAGCCAGGGGAATATGCTTCCCCTGACTTTTTTTGTGAGACTCTGTGCTTATTGGGGTGTGCGTCGTGTATGGGTCACAGAGTACTCCTGTTCCATTGGGTAGTAAAAGAACTCCCCCGCAGGTTTTCCTGTGGAGGACTTCACTCTCTATATGAACGAAACGGGGGAGTTTTAAAGTTCCTGTTCCACCAGCTTCACCACTGAATCCGGCAGTGCCACGTAGTTGAGCTTTGTAGCGGTGGGGGCACCCTTGGTGTAGCACCACATGAAGTAGTTGCGCAGGGCAGCTTTCTTATCGGCAGGGGTATCCTTGCGGAGCAGCACGTAGGTAACACCCGTGATAGGCCAGCTGGTGGCACCGGGCACGTTGGTGAGCTCCATGTAGAAACCGGGGGCATTCTTCCAATCGGCCGCAGCGGCGGAGGTGGAGAAGCTGGCCTGGTTCGGGGCTACATAGTTACCGCTGGCGTTCTCCAGCATGGCGCAGGCCAGTTTTGCCTCTACCGCGTAGGTGTACTCCGTGTAACCGATAGCACCACGGGTGCGGGCCACGTTGTTGCACACGCCCGGGTTCTTCTGGCCGCCGATGCCCACCGGCCACTTCACCGAGGAACCCTGACCCACCTTCTTTTTCCAATCGGCAGAAATTTTCGAGAGGTAGTTGGTGAAGATGAACGAGGTACCGCTGGAATCCGCGCGACGCACCACGGTGATTTTCAGCTTAGGCAGTTTGAGCTTCGGGTTCAGCGACTTGATGGCGGGGTCATTCCAGCTGGTGATTTCGCCCAGGAAAATGCGGGCCAGCACATCCTGGCTGAGTCTGAGCTGGTTGTTCTTCACGCCGGGGAGGTTCACGATGACCACCACACCACCGGTCAGCATGGGATATTGCTCCAGCCCGGCCTCTTCCTGCTGAGCCAGTGTGAGCGGATTGTCCGACCCGGCAAAATCCACCGTGCCGGCCTTGATCTGGTTGATCCCGGCACCGGAGCCCATGCTCTGGTAGGTGACCTGGGTATCCGGGTTCTGCTGGGAGTAGGCGTAGGTCCATTTCTGGTATACCGGGGCGGGGAAAGAGGCACCGGCACCCGTGATGGAGGTTTCTGCCTGCGCAAGCGTGCACAGACCCAGAGCGGCGATAAACAGATTTTTGAACATAATATACGTGTTTTCTATGGTTAAGTGGTTAGTGTTATCAGAAATCGAAGCGAACGGCAGAGGAGAGCTGCCAGCCGGTGAAGCCCTTGTTACCCTTGGCATCGGTACCTGCGGAGTTGAGGTATTCGGCGCCAAGCATCAGCTTGAGCATGTGCGGATTCTCCGGGCACACGTAGTAGTTTGCACCCAGGTAGAGCCCCTGAAGCAGGTCGCTCGTGCCGGAGTATGTGGAGTTGGTGGTGTAGTAGCGGCTGTCGCCCTTCACCGCGTTGCTGCCGCTGGCCAGCTGGTAGCGCAGCACACCTTCCCAGTGCGGGGAGAAGCGGTAGCTGGGCATGATGACAAGGCCGAATACATTTTCAGCACCCGCCTGGCCATCGTACACATTGAACCCGGCCAGAGCCTCGGCAAGCAGGGTGAGATTCCCCTGTTTGCCCTCCCAGCTCAGGGCTACCACATCCTGTGCTCCGGGGCCGGCGTATTCAGAGCCGGGGTTGGAATCACCATCCTTGTGGAAGCTGTGCATGTAGTCCAGCTGCAGGCGACCGTTGCTGCCGGTGGCGCGGGAGATGCTCATACCGAAAGTGGCGCTGTCATCACTGTTGAACGAAGGTTCCAGCCAGGTGTTGTCGCGCTGGCCGTTCAGCCAGAGCCCGGCATTCCAGCCCCATTCGGCTTTCTTGTCGGCATTCGCCACCGATATACCGTAGAGCTTTTCGGCCTTGAGCTGGTTCACCAGAGCAGAACGCTCCAGGGTAATCAGCTTGGCGCTGGAAGTGCGGTACTCCGCCATGTAGGCCGGCTTGTGCTTGCCGATCGTGAGGTTCACAGAATCCAGACGCGTGGAAAGGGTTAATTCATCAAGCGAAGTCTCCGAACGGGAACGATGCCAGGCACCATCGCTGTATTTATAGCGACCGTCAAGCCCGCCAATATTCCAGACACCCTTCAGTGTAAACTGATTGAACACCTTCGCCTGAGCACCCAGGCGGAATCTGCGCCATTCGTTGTTGTCGTTGCGGTCGCCTTTCACGCGGTCATCACCGCCGGCGGGATCCAGATATCCCCACTGGTACTGCCCGCGCATTTTCAGGGTCAGCTCCTGCAGGTAGGGGTTCTCTGCATTGTCGCGCTTTGCGTCAAATACCTTGAACGCATCCTTCATGTGCGAGGCGAGGCTGAAATCAGATGCCTGGGAGAGCGGAGCGGCCCCGATGGCCAGGGCCAGTGCCATGATGGTATTCTTTTTCATATCGTATTTTTCTTTTGTTTGGTGCCGACCTGTGTTCCGGTCGACATCTTCAGTAAATCGCACCG
>JAZOTC010000036.1:0-12810 GCA_045657445.1 Akkermansia sp. | reverse complement strand
GATGCCGTTGAGGGTCTCGTAGGTGAGCAGCATGTCCTCGGGGGAGGTGTAGAGCTTCTCGTTGGGGGCGTCGCCGTTGTCCACGCCGTCTTCTTCACCACCCACAACACCGATTTCGATTTCGAGAACGATGCCGACCTCAGCGCACTCCTTGAGCATCTGCTGGGAAATCTTGAGGTTCTCAGCCATGGGCAGGGCGGAGGCGTCGAGCATGTGGGAGTTGAACAGGGGCTTCAGACCAGCGTCTACGCGGCGCTTGGATTCAGCGATGAGCGGACGCAGGAAGCTGTCGATCTTGTCGGCCTGGCAGTGGTCGGTGTGCAGAGCCACGAGCACGTTGTACTCTTCGGCGAGGCGGTGGGTAGCCTCAGCCAGCACGATGGCGCCGATGGCGGAGCTCTTCACAGCGGTGCCGGAGGCGAACTGGCCGCCACCCAGGGAAACCTGGATGATACCGTCGGACTTGGCTTCAGCGAAGGCCTTGAGGGCGCCGTTGATAACCTCGATGGTGGTCACGTTCACGGCGGGGTAGGCGTAGCCCTTTTCCTTGGCCGTGTTGAGCATCTTGATGTACTGTTCTTGTGTAGGTACAGGCATGGTACTTATTTTGTTTGGTTGGAATATTCAGGAGCACGCAGAGCGCGTGCTCTGCACGCAGCGTATTTTAACCTGATTTGTTGTAATTTGCAAGTCGAAAAAAGCGGAAAGCCCCGATTTCCTTATTGCGGAACCGGGGCTTTCTGTGTATTGGGAGTACGAGAGATAGGACTTGAACCTACGACCTCCACCATGTCAAGGTGTTGCTCTACCAACTGAGCTACTCCCGCATCAGGAACTGGGCAGGGATGGATTCGAACCATCGAAATCGTACGATAGCAGATTTACAGTCTGCCCCCTTTGACCGCTCGGGAACCTACCCATTTTGTTTTTTGCAGACCGCAGATACGGTGTGCGGCGGTAATTTACACAAACTTGCGGCGGATTGCAAGTCTTTTTTTTTATAAATCAGAGATTTTTTTGTAATTTGTAATTTTTAATCGAGATGCCGACGAATATAAAGCCAATAGCCACAATGATGAGCGAGAGGAGTTGCCCTTGGGTGATGCCGTGCCATACCCCGGCATCGGGTTCCTTGAAACACTCGCAGGTGATGCGGGCGGCCGGGTAAAGGAAGCAGAAAATGGCCGAGAAGATGCCATCCGGCGCTTTTTTCCAGAGCAGACGCACGCTGAGCCCCACGATGAAGAGCAGCAGACCCTCGCCGGCGGCTTCAAACAGCTGGGACGGCCAGCGCGGATTCAGGAATTGTCCCAGTGCTTCGCATACGGCCTGGTTTTCGCGGCAAAGCCGGCTCAGCGTGTCAAAAAACTGCTCGCCGGGCAGGGCAAGTGAGCGCAGGTTGCTGCCTGCTGCGTGTTCTACGGCCACGAGGGCCTGGATTTGCTGCTGGGCTGGAAGCTCGAAGATTTCCAGCGGGAATTTCATGGCCAGCGGGTTGCTGGCTTCGGTGATGCGGCCGTAGAGCTCGCCGTTGATGAAGTTGGCGATGCGCCCGCAGAACAGGCCGATGGGGCTGGTGATGGCGATGCCGTCCAGCAGTTTGACGACGGGAATCCTGTTACGCCAGGAAAACCAGAGTGACGCCACACCTACGCCCAGGATGCCGCCGTGCGAGGCCATGCCGCCTTCCCACACGCGGAATACCCAGAGCGGGTCTGCCATGAAGCCGCTCAGCCCGTTTTCAGGCAGCCAGTAGAAGAAAAACTCACCCAGACGCCCGCCGATGAGTACACCCAGAATGCAGACCAGGGTCACATAGTCCCCCAGTTTTTCCAGATCCATCTGGAAAAGCTTTTTCTGGGTGAGCCAGCGCAGCACCATGTATCCCAGCACAAAACCGGCCACATAGGCCAGCCCATACCAGCGGATGGCCAGCGGGGTGCCGGGTATTTCAAAAATGACGGGGTTCAGGTCGTGAATGTAGGTGGCTAGAGCGGACATGTCGCCCGGGGTTATACCACAGGATACCGGCCGGAACAAGTCCAAAGTCGGTTATGCGCGTGAGCGTGTAGGCGTTCCGGCGGCGCTTCTTTCAAAAAAAAGCGCCATGGGCGAAGATTCTTCTCGCCAACGGAGAGCATATTGTGTATAAGTATAGCACATCTTTGTTTTTTTTGACCATGAAACGTTTCTTCTTTCCAGCTATAGTCGCGGCATTGTGCGGCATTCATTGCGCCATTGCGTCTCCCGTTGCCCGAAAGGCATATGTGATGCCGAAGCTCAAGATGACTGAACTCAAAAAGTTCAAGAAAATCACGCCCAAGGTGGAGGAATCCTACTTTGAATCCAAAGGGAAGGAAAAGCCTGACGAGGGTAAGGAGTGGTCGTATATAATGCTCCCGTACGAGCTGTGCGGTGAGGGCAAGAATGTCAAGGACGGCGAAAAAATCGATTATCCGCTGTATGTGGACAAACTCAAGGTGCATGTGTACGTTGTGCTTGATATGGGGATGGACAAAAGGAAGAATGCTCCTAAGTTTGTATACCTGGACAAGGAGATTGAATATGTCGATATTCCCTTGCCGAAGCAGGGAACAGTCAGGGATGAAAGCTCCAGAAACTCCAAGGGTAATCTTCATGTAGGGCGGAATGAAGCGGTGAACGCAGCTGTGTTCTTCTCTCCTGCGGACATGGCTAAGTTGTCAGATGAGCTGGTTTCGAAGAAGGATAAGGCAGAGAAGATATCGGAAGTGAAGATGGATGAGAATATCGCAGCTGTGGCTGTAGAATTTTTCCACAAAGACAAAGAGGTGACGTTCCTGGAGCAGGCAACTGCCATCACGAACAAGACTGAATACAGGGAGAAGGGAATTGTTGTCAAGAAATCCATAGAGAAATACCTGCCCAAGTACTGGTGGCGCAAGGAGCGCGAGAGCATGATTCAGATGCGGGATATCTCGGAAACTCCCTTTGCTCCGTTCTACTCTCAGGCCTTCCCGCCGACGGCCAAACTGTATGGTGGCGCCGCTGCGGGTACTGCCGCTGATGATGCTCCGGCCGAAACCGCCACGGACGATGGCTATGTGCCGCCGGCTGCTACAGAGACAGTCACAGAAGACGAAGAAACGACTAAATCTTCCAAGAAGAAGAATAAGAAGAACCGCAACAGATAATCATCTGTTTGCCTGTTGATGAATTTTAATCGAAAACTTATTACATATGGCTGAATATAAGACAACAGTAGCCCTGGAGATTGGCTCGCAGAGCGTCACCATGGGTGTCTTTACCCCGGCCGGGCGCGGTTTTGCTCTATCGCGCTATGCCCGCAGAGATATTCTGCTGGACCCGGTCGAGGAGGGGATGCGCATGGATTACGTTGGCAATGCCATCGCAGAGATGGTGCAGGAACTCAAGGTGCGTGGCAGCGATGTGCGCAACGTGGTTTCCGGCCAGCAGGTGTTCATGCGCTTTATCAAACTGCCTGCCATTGACCTGGATGATATTGCAGAGCAGGTAGGCTATGAGGCACAGCAGCATATTCCGTTCCCCCTGGAGGATATCATCTATTCGTACCAGGAACTGGCCGACCGCGGCGAGGGCGAGCGCGAGGTGCTTCTTGTCGCCATCAAGAAAGACGTGCTGGATAACCTGAACTCCCAGGTGGAAGGCAGCAGCCTGCGGACCCGCAGCGTGGATTGCTCCATCACTTCCCTCTACAACGCATTCCGGGCGAACTACGATGAGGACGAGCCGGTGATGCTGCTTGATATCGGTGCCAAGACTACGGATATCATCTTTGCTGAGGAGGACCGCTTCTTTACTCGTTCGGTCACGGCTGCTGGTGCTTTCATCACTAACACGATTGCCCGCGAATTCAACATCAGCTTCCGCGAAGCTGAAAAACGCAAGATTGAGGACGGTGTGGTCTCGCTCGGTAATGGATATACCGATGCCATGACGGAATCGGATGCCGCTCTGGCTACCACGATTCGCACCGCCATGAGCCGCCTGAGCTCGGAGGTGCAGCGCACCATCAACCACTACCGCGCCCAGTATAAGGGCAATGCTCCCACCAAGGCATACATCTGCGGCGGTGGCGCCCGCCTTCCGTTTGCACTGGAATTCCTGGAAGCTGCTCTGAATATCCCGGTGGAATATCTTAACCCGGTGGAGGTGCTTTCCGTTGGCCCGAAGGTCGATGAAGCGGAACTGGAGCAGGACGCTATCTGCCTTGGCTCGATTGTGGGCGCTGCTATTACAGGTTCGGGCACTGGCGAGTTCAATATCGACCTGGTGCCTACGAGCGTGGGCAAGGACCGCGCGGAAAAGAAGCTGCTGCCCAAGGTGGTTATTGCCGGTGTGCTGGCCCTGGCTGGTGCCGGTTTCTATGCGTACACGGCTAGCCATGCTGCCGCGGAATCTGCAAAGGTTCTGGCACAGGCTGAAGCTGCAGATGCCCGTATATCCACTCTGGACAGCCAGATTGAAAACGTGAGCAACAAGTACGACGCGGAGATGAAGAAGATTCGCTCCTTTGCTGATTTGTACACCAAGCGAGTGGCATACCCGGAGGTGTTGCAGCAGCTGAGCGCCAAGACGGCCTCTGTCAAGTACTGGTTCACGGAATTCACGCCCCTTATCAATTACGATGTTGACGCATACGAAATCGACAACAAGGGCGCTGTTTCCGGTACCAAGCTTCTCGATACGAAGGGCGGTCGTGGCCGCAAGAATGTCACCGCCATCAATGATGCGCCTGACGGTGTGGAAAACACCCGCAAGCCCAAGGAGCCGATGGTAACTGCCATTTATGTACAAGGCTATATTGCCAAGCCGGTGGATAGTGATGGCCAGGCTCAGTACCGTTCATTCTGTGAGCACATTGTCAGTCTTTTTGACGAACGCATCGCGGATTCGCTCTTTGCCTATGAAAACAGCAAGGTCGAGAGCAACCTGAAGCACTATTTCCACAGCACGACCTCCAAGGAGGATAGCTCGCTGCCGAAGTATGTGGTGCGCGTCCATATGGTCATGCCGCTCAAGAAGCCGATTCCTGTGCCGGACAACAAATACGGTAAGAAGTGATATGAACCCTTAATTTTATATTGCGATAATGAATATAAGTGAAAATAAGAGAGTTGTAGCGCTTTCTGCCGTGTTTGCCCTGGCTTTTGGCGGGGTGATGTACTACGGCTACACCGAAAGCCAGAAATACGCTGACAACGAAACAAAGATTACAGAGATTCGCGACCGTTTCGACGGGTATATCAACAAGGATATGCCCCCTACCAAGCAGAATCTCAAGGATATCAAGGCTGCGTTTTCGGAGGTGGCTGCCACCCGTGCAGATATGCAGGCGGAAATGAACCGCTATGCGGAAAAATGCATGGGCGACGGCAAGAAGATTCCTGCTCTTGAATTCCAGGAACGCCTCAATGCATCCTGCGAGGCTCTCCTGAAGCTGGCTTCCGACCAGAAGGTTGAGCTTACCGGCAGTGCCCGCGATATGGGCATGGAAGGCCACCGCAAGGCTACTCCCGTGGCAGATAATGTGCCTTTCCTTGAATTTGAGCGCCGCGTCATTCAGCGTGTTTCCGAGATTATTATCGGCGCCAATGTATCCAGCTTCAGCAAGGTATATTGCCATGCCCTGCCGGAAGAGGCCGCCGAGTCGCTTGATCCCGGTAACCGCAAGGCTGCCCCTTATTTCCCGCTGAGCTTTGAAGTGGAATTTGAAGCAAAGCAGGGCGGGGTTTCCTCGGTTATCAACTCCATCGTGAAGGAAAAGGAATTTTTCCTGACCATCACTGGCGTTTCGGTGGAGAAGACGGGTGCGCTTCCCGGTGTTGATGCTTTCAAGAAGCCCGGCGCTGCACCCGAAGGTGCTAACCTGGGACAGGCGGCTGCTCCGGCTGAACCGGATATTGTGGCTGTGCGCAAGGTCGGGTCCAAGGATGAGAAGGTGCGGGTCTATCTGACCCTGCAGGTGCTCTATTTCACCCCCGGTATATCCAAGTAAACCAGATAAGAGAAAAATCACGATTATGGCTGAACAATCTAATCCCGGAGTCAAGGCAATTGTGACTGGCACCCTGCTTGGTGTTGCAGCAGCGGCGCTGGGTGGTTATACCATGTACTCCAGCAATGTGGCGCCTGTAGATACCAACGTGAAAGGTGGCTACGAGGGCGCATCGATGACCGAGGAGGCGCAGAATATCAAGAACCTCATGAAGCGCGATATGTCCATTGTTGATACGGCGCCCGCCGGTGCCACTATCAATGGTGTGCCGCGCGTTGTGCCGCTGTTCTATGCGCCGGAGCTCTGGCAGGTTTCCTTAATTGAAGCCGGGCGTGTTGAAGTGGTGGATATTTATGACCCCGCTTCGCCCTCTGTGCATGGCATTATCCCGAATACCTGGTTCATCGTCAACAATATCGATAAGGATTTCTGCAAGGCGAATGCCCGCACGCTGGATTCCGATGAAGACGGCTTCACCAATGAGGAGGAATTCGTTGCCAAGACCTGCCCCTCGGCAAACAATAGCTATCCGGACCTGGTTAAGCCGGGCGACGAGAGCCCCAAGCTCGAGGTAGTTGATATCGCCAACGCCAAGGCGCTTGTCACGACGGATAACATGTTTGCCAGCGAGAAGAATCCCGCTTCTGTGAATATCCGTATCTTCGCCAGCCGCGCAGATTATACGCCGACTCACAAGGTGACGGTCAAGCCGGGCGATAGCTTTGACCTTTCCGCTAAGGAGAAGAAGAATCGCTTCACGGTTGTTCGCTTTGACACCCGCGAATTCCCTGATCTCGGCGGCTCCATGGTCAAGGAAAACGTTGTTGTACTTCGCGACAATGTGACATCTTCTGCCGATAAGGAATTTGTGCTCCGCGCAGGTAAGACTCCTGCCGGGCATCGCGATGAAAAGGATGAGAAGGTGGTGAAGGGCCGCATGATTACGGATACGACCGTGACGATGCGTGTGACCGCCGGTACCTCCAAGGGTAAGCAGTTCGGCGTTCAGCTGGGGGCCCCGTTCACCATTCCCGGCGGCAAGGCCGATGGCTCTGAACTTCGCGCCACGCTGGTTGCCACAAACGGCTCCGGCACGGTCAACATCAAGCTGGATGGGGTCGAGAGCGACATTTCCGTGCCCAAGGCATCGGGAAATGCTCCTGCTGCCTCAAAAAATCGCAAGAAATAAGCAAAAAATAAATTGTAGACTTTACATTTGAACAGAATTCTGCCATAAATAGGACATTACCATGAACCATACACCTCTCATTAACTCAAAGCGAGCGATGATTCTTGCAGCCCTTGCTGCCGCCTGCCCGATTGCGCAGGCAAGCACGGCTGGTTATATCTCGACATCGTCCGCTGCTGGTACCAGTCAGGTGGGTCCCACCGCCGTGTATTCTGGTGACGCGCAAGATAGCATTAATGCTCGCGAGGCTGCCCGCCGCAAGGCTAAGACGAACGAGGCCATGGAACTGCTGCAGCAGGGTCGCACCTGCTATGCTCAGAAGCAGTACATTCAGGCTCTCGAGAAGTACGAGGCTGCCTGGAAGGTAGTTCCCAAGGCTCCGGCCACTCAGAAGCTTCAGGAATTCCTGGTGCAGAGCATCGGCGATGCTTCCATTGCCACTGCCATGGAGTATTCCCGCGTTGGCCGCTATGATGAGGCCGAGCAGCTTCTCCTGGATGTGCTGGAACGCGACCCCAACAACAAGCGCGCCCGCCACGAGCTGGGTGTTCTCCGCGACCCGGTGCGCAACAACCCTGCGCTGACCCCCGAGCACGTTAAGAATGTTGATGAGGTTGCCCGTCTTCTGACCCTTGCCTATGGCCATCTCGACCTGGGTAACTACGATGCTGCCTATAACGAATTCAATCGTGTTATCAAGATTGACCCGTACAACTCAGCTGCTCGCCGTGGTCAGGAAGCCATCAGCAAGCGCCGCATGAAGTACTATCAGGCTGCTTATGATTCCTTCCGCGCCAAGGCTCTTTCCCAGGTGGACGCCCTCTGGGAAGAACAGCTTCCGCAGGTGATTCCGAGCATGCAGGCCAGCGCTTCTGAGGCCGTTGTGACCTCCGAAGGTATTCTGCGTAACCGCGAAAACCTGGTCAACCTGAAGTTCGACCAGATTCTGTGGGAAGGTATCACGGTTGAAGATGCTCTTGATTATCTGCGCAAAAAGGCTGCTGATAGCGGCATGCCCATGAACTTCATCTTTGAGCGCGCCCAGCAGCAGGTTGCTGCTCCCGCTGCTGCAGATGAAGAGGAAGAGGACGATGAAGAAGGTGAAGAAGGTGAGGAAGAGGAGGATGATGAAGATGGCGATGAGGAAGAAGATTCCGGCGCTTCTGCTCCTGTTCCCGTAGTTCAGAATACTTCCACCGATGTTATCGATAAGCTCGACCTGCGCGATGTAACCGCCGCTGATATCCTCCGCTACATCTGCTCCAAGACTGGTTGCGAATTCCGCGTGGAAGATAAGGCTGTGGTGGTGTTCCAGAATGGTGCCGGTTCCGGCAACCTGGTGCGCCGTCAGTGGATTGTGCGTCCCTCGTTCTTCCATCAGGGTGGTGCAGATGAAGAAGCTGCCGATGATGAGGATGGTGATTTTGTCAGCTCCCGTCGTTCCAACAAGATCGACGCCAAGGCTGTTCTTATCGAAATGGGTGTGAACTTCCCCCGCAATGCCACCGCCAAGTATGCTCCTGGTATCCAGACGCTGACTGTGGTGAACACCGAGGAAGAACTCGAATCCGTGGAGGAAGCTATCAACCAGTTCCGCCAGACCATGCCCCGCATGGTGAAGGTGTCTGCCAAGTTCGTGGAAATCTCCCAGACCAACGAGGAAGAACTCTCCTTCGACTGGGTGGTCAATCCCTTCGGTATTGGCGGTATCGCTGGCCGTGGCCAGACTTTCATCGGTGGTGTAGGCGCTGCTTCCTCCGAGCCCATCCGCTACTGGGATGACTTTGTGAACCAGGGAACTGGCGGCCTCAATGCGCTGAACAATGCCGCATGGCCCATTGGCAATCCCATCAGCGTGGAGCGCCAGAGCCAGACCATTCAGAACGTGCTGGGCAACGGCCTCGCTTCCGGTGGTCTTCGTTCCGGTTCCGGTGCAATCACCACCGGCGCTCTGGATAACCTGATTCGCTCCGGTTCCGCTGGTGCTGCTACCTCTTCTACGGTTGCTCCCGGCATCATGTCTATGTCCGGTATTTACGACCGCGGCTCCTACCAGATGATTATGCGCGGCCTTTCCCAGAAGAAGGGCGTGGACGTGATGTCTGCTCCGAGCCTCGTTATCAGCGGTCTTGATGAAATGGCCTTCACTCCCGAGCCTGACCCCCTGTCCAACTATCGCGACACGGAAGAAGGTTGCGCCAAGATTGAAGTGATTCGCCGCTTCGTGTACCCGACCGAATACGAGCCGCCGCAGGCTCCGGAAATTAACGGTGGTGGTAACGGCGATACAACCATCATGCCGGTGGCCGTTCCTTCTAACCCCTCCGCCTGGGGTGTGGAAGAAGTGGGTGTGATGCTCCGCTTCCGCATTGAATCCCTCAACGAGGGTGAAGGTGATGTGGTACGCTTCAACCGTTTCGAAATCCGTGTGGTTGACTTCGAAGGTTTCGTGAACTATGGTTCCCCGATTCTTTCCGCTCTGGTAGACCGCAATGATGACGATGCCAACAACAATCAGAACGCTGCTGTTAAGGAGGAAAACTGGATAACTCGCGACCTGAAGTTCAGTGATGATAATCCTATCAGCAGTTTCTACGACTGGTCGCAGGAGAAGAAGGATGAATTCCTGAGCCTGCTCAGTGGTGTTACCGGTGGCAACCTTGCTCAGGATCGCCGAGTCCAGCAGGTGGTGCTCACGGAGAACCGCATCGATATGCCCATCTTCAGCCGCCGCTACATCAACTCCAACCCCTGCGTGTATGATGGTCACACCATCGCCATCGGTGGTATGATTCAGGATGAGGTGCAGAAGGTGGAAGACAAGATTCCCGTACTCGGTGATCTTCCCTTCGTGGGACGTCTGTTCCGCAGCGAGGCTGAAAGCCATGTGCGCAAGAACCTGATGGTCTTCGTGACGGCTGACATTATCGACCCGTTCGGTAAGCCGCTCCGCGAACGCGATGCCGGTACGACCACTGCTCCTGCAGGGAGCTCTGTTCCTGGTCTCTTCCCGGATGACGCCCTCGTGAATCCGTAATCAATCCGGTTCAATGGTAATTTTGCCCGGCTCTGGTTCCCAGAGCCGGGCGATTTTTTTGCCAGAAACAAGGGGATTGGTGATTGCTTGATTTGAGGTGAGTGGGTAGTACATCATCTGCGTATATTGCCGGGATGAGGGTATATGAGGTGCCTCGTTTTCCTGAGCCTGGTCTAAAAATAAGATGTTTTTTTAGAAAAAACGAAAAAAGTGAGAGAATTTGCTTGCCAGGTGCGAGATGATGTGGTAAAGTGGCCTCGCGCCGGGCAACCGGGGTAAAGAAAAGTCTGGATCGTCTAGAGGCCTAGGACTCGCGCCTTTCACGCGCGCAACACGGGTTCGAATCCCGTTCCAGATGTGAAACGGTTCCTCCGCAAGGTGGGACCGTTTTTTAGTCTCTTTGGAATATGGCTGGAATCGTCTCAAAGTTTGTGGATTATCGAGAGCTTAAGCGCCTGCTGGTGCTGATGTTGCCGCTCTATGCTGCAAACCTGCTCAATATGGGCATGGGGGTGGTGGATACCATAGTGGCAGGTAAGGCGGGGCCGGAGCAGCTGGCAGGTGTGGCGCTTGGTACTTCGGTGACGGTGCCTATCATGGTGGCTGTGGGGGCGGTGCTCACGATTGTGGGACCCATGGTATCGCGGTTGCGCGGGGCAGGGTGCGAGGGCAAGGTGGGACTTCTGCTGAACAATGCAAAATTACTATCGCTGCTGCTCATGGCGGTGGAGGTGCTGGCGCTTTTTGCCGGGGTGCATGTGTTTGCGCTGGTATCGGACGATGCGGTCATGGTGGAGGTGGCGCAGAATTATCTCTACTTTCTCGTGCTGGCGGTGCCGGCCAGTGTGATGATTCGTGCGCTGCAAGGGCATTTTGAGGGCTATGGACACACACGCCCGGCGATGCTGATTTCCCTGGTGGGGCTGCTGCTGAACATTCCCCTTAATTATATATTCGTGTTTGGCTGGGGACCGGTGCCTGCCATGGGCGGTGCGGGCTGTGGCCTGACCACAGCGCTCATTCACTATCTGATGGCGGCGGCCTTGTTGCTGCTCATGGCGATGTACCCGCGCTACCGCCGCAATATGGTGCATATGTGGGCTAATCGCAAGCCGGAGTGGGGCGTGGTGCGCGATATTTTTGCTAAGGGCCTGCCGCTCGGTGTGGCTTCACTCTGCGAGATGACCTTCTTCTGTGTGGTCACGCTGGTGATTGCGCCGCTGGGTGCGCTGGCGGTGGGGGCACACCAGATTGCCATCAATGTATCGGCGGTGCTGTTCATGTTCCCGCTTTCGCTGAGTATTGCTTCCTCTATCCGCTCGGCATACCACGTGGGCGCGCGCGATAAAGGAAAGTTTGATGCCCTGGTGCGCACGAGTATCACCTTCATGCTGGTGGTGGTCATCGTCTCTGCTGTGCTCACCATCCTCTTCCGGCGCGATATCATCGCGCTGTACACGGATGATGTCTCTATCATCGACACTGCTGCTGCGCTGCTCTGCGTGTGCGCCATCTACCAGCTTTCGGATGCAGTGCAGGCGCTCATGAGCGGCCTGCTGCGCGGCTGCCACGATACTCAGGCTATTACCTGGGTCAATATGTTCTCCTACTGGGTCATTGGTTTCCCGCTGGCCTGCATTCTGATTCGTACGGATTACCTGGTTCCGGCGCTGGGCCCCATGGGTGCCTGGGTCAGTTTTGTGGTGGCGCTCACCATCACCGCCGGCTTGCTCAGCTGGCGATTTGTGCATGCCCGGAGGCTCGTTTTTGAAAAAAATGCGGGGTAGGGGAGAAAAGTCGCGTTATTTTGCTTGACGCGTGATGAGGAAGAGCGTATAGTGGGTGCCCCGCACTACAGGTGTAGTGTGGCCTGAACCCATACAAAGAAAAACACAAACGATGAAGACCCACGTGAAGAAAGGTGATAACGTCGAAGTTATCGCTGGCAAGAACAAGGGCAAGCGTGGTGTTGTTCTTTCCGTGAATGCCAAGAAGCAGACCGTGACGGTGGAGGGTGCCCGCATCCTCAAGAAGGCTACCAAGCCCACCGAAGCTGACCCTGAAGGCGGCATCAAGGAAATCGACGGCGCCATCCACATCTCCAATGTGAAGAAAGTGAGCTGATGCCGAAAGGCTGAATCTCCGCGCTTAAGCCATCACTAAACTAACTATTAACAAGAGCTGACCCGCTAATATTATGAGCACACCTACATTGCTTACATACTACAAGGAGAAGGTCACTAAGGCCCTCCAGGCGAAGCACAACTATGCCAACGTGCATCAGATTCCCCGTCTTGAAAAGATTGTGGTGACCACGTGCATGGGCAAGCACCCCGACCGCAAGCAGGCTGTTGAGGATGCTGTTGCTGAAATCGCCAAAATCACCGGCCAGAAGCCGGCTATGACCTACGCCCGCAAGAGCGTGGCTAACTTCAAACTCCGCGAGGGTGAAGTCCTCGGCGCCCGTGTGACGCTGCGTTCCGCCCAGATGTGGGAGTTCCTCGATCGCTTCATCAACATTACCGCCCCCAACATCCGCGACTTCCGTGGCCTGCCCACCAAGTC
>JAZOTC010000035.1:0-11581 GCA_045657445.1 Akkermansia sp. | reverse complement strand
GGCACCATGCCAGCGAAGAGGAAGGCATTGCAGCACGGAGGATGTGCGTGGATACAGGCGTTCACGCCTACTTCCTTCATCATGGCGATGTGGGTCTTCACCTCGCTGGTGGCGGGGCGGTAGCCGCAGAGCTGGCCGGCGTTCATATCCACCATGCAGATATCGTCCACGGTCATGAAGCCCTTGGAGCAGAGCGTGGGGGAGCAGAGCACGAGGTCCTTGGCCACGCGCACGGAGAGGTTGCCACCGTTGCCGTCCACGTATTCGCGCTGCCAGAGGCGGCGGCCCATATCGACCATGCGCTCTTTGATTACGCGGATTTCGGGGCTGTTGAAGAAAGCATCGATTTCTTCGCGGGTCTGCGGGTCGTAGTTCTCCCAGGGGAAGATGCGGTCCGGCAGAGCGGGTTTGATGTAGAGTTCGGGATTAGCCATAATACAATGATTAGTGATTTAGGATTAATTGTAGAGTTCAGCGTAAGCGGATTGCTGTTCGCCGGGGTTAATGGTGGTGTAGGTTATACCGAAGGAATCGCGGCAGGCTTCGGGGGATTCGAACACACCGGCACCGGCAAAGGCGTACATAGACGCGCCGAGCACCGTGCTTTCGGAGACATTCGAAATGCGGATAGGCAGGCCGAGGATATCGGCACGCATCTGGGTCCACACCTTGTTGCGGGCACCGCCACCCACGAGCAGCAGGTCGGTGGACTTGAAGCCACCCACCTTCTCAAGTTTCTGAAGGCGCTTCTTCAGGCGCAGAGTGAGAGCCTCCATGGCCGCGCGGTAGATGTGGGCACGGGTGCGCCCCAGCACCAGGCCCTGAATGCTGCCGGGCACGGCATCGCTGGGCAGGAAATCGGGGATGAGTTTCACGCCATCGGAGCCGGGGGCAATCTTCTCGGCCTCGGCGTCCATGGTGTCAAAGCTCTCGCCATTGTAGCAAGTGGCTTTCACCCACTCGATGATACCGCTGGCTATCCACTGCAGGCCGGGGTTGAGGAGGCCGGCCTTGCTGTCGTATTCCACGGTGGCGCCGGCGGCATAGTCCTCGGCTTCAAGACTGGCCTTGGCGGTGCGCAGCATGAGGATTTCCCAAGTGCCGCTGGAAAGGAAGGGCTGGTTTTCCTGCACGCCACTGCCGAAGAGGGCAAACTGCGTATCGTGGCCGGTGGAGATGACCGGCACGGCGTTCGGCAGCCCCAGCAGCTCGCAAGCGGCGGGGGTGAGGGTGCCGATGACATCGCCGGCATTCACCATGGGCGGGAAAAGCTCTTTCTTGACACCCAGAGTGGACAGAATCTCACTGCTCCAGTCGCCGGTGACCAGATCCGTCATCTGGGATGTGCCGGCCATGGTGCGGTCGGGTGCCATCACGCCGGTAAGGCGGTGCGCCAGGATGTTGGAGATGAAGAGCCAGGCGTGGGCAGATTCCAGCAGTTCCGGGCGGTTTTCCTTGAGCCAGATGAGCTTGTAAATAGTATTGAAGGCAAACTCACCCACACCGGAAATCTTGTTGAGCATCGCCTGGGGCATATACTCCGCCACGCGCTTCATCACCTCAGCGGTACGCGGGCATTTCCAGGATATCACCGGGTAAAGCAGCTCACCGGCTTCATTTACCAGAGCGCCATCCACCCCGAAGGTGGTGATGGTCACGCCCTTCACCTGCGAAGCGTCAATCTGCGGCAGGATTTCGCGGGCGCAGGTGGTCAGCTGGTTCAGGATGCGGTCGGCATTCCACACGTGGAAATCCGGGTTTTCTGCCCCGGCATCGGTGGAATTGGGCTGGCTGGATTTGGCAACCAGCTGCCCCTTATCATCAACGAGAATGGCGCGTACATTGGTCGCGCCGCAATCTAAGCAAAGTACGTATGCCATATCAGGGAAAAAGCAGGCAAGCTGCCGGGGTTACCCCCGGCAGCTTGCCCTGGCAAATGAGATTAATACTTACCGTAGATGGGGCCGAAGTTGGCGCAGGCGCGGAAGTCTGCGCTTTCGGGGCAAGCGGTGCCGAAGAGATCCCAGGCAGCCGGGCGATACACCTTATCCTCGGGCACGTTGTGGGCATATACGGGGATGCGGAGCATGGAAGCCAGGGTGATGATATCGGCACCGATGTGGCCGTAGGTCCAGGCGCCGTGGTTGGCACCCATGTTGGCCATGACGGTGTACACATCCTTGAAGCCACCCTTGCCGGTGAGGCGGGGGGCAAACCAGGTGGTGGGCCAACCCGGGTCGGTGCGCTGGTCGAGCTTGTCGTTCACCTCCTGCGGGAGGTCGCAGGTCCAGCCTTCCACGATGGTGAGCACGGGGCCCTGGCCCTTCACGAGGTTCATGCGAATCATGGTCACGGGCACATTGCCCTTGGACACGAAGTGGAGGCTGTAGCCGCCGCCGCGGAAGTATTCGCGGTTGGCCGGGCACCACTCGGAAGCACCCATCATAGCCTCGATGTCGGCCTGGGTGGTCTCGCCGGTCTTCTTCATGATGGGGGTACCATCCTCAGCGGTGGAGTGCATGTTGCCGTCCAGCGCGGTGGAACCGGAGTTGATGAGGTGCATGATGCCGTCCTTGGCAAGGCCTTCCATGGTGTAGCCGGTCACGCGCTTCACAGCGGCGGGGCTCCAGTAGGTGCGGATGTCGGAGAAGCAGGCAGCGCGGCCGGTGAGCTGGTGCAGCAGGAGCATGCACACGCCATTCATGGCATCGTTTTCCGTGGCGAAGGGAATAGCCCCACGCGGGCCGTCCCAGTCGAGGGTGCTGTCCAGGATGGACTCAGCCATGTCGCCGTTCGGGTAGAAGTCCGTCCAGTGGCGCTGGCCCTGGAAGCCACCGCAGATAGCATTGAAGCCCAGGCCCTCTTCCTCGCGGTCAATGGTCTTGAGGTAGGGGTTGCCGTGCATCATGTCGCGGAAGATGATGGTCATGAGGATGGATTCGCGCAGGGTGCGCTCCTTCTCCTCGGGGGAGAGCACGAGGTCGGGACGGTTGCGGTCCGGACCAATCTTCACGTACTTCTTGGCCCACTCCATAGCCAGGTCAAACTCGGCCTTGTCGTAGATGCCCAGCTCCATGCGGCGGCGCACTTCGGTCATGTCGACAGCCTGCACACGCATGCCCATGTAGCTTTCCCAGAAGTTCTGGTCAACGATGGAACCGGCGATACCCATGGAGCAGCCACCGATGGAGAGGTAGCCCTTGCCACGCAGGGTAGCCACGGTAAGACCGGCGCGGGCGAAGCGCAGAATCTTCTCAGCCACGTCCTCAGGGATGGAGGTATCATCGGCATCCTGCACATCGTGACCGTAGATGGAGAATGCGGGCACACCCTTCTGGGCATAGCCGGCAAGAGCAGCGGCGAGGTACACAGCGCCGGGGCGCTCGGTGCCATTGAAGCCCCAGATAGCCTTGGGCGTGGTGGCATCGGTCTCAAAGGTTTCGGTGATGTAGCACCAGCAGGGAGTCACGATGAGGGAGCAGCCCACGTTGTTCTCGGCGAACTTCTGGTTGCAGGCAGCGGCCTCAGCCGGGCCACCGATGGTGGTGTCGGCGATGATGCACTTCACGGGCTGGCCGTTGGCGTGGGTCACGTTGGCCTCGATGAGGGCAGCGGCAGCCTTGGCCATGTTCATGGTCTGGTCTTCCAGGGATTCACGAACGCCGAGGCGGCGGCCGTCAATCGTGGGGCGGATACCAATGGTCGGTAATGTATCGTACTTCATATACGTTCAGTTTGGGGTTAAATGTTTATTTATCAGAGGAAGTGGTGGGCTTGCGGAAGATGAGGCTGTAAAGCAGCACCACCGCAAAGCAGATGGCGGGAACGATGAACGAGGCACGCACGGCAGCGTGAGAGGTGCCCAGGTTCGTGTCCCAGGTGTTGTCCATACCGGCGGTCAGGCACAGCCAGGCGGATTCAGCATCGCCGATGATGCCGGCCATCCACGGGGTGATGAGAGCACCACCCAGGATAGCCATGATGAGACCGGCAGCACCCAGCTTCACATCGCGCTGGCTCAGACCACCCAGAGCAATGCCGTAGATGGTGGGGAACATGAGGCTCATGCAGCCGGACATGGCGATGAGGCAGAGCACGTTGGCAGAGAAATCAAGTCCACCGATGGTGAAGAGCACCGTGCTGGGCAGGTAGATGGTGCCGGCGCAGGTGGCAATGGCGCCAATGGCGAACAGGCTCATCATGCTGGCGGGGTTGAACTTCTTCATGTAGTAGGTAGCCACCCAGCGGCAGACGATGAAGAGGATGATGGAAATCAGGTAGTAGGTAGCAGCAGTGGCGGGGGTCACACCCAGTTCCTTGCAGCAGTATACATTCAGGTAGGTCCATGCAGCAATCTGCACACCCACGTAGAAGAACTGGGCAATCACACCGCACCAGTAGCGGGGCTGGCTCAGCAGGGAGAACAGCATGGTGCGATAATCCCCCACCAGGAACAGGTAGGCAATCGGGCCCAGGGTACCGCAGAGCACCCAGGTCACCTTATCCATGTCGGGGAAAAGGAAATAGAGTACGGTAAGAGGTACAATGGCGAAAAGGGCAGCCACAAAGACACGCAGGCCACTCCCCTTAGAAGCCTCAGAGGAAGCCTCCTGCGTATCCTTGGTGCGCAGGAAGAACAGCCAGATAAAGAAGGCAATGGCGCACAGCCCCACATACGGAGCACACACCCAGAACAGCTCGCTGTGCACAATTTCCTTGAGCTGCTCGGCAGGCATAGCAGCACGCTCATCAGCCGTGGCGGGGTTCAGGTTGCTCAGAATCAGCTGCTGAGCCAGGAAAATACCTGCAATAGAACCCACGGGGTTGAAAGCCTGGGCAAAATTCAGACGACGCACAGCCGTCTTCTCCGGTCCGAGGGAAATGACATATGGGTTACAGGTGGTCTCAAGCACTGAGCATCCACAGGCCACCACGAAAATAGCAATAAAGTAAATCTCAAAGCTCTGGTGAATACAGGCGGGAATATAGCAGAGCGCGCCGAGAATGTACACACCCAGACCAATCAGCACGCCTTTCTTGTAGGAAAACTCCTCAATAAGAATAGAGGCAAAGATAGCCAGCACAGCATAAGCGCCGTAGAACGCCACCTGCACCAGGGCAGCTTTCTCCTGCGGAATGGTGAAAATATTCTTGAAGGCGGGCACCAGGTTATCCGTCATGTTATTCAGCAAACCCCACAAGGCGAAGCAGCTGACCAGCATAAAGAAAATGGCGCGGTACTTGCGAGGCACCACCGGCGTCAAATCTTTCTGGGATTGAGTACTCATACAGCGGTTATTCTACCACGTTGCCCGCACAGGTCAACGAAAAAAAGTAAATCTCCATATAATTGGAGACCGCTCCCGATTTTGATTGCCACAAGGGTTCTATTTATGGTAAAACTATGCAAGTTGGTTCTGGCAAAACAGCCAGAGAGCCCAATCAAGCGAGCATTTGCACGTTGTCACACCTCTACATATCCTCACATGAAACGCGTATTATCCAGCCTGATGCTATCCCTTGCTACCTTTGCTGCGGCAGAGGACTATTCATCTTCCGACCATTTGTGGTACTTGAAACCCGCCATCGTACCCAACCATCCCCTTCCCTGGTCAGCCGTTCCGCCTGTTACCGGAAACATCCAGGGCAAGCACAACAAGAATTCCTGGGAAAGCCAGACGCTTCCTGTTGGCAATGGCCGCATTGGCGGCACCATGTACGGCGGTGACCGACTGGATTGCGTGGTGCTCAACGAAGTAAGCCTCTGGTCCGGCGGCGAGAACCAGCCGGGGAATGGCAAAGGATATACCTATGGTCCCAAGGCAGGCAGGGACACCTTCGGCAGCTACCAGCCCTTTGCTAACCTGTATGTAGCGATGGACTACGAAGGCACCCCCACCCAGTACAGCCGCGCCCTGGACCTTCGCCAGGCGGAAGCTACCGCTACTTTCAACGCCAATGGGGTCCGCTACAAGCGAAGCTGCTTTGCCAGCCGCCCGGATGATGTGATGGTCTACACGCTGGAAGCCAGCAAAGCCGGCGCGATTTCTGCCAACATCACCCTTGCGCCCTACCACGATGTTCATTACACCCATGAGGGCAATACGCTCATTATGCGCGGCACTCTGGCGAACGGCGAAGTGTTTGAAGGTCGCCTGCATGTGTGCCACGATGGTGGGCAGGTAAAAATCACCGCTCCAGAACAGGATGTCGCCGTGAAGTACAGCGGCAGAAGAGATGGTCAGGAACCGTCCATTTCTGCCCACCTGCTCCCCCATGTGGAGGTAAAGGGTGCCCATTCGGTCACTATCTACATTTCCATGGCGACCAACTACAAGATGAGCTACAAAGATAACTGGAAGGGCGAAGACCCTGCCCTGCACAACCAGGCCGTTATCGCCAACGCTCTTACCAAGGGGCTGGACACCATCCGCGCCGCTCACCGCAATGCGCATGCCGCCTACTATGACCGCATGAGCCTCGACCTGGGCAAAACTCCGGAACTTCTGGCAAGCTCCCCCACCGACCTGCGCCTGGATTCCTACCGCACCCGCTACGACTATGGCGTCAAGACAGGCGACCCAGACCTGGAGGAACTCATCTACAACTATGGGCGCTATGTCCTGATTGCCGGCTCCCAGCCCGGCAACCTGCCGGTGAACCTGCAAGGCATCTGGAATAACCGTGTGCATGCACCCTGGGCAAGCGATTACCACAACAACATCAACCTCCAGATGTGTTACTGGGGCGCCGAAGTAGCAAACCTGGCGGAATGCCACCAGCCGCTTATCGACTTCATCCGCGCCATGGAAGAGCCGCTTTCCCTCAGCACGAAGAAACAATTCGGCAACCATGTGCGCGGCTGGACAACCCGCATTTCCCAGAACCCCTGGGGTGCTGGCGGCTGGGTGAAGTGGAACCCGCCTGTGAACGCCTGGTATGCCCTGCACCTCTGGGACCGCTACCTGTATTCCCAGGATAAGGAATACCTGCGCCAGGTTGCCTACCCCCTCCTGAAAAACATCTGCCATTTCTGGGAAGATGAGCTCAAAGAAGTCGGCGCTGCCGGCAAGGGGCTCAAGACCCGCAAGAACGAACAGTCACCCATGCAGGATCTCACCGTTGCCCAGCATCCCGAACTGGCAGAAATCAAGGCTGGTTCGCTGGTGTGCCCCATGGGCTGGTCTCACGAATGGGGGCCGCTCGAAGACGGCTGCGCCCATGACCAGCAGCTTATCTGGGAACTCTTCGATAACACCGCCCGTGCTGCCGCCATCCTCGGCACAGATGCCGAATGGGCAGCAGAACTGACCGCCAAGCGTGACCGACTGGTCGGCAACCGCATTGGTCGCGACGGCTACCTCCAGGAATGGATTGTTGACCGCCCGAACATGGTGACTGGTCAGCGCCACACCTCCCACCTCATCGGTGTCTTCCCCGGCACTTCCATTTCCATGGAACGCACCCCGGACTTTGCCAAGGCTGCCATGAAGAGCCTGGAGCTGCGAGGGCTCACCCAGGACAACCGCCGCAGCTGGACATGGCCGTGGCGTACGGCGCTGTGGGCTCGTTTCCACAATGAGACCAAAGCATACAGCATGGTTCAGCACTATATCCGCTACAATGTGCTTGATAACCTCTTTGGCAACCACCCTCCCATGCAGATGGACGGCACCTACGGCATGACTGGCGGCATGAGCGAAATGCTCATCCAGAGCCACGCCGGCGTCATCGACCTGCTGCCGGCCATACCTGTGGCATGGAAGGATGGTAGCGTACGCGGCATCCGCGCCCGCGGCAATATCACCGTGGACATGAGCTGGAAGGATGGTCAGGTGACCAGTTACAAGCTCACCACCACCACGCCGAACCCGGCACCCGTCACCGTGAAGGTCAATGGCGAACGGAAGCAGGTGACGCCCGAGTTTGTCAAATAAGACCTTAGCAGATTTCCCAATCCATCAGGCATGTGAGCGCAAGCTTCGCATGCCTGATTTTTATTTTGGTTGACTCCCGCGCGCGCCTGTGGCATGATACGGGTGTTATGTTAAAAGGAATTTCTCCCGTTGTATCCCCCACCCTGCTCAAGATACTGGCAGAGATGGGGCATGGTGACGAACTCGTCATTTCCGATGCGCACTTCCCGGCGCACACCTTCTGCCACACCGTGGTGCGCGCCGATGGTCTGGGTGCCGATGCGCTGCTCAAGGGTATCATCCCCCTGTTTGAGCTGGACAGCTACGCCATTCCGGTCATCATGATGGAAGCCGTACCGGGTGACACCCTCGACCCCAGCGTGGAAGCCAAATACCGCGCCGCCATGGGCTACGAAGGCACCATCGAACGCGTGGAGCGCTACGCTTTCTATGAGCGCGCCAAGCAGGCATACGCCTGTGTCATCTCCGGCGAAACCGCCAAGTATGGCAACATCATTATCAAGAAGGGCGTGACCCCCATTTGCGACTAATGTACCGCATCTGCAAAAGCATCGAGCTGGAGAGCGGACACCTGCTCTCCAAGCACCCCGGCAACTGCCAGTTCCCGCACGGGCACACCCGCAGTGTAGAGCTGGTATTTGCAGCCGACACACTCGATGAGCACGAAATGGTCATGGATTTCAAGGCCATCAAGGAAATGATGGGGGCATTTCTGGAGCAGTTCGACCACGCACTGTGCATGAACACCGCCGACCCGAACTACGAAAAGTTCCGCGCCATCTATGGTGACCGTATCATCCCCTTTGAACACCACGACCCCACCAGCGAGGCCATGGCCCGTGTGGTGTACGATCACGCGGCCGCCGCGCTGAAACGCGCCCAGGCAGGCAACTGTTCCTACCCGGTGCGAGCCTGCGTGCGTCTGGAGCGTGTGCGCGTCTGGGAAACCAGCAGCAGCTGGGCCGAATACGAAGCCTGATGCTGAAAAAAAATCCCCCGGTTCTCAGCCGGGGGATTTTTTGTTATACTCCAAGTTCTTCCAGGATAATCTCGCGTATCTGCTCGTGCACCTCATCCACGGTGCCATCGGCCTCTACCCGGTGCAGCCATGGCATTTCCATGGCTGAGTAGATGGCCGCGCAGTCCGATAGGAACTTTTCGTTTTCAAAAGCATCCTTACCATTGCCGCGGGCATGCATACGCTCCTGCGAAAGCTCAATCGGGATATCCAGCCAGAGCGCCACATCCGGCACCGTGGCAAAAGCCTCGTTCCACTCGCGGATTTCCTCCACATTGGCACCGCTGGCGCCCTGGTAAGCCATCATGGAAAGGTAATAGCGGTCCAGCAGCACCCACTTGCCCGCCTGCAGAGCGGGTTCTATCACCTCGCGCACGTGTTCACGCCGGTCTTGCAACAGGCAGGCAATCTCCTCCTCAATCGAAAGGCGGTCACCCGCCAGAGCAGCCTCGCGCACACGCATGCCCCAGGGGCCGCGGGTCGGTTCAAAACCAGTCACCACTTCAATGCCGCGAGAGCGCAGATAACGGGCCAGCAATTCCACCTGCGTTGACTTGCCCGTGCCGTCAATGCCTTCAAATACAATCAGTGAACCTCTTAGGTGAGGAGAATCAGATTCCATAGCGGAGTTGACCATAGCACAGCCACCACGCCCCTGCAAGCTTAAATTCCTGAATTTTCAAAGAAACAGGGTGACATCCGCTCTTTAGCCTTGCAAATCGGCGCACATGACGCCATAATCACGCCCGTGTCTGCCATTTGTGCCATATTTCCCCACACCAGCAACGCGGAGCGCACGCTTACCTGCCTGAACCGCCTGGTTCAGCAGAGCCACCGCCCCGATTCTATTGTCATCATCAACAACGGCGCAGAAGATTCCCCTGCCCTGGCAGAAGCCCGGAGCATTGCAGCCGGCGCGCTGCCGCCCGGCACGCTGCATATTCTGCAAGCCGGTGCAGACCTGGGCAACGTGGGCGCCTGCGCCCGCGGTATGGATTTTGCCTTTGAGCAACTGAAGGCCGATTACGTCTGGGTGCTGGATGACAACACCTGGCCCCGCCCGGATGCTCTCCAGAACCTGCTAGCTGCTGAGGTTTCCGCGCAGACGGTGCGCGTGTGCCTCTGCATCGACCCCGCCCGGGACGGTGAACTGAGCCGCCCGCTCAGCCTGCCCACTGATAAAGCCGGAGTCTGGATGCCGCTCACCCGCAGGAGCGATTTACCAGCGGCACCGCTCATCCCCTGCCGCGGCGGTATATTTGGCGCCTTGTTCCCCCGCGCAGCCTGGCGGGCCGCCGGAGCCCCGGGCGAGCAACTGCACACCCAGGGGACCGATGAATACTCCTGGAAACTCCAGCAGGCCGGATTCAGCTTTGCCACCGTAGCCGCCGCCGAGCTGGAACTGCCGGCTGCCGACAAACCGCTCATTCACTACCGCCTGGTCAATCGTTCCTTCTTCTACGAACCCGGCATTCCGCTGGTGCGCCAGTATTATAAGACCCGCAACTGGGCCTGGCTGCAGCGCCTGCGAGCCCCGCGCAATTACCCCGCGCGCCTGATTCACTGCGGCGTGTACATCGTCATGTCGCTCAACGCCATGCTGCACAGCAACGAATTAACCCCCAAGCGCGTATACACCATGTTCCGCGCCCTGCACAATGGCTTCTACGGCAAGCTCCGCCCCTATTAAAACGCAAAAATTCCACTCTAGCGCAAATTTGTCTTTACAAACGGTCAAATCTGGCTATAATCTGCGTCCCGACGCATAAGCTTCTCAAATAATATAAACACATCACCGAAAAACCATCATGAAAGTTCTTTCCTCACTCGCCTCCATGAAGCGCCGCCACGCTGATTGCCAGATCGTGAAGCGCAAGGGTACGCTCTACGTCATCTGCAAGAGCAATCCTAAGTTCAAGGCTCGCCAAGGCACGACCGCCGGCACCCGCCTGAGCAAGAAGGGCGTTAAGTAACCCGTTGCGGATAGCATCCGCTGCATGAGAAAGGAGACCGGCGTGTTGGTGACCCCGGTCCTTTTTTATGTCTGCACACCTCACTTCCTTTTGCCCCACACCCCAAGAGCATGGCCAATACTGTAACAACGCAAATCCTCCCCATCGGCGACTTCACCTTCGACAACGGTATGACGATACCGGATGTTCGCTTGGCCTACGAAACCTATGGCACCCTCAATGCCGATAAAAGCAACGCCATTTTGCTCTTCCATGCCCTAACCGGCAGCCACCATGCCCATGGCTACAACGATACCTTGCCGGAAGCCGGTAACTTTTGGCAACCGGAATACTTTGAAGGCTGGTGGGATAAAATGATTGGCCCGGGCAAACCGTTGGATACGGAGCGCCACTTCATCATCTGCGTTAACTTTTTAGGCAGCTGCTACGGCAGCACCGGCCCCGCCTCCCTCGCCCCGGATGGCGAGCCGTGGGGCAGCCGTTTCCCCATGGTCAACGCCAATGACCAAGCTCGCGCACAAATCAAACTTTTGGACTACTTCGGCATCCGCCGCTTTGCCTTGGTAGGCCCCAGCATCGGCGGCATGCTTAGCTTGGCCTTTACCAACCTCTACCCGGAGCGTGTGCGCACCGTCATCATTATTGGCGCAGAT
>JAZOTC010000034.1:0-15256 GCA_045657445.1 Akkermansia sp. | reverse complement strand
ATACACGCTGACGCGTGTGAGAAATACCGCAGTTCCTGCGGTATGAATTGCGGCGAGACCGCATGAAATACCCGCCTGCGGCGAGTATGAAATACGCCGCTGACGCGGCGTATGATTTATCGGCATTGCATGCCGATAAATAACAATTTCGTTTTTTTGGAGGGCTTTCAGATTTCCTGAAGACGCAGGGTTGATTTGCGTTGACAATCCTCCTGTACTGGTGTATACGGTGCGCATGATTATTGATACGCATTGCCACCTGGTGCACGAGAAATATGATGATCTGGAACAGCTGCGGGCTGATTCGCTTGAGCTGGGGGTGGGGCATTGCATTTCGCAGGGCACGCACCCGCAGGACTGGCTCCCGCAGCTGGAGCTGGCGCGCCGTATGCCGGATTTCGTGACTTCCTGCCTGGCCGCGCACCCCTCCGAGGTGACCAATGTGAGCGATGAGGATTTTGAGTACATGGCCGGCTTGTGCCGCCAGTATCCCCAGGCGGCGATTGGTGAGGCCGGGCTGGATTATTTCTGGGATGCCCCGGAGGGCTGGGATGAGGCGGTGTACCACGCCCGCCAGCGCGTGCTGCTGGAGAAGCATTTCCAATTGGCGCAGGAACTGGGGCTGAATATCTCACTGCACACGCGCGATAAGGAAGGCACGGCCTGCTTTGATGATGCTTTTGCCATTGCCCGCAATTTCCCGAAAGTCCGCCCGGTGTTCCACTGCTTCATCGGCAGCAAGGAGCAGGCCAATGCTGTGTTTGAACAGCTGGATGGCATGGTGTCCTTTACCGGTATCATCACTTTCAAGAAAACGGCCGATGTGCAGGCTGTGGCAGCCTGGGCCCCGCTGGAGCGCGTGATGGTCGAGACGGATTCTCCCTATCTCTCGCCGGAACCGCACCGGGGCAAACTCAATATCCCCGGGCGCACCCGCTTTGTCGCTGAAAAGCTGGCAGCCCTGCGTGGTATCTCGCTGGAGGAAGTGTCCGCTGCCACCACGGCCAATGCCTGCCGGTTCTTCCGCCTGCCGGCACTGGCGGATTAATCGCCGTATATCTGGCGGCGGCGGTAGAAGAGGTAGAACGAGGTGCAGTTGACCCCGCTGAGCAGACCGCAGCAGAGGCTCAGGAACATGGCCGCCTGCTGCACGTGCTTGATGGCTCTGGACCAGAAGGAATTCTGCCAGGGATAGACGAGTTGCAGGCACTGCGGGTCGGGCTGCGTGCTCTCGATGAGTGTTACCAGGAAAAGAATGATGCAGGCAATCAGGATGATGATGTTTGCCGCAAGCAGGCCACCGCGGAACCAGCGCAGAATGCGGGGCTTCTGCAGAAAGAAGAGACTGGCGAATGCCGCTGCCAGCGCCAGCCCGGCCAGCCAGAGATTGAGCACGCCCACCCAGTTGTTGAAGCTTTGCTGGGAGAGCAGGATGGCTTCTGCATCCTTGGGCGCGACTACTTGTTCAAATGCCTCGGGGGAGGGCGGAAGCGGTGCACCTGTGGCCACAAGCTGCCACGAGAAGAAAATCAGGCAGAGAAGAGCGCAGATGAAGAGCAGGGTGGATTTCATGCGTTTTTCGGCAGGGGTTCGCCCTCATCCTACATGAGCCCCTTTTCTTTGTCAACCACCCGGGCTGCCCCCCCTGTGTCATGCGTGCGTGTGCACCCCTTTCTGCATAAATCATCCCCTATAACGGATTTTGAGCTTGTGACGCGGAGGGTATTGCGCTATAATCGCGCCGTAACGTTATGAATATTCAACCGAAATTCACCCCCGTGCTCGACCCGGCCTTCGTGGCTCCGGTGCTTTGGAACAAGGCTTTTGCTGATAAGGTAGCTGCTACTCCCGGTTCTCATACTGTGGATCTGGCGCTGACCCGTCTGGATGGTACTTGCTTCCGCTGGAGCGGCCGGATTCTGCCCCAGGAAGGCGAAAATGTTGCCCTGAACAATCAGTACATCGAACGCATCGTCAAGTTCCTGCTCTGGATGAAGGGCGGCTGCACCATCATGGTGGCTGGCGATGACCAGATTGCCGATATGCTGGCTGCCACCTACTGCGCTGGCGGTGCCCGCGAGTTCGACTGGGACTTCATCGGTAAGAAGATTTATGACCAGCCCATTCAGGTGGTGAAGGTGGCTTCTGCCGCCGACCTGCCCGCCGAAAACAGCACTTCCGTTTCCCTGGGCCGCAACCTGGATGGCTACCGCATCGGTTTCGACCTGGGCGGCTCCGACCGCAAGTGCGCCGCCGTGGTGAACGGCGAGGTGGTGTTCTCCGAAGAAGTGGTGTGGGACCCCTACCACCAGACCGACCCCATGTACCAGCTTGAGGGTGTGGATGATTCCCTGCTGCGCGCTGCCAAGCATCTGCCCCAGGTGGACGCTATCGGTGGTTCTGCCGCTGGTGTGTACGTGAATAGCGAGCCCCGCGTGGGTTCTCTCTTCCGCGGTATCTCCCCGGAGGATTTCCAGAACGTGATTCGCGGTATGTTCGGCACGCTCAAGGACCGCTGGTCCGAGCGCATGGGCAAGGAAGTTCCCTTTGAAGTGGTGAACGACGGTGAAGTGACGGCTCTGGCTGGCGCCATGGGCATGAACGATGACGCCGTGCTGGGTATCGCCATGGGTACCTCCCTGGCTGCTGGTTATGTGGACCCCGAGGGTCACATCATGCCCTGGCTCAACGAGCTGGCCTTCGTCCCGGTGGACTACCAGGAGGATGGCGGCGTGGACGAATGGTCCAAGGACAAGGGCGTGGGCGCCATGTACTTCTCCCAGCAGGCTGTAGCCCGCCTGGCTCCCCGCGCTGGCTTCGATTTCGGCGCCATGCCCTACCCGGAGCAGCTTAAGAAGGTGCAGGCCGCCATGGCCGAGGGCGATGACCGCGCTCGCAAGATTTACGAGACCATTGGTGTGGAATTCGGCTACACCATCGCCTACTTTGCTGACTTCTACGATGTGCGCAACCTTCTGTTCCTGGGCCGCGTGGCCACGGGTGACGGCGGCCAGCTCATCATCGACAAGGCCAACGAGGTGCTCAAGGCTGAGTTCCCGCAGCTCAACATCACGCTTTGCGTGCCGGATGAGAAGACCAAGCGCCACGGCCAGGCCGTAGCCGCTGCTTCTCTTCCCAAGATTGGCTAAGCGCTGCTGATTTCAGGGGCAGGGGAGAGTGTCATGCTCCTCTGCCCCTTTTCTGCTACATGACCCACCCGTTTAACGCCCTCTCCCGAATTCCTTCCCTGCCATGATAGCCCAGCACGACCTCTGGACATGCCCGAAGTGCGGAACGCAGCTCGACCTTTCCACCTTGGGTTTCCACGTGGAAATCGCCTGCACGCAGTGTGGCGAGCGTGCCTGTGTGCATTCCATGCTGGCGAATTACAAGATTGATTCGGTGCTGGGCATTGGCGGCATGAGCGTGGTTTTCCGCGCCCGTGACCTGGTGCTGGGGCGCCCGCTCGCCATCAAGGTGCTCAATGATACCTACCGCGATGAACCAGAGCGAATTGCAGGTCTGGAAAACGAGTGCGCCCTCATGGCAAAGGTGCGCCACGAAAACGTGGTGAACGTGTATTCTGCCGGGTGGTCGCGCGGGCAGTTCTACATTGCGATGGAACTGGTGGATGGGCGCAACCTGGAGTTGATTGTGGCGGACCGCGGCTTCCTGCTGCCGGCAGATGCCCTGGAAATCATACGCCAGGTGGCACTGGGTCTGCAGGCGGCGCATGAAGCGGGGCTGCTGCACCGCGATGTGAAGCCTGGCAACGTGCTGATTACCCCGGAGGGGCAGGCCAAGGTGCTGGATTTCGGCCTTTCGCTGGAAGATAAGCCCGGTGCGGAGATTGAGGATGTCATCTGGGCGACTCCCTATTATGTGCCGCCGGAGACGCTGCACCGCGAGCCCGAAAGCGCGCAGACGGATATTTACGCCCTGGGCATGACCCTGCGCAACCTGCTGACAGGCGAGGCGACGCTCCCGGGCACGCCGCAGAGTTTGTCGGAAATGGTGGCGGCCAAGAAAACGCTCCCCTCCCTTGCATCTGTTGCGCCGCATCTGGTGCCGCGCCTCTGCCAGCTGGTGGACCACATGACGGCGTATGAAATTTCTGAGCGCCCGGCGAGCTACGATGAATTGCTGGCGGAAATCGAGGAGGCTCAGGCTGCGCTGGCCGAGGCTCTGGACCCGGAGGAACGTGCCCGCCGCTACCGCCGCAAGCTGCTGGCTGCGGCAGGCGGTCTTGCCAGCATCATTGCCGGTCTCATTGGCGGATTCCTGGTGGCACTGGTGACGCCCTCCGGCCGCGTGCAGGATGCGCTGGATGCCGAGGTGATGCACTGGCAGGAACGCGATGCGTATCTGGAGGCGCAGGCGCTGCTTCGCGAAGGCAAGTGGAAGGAGGCCTCAGAGAAGCTGGATGCTCTCGCCACTGCGGAAATCGACCCCGCTCTGGCTGCGAATGCCGCGTTCATCCGCATGGCCATGGCGGTGCTGGATGACCAGACTACCGAGGATGGCTACGAGCGGTTTGCCGGTATTGTGGAAAAGGCGGATGCCGCAAGCCCGGCTGGTGCGCAGCGGCTTGTGGCGCTGCGCGAGCTGGTCACGGCGTTGGAGGATGACTATGTGCAGGCCGCCGACAGGGCCGATGAGATGGAGAATTCGCTGCTGAAGGTGGCGGCTCAGGTGCTGGCGGCCGACCGCTATGTGCACAAGGGGCGCCATGCCGATGCCGTGGATCGTATTACCGCGATTCTCGATGGGCTGGGTGACTGCCAGGCGGAGGGGCTTCGCGAGCAGATTGATGAATATCGCATGGCCGCGCCGCGTCGTGCCTCCCGTGTGGCTGTGAATGAGGCAAAGAAGTTGTTCCACACCGGCCGCCTGGATATCGCCACCGCCATGGTGGAGGATTTGCTGAGACTCAAAATCGGCCGCCTGGAGAAGGAAGAAATCCGTGTGTTGAATGAGGCCGCTTCCATCATGATGGTAGCCCGCGAGACGCTGGGTGCGCGCGGGTTGAGCGAACTGACTCCCGGTAGCTCGCCCGCAGAGATTCGCGCAGCTGTCAGGAAGCTGCCCAATGTGGGGCGGCTTGCAGATGAATTGTTCTGCTTGTCGCAGATTCTGCACGGCGAGTATGATGAGGCGTTCCGGGATAATCCCTATGCCGGGGAACCGGAGAGCAATGAGCCTTTTGCCGTGCTGATGCGCGATTGGAAAAAACGCCTCGAAAAATAAATCAGAGCCCCAGCAGGCAGCCCAGCGTGAAGGGCAGCGGGCGTATTCCCTTGGGCGGTGTCAGGATTTCTGCCCCGCTGACCCGGGCGGCAAATGAGGGCTTCGGGTTGACCAGAACGGCTTTTTCGCAGATGCTGAGCATGGGTAAATCGGCCGCGCTGTCGGTATAGCCGATATCGGCCTTTGCGATGCCGAGCCGGGCGAGCCGCACCAGCTTGTTGGCGCCCTTGTTGTTGCCCGGTGCGGGGATGGCCGGCATGAGTTCCACCCGGTCTGCCAGGTGCGTCGGGGTGCCGATGGTGTGGGTGAAGCCCAGCGCCGTGCCGACAAGCTGGGTCCACCAGTCGGGCGAGGCAGAGCAGAGCACGGTAGTATCTCCCGCGGCCTGGTGGGCCCGCAGGCGTTCCAGTACGGGGGGGTAGAGTATCTGCAGAATTTCCTCCTGCACGAATTGCTGGCACTCGGCTTGCAGCATGTCTCGCTTCATGCCCCAGGCGTAGGCCAGGAAGGCTCGCTTCATGCGCTCGGTGTTGATGATGTGCAGCCCGCGCAGAATGCCCATGGGAATGAGCCAGAACAGGTAGAGCCGCCGCCAGCCGTGGCGGCGCAGAATCCAGCGCGCAAAGCGCAGCTGCGAATCACCGGCAAACAGCGTGCCGTCCATGTCGAAAAGTGCGGTCATAATCAGTAGCGGCGGTGCAGAATGCGGTATTTCCAGATGCCCATGATGAGCGCGCCCAGGATGATGCCCCCCAGGTGCCCGGCCTCACCACCGGCATTGCTGAGGTTGAACAGGATGGTGCCGGCGGCCAGCGCTATCACGATGATGGCAAAGGTGCGCAGCCGCAATGTAACCGGCGGGAAGAGCAGCGATATCCGCACGTCCGGGTACATGAAGGCGCAGGCTACCATGACGCCGTATATGGCGGCCGAGGCGCCCACCAGAGGTATCATCTCCCAGCAGGAAACAGTCCCGGTATAGCCGGCAAATGCGGCCAGGTCGTTGCAGATGAGCAGATCATGCGGGGTGCCGAGCATGGAGCTGTACAGCCCCATGCCTGCCAGCAGGGAGGAGAACAGCGCCCCCGCCACGCCGCAGGCAAGGTAAAAGGCCAGGTAGCGCTTCGGGCCCATGATGCTTTCCACGGGGGGACCGAAGAAGTACAGCGCCCACATGTTGAAGATAAGGTGCATGAGGTTGGCGTGTACAAACTGGTAGGTAATCATGCGCCAGAGTTCCCCTTTCAGAAAACAGGTGAACCAGGAATAGGAACAGAGTATATCGAAAATGGAGGTTTTGGGCCCCTGCGGGAATGCAATGTTCAGCAGGGCTTCCTTCTGCACCATGAGCCCCACAAAGAATACCACCACGTTGATGATGATGAGGGCGTTGGTGACGCTGAGTCTTTGCTCGTTCATAATTGCTATATGAGATGCAGCCGGGGAGTGTGTTGTTCAATCCCGGCAGAGCTGGGATTATCTGGGCTGGCAGAGCTGGTCAATTCGCTCGCCCATGGCGGCAATTTCCTCGAAGCTGAGGATATGCTCCATGCTGCAGGCGGCTGTTTCGGCGCGTTCGGGGGTGAGCCCGCCTATTTCTACCAGAAATCGCTGCAGGATGCTGTGGGAGCGGATGACCAGATTGGCGTATTGCTGTCCTTTTTCTGTGAGTTCGATGGGGGCGTAACGGCGGTAGATGATGTATCCGCCCTCCGAAAGCAACTGCGCTGCCGCGGTGACACTGGGTTTCTTGACGTTGAGCATGGCGGCCACATCGCTCACCTGCGCCCGGCCGTTTTCCCGGCACAGATGCCCGATGGCCTCCAGGTAATCCTCGGCGCTGCGGCTGAGTCTGGTGAATTTTTTGCTCATGCTTTCTTTTTGCGCAGGGTGGCCACGCACTCCAGGTGTTTGGTCTGGGGGAAGAGGTCAAAGGGCTGCACCTCCACCACTTCGTACCCGGCCTTGTCAAACTCTGCCAGGTCGCGAATCTGGGTGGCCGGGTTGCAGGATACATACACCACCCGCGCCGGGCCAAAGGCGAATAACTGGTTCAGGAATGCCATGTCGCAGCCCTTGCGGGGCGGGTCGATGACCACGGCGCTTTCCTCTGCCGGGAAATCCACCTGCTCGAAGATGGCTTCCGCACTGGCTGCCAGGAAACTGGCGTGGGTGATGCCGTTGCTACGGGCATTGGCGCGGGCCCAGTCGGCGCTGGTTTCGCTGACTTCCACACCCAGCACCTTTTCAAAATGCGGGGCCAGGGTGAGGGCGAACAGGCCGCTGCCGCAGTAGGCATCCACCAGGTAGCGGGCGCCATCTGCGCAGGCCTGGCGGGCCACATAGCCGGTGAAGGCGGGCAGAATGTAGGGGTTGTTCTGGAAGAAATCGCCCGCCAGGAAGTTGAAGGTGAGCTCCCCTACGTGTTCGGTGCAGACGGCGTTGTTATTGGTGATGACGCTGCCTTCGCTCACGCGCATGAGCAGCGTGGCCCCGCGCTTGTACTGCGCGGCTGCCTGGTGAACGGCCTTGCGCACCACCGGCAGGGCTTCGTTCAGCTCGGCCATGGCAATGGGGCATTGCTTCACATCGCACACCTCGCTGCGGGAACCCACGCGCAGGAAACCAATGTTGCCCACCTTCGCCTCTTTCGGCTTGTGGAAATGCGGGGTGATTTTGCTGCGGTAGCCGTATACCTGCGGCGAGGCTATGGCGGGCAGCACCGGCAGCTCCAGGCCTGCCTGCAGGCGCAGCAAATCGGCTACCTGGGCGGTCTTCCACTCAAGCTGGGCGGCGTATTCCAGGTGCTGGTACTGGCAGCCACCACAGTAGCCATATACCGGGCAGAGCGGCTGCACGCGCTGGGGAGCGGGCTCCAGCACTTCTACCAGATCCGCCAGGGAGCAGTTCTTTTCATTGCGGTAGATGCGGGCGCGCACCTTTTCTCCCGGCAGGGTGTAGGGCACGAAAACCACCCAGTTATCAATGCGCCCGACGCCGTGCCCCTGGTTGGAGAGGTTGTCTATGGTAAGCTCTACTTCCTGGTGGTAGGCAAAGGGAACTGGCACAAATTTGCGGGGAGGGGTGTCCATGGTTATTGTTTCTTGTTAAGTTTGCCGTCGATATTCATGGGCAGCTGGCCACCCATGAGCGGTGAGCGCAATCCCCGCAGTTCTACCGAATTGGGCAGGGGGGTATTGTCTTCCTGGTCGTCGTCGATTTCGGTGAGGGTAAAATCTCTGCCACGCAGCGCGTGCCGCGCGGAGGTCAGGGCCGGGGCGGCGGCCAGCCTGGGCTCGGGGGCCGGCTGCGGTGCGGCCTTGGGGGCTTTCCGGGGGGCCGGTGTGTGGGCTATGGTCGCTTTTTCCTGTGGCGGGGCAGGGGCTTTGGCCGTGCGCGGTTCTGCGCCCTTCTTCTCTGCCTGCCGGGCGAGCATCTTCAGCGCCGCGGCCTGCTGTTTCTCCGTGGGGGCTTCCGGCGAAACTGCTGCCGGAGCCTTGCGGCGTCCACGGCTGGAAAATAACTGCGCCCGGCGGGGTTGCCCATCGGCTTCCTCTGCTTCTCTCGCGGCTTTCTCTGCCGCTTCTGCCATGGCGCGCTCTCTGGCCTGTTCCTGCGCTATCCGGGCTACTTCCTCTGCCTGGCGCATTCTGGCCTCGGCTTCCATGCGTGCCTTTTCGGCGGCTTCCACGCGTGCCTGCGCCTCGCGGGCAGCCTGCTGCGCTGCGGCTACTCTGGCTTCGGCTTCCTGGCGCGCCAGTTCCTCTGTCAGCGCCTTCCGGCGGGCTTCCAGCATGGCGCGTTCGGTGGCGCTGGCTGTGGCCTGCGCCTCGGCGTTTCTGGCTTCCTCCAGCAGGGTTTTTTCTTCTGTGCGCAGCGCGTTGGCCAGGTCCTGGCTGGCCTGGTAAGCCGCGGTATCAGCTTGGCGGGCGGGTTCCTGCGGGTTGAGAACGCAGGAACTCAGCAGGAATGCGGTGCAGACACAGGTGATGGACGCAATGGACTTCATGCGCGCCTATACTACCACGCTGCAACCCCATGTGGCAAGCAATATTCCTGTCTCGTGCATGCGCTCGCGCACAGAAATGACGAAAAAATATGCCATTTCTCCGCAATTCTCTTGACATTTTGTCGGAAGTGAGTAAACTCTCCCCACCAAAACGAAAAACCAATTTAATTTTCATCTGAATTATGGCTCACACCCAGTCCGCTAAGAAGCGTATCCGCCAGACGATTAAGCGCACCGCTATCAACCGTTCCATCATGTCCCGCGTTCGCACCCTTCGCAAGAAGGTTGCTGAAGCTGTAGAGATCAAGGATGCCGCTGCCGCCGCCGTGGCATACAACAACTTCGCTTCCGCCATCGACAAGGCTGCCAAGAAGGGCACCGTGCCGGCCAACCGCGCCGCTAACTACAAGAGCAAGGCTGCGAAGGCCCTGGCCTCTATCGCCTGAGTTCCTTTTCAGGTTTTCCGTTTTTGAACATGGCGGAGTATCGGTTCAGACCGGTGCTCCGCCTGTCTTTCCCTCCCATATGCGCCAGGATTATAAAGAAATTGCCACCACCGTGGTAAACGACCCCACCAGCTACAAGGTGTGCCTGGTCTGCGGGGCTATTGTTGATAAGGCTTCCCCTACCTGCCCGGAATGCCTGGCCTACCGCTTCGATGAGAATCCCTCTCTCGTGGCTGACCGCGCGGTGGATCTGGCAGCCCGGCCGCAGCACGCTGTTTCTCACCACGACACGCTGGAGTAACCATGGCGACTAGTGGCCGCAGCTGGCAGCTGGCGCGCGAGTGCTGGCAGCTTCCGCGCCTGGGCGCGGTCATGGGTATCCTCAATGTTACCCCCGATTCATTTTCTGACGGTGGATTGTACGCCGGGGTGGATGCTGCGGTGGCGCATGCCCGCCAGCTCGTGGCCGATGGGGCAGATATCATCGATATAGGCGGCGAATCCACCCGCCCCGGCTCATGCGAGGTGCCGGTGCAGGAGGAATTGCAGCGCGTGCTCCCCGTGGTGCAGGCCCTGCGAGCCGAATTTCCGCAGCTGCGCCTCTCCATTGATACCCGGCACGCCGAGGTGGCGCAGGCGGCCCTGCTGGCCGGGGCCGATGTGGTGAACGATATCACCGGCCTGGCAGACCCGGCCATGCGGCAGGTGTGTGCCCAGCATCCCTGCGGTGTGGTGCTCATGCACATGCAGGGAACCCCGCGCACCATGCAGCTCGCGCCTCATTATCGCGATGTCGTGGCCGAGGTGCGTGCCTTTTTGGAGCAACGTGTGGCACTGGCCGTTGCCTCCGGAATTGCGCTGCAGCGCCTCTGCCTGGATCCCGGCATCGGCTTTGGCAAAACCACAGAGCACAATGTGGCACTGGTTCGCGGGCTGGAGCAGCTTCGCGTGCAGAACCTGCCCATCCTCATGGCGCTTTCCCGCAAGCGTTTCCTGGGCGATTTGCTCTGCGATGCCGCCGCGGCAAAGGAATCGCCGTTGCCCACGGTGGTCATGAGCCTGCTGGCGGCAGACAGCGGGGCAGATATGCACCGCGTGCATGATGTGGCCGCGCTGCACCAGGCGCTCTACCTGCGCGGGCATGTGCGCTAAAAGTTGGCCATAACATCTTGCTAACACCTGTTCCCCCGGGCAGAATGGGGATATGGCCTATCTCGTTTCCTTTGCCCTGCTCGTGGCTCTTGCCGCCTGGATAGTTGGTGTCTACAATAACCTGGAGCACCTGCGCGGTGTGGTCTGCAACTGCTGGGGGCAGTGGCGGCGCGTGACCCACCAGCGCAACGAATGCCTGAGCCATTTTACCACCGAACTGGCCGCCTGCCTGCCATCCGGCGACTCCCTGCCGCAGGATTTACGCCGCATGGTCGATGATTCGGAGCGCTCGCTGGCGCTGGCCCTCGAACCCCGCTGGAACAAGATGCACGGCTTTGTGGGCCGCGCAGAACAACTGCTGCGCTTTGCGGCCGAACGCTCGGTGCAGGTGGTGGAGGAATCGCCCACACTGCGCAGCCACGAAGCCCTGCTGCGCCTCTGCAGCAGCACCGCTGTCTCGCTTTACCAGCAAGAGCAGGTGACCACCCTGTTCAACCGCGCTGCCCATGAATACAACGCCGCGCTCTCCACCCCCTCGGCACGCTTCCTGGCGCCCATGCTCGGCTTCATTGCTGCCGATACGCTCGATGCCTGACCCTCTCCGCCGTTAAAAAAATCCCCGCGGCATCATTGCGATACCGCGGGGATTGTAAAGCCGTATGCCGGGGCAGAACTTAGTTCTGCGGCACCTCGCCGTCCGGGTAAATCAGCTCCTTCGGAGCAGGAGCAATGGCGGAAATCGTCATCATCACCGGAGTGCCACCCATCTCAAGCGGCAGGCGCAGCTTGTCGCCCACCGAGTGGCCGATAAGCTTGGCACCCAGCTTGGAGCTGTAGGCCACAATGTTCTCCTCGGGCACAGAGTCCCAGGCACCCAGAATGGTGTACACCACCGTGCGGTGCTTCGGGGCAGTGAAGGTAACCTGCGTACCCATGCCGGTCACGCTGCAATCCACATTGCTGAAATCGGTGGGGTCGGCCTGGGCCAGCAGGCGGGAAAGCTCCTCGCTGCGGCGCAGCAGCACGCGCTGCGTAGCCTTGGCATCCTGGTAACCACCGTTCTCGCGAAGGTCGCCCTCGGCGCGGGTGATTTCGAGATCGTGCTTGTTCTTGGGCAGGCGCACATTGATGATATCCTCCAGCTCGGCCTTGCGGGCTGCATAAGAGCGCAGAGAAACAAACATGCTCTGCTTCTCCTTGCCGCCGCGGCGGGTCAGGGCAATCTCCTGCAGGGAAGGGTGTACCTTCATCATGTTGGCCAGCAGCAGGTTGCGGTCCAGATCCGGCAGCACAGAGGAATCATACAGCGACTTGGCAAACGGACGTGCCTCCAGCTCGGAAAGACCCTTCACCAGGTCAGGCGCCAGCTCCTTGTCATCCAGCAGCAGGTTGCGCAGACGCAGGGCGCGGTTCGGACCACCCTCAGAGCTGTCGCGCTCAATAGCGCTCATAATGGCAGCACCCAGGGGCATCAGGTTCTTGTTCACCACTTCGGCTGCCACCCCATTGCGCTCCTTGCAAATCCAGATGAGCACTTCCGGGCTCAGGCTCTGGCGGGAAATACCGTTCGCAATATCGTTGAAAAGCTGCTCCTTGGCACCCTTCGAGATAATGAAATCTGCGGCAGGAGCAGTCACCTTTGCGCCACCGAACAGGAAAATGTTGGTAGCGTAGGGCAGCCAGCTGTCGCCCATAGCCTCGGGCAGGGCCTCGTACACCTCGCGCTGGCGGGCTGCTGTAAGCTCACCAATGTAGCCCACAAGCTCCTCGGAGGTGATGGTCTTGATCTTATCTGCCATGGTGGTGATAGTCTCCACCCCGGCGGCGCTCAGCGCAGCATCCATCGCCTTCTTGTCCTCCTCGGTGGTGGCAACCGCCTCCAGAATATCATCGCGGATGATGACCAGCTCCAGCACATGCTGCGGTTCCGTGAACCCGCGGGCAATATCATCCTCCATGGCCTTCACCAGCTTGGCCACCAGCTCGTACTCGCCCTTCAGCACCTCCAGACGCGACTGGTCCAGAATGCGCACGCAGGACTCCAGCGAAGTGGCATCATTGTAATCATCCAGCAGAGCCTCTGCGGCAGATGTGGCCTTGCGCAGCACAATAGCCTCACCGCGCTTCGTGGGCAAACGGAAACTCGGGTTGTCGCGCATGGCGGCGCGAGCCTTCTCCCACCAGTTCTTCCAGTCGGCAGCCTCAATCACGCGCCCACTCAGGAACTTCTCCAAATCCTCCGGCTGCATCGGCAGCACATCATCAATCCCCTCGCGAAGCGAAATGTTCGAGGTGAGCACCATGCGCACAAAGTCCAGCATCGTGTCCTTATCTGTGGCCTGCTTCTTGCAGCCCTCCAGGTCATCAAAGATAGTAATCAGGAAGTGACCGGCGGGAATCGGCGTCAGCTGGTTGAACGCCAGCTTCAATCCCAGAATCTTGCCTTCGTTCCCATTCTCGAAATCAATCTTGATTTTGCTCTTAGCCAGGGACCACGCGGCAACCTTGCCCACACCAAGGTCCTGGTGCATTACATATTTACCGGGTGCGAACTGGTTCAGTCGGGCCGCAAAGTCGGCCGGAATCTTGCCAGCGGATACTAATTTTTCAAGGTCGGCATGCATACGTGAGTGACATGATACCATATCTTTCGTCAAGGTCAATCCCTGACATTCATTTTTCTGTTATTTTTTTTCATTTTTTCACGCACGCGCGCGTGTCCGCACACTACTATCCTGTGCGAAAAAAAACGAATTTTCAAAAAAATAAAAAAAATTGCAAAAAAAGCAAAAAAAGTCTTGCAATCTGATTTCGTCTGGTGTATACTCCGCTCGTCCTCACCAGGACAAACAAAAAACTGAAAACGGGGTATTAGCTCAGTTGGTAGAGCGTCTCAATGGCATTGAGAAGGTCAGCGGTTCGAATCCGCTATGCTCCACTTAAAACAAGAAACCGAATCAGAAAACAATCTGGTTCGGTTTTTGCTTTTCATTGATTTTCAATACCCACGCGCACTTAGGCATTGCACGCTTGCAAGCCCCGCCACTGCCCTTCCGGGCGCAAAACGGCTCCAAAAGGTCAAAAAGCCTAAGCATGCCTAAGCCCCTTTTTCTAAGCGCGAAAGCCTTTTAGGGTCACTAAAGAAGTCTCGAATCTACAATCTGTTGATTCTGTGTGTTTAGGCAATTTTGGAGCGATAGCAACTCTGTGACAAGCAAAGATGTTTCGAACTGGCAAGCTACACAGAATCAGGCGTTTAAGGTGCATTTTTCGCCGGGTGGCAACCTAAAAAGAAATATCGCTTGCAAGTCAACAAAAAGACACTTGCAAGCGATAGCTAAAGGACGAGCCCAAGGCTCATTCTCGTCCTGCCGCAAGGCACAGGGCTGTGGTGGTCAGGATTTTGTGGAATGGGATGTGAGGCTTCATATTCAGGGCTTGTTATGAGATGGAGTGGTAGTCTCCGGGGCGTTTTGCGTGCAGAAATCGTAAAGCGCGTATATGCCGCTCAAGGGAAGCACAACAGCCGCGCCCCCCAGCAGCAGGGCGTTACCGGCAATGGTCAGCGGAGCATCCACAGCCACGGCTGTAATCGCTCCCAGCGGGTAGGCGTAGTATTTGTGCGCATCGGTGTGGGGCTCATAGCCTTCATATTCCCCGATGATGTGGCTTCCTTTTCCTCTCTCTGGCAGGCGAACGGCCCCGGCGGGCAAAGAGGTCTGGCAGGGCGAGAGCTCCGGTCGCCTCCACCAGACATGGAAGGTATCATCCCGATATAAGTCCGGGTACTTTCGGCGATTTTGCAGCAAATCTGCTCTGAGCTCTGAATAGCTATCGTTCAGCTGAATGTATACCGGCTTGCTGCTCTCCGCGATGGGGGTGTAGCACGAGTAGGCGCCGCCGCGAAGATTCAGCACATTCCCCTGCCAGCCCTTTTTCTGGTCACCGCGAGCGGGCCCAATGAAACCTTTGGCATACACGGTGTCACCCACTCGGTACAATTCAATGTTTTCCTCATCCTGAACCCAGTAGGCTTCATCAATGACTTTCGCTCTGTTCCAAGCATACTTGTGAAACGTCGAATAGCACGAGCTGAGTTCCACCGCCGCAAGGCACAGGGCTGTGGTGGCAAGGATTCTGGGGATGGTGGGCATGGTCATTATTTTTTCTTCTTTTTGTGGCTTTTGCTACGTTTGCGTCGCTTCTGTTTATCTTCTTCCGCCCATTTTAGGTGCATCCTCCTGAGCCAGCGATTGACTATGGCGTAAAGAATAAGGGAGAAGAAGACAATCAGAGGAAAATATGACCAGCTAGGTAAGCTAATGGGCAAGAGATAAAGAATGGGCCCGACAATCATTCCTCCGCAGATAAGCAATAGCCATTCCCAGATGTTGCAGTCCAG
>JAZOTC010000033.1:0-49533 GCA_045657445.1 Akkermansia sp. | reverse complement strand
TATACATTCCGTTACTTGTGCCGTTGGCACAAACCCCATCACCATTGAAACGGGCAAGCTTGCCCTTCTGGCCGATGGTGCCGTTACTGTCCGTTGTGGTGATACTGTGGTGCTGGTCACCGTTGTGAGCGCTACCAAGATTAAGGAAGGCCAGACCTTCTTCCCCCTTTCGGTGGAATACAAGGAAAAGGCTGCTGCCGCGGGTATGTTCCCCGGTGGTTATTTCAAGCGCGAAGGCCGCCCCACGGAGAAGGAAATTCTGACCTGCCGTATGACGGACCGCCCGCTGCGTCCCATGTTCCCCAAGGGTTATTTCTACGATACGCAGGTGATTTCCCTGCTCATGGCTGCCGATGGTGAGAATGAGCCCGATATCCTGAGCATCAACGGTGCCTCTGCTGCCTGTGTGATTTCTGACCTTCCCTTTGCTGAGCCCGTGGGCGCTGTGCGCGTGGGCCGTATCAATGGTGAGTTCGTGATTAACCCCACCAATTCCCAGCGTCTGGAGTCTGACCTTGACCTGGTGTATGCCGGTTCCAAGGACCAGGTTATCATGATTGAAGGCTCTGCCAATGAGCTGCCGGAAGAGGATTTTATTGCTGCTCTGCACTTTGCCCAGGAAAATGTGGCCAAGATCTGCGCCGCTCAGGAGGAACTGCGCGGTATCTGCGGCAAGCCCAAGCGCGAATATGAGCTGACTCTGGCCAAGCCGGAGCTGCTGGAAATCGGCTACCAGGTGGCTGGCGACCGCATTGAGGAGGCTATTTATGCTCCCAACAAGATTCAGCGCCAGAAGCAGACCGGCGCTCTGCGCGACGAGGTGGAGGTTGCCATCAAGGCTGCTTACCCCGAGGCTACGGATTTCGATGTGGAGCAGGTGTTTGAGTACATTCAGAAGAAGGCCTTCCGTATCTCCATCATGGAGCAGGATAAGCGCGCTGATGGCCGCGCCATCAAGCAGCTGCGCCCGCTGCAGGCTGAGGTGAACGTGCTGCCCCCCGTGGTGCACGGCTCTGCCCTCTTCGCCCGCGGTGAGACCAAGTCTGTGTGCCTTGCCACCCTGGCTCCCATGGAAGAGAAGCAGTACCTGGATAACTACACCGGTTCTGTGGATGAGAAGCGCTTCATTCTGCACTACAACTTCCCCCCGTTCTCTGTGGGTGAAACCGGCCGTTTCGGTGGTCAGAACCGCCGCGAAATCGGTCACGGTGCGCTGGCTGAGCGCTCCATTGCCCCGGTGATTCCGGATGAAAATGACTTCCCCTACGCCATCCGCGTGTCCTCCGAGATTATGGAATCCAACGGTTCCACCTCCATGGCTTCCGTGTGCGCCGGTACGATGTCTCTGCTGGCTGCCGGTGTGCCGCTGAAGCGCCCGGTTTCCGGTATTTCCGTGGGTCTGGTGACGGAGTTCGAGAACGAAGGTGACCGCGAGCCCAAGCGCTACAAGACGCTGCTCGACATCATCGGTTCCGAGGACTTCTACGGCGATATGGACTTCAAGCTCTGCGGTTCTTCCGTGGGTGTGACCGGCTACCAGCTGGACCTCAAGCTGCCCGGCATTCCGCTGTACATTCTGGAAGATGCCATTCACCTGGCACGCAAGGGTCGCCTGGATGTGCTCGATACCATGAGCGCCTGCATCCCCGGCCCGCAGGCAATGAGCCCGAACGCCCCGCGCATCGAATCCACCAGCATCCCGCAGGATCGCATCGGTGAGCTTATCGGCCCCGGCGGCAAGAACATCAAGGCTCTGCAGGCTGAGACCGGCACCGATATCAACATTGAGGAAGATGGTACCGTACGCATCTACGGCAGCCGCCAGGAGGGTGTGGAGCGCGCTCTGTACCTCATCGACCGCATGTTCAAGGAAATCGAAGTGGGTGAAACCTACGAAGGCAAGATTGTTTCCACCAAGGAATTCGGTGCCTTCATGGAAGTGCTGCCCGGCAAGGACGGCCTGATTCACATCTCTGAGCTGGCCGAAGGCCGCACCCAGAAGACTGAGGATGTGGTGAAGGTTGGTGACATTGTGACCGCTAAGTGCATCGGTATCGATGACAAGGGCCGCGTCAAGATGTCCATGCGCGCAGCTGCCCGCGACCGCAAGGCCAAAGAGGCTGCTGACGCCGAGTAAAGCAGACGCACCATAAATGTTACAAGCCACCTTCCGATGCCTCGGAAGGTGGCTTTTTTTATGCACATGGGCGAGAGAGTAAAAAAAATGCAGCCCGGAGGCTTTTTTTGATTGCATTTGGGCGCATTCTGGTATAGATATATTAGCGAACAGCTGCAAATTTTTAACTTACACCATGTGGAAATATATCATCATCGCCGCCGTCGTGCTCTTCCTGGGGGCATGTTTTCTTTTTTATAAAAATAATGAGGCGCTTGCCGGTCCTGAAGGCGAAGTAGCAGCGTTCCAGTCTCAGTTTGATATGGCTAAGAAGAAGGCCGTTGATATTGAGAAAGACAAAGCTATCAAGCGCTACGCAGAGCTCCGCACGGCGTATTTCGTGCAGCAGCGCGACAAGAATAACGAAGAGCGCGATGCCCTGGAGGCTGAAGATGCTCCTTACGAGCCGGAAATCACCAAGGCTAACGCTGAGCTTGAGGCCGCTAAGGCAGACCTCAAGAAGTATGAGGAGCAGTTCAAGGTGTTCCGCAGAAGCGCTGCTGAATCTGCCGGCCTTGAAGGCGTGGATGATGAGGATGCAATCCGTCTCGTAGGTCAGCGCATGGCTGAGATGGAGGCCGAAAATAACTCCCTGAAAGAACAGGTGGCCACTGTGAATGGCGAAATCGAGGTTCTGGATAGTGATATTTCTGTCACTAATTCGAATATCGCGGCTGCCAAGAAGCTGGCAAGAGACCGCCGCGACCGCAAGTCTCCGCCCGAGATGAAGTGCGGCGTGCTGCATGTGGATAAGACCTGGGACTATGTCATTCTGGATGCTGGTATCGACAAGGGTATCGTGATTGGCTCTCGTCTGGCTGTGATGCGTGGCGAAGTCAAGGTGTGCGATGTTATCGTAAGCCTGGTGGAGAGCAACCGCGCCAGCTGTGAGGTGGTGTACAGCACCATGCGCCCGGGTGATACCGTGCTTCCTGGTGATGTTGTCGTGTCCACGAACAAGTAATCCGAATATTTTACCATATACAACTTCTTGATATGAAAATCTCTCAACTTCTGATTTCTATTCTGGTGCTTATGGCCGGTGGTGCTGCTATCATGTACTCGGCCGATCAGCAGAAGGTCATGAACGCTTTGATTGCCACTCACGGTGGTGGTCAGCAGGTGGATGTTTCCAATGCCACCGGCCTGCGTAAGCTGAACCAGGACCTGGATGCCGAGCGCGGTACCGGTGCTACCGAACGTTCCTCTGCCATCAAGGCCACGGAGGCGGCACGCGTCGAAATGCGCGATGCTATTACCCGCCGTGAGGAAATGCAGGCCCAGCTGGATGCCCACAAGGAAGAACTTAAGAACGTGCAGGCTGATGTGAAGGCTATGCAGGCCAGTGTGGAGACGCTGGTAAAAGCTTTCAATGATGCCATGGCGGAAATTAAGAAATCTGAATCCGTGGAGGTGGATGCCAGCGCAGACTTCACTGCTGTGCTTGAAGCTATCAAGGAGGCAGTGCAGCGCCTGGAGGGTGTTCGGGATGAACAGACTAAGTTGCTGGGTGAGCGTACCGATGTGCGCACCAAGCGCATTGAAGAGCTTGCCGCTCTGCGTGTGGAACTGGCTCGCCTGACTGCTATCAATGATAAGTTTGTATCCGATTACCAGAAGAATGACGACGAGTATCCGATTCTGGCTGTAGACAGCCGCTGGAAGTTCGTGGTGTTCAATGCTGGATCTGAGTGCGGTCTGATTCCCGGCGATTCCTCTCCTGTGCTGATTAAGCGCGGTGGTGTGGTGATTGCCCAGGTGCGCATCCTTTCTATTTCCAATGGCATGGTGGTGGCTGAGTATGATCCCAAGAAGATGACCCCGGGTGTGCGTCCGGAGCTGGGTGACCGTGCTTTCCGCGTGAAGCCGATTGGAAGCTGATGCCCCTGCCTCGCAGGCTCAGAACACAATTTTGCCGCCTGCCCCGGACGAGGGCAGGCGGCCTTGGTTATAAAAAAGAACAGAGTTTATGAAAAAGACAGCAGTGATGATGATGGTGGTGATGCCGCTGGTGGCGGTAATGATGAGCGCTTGCCAGACGCCTATGCCGGCCGTGCCGCCGAGCAACCGCACCGTGGTGGGCCCCAAGGGTACATCTGAGCGGGTGAAGCCCTGGAATAACACCACCCGCAAGGAGGGCGAGGCGGTGCTCGGCCCGCTGGGGGATATGAACCGCCGCTAAGGACTACACAAGCCTGTGAGACGCGCAGAACGAGCCCGCATTGTCATGGAGGAGCTGGAGCGTGGCATCCCGGAGCCGGAGGTGCCGCTGCACCACCACGATGCGTTTACTCTGTTGGTGGCGGTGATGTTGTCCGCCCGCTGCACGGACGCGCGTGTGAATACGGTGACACCGGCTCTTTTTGCGCTGGCGCCGGATGCCGCCAGCATGGCTGCCCTGGAGTGGCAGCAGGTGCAGCCGCTCATTGCCACCTGCGGGCTTACCGAGATGAAAGCCCGCCGCCTGGTGGAAACGGCCCGCATCCTGGTGGAGAAGTACGATGGCCAGGTGCCGGGCAGTTTTGCTGAGTTGGAAGCACTGCCGGGTGTGGGGCACAAGACGGCCAGTGTGGTGATGAATCAGGCCTTCGGGCATCCTGCATTTCCGGTGGATACGCACATATTCCGCCTGGCCCGGCGCTGGGGACTTTCGCGCGGAAAGACAGTGGAGGCGGTGGAGGCTGACTTGAAAAAAAGCTTTGCCCGGGAAACCTGGGGGAAGCTGCATCTGCAGATGGTGTTGTGGGGGCGGCAGTATTGCCCTGCGCGCGGATGCCAGCCCAGCTGTGCCGTTTGTGCACGGCTTCTGACATAAAAAATACCTGCTTTTCCCTGATTGTGCTTGACCTTTTGGGCAAAAAGTAGTTTCATTGGCGGTCATCCGCATTCACAGTCATGCTAGTTTGTCAGCTTAAATCCAAGATTCACCGCGCCATGGTCACCCGTGGCGACGTGGAGTACGAGGGCAGCATTGAGATTCCGCAGGATTTGGTGGAAGCTGCTGGTCTCTGGCCGGGCGAGAAGGTGCTGGTCGCCTCTGTTACCAGTGGTAATCGCTTTGAGACATACGTGCTGGTAGGACCTCCCGGAACCGGGCAGATTATAGTGAATGGTGCCGCAGCCCACCTCATCGGCAAGGGCGAGCGCATTATCATCATGAGCTTTGCCTGGGATGATAAGCCCATAACGCCCAAGCGTGTCATCTGCAATGAATTGAACGAAATCATTGCCTGATTCCTTTACAAACCCCTTTTAATACGATATAATCCCCGCCATGCTTAACGCCTCCATTTACATTGTTTTCGCCTTGTTGCTGATTGTTTGCGCTCTGTTGCTTCTGGTTGTGCTCATGCAGCGCCCGAAGCAGGAAGGCCTTGGTGCCGCTTTCGGTGCGCAGATGACCGACCAGGCCTTCGGTGCTCAGACGACTGATGTGCTCAAGAAGGGTACGGTGTTCTTCGGTACGCTGTTCATGCTGCTCTGCTTTGTGCTTGCTGTGCTCATGAATGCTCGTTTCCAGAACGAGAAGTCTGATTTGAATGTGAAGAAGGTGGATGCTCCTGTGGAGCAGACGACGCCTGCCGCTGCTGAGCAGCCTGCTGCCCCGGTGGAAAATCTGGAGAATCTGACACCGACTCCTGCTGCGGAGGGTGAAGGCCCGGTGCCGGCTCCGACTCCTGCTCTGGATGCAGCCCCGGCTCCTGCCGAGCAGCCCGCCGCTTAATCGCTAACCGCTGAACAAGACCATGCAGTTCGGTAGCACAACAGAGTTGAACGCCGAGGCTGCAACAGCCGCGGTGCGCGGTACCCTGCTGGCGCAGGTGACCCAGAAAACCACCCGCACCACCAAAAACGGTAAACCTTATCTTGAAATCGTGCTGGCAGATGCTGCCGGCACGGTTTCGTTTAAAATCTGGGAGACCGCTTCCTGGTACCAGGAGTTTGATATGCTGGAGACGCCTGCCGGAGTGGCGGTGACCGGCACCTGGCAGGCCAGCCAGTATGGTATGGAGTTGGCAGAGGCGTATATGCGTCCGCTTACGCCGGAGGAAGAGCAGCAGGTGCTCACCGGCAGCCCGGAGCTGGTGGCGCGCCAGCAGGCCGATTGGGAGTGCATCTGTGCCTATGTGGCAGAGTTGAAGGACCCCCGGCTGGCTGGAGTGTGCCGCTTGTTCCTGGAACAGCAGGAAACGCGGTTCCGCCGCGCAGCGGCTGCCCGCAATTTTCACCACGCCCGCCGTGGTGGGCTGGTGGAGCATGTGGCCAGCGTCATGCGTGTGGCTGCGGCGCTTTGCAGCGTGTACCCCGACCGCCTGAACCGTGATCTGGTGCTGGCGGGGGCGCTGCTGCACGACTGTGGCAAGATTGTGGAAAACGACTACGAGGAGCATAGCCTGGAGATGCCGTACTCGGAATCCGGGGAGCTGCTGAGCCATATCCCCATGGGGATTGAGATTATCAACAAGCTCTGGCGCGATATGATGACCCCGGAGCGCCGCGCGGAGTGGAAAACGCTGGCTCCGGCATCGGAGCAGGTGCGCCTGCACCTGCTGCATCTGGTGGCGTCTCACCACGGCTTGCTGGAGTATGGTTCCCCGGTGCTGCCCAAGGTGCCCGAGGCGCTGATTCTGCACCATGCGGACAATGTGGATGCCAAGATGGAGATGTTCCGCGCGGCTTATGAGAGCGCAACCCCGCTTTCGGAGCGCGTGCTGCAGCGGAAATCTCCGATGCAGACGAATGTGGTGTTGCCGCTGCCGGAGGTGCAGGGATGATGGAGGCTCTGCTGAAGTGTGTTGGGGTGGTTGCAGCCGGAGGCCCGGGGATACCGGCGGCGTTGCTGAGCCTGGCGGGGCTTTTCGGGTTGCTGCTGCTGTCTCAGCTCAGTCCGGGGCCGGATATCTTCTTTGTGTTCCGCACGGCGCTGTCGCAGGGATTCCGCGCCGGAGCGGCGGTGGGCTGTGGCATTGCAGCCGGGTTTCTGATTCAGGCAACGCTGGTGGCTTCTATGGGCGCCTGGTTGGTGGAGCAGCCCTGGCTGGATTATGTGGTGCTTGCCTCGGTGGTCTGGTTGCTGTATCTGGCCTGCCGTATTTTCCCGTGGCGGGGCCGCGCGCAGGTGAAGCCGGAGATACTGGAAACAGCGCGCCGGGAGCCGCTGCTTGTTCTTCTGGGGCAGGGGTTTTTGTGCAATATCCTGAATCCGAAGTGCACTTTGTTTATCTGTGGGCTTTCCCTGGGGCCGCTGAAGATGTTCGGGCCGCATGAAGCATGGTATGCGCCGGCACTGGTGCTGGTGCTGAGTAGTGCGTGTCTGCTGGGGTGGGTGGCGTGGAGCGCTTTGCTGCAATGGAAGCCGGTGCGTGGTTTTTATTTGCGCCACACCACGGGGATTGATGCGCTCTTTGCGTTCCTGCTGGCTGTGTTTGCTGTTTTGCTGGGGACGCACGTGTAGAATTTAGCGTGGTTGCGCTGATTGGGGCTTGCTTTTTGGGGGTATTTGCGGTAGAGTAATGCCGCAAAGACGTTATTGCGATTATGAACGACATTATCACGACAGCATGCAAGTTCGTCACGTCCTCGATTGGCCGCAAGATTCTTGTGGCTCTGACAGGTGCGTGTCTCCTCCTGTTCCTCGTGGGGCATCTGGCCGGTAACATGACCATTTACGGTGGTGATCCCGGCAACGGTGTGCCTTCCTGGATTGATGCCTACGCCACTGGCCTGCACACCATGCCCGCCTGGCTGCTCTGGGCTATTCGTCTTGGTCTTGCCGCCATTCTCCTCATCCATGTGGTGTTGACTCTGGCTCTGAAGATTGAGAACGTGAATGCCCGCACGCAGTACCAGAAGGAAGGTACGCTGAAAGCCACGCTTTCTTCCCGTACCATGGTGCTCACCGGTATCATGATTTTCTGCTTCCTGCTGTTCCACCTGTGGCAGCTTACGGTGAACGGTGACCCCTCCGATTGCTACGGTCACATCGTTGCCGCGTTCTCCAATGTATGGTGCTCCGTGTTCTACATTGTGGCTATCTGCTGCCTGTTCATGCACGTGCGTCATGGCCTTCAGTCTGTGTTCCAGACGCTGGGCCTTTCCACCCGCAAGGTGCGCCCGCTCTACAACATTGTTGCCGTGCTTTTCGGCCTGGTGGTTTGCGGCGCTTTCATCTCCATTCCGGTGGCCGTTCTCTGCGGTATCCTCAAGTAACCCTTTTCCCATTCATAGAATCATATGAAAGACCTTAAGTTTCCTGTAAGTGACTACATGCCGGATTCCTGCATTCCGGATGGCCCTATCGCTGAGAAGTGGACCAAGTACAAGCGCGAGGCCAAGCTCATCAACCCCAACAACCGCCGTAAGTACACGGTGCTCGTGGTGGGTTCCGGTCTGGCCGGTGGCGCTGCCGCTGCCACGCTGGCTGAGCTGGGTTACAATGTGCACTGCTTCTGCTACCAGGACAGCCCCCGCCGCGCTCACTCTATCGCTGCTCAGGGTGGTATCAACGCTGCTCATAACTACCAGAACGACGGTGACTCCGTGTACCGCTTGTTCTACGACACCGTGAAGGGTGGCGACTTCCGCGCCCGTGAGGCCAACGTGTATCGTCTGGCTGAGGTGTCCTGCAACATCATCAACCAGTGCGTGGCTCAGGGTGTTCCCTTTGGCCGCGAATACGGTGGTCTGCTTGACAACCGCTCCTTCGGTGGTTCCCAGCTCAAGCGTACCTTCTACAGCCGTGGTCAGACTGGCCAGCAGCTTCTGCTGGGTGCCTACCAGGCCATGGAGAAGGAAATCGGTAAGGGCCACATCCAGATGCACCCCCGCACCGAAATGATGGACCTCGTTGTGGTCGACGGCCACGCCAAGGGTATCGTAGTGCGCGATATGGTGACCGGTGAGATCAAGAGCTATGCTGGTGATACCGTGCTGCTGGCTACCGGTGGCTACGGCCGTGTGTTCTTCCTTTCCACCAACGCCATGGGTTGCAACGTGGGCGCCGCCTGCGCCTGCTGGAAGAAAGGTGCCTATTTCGCCAACCCCTGCTTCACCCAGATTCACCCCACCTGCATTCCGGTGAAGGGCGACTACCAGAGCAAGCTGACCCTCATGTCCGAGTCTCTGCGTAACGACGGCCGTATCTGGGTGCCCAAGAGCCGCGAGGTGGCTGCCAAGATTCGCCGTGGCGAGATGAAGCCCTCTGAAGTGGCCGAGGGTGATCGCGACTACTACCTGGAGCGCAAGTATCCGTCCTTCGGTAACCTGGCCCCGCGCGATATTTCCTCCCGCGCTGCTAAGGAAGCCTGCGACGATGAGCGCGGCGTAGCTAACACCGGCCGCGGTGTGTTCCTTGACTTCAAGGACGCTATCAACCGCATGGGCAAGGAGTGGATTGACGGCCAGTACGGCAACCTCTTCGAAATGTACGAGGAGATTACCGACGTGGACCCCCACGAGCAGCCGATGATGATTTATCCCGCTTCTCACTACACCATGGGTGGTCTGTGGGTGGACTACAACCTGATGTCCTCTATCCCCGGTCTGCACGTGCTCGGTGAGGCTAACTTCTCTGACCACGGTGCTAACCGTCTGGGTGCTTCCGCTCTCATGCAGGGCCTTTCCGACGGCTACTTCGTGATTTCCGCCACTCTGCCGACCTACCTGACCACTCAGAAGCCCGGCAGCGTGACCACCGCCGCCCCCGAGTTCAAGGAGGCAGAGGACGCTGTGAAGGCCCGCATCAAGAAGATGATGGACGTTCAGGGTACCAAGAGCCCCGACGAAATCCACCGCGAGCTGGGCAAGCTCGTGTGGGAGGACGTGGGCATGGGCCGCACGAAGGAGTCCCTCATGGATGCCATCGAGAAGATTCCCGCCATCCGCGAGGAATTCTGGACCAACGTGAAGGTGGTGGGCAGCGCCGATGGCGTGAACCAGGAACTCGAAAAGGCCTGGCGCGTGGCTGCCTTCCTCGACTTTGCCGAGGTGCTCTGCTACGATGCTCTGAACCGTGAGGAATCCTGCGGTGCTCACTTCCGCCTTGAACACCAGCTGGCCGACGGCGAAGCCAAGCGCGATGACGAGAACTTCGCCTACGTTGCCTGCTGGGAATACAAGGGCACAGACGAGCTGCCGGTGCTCCACAAGGAACCGCTTACCTTTGACACTGTGCATCTGGCCATCCGTTCCTACAAGTAAAGATAACCTCATTCCAACCATTTAAGATTCTAATATTATGGCTAATCTCAATCTTACGCTCAAGGTCTGGCGCCAGGAAAATGCTCAGGCTCAGGGCCGCATTGAAACCTACAAGGCTAAGAACATCCCGGATGAGGCTTCTTTCCTTGAAATGCTCGACATCGTGAACGAGGAACTCGTACACGAAGGCAAGGAACCCATCGTGTTCGACCACGACTGCCGCGAGGGTATCTGCGGTATGTGCTCCCTCACCATTAACGGTGTGCCGCACGGCGGCAAGAAGGTGACCACCTGCCAGCTGCACATGCGCCAGTTCAAGGATGGTGATACCATCTGGATTGAACCGTTCCGCGCTCAGGCTTTCCCGCTGCTGCGCGACCTCATGGTGGATCGTACCGCCCTGGACAACATTATTGCCGCCGGTGGCTTTGTGGACATCCGCACAGGCTCTGCCCCCAACGCCAACAACGTGCCCGTGCGCAAGAAGACGGCTGATGCCGCTTTCGACGCCGCTGCATGTGTAGGCTGCGGTGCCTGCGTGGCTAGCTGCAAGAACAGCTCTGCTATGCTCTTCACCTCTGCCAAGGCTGCTCACCTGAACCTGCTGCCCCAGGGCCAGCCGGAGAAGAACAAGCGTGTGCTCGCTATGGTGCGCCAGATGGACGCCCTGGGCTTCGGCAACTGCACCAACCAGTACGAGTGCGAAGCCGCTTGCCCGAAGGGTATCTCCGTGGACAATATCGCCAAGCTCAACCGCGACTACATGATTGCCTGCGCCGCCGAGGCCGTGGGGGTATTCGCCTAAGACTTCCGATAACCACGCAATCGCGTCTTATAACAAGGTTCTGCCGGTTCCCGGCAGAACCTTGTTTGTTTAATGATAAAAACGTTGACTTTGTTTGTTTATTGTGGTACTATATTTGCAAACAAAGAAAAGGCAAGAGTATGGCAATCAAAGTATTCATCAGTAGCGTGCAGGCAGAGTTTGCCGAAGAAAGAAGACGTCTCTTTGATTATATTCAGAATGATTCGCTTCTCGGCCGCTTTTTTGTGCCTTTCATCTTTGAAAATGAACCCGCAAGCAATACAAGAGCCCAGACAGTGTATTTAAATGAGGTAGCCGAATGTGACATATACATGGGGCTGTTTGGGTGCCGTTATGGTTATGAGGATGAAGCGGGGATATCGCCTACTGAGCGCGAATATGATCTTGCTACAGTGGAGCGCAAACATAGACTCATCTTTATTTCTCGCCTGCAAGGACGCAAAAAACGTCATCCCAAGCAGGCTGCTTTGGTTGCTAAAGCCGAACAAAGTGTCGTACGGAAAGCTTTTTCCACCTATGATGAACTGCAGGCCTCTGTTTACGATTCCCTGGTTCGTTATCTGGAGGAACAGGACTATATTCGTAAGTTGCCGTTTGATGCTTCCATATGTCATGGGAGCACCCTGGATGATATTGATGCTGCAAAGGTCGAGCATTTTGTCATGCTGGCCAAGGCTCACCGTGGGTTCCCGATTCCATTTTCTGCCGGTATAGCTACCATTTTGACACATCTTCGATTAATGAGCGATGCCGGAAAATTGACGAATTCCGCCATACTCCTGTTTGGCAAGCGCCCCCAGGATTTCTTTCCCTGCACATCTGTGAAGTGTGCGCAGTTTTATGGTACATCAATCACAAAACCCATACCTTCTCATCATGTATTTCAGGGCACTGTGTTCGATGTTGTTGATAAAGCTGTGGATTTTGTGATGTCGCGTATAGACGTACATGTCGGGACGCGTGCATACAGTACGACGGTTGATGTTACCTGTGAAATTCCGCGAGAAGCCGTTACGGAAGCCATTGTGAATGCAGTCATTCACCGGGATTACCGTAGCAACGCCAGTGTCCAGGTGATGCTTTTCAAGGACAGGCTGGAAGTGTGGAATCCGGGGCAGTTGCCGTATGGGCTTAGTCCGGAAAGGCTCCAATATGCCCATTCCTCTATGCCTGTGAACCCTATTCTGGCGCATCCTGCTTACCTGGCTGGCTATATTGAAGAAATGGGAACAGGTACATCTGACATTATTGATAAATGCCTCGATGCCGGTTTGGACATGCCTGAGTTTGTTCAGGATGAATCGTTTAAGGTTGTCATTTGGAGAGAAAAAAATGAAGATTCGGGGGAATTGCAAGTATGCGAAAACGGAGCTGACGAGGAGTTGTACCGGTGGGAAATGAGGCAAAAACAAATAAAGCAGCAAAAAGCTTTATTCGCGAACAAAGTAAAACGTGGGAATAGCATATTAGTTACCGAGAAGCAGAAAATGGTTGTTGATTTTTGCACAGAACCGCGTACCAGCAACGAAATTATGGAACATATTGGTGTAACCAGGCAGACGCGCACCGTCAACCTCTATATTGGAGAACTTATCAAGGCCGGAAAACTGAGGCCGCTGGTGCCGGGAAAACCCAATAGTCCTAAGCAGAGGTATGTCTCTGTCAGATAAAGAGAAAATCGGACATATTGAAGACGCCATATGCCCTATGTGATGAGCCTGACTCACTCTCAGGATTTCCACCTGCTGCACAGGGAACGCGGCTTCCTGACCTAAGGAAGGGAAGCTTTCATGCTTGCTATTCAGGAAAAGCCAGGTATAATGCCAGCCATGAAGTTCTACATCGTCACTCCTGCATATAATGCATTGCAATGGTTGCAGGGTTGCGTACGCTCGATTGCAGACCAGGTTTGTGGCACGGTGGAGGTACACCACCATGTGCAGGATGGAGGCTCTACAGACGGCTCTCAGGCGTGGCTGGACGCTTGGCAGCAGGAACATGCCCGCACACCTGGCTATAAGCTCACGTACGAGAGCGGTAAGGATGCCGGTTTATACGATGCTATAAACATTGGGTGGAGAAAGTTGCCGGATGATGCTGACATAGTTGCCCACCTGAATGCCGATGAGCAATACCTGCCCAATGTGTTGGCAGCCGTTGCTGAGAAGGTGGCTGCTAATCCTGATGTGGATCTATTCGCTACAGCTCACATTGTGCTTGATAAGGATTTGCGCTACATCTGCCACCGTCGCCCAGCCTTTCCGAATAAATACTTCAGCCGTCTTTTAACGCAGATAATCACGAACACATGTTTCCACCGGGCTGAATCATTCAGAAAACGCAATATCTATTTTGATTGTTCATACCGCTCTCTGGGGGATTTGATATTCTTTCGCGATATTATGGAAACTAATCCCCGTGTGCTTCGCATCCCAAACCTCTTTGGCAGCATCTTCGTGGTGACGGGGAGCAACGTTTCCTGGACCTCAATTTCCAAGAGCGAACGTGAGCGTATTCAGGAACCTTTATCCAGGTTTACGGTGAGATTAATTCCATGGTGCATCAAATTAAGCAATGCTCTTTGCCGCCTATCCGATGCCTTCAACAAGCCACCCCGGGAGTATGCTGTATACGCTGGAGAGCAGGTGAAGCGATCTTCTATCCCCATTCATTGTCCTAGCGCATGCTGGAAGATGCGTTCTGTTGGAGAATAGTATCTCAGGGTTAGTTTTTAAGAAGGTGATGAAGTTCCTTCTTCACCTTTCGTATGAGGCGTGAGATGAGATGACTAGTCCATCCCAGGTCTCGTTTATCCCAGATGGGGTAATTTTTCATGGAGTTCCAGGACTGGTTATGGGATGGCCATGTTTCATGCCCAGACAAGCAACTAGCTTCATGGAGCTTGCCTAGAATGGAAAACACGCTCTGATCGTGTCTGTGCTCTATGAATTCGGGGAAATTGGGATTCAATGAAGGAGAATCATCAATAAAGTGAAGATTGTAACAGGTGTTCAACCACTCATTGATGAATGCTATGCTACTCTCTTTTTTCTTGCAAAATACATGTGTGGCACTTAGCTGGCCGCTATCAGTAATATGGGCAGCCTGGTGCACACCAAAATGAATCATCAGATCCATTTTGGAATAGGCACGTTCAGAACAGGATTTACCCAGTTGAAAGGCTACGATGCCCAATTCGCTTGCTGCAAGCATTGCTGCATATTCCTTTAATCTAGCCTTCCCATTGGGGTTAAAATGGCAACCTGCATCAACATAATAAAGCTCATCACCCATGGGCATACTTTCCAGTAGTTGCTGGATGATGTAGGGCTTCCATAGCCAGTAACCGAAGCCGCGAGTGCGCGGATTTAGAATATGGTTATATGTCGTAGAAAAGCTAGAATCCAAATCCTGGTTTGTCAACAGGTGAATTTTATCAAAAAATTGCATATCCTCGGCTTGCCAACGCAATCTTTTGAGTGCTCCTGTCATACGTTTATCTGCAAAACTGATTAAATGCCTTTTCATGGGTATCTGTGAACTGCTGATTTACAGGATATCGCATTTCCTGTGCGATGCCTTGAATAACTATTAATATCAATAGGAAATGCGAATTTTTGAAGATGCATTTTGAAATTCAGATAACAGTCACATAATTTATCACAAAGGATTTATGAGATAAATCTGTACATCGCACAGGAAAGGTGATAAAGTGCCAAGGGAGTGTAAAGCTCATATTTTACAAAATCAGCTGGATTAGGGAATATGAAAAGAACGTTTATTACCTTTGCAGATTCACGCATGAAACAAGCTTTGGCTCGTATATGTCGCCAAGCAGCTGAAATGGAGTTTTTTGATGAGATAAAAGCTTATACAGAAAAAGAACTGGAGGATGATTTCCGAAAAAACAACGTCAGTTTGTTGAGACCAGGCGTGCGCGGGTATGGGTATTGGAAATGGAAGCCCTATCTGATTAGACGGGAATTGCAAACAATGCAGGAGGGTGATCAACTTTATTACATAGATGCCGGTTGTCACTGGAATCCGGCAGGCCGTCCCAGATTGCTCGAGTACGCTGAGGCATTGGAATTGAATACGTTAGGGATAGCTGCATTTGAATTGGGACGAGGGTGTTCTGAGCGGGTATATACCAAGATGGATGTGTTGGTGCATATGGGGGTTGAAAATGATGCTGATCTGTTGGGCAGGGGGCAGATTTGCGGCGGTCATGTTTTCGTCTCGAAAAATGCGCGTTCTGTTGCATTTGTCGACTCCTGGTATTCAACTACGCAGAACACACATCTGATAGACGATTCGCCTTCCGTATTACCTAATCTACCTGAATTTAAAGAGCATCGTCATGAGCAGAGTATTTTTTCCATCATGTGTAAGTTACAAGGGGCGGCAGCATTTTCTGGTAAAGAGACATGGCCATCCAACAACAGCAGAGATTGGAGTACGATGAAAGAATACCCCATTTGGGATAAACGGGATTTGGGAATGACAAGTCATATCCTTTTCCGCTTGTGGCGGAAAATATGTCAGAAATACACGTTGAAGGCTCGCGGGTAATGTGCTAGCATGCCGTAAAGTTATGAATCCGTTAATCTCAATCGTTACAGTAACATACAATGCTGTAGATTGCATAGAACCGACAATCGTCAGCATAGTTAACCAAACGTACAATGATGTTGAGTATATAATTGTAGATGGCGGTAGTACTGACGGGACGCTGGATATTGTGGAGAAGTACAGAAATCGTATATCTAAGGTGATTTCTGAGAGTGATTCGGGCATTTATGATGCTATGAATAAGGGGTTGGCCATGGCCTCTGGCGAGTGGATTTGCTTTATCAATGCAGGTGATTTATTGTATGATGAGCATGTTCTTGCAAATGTTTTTTCAGGCCGGGAATACAAGGAGGAGGTCGCTCTCATATGTGGCAGTCGCGTTTCGTATTCCCGTAGCATGCTTGTTAAATGTGTTATTCCTGCAGCTATAGGATTGAGCCCTAAAAGGAACACTTACAGATTATACATACCTACCTGTCACCAAGCCGCTTTTTTCAGGACGAAAGTTCACCAGAGATATCCCTATAAGTGTGAAATATATAAAATAAAAGGCGATTGGGCTTGTATGGCCGAGATATTGGATACGGGGGCCGATTGTGCTGTGGTAGATGATATTATTTGTTGGTACAAAATGGATGGCGTATCAGCCAAGGTGAACTTCTCAACTCTTCGAGAGAGTGATTTGATAACACAGCGAAAGACTAGCTTGTTCTTTAAGTTAAAGAGTATTCTACTTCAAAGAATTAGAAAGATTGTGTGGGTATTGCTGCCTGACAGCGTTGCGCAGTCGCTTCGCAGTGGATATTTCAAAAAGGCTGGGTTTGTAACACTTGAACAGAGAGAAATAGAAAAGTACAACCTCACATGAAGCGCTAAATGGGAGGGAAGTGGTGTTCTTTCTTTCCCTTTTTGATGTGCTTCGGGTGAGGTTAGTCTCCGGAGTGTCGGGCATTTATCTGATGAAGCTTGCGTAAGATTTCCTTACACACCTCATAGCGGACAGTCGGAATGCTTTGGCCAGCGTCAACAATAGCCGGGTTGGCCATGTGACGCTGATGGTGCAACAAACGTGCAATTTGTGTTCGGATTTCTTCTACAGAGAGCTCGTCTTTGCGTGCGTGTATTTTTTCCGCGTCACCGATGAGTAGAAACGTGATATCCGGGGAGGGGACGAATAGCTGGAAGCATCTTACCAACCAATTGCTTGTTGTGAGGCAATAACGTTGTTTGTCGATGTAGAAATCGTAGAAATACCGATCAAAAATTATCAGATGTCCCTGGGCTGTTTGTTTGCGTACGCGTAACCAGTAGCCAAGAATGTAATCCAACGTATGGAATCCGAGCTTCAGGAATGATTTGATTCTTCCACTGGGCGCATGCTGATGCGGGCGCGTGTCGGTAATAGGAAGCCCATCGGATGTGGTTTTCTTTTCCGACTTCAAGAAACCGGGTCGCCAGTGGTAATAGTCGAACGTATCGCCGGTGAAAGAGTTGCCTAGAATCTTGGGGAGTTCGTTGATGACGGTGCTTTTGCCGCTGCCATCAACCCCCATAAATGCCACCATGATGCCTGCGGGGTTGGTGAGTTTGCGGATGATGTGGCAGAAATGCGCCCAGCGGCGTCTGGGTGCACGCAAAAGGGCATGGCGTGCCACTAAGGGGCGCAGTTCCAGAATGTCTTGCCAGCGGCGTTCCTGGGTGAGGTTGATGATTTTTTCGGCAAGTTCTCTGGGGAGAAATTGACAAACAATGGGGAGAATCTTATGCGGGATTGAGGTAAAGGCCTGGTGAATTCTCTCTTTGTAGGTATCCTTGATATAGCCATCGTAAAGTAGGTGTGGGAATAAATCTACAACGGCCATTACTTCTGGAGATGATGCTCGGAAAAGCCCAGAGTGCTCAATCCCGGACAGAAGCGTTTCGTTTGATACGATTTCTCGACCTTTCCAGGCTGTGACTGGTACAAAATCGAAATGAATCAGGGTGATGTTCTGATTTGCTGTGTCGATGTAGTGATAGTGGTATGATTTTGCATTGAAAGAATCCTTAATCGAACCTGTTTGAAGGTGCATCTTCCAGTCAAGAGTTTTGGCTATATGATGAAGTGTTAGTTCCGCCTCTGCCAGTTTTTCTGACTCAATACACATATCGATGTCATGCGAGGCGCCGCTTGCCACTTCCTCCAGGTTGTGAAGAATGCAGTAGCGTATGTTTTTCCGACAGAGTTCGGAAAAAAAAGCCTTAATGAACATTTGAGAACGGTGAGAATCTCCAATCATTGGGTTGGTAGTGTTTTTGTTGTCTTTCTGAAATGTGCAAGAATTAATTCCTTGTTGGGCGCCAATTCGGGAATGAATTGCTTTACGTTATTTAGTGCTAGGTCGTAAGCCTTATCCAATGAATGATGATTTAAGGCGATTTCAACCATCAGGCAGAAGTATATAAGATCGTACCCACAGGGCCGTAGCCCACAGTGCTCCCAATCAAAAACGGTATATGTCGAATTGTTTTTTCGAATATTCCATGGGGCGAAATCGCCGTGAGAAAAAGTGTGCGTAACACCATCAACATTGGTGGGTTCTCCGGCTATTTCCTGAGCAATCCGGCATATTTCATGGTTAAGAACAGGGAGGATTTTTGTTCCATTAAATTCATCTGTAACCAGGATGTTGAAGGCAGCGCCTTCGCTGATGAGAGTCGATTGCCTCAGATGAGGTATATCAAATGATTGGTAGGGGTCGCTGTGTTTTAGAAAACGTATTTCCTTTTCCATTTGCTCAGCGGAACCATGATTGCCTATTTTGATGAAAGTGCAAGGTGCATTTTCGCTGGAAAAGCATTGGAATACAAGTTTCTGCGCGCTGTCATATGTGCCAACGAGAATGTTCCAATCAGCGCTCTCTGGCAGGATGGATTTGACCGAGTGATGAAGAGTTATTCGTGCAAAGTAACCAAGCCCAGCGGCGCGAAGAATACTTGTGGGGATATAGGGGAGAAGGTGTAAAAGAAGCGATAATTTTTTATTATAGGCTGCAACCGTTTTGCGCAGAAAAGGAATACCAGATTTAAGCTGCACCAGAAATTTGATGTGGCTGCCGTGGCAAATGGCAAAGTGGGTGGCTTCGTTTTTGGGACAGGATGTTATCTTGATAGCCTCTCGCAGGATGCCAGAGCCGTAGTTGATCGGAGAGTTGGAGTGAGTGCTCATGCTGGAGGGAATCGTATCCTGGCATTAGTTAAGAATGGCTGTTCTGTAGACTTTGTTGAGAATATTCATTTTGGATTCCCAAGTGAAATCAGCGCAGCGGGCAAGGGCTCCCCTGGAGAGTTCCTTGCGAGTTTCCTCGTGTGTAGCCAGAAAATCCAGATGGCGGGCATAGTCTGCAATGACTTGTTTCCGAGAAGTAATGGGGATTTTGACGCCACATGATTCGTTGATGACGGTTGAAAATCCGCAATGATTCAGGGCTATGATGGGGAGGCCGTAGCGGAATGCTTCAAAGACAACCGTTGATGTGTCTTCTCTGATGCTGGTGATACAGAATACATGGCTCGTTCCCATAATATGGAAGGCCTCTTCGCGGGGAACAAAACCGTGAAAAGTCACAATATCGTCCAGACCGAGCTTGTGGGTAAGGGCTTTCCATGCCTGCATGCGTGGCCCTTTACTTAATACATGCAACTCCATTTTCTCTTTGCATTGGGTGAGCGCGTGCAGGAGAATGTCGAGCGCCTTTCGGGGAATATGTTCTCCTGCCCAGCAGATGCGAAGTGGTGAGCCAGCAGAGTGTTCTACAGGGGAATAGACCGTATGTCGTGTTTCGAGACCGACCTCGTTCATCAAAATCGCCTCTCTGTGCCAGTAATCGCGAATCTCGCGGACTGCTTGAGTTGTACTGGTCAGTATGGTGTGGCTATGTGCTGCGGCAGCTTGAGAGCGTTTCCCCCATCGCTTGTGAAAATAATTTACAATGTTTCGAATGCTGAAATGCAGGGCTCCTTTCCAGCCCAGACTGCTCATCAGACACCAGGGAGTATCAGTGAATCCTCCAAGTGGCCCCCAGACAAATGGCTTCCCTAGTTTCCACAGAAAACCGGGTTCCCGAAATCCGGAAATGGTAATCTGGTGAACAAGGTCAAAATTTTCAGTCTTATCAAGCTCTTTTGCATATTCAAGTGCCCGTTTGTGCCACTCCCGGTAGAACCAATAATAGCTGGGGGGCCATATTTTTCGAAGCGTACGATGCCTTCTTTTGGGTAGGAAGTGGAAGTTGATATTCCTGACAGCTTCGGGATTTTCTGCACTGAATGCCAGTATTTTATCCTTGAATTTTTCTTCCTCGACGAGGACATGGACATCGTGATGCCTGGCGATATTGCTGGCAAAATTCCACCCCATGCCTGGTTCTGACCCATAACCCGGGTCGCAGGCATAACAGCACAGTAATACTTTGAGGCGCTCAGGTGTGTTCATTTGTTCAGAGTCTAGCATCAACGTATGATAGAGTCAAGTATCGGGGAAAAAGGTATCCCCGGAACTTTTTGTTCCGGGGATGTAGATTAAAAGCGGGGGTGTTACATCGTCATGCCGCCATCGACCACGAGGACCTGTCCGGTGATGTAGCGGGCTTCGTCGGAAGCAAGGAAGGTGGCCGCGTGGGCGATATCCTCCGGTTTGCCGAGGTCTGCCAGGGGAATGCGGGAGAGCAGGGCTTCGCGTGCCTTCTCCGGGATGGCATCGGTCATATCAGTGGAGATAAAGCCGGGGGCAATGGCGTTGACGGTTACCTTGCGGCTGGCGATTTCCTGAGCCATGGACTTGGTGAAGCCGATGACGCCGGCCTTGGAGGCGGAATAGTTGCTCTGGCCTACGTTGCCGGTGAGGCCGACGATGGAGGAGATGTTGATGATGCGGCCAGCGGGACTCTTCATGAGGGTGCGCTGCAAAGCCTTTACGAAGAGGAACACGCTCTTGAGGTTGGTGGTGAGCACGGCATCCCAATCGCTTTCCTTCATGCGCATGAGCAGGCCGTCCTTGGTGATGCCCGCGTTGTTCACGAGAATGTCAATGGCGGGGTATTCTGCCAGAATATCCTTCACGCAGGTTTCCACGGCGGTGGCGTCTGCCACGTCGCAGGGGAATGCCTTGCAGGAATCCGGGAACTCTGCGTTGATGGCGTCTGCAGCGCTGCCGCAGGAATCCGGGTTGCGGGAGATGAGGATAACCTTGGCGCCTTCAGCAGCATAGCTGCGCGCAATGGCCTGGCCGATGCCGCGGCCGGCGCCGGTAACGATAGCGGTTTTACCTGCGAGTCTGTTCATAATGACTGCATTCTACCTGATGTGGGCCTGCATGGCAAGATAAAAAGACGTAGCAGGTGGAATTACGAATTATCGTCTTGTCTTTCGCTCAAAAATTGATAATATGGGCTGCGTAATGGCGAAATTTTACATCATCACCCCTGCGCTGGACTCCCTGAGTTGGCTCAAGCGCTGCGTATATTCCGTGGCGGATCAGGTGCAGGATGGGGTGGAGGTGTATCATTTTGTGCAGGATGGGGCATCGACGGATGGTACGGTGGAGTGGTTGCGGCAGTGGCAGCAGGAAACAGCAAACCGTCCAGGATATAGGTTTGGTTTTGAGAGCATCCCCGATGCAGGTATGTACGATGCTCTGAACAAGGCGTGGGAGAAATTGCCGGCAGATGCCGATATTACAGCCCATTTGAACAGTGATGAGCAGTATATGCCGGGGGTATTGTCGAAAGTAGCCAGAGAGTTTGCGGAGCATCCGGCGGCAGAATTAGTGGTGGGGGCATATTATGTGGTAGATTCTGAAAGCAGGTATATCTGCCATCGGCGTCCGGTAGTGCCGTGGCGGTGGACCAGCCAGGCTGCGTGCGAGGTAATCACCTGTGCCTGCTTCCACCGGGCAGAATCTTTTATCAAGCATGGGCTTCGCTTTGATACACGATTCCGCGTGTTATCGGACATGGTGTTTTTCCGCGATTTGGTGAATCACGGTATGAAGATTCGCGTAATGCCTGATTTGATAACGAGTCTTTTTGCCGTTACGGGAGAGAATCTGGGCTGGTCAGATATTGCCGAGCAGGAGTGGCGTGTTGTATTGTCTGGTATGCCCATAGGGGTTACCCGCAGCCGGTGCCTGAGCAATTTTATCAGCAGTGCGCGGCGCCGCTGGTGCGATTTGTTTCATGAGAAGCCCCGCGAGTACGCACTGTTCCTGCCTGGAGGCAAAGAGAGAACCACGCGATTCATCAAGCACCCGACATCGCATTGGGGATGCCGGTCGGTTTCGTCGGAGCTGTGACGGCTGCGTCAGGCGTTGCGAAGAATGTCCAGCATTCTGCTGATGAACTGCGCCTCTGAGAATCTTTCATTGTAGAGTTGGTGTGCAGCGGAGGCCAGGCGGGAAATTGTGCCGGGTGAGGAGATGAGTTGTTCCATGGCTGCGGCCAGAGAAACCGGGTTTTGTTTCTCTGTAAGAAGCCCGGTTTCGCCATCAGCAACGATATCTGGAATGGCACCTTCGGCAGTGGATATAATCGCCAGAGAGTGCTTCATCCCCTCCAGAAGCACCAGGGGAAAACATTCGTTGTGGTAAAAGGTCGGGAATACCATGACATCTGCCTGGTTCAGCAGCTGTTCCTTATCCTGTCCATACTGGGCTCCCCTCAGAAGGACGCAATCAGCAAGTCCGTATTCCTGTATTTTTGCCCGCATGTATTCCATGGTGATTTCAGCTGTGGGAGCTCCCACTATATCGCATGAAAAAGAAATATCCCGTTCCTTGAGAATCCGGCAGGCCTCCAGCAGAACAAGTGGGCCTTTTTCGATGAGCAGGTTGCCCAGGTAGATAAAGCGAATCATGGTATCAGAGTCCATTGGGGCAGATTTTGACCTGTTCGCGCTTCACGACGCTGGAAACATCATCGTAAAGCAACCAGGAGAGCAGTATGACGGTTGTATGGCGATAAACCAAGGGCAATAACCAGCGGTAGATCGGCTTGTGGGCGCATGTGTTCATGCCTTTGCTGTGCTGGTGCAGTATGATGCGACTCCCGAATGCCTTGCACAGCAGAACAAAGGGAGCATCCTTCAGAAAAGGAATCCCGTGGCAGGTAATCGTCAGGTAGCAGACCTCCGGGCGGAAGGTCAGCAGGTGCCACAGCGTCCTGAGATAAGAGCCTGCAAAGCGCCATAATTTTTTGCAGGATTGCGCCATGCCGTAGCTTCCCACCTCGGCGGCTGTGCGCGAGGCGGAAAGGTTGACGTAGCGGCAGTCGAATGCGTTGTTGATGACCTCGCTCTGCCTGATTTGCTGGCACACCATGCTCTGCCCGTGTACAGGCGGGGGCAGGTGCATGATGAACAGGATTTTCTTTTTCATGGCGCGGAGACAGAAAGCGGCGCACCTTGTGGGGTGCGCCGCTGGGTGGGGAAGGGGGTTACATGTTAATCTGGAACAGCGGCTTGTTGTTGTTGGCCGGGTTCAGGATGGCGAAGGCCTCGCGGTGGATGGAGGGGTCGCTGCGGAAGATGAGGCGGCCGGCGCACTGGCGCTCCAGCTCCATGAGCAGGGCGGCATCTTCGTTCTTGAAGCGGCTGAGCACATCGCTGTTCACCACCACAATCATATCGCCCACATTTTCGCGGTAGCGCATGATGGTGGCTTTCAGCTGGCGCTGAATTTCCACGCTCATGGTCATCACGCTCTTCACGCGACCGCGGCCGTGGCAGTACGGGCAGTGGTCGTTCACGTAGTCCAGCAGCGATTCGTTGATGCGCTGGCGCGTCATTTCCATGAGGCCGATGGGGGTAATCTGCATCACCTGGGTCTTGGCCTTGTCGCGCTTCAGGGCGTCCTTCATGGCCTTGTAGACGGCCAGCTGGTCCTTGCGGTGGCGCATATCGATGAAGTCTACCACCACGAGGCCGCCAATGTTGCGCAGGCGCAGCTGGCGGGCGATTTCGCGGGCGGATTCCAGGTTGGTTTCCAGGATGGTCTTGTCGAGGTCCTTGTTGCCCTTGTTGCGGCCGGTGTTGATGTCGATGGCGATGAGGGCCTCCGTCTCATCAATCACGAGGTAACCGCCGCAGGGCAGCAGCACCTGGCGCTGGAAGGCTTCGTTAATCTGCTTTTCAATGCCCAGTTCCTCGAAAATGGGGTGGCGGTACTGGTGGTATTGAATGTGGCGCTTGGAGCGGCGGGAAATCTTGCCGGCAATCTCCTGCATGCGCTGGGTGGTTTCCAGGTTGTCGCACACGATGTTGTCCACATTATCGGTCAGGAAGTCGCGAGCGGTGCGCTCAATCAGATCCGGCTCGCGGTACACGCACATGGGGGCCGGGTTGGTGGCGAATTTTTCCTCCACCTCGCGCCACTGGGTGAGCAGCATGGCCAGGTCTCGCACAAAGTGGCGAAAACGCTGGCCCTGGGCCACCGTGCGCATGATGATGCCCATGCCTTCGGGCACGTTGAGCTTCTGCACAATCTGGCGCAGGCGCTGGCGTTCCTTGGGGTCATCAATCTTGCGGGAAATACCGAACTGGTCGGTGAAGGGCATGAGCACGATATAGCGGCCGGCCAGGGAGATATTGGTGGTCACGCGCGGGCCTTTGGAAGAAATGGGGCCCTTGGTCACCTGCACCATGATTTCGGAGCCGATGGGGTAGATATCCGGAATATCCTTGCTGGTAATCTTCTTCTGCTTCTTGCGGGGGCGGCCTTCCTTCTGGATTTCTTCCAGCGAGGAATCGAGCGCCAGGGGCAGGGCATCCCAGAAGTGCAGGAAGGCGTTTTTCTCGTAGCCAATGTCCACGAACATGGCCTTGAGCCCCGGTTCGATGTTCTTGACACGGCCTTTGAAGATGCCGCCTACGATATTGTCTTCGCCTTCACGCTCAATGCTGTATTCCTCCAGCACGCCGTCTTCGAGCAAAGCGACGCGGCGTTCCAGTTTTTCTGAGTTGATGACGATAGTTGTTCCCTCCCTCGGGTTGCACTGGCCGAACCCGAGGAAGTGTTTGACTGAGTTAATCATTTTGGAAATAAAAGACAAAGTTTTAGGTTGAGGTTGGAGTTGTAATCACCTGGTGAAACGGGGGAGAGATGCTGCTGCCTGTCCGCTCTGACCAATGCACGCAGTGGCCCCGCAAGTGGTGCGGTGCCTGGCCGGTGGGGAGGTATTGGCTGAAGCGGAGCAGCGGTGCCGTTGTTTTGCAGCGGTTGGGCTTACTCCTCTTCGAACACGTCATCGTTCTCCTGAAGATACTTGCCTGTGCCTTCAGCCACAGCGCTCAGCGGGTCTTCAGAAATCATGATGGGCAGGCCTGTCTGCTCGTGCAGCAGGTCGCTGAGCCCACGCAGCAAGGCGCCGCCGCCGGCCACGGTGATACCGCGGTCGTACAAGTCGCTGGCCAGCTCGGGCGGGCAGTGGTCCAGCGTCTGGCGAATGGCGCTTACGATGACATCCAGTTTATCTTGCAGCGCTTCGCGAATCTCTTCGGAGCGCACGGTGACGGTCTTGGGCAGACCGGTACCGCGGTCGCGGCCTTTCACCTCCATCTGCAGTTCCTGCTGCAGCGGGTGGGCAGAGCCGACGCGGATTTTGATGTCTTCCGCCGTGCGAGGACCCACAAGCAGGTTGTGGGCGGCCAGCATGTGGCGGGTGATGGTTTCATCCAGGGCATCACCGCCGCACTTTTCAGATTGGCTGTATACGATGCCGGAAAGGGAAACAATGGCCACCTCCGTGGTGCCGCCGCCAATGTCAACAATCATGCTGCCCACCGGCTCGGTCACGGGAAGCCCCACGCCGATGGCAGCTGCCATGGGTTCCTCAATGAGCTGAACCTTGATGGCGCCTGCTTCATAGGCGGATTCTTCGATGGCGTGGCGCTCCACCTCCGTAATGCCGGAGGGGTGCGCAATAAGGATACGCGGCCCGCGGAGACTGCGGCCCTGGCAGGCGCGTTTGATAAAGTAGCGCAGCATGTTGTGTGCTACCTCGAAATCGGCAATAACGCCTTCCTTGAGCGGGCGGATGGCTACCACGCTGCCGGGCGTGCGGCCCACCATGCGCTTGGCTTCCTCGCCCACGGCCTTCACCTTGTCGCCTTTCATGGCAACAACGGAGGGCTCGCGCAGCACAATGCCCTGGTCCTTGATGTAGACCAGCGTATTGGCTGTGCCCAGGTCTATCCCGATATCATACGAGAACAGACGGGCGATTTTCTTAAAAATTTGCATTGTGTGAAAAAAGGTGAATCTTAGTAAAAATCAGGGGGTGATAGGGTGCGTGCCGTTCAGGTTTCCCAGCCGGCCCTCCTTTTCAGGGGAATGAACCGTTCTGCGCCGTGAAACCGGGCGGGCATCGGGCGTAAGCGCGTTATAGCGCACCCACGCGGAGTATAGATAGGCAGGTGGTGGGTGTCAAGTAAATAATGGTAAGCTGACAGGGATTTGAACGGATGCAGATTAGGCTTGACCCAATAGATGCAATGGGGTAGAACAGGGGTGTTCATGAGTAAGAAAATCATTATTGCCCTTGTTGCATGCCTGGCGCTCACGCAGTGCCACAGCCTGCGGTCGGATTGTGAAGCCCTGCGCGAGCGCGAGGCTGCAATTGCACAAGAAGAAAAGGGTGAGTACTTTGTGGGGCGCCGCTACTACATTCCCCTGTGCCGTTTCTGGGGGTATCTGCGAGAGCCGGGGCAGAGCTGGCGCGAGGCGAAGCTGGTCATGATGGATGAATCGCTGGTGCGCACGCCGGACCGTGGCCCGGAGGACCCGCTGCCCAATGCTACCTTTGGCCGCGACCAGAACGTGGAGTATGTGATTCGTGGTGAATACACCGGGCGCAAGGCCTATGACCCCAGCACCGACCAGATATTGCCCATGTTCCGCGCTACCTCGTATGAAGTGCGCAACCGTGAGCCCGGGTTCCTGTTTGTGCCGTCGGAGGAGTATAGTGAGGATGTTGTGAGCCTGCGCCCGGCTATCATGCCGAAGCCGGAGGTTTGTGAACACGAACTCGCCAAGCCGTGAAGTGCCTTATGACGCGTATTTCCCGCGCAAGCGCGCGGGTGTTGTGCTATACTCCGTTAAAAGATAATTTTTCTCGTTTTACTCTGTAACATTTTCGAATTGATATGGCTCAATCCAAAATCCTCGTAGGCCTTGAAATTGGTACCACTAAGACCTGTATGGTGGTGGGCGAGATACGCCCCGATGCCACCGCCACCATCATCGGTATCGGTGAGGTGAAGAGCGCCGGTGTGCGCAAGGGTGAGGTAACAGAGCTGAGCATGGCTCGCCAGTGCGTGTGCGATGCCTGGCAGCTCGCCCAGGACCATGCAGATGTGGATATCCTCAACGTATTCCTCTCCGTCACCGGTGAGCATATTGTGGGTGAGAATAATGTGGGTTATTTCCGCCTGCAGGATAATGAGGATATCATCGAGGATGAGCATGTCTTTGCCGCCAAGGAGAAAGCGGAGAAGCTGGAGCTTTCCGCAGACCGTTTCTGCGTGAACCGTGAGCTGGGTGGCTTCTCTATCGATGGTGGAGAACCCACGCGTCACCCCGCCGGGCTGACAGGGCGCACGCTGGATGTGAACTGCCACATCATGCACGGCATCCGCACGCGTCTGCAGAATTCGCTCCTTTGTGTGCGCCAGGTACCGCTGGAGGTGGAGGACCTCGTCTTTGCCCCGCTGGCCACCGCGCAGATGGTGCTGACCCGCCAGCAGAAGGACAGCGGCTCACTGCTCATCGATATTGGTGGCGGTACCACAGATTTCATTTGCTACAAGGGTGGCGATGTGGTGGCCTCCGGCTGCATTCCCATGGGCGGCAACAATATCAACCAGGAAATTGTGCGCCTCACCGACCAGCGCGTCAGCTCCAAGGCTGCGGAGGTGCTCAAGCGTACCGAGGGTAATGCCTTCGGCGATATCAAAGACCACTCGCTGGCTCAGTACAAGAGCGAGCTGGGCATGCACGATGTCACCATCGAGCGCGGGCAGCTCAACCGCATCATCCGCAACAGCCTGGCGGCTATGCTCCTGCAGGTGCGAGACCGCATTCCCTCCGAGCTGCTCAATCCCGGCATGGGAATCTACCTGAGCGGCGGTACCAGTTTCATGCGCGGTCTGGATGGCCTCTGCCACTACATCTTCGGCGGCATGCCGGTGCACCAGCCTGCTCCGCTGCCCCCGGGGCACAACCATTCCTACCTGGCGGACCCGCGCTATTGCACAGCCATCGGTCTTATCCGGTACGCCCAGCGGTATGATGACGATGCTATCAACCCCCGCCAGGGTAATATGCTGGCCCGTTTCCTGAAATTCCTGCGCGGCGGGCGCTAAGGCTTTAAATACCTTTCAACCTACGTACTACCATGCTTCCCTATCAGACCACTTCGCGGAAAGAAGATGGAATTGTCATCGTCGGTCTCGGCGGTGCCGGTGCCAGTATCCTGCAGCGTTTCAGCGGTTCCAGTGCCGAAAACGTGCGCCTTTGCATCATGTCGCTGGATGAGCGCCTGGGGCGCGAAAGCGGCAACGTGGAATTCGTGCAGCTGGGCGCCGGGCTGAATCACGGCCTGGGTTCCGGCGGCGACCCGGAGGTGGCGCGCATGGCCATTGAGGAAAGCAGCGGGCAGATTGATGACCTGCTGCGCGGGGCCCGCCTTCTGGTCATGGTGGTGGGGCTGGGTGGCGGCACTGGTTCCGGCGTGGCGCCGGTGCTGGCAGCCAAGGCTCGCGAAGCGGGCATTTTCCTGGTATCGGTGGTGGTCATGCCGTTCAGTTTCGAAGGTGCGCGCCGCCGCAGCCAGGCAGACAAGGCGCTGGAGAGCATCGCCTCCCTTTCCGATATCGTGTTCTGCTTCGAAAACGACTACATGGAAGACCTCTTCCGGAGCCGCACGGGTGCGCAGGCCGTTTTCGAGGAAGCAAATGCACTGCTTTCGCAGGCCACAGCCTCGGTGCCGTTGCTGGCCAATTCGCCCGGAATCATCAACATCGGGCTGGATGAGCTGGTGACCGCGCTGGATAACAACGACTCCCGCTGCATTTACGGCGCCGGTAAGGGCTACGGCCCCAACCGCGCAGAAGATGCCGCCCGCGCTGCGTTGGAATCCCCGCTGGTGGCTTATCACAACGCGTTGCGCTATGCCCGCACCGTGGTGGTACACATTGCCGGCGGCAACAATATGTCGCTGGCTGAATTGCGCGTGGCCATGGAGACGGTGCGCCAGGGCCTGGGTGGCGATGATGTCAATATCTTCTTTGGCGCGGCGGTCAAGGCCCACCTGGGCGAGGAAATGCGCGTGAGCATCATAGCCTCTGTCGATTTTCACGAGATGCAGGCCGCAGTAGCAGCCGATGCCGCAGCGGCAGAGCAGGAGATGGCTGCCGAAGAGGAAGCCCAGCCGGCGGAAGAACCTGCCCTGGCGCCGGAAACAGCACCGCTGGAGGCAGCTGAGGAGGATTATGCCGAGCCTGTATACGAGGATGAGCCGGAAACTGTGAGCAGCGAGCCCCTGCTGGAGCCGGAGGAGGAAATGCCGCTTCCGGTCTATGCCCCGGCACCCGAGCCGGAGGAAGAGCCGGAGCCGCTGCCCTCGTGGGAGCCGCTCCCTGCGCCGGCTCTTGCTCCCATGCCTGAGCCCGTGCCGGCTCCCGCGCCTCGCGAGGCTCGCCAGAGCGAATTTAACCTGGATATGGCCTTCGGCTCTGCTGAGGATGAGACCCCGGCGGATTCCATGGAACGCGTGGCCGATATCTTTGGCGATGACGATGACCTGGAGCGTATGATGGCCAGCCACACCACCACGCCTGTCCGCACCGCTGGCAAGGTGAACGTGTTCCCCAAAAAGGCCGAGGTAGAGGCCGAGGAGGCACTTTCTGCCCGCGTGCGCAGCATGTTTGAGGACGAGGGGGATGAAGATGCCTTCAAGCCGCAGTCGGCCCCGCGTTCCATCCCCCGGCACTCCTCGCTGGGGTATAACGATATGCGCGATATCTTCCCGGGCGGTTGATAGAATTTTAACACATAGTGCAGGGCGGGGCAGAACAAGCTTGTTTTGCCCCGCTCTGTCTGTTATAATGCCCGCGTATGAATTCAGAGGGCATTACGTTATACAACCGCTACACCGGGCAGCTGGAGCAGGAAAAAGTGCTGGGCGAGGGCGCCTTGCGCTGGGTATATGGCACACCGCTGGGGCGGCTGAGCCTGCACCTGCTTATCAAACGCGCTTTTTTCTCCCGCCTCATGGGGTGGATGAAAGATACCCGCAGCAGCGGCAGCCCGGAGAAACTTCGCGCCTTTGTGGAGGAATACAATATCAACATGGCCGATTATGAACGCCCGGTAGACCAGTATACCAGCTTCAACGATTTCTTCTACCGCAAGCTTGCTCCCGGGGCTCGTCCCATCTGCGGGGCTGGCCAGGTGGCACTGCCGGCAGATGCCCGCCACAGCGGCTGGCAGGATGCCGCCGAGATTACCGGCGTATTCGTCAAGAACCAGAGCTTTGATTTGCCCGCGTTGCTTGGGAGTGCCGAGCTGGCAGAGAAGTACGCGCATGGCACAGTGGTGCTTTCGCGTCTCTGTCCGGTGGATTACCACCGGTTCCATTTCCCGGTTGCGGGCGTGCCGGAGGCACCTGTGCGCATTCCGGGGCCGCTGGCCAGTGTATCGCCGTATTGCCTGCGCCACAACCTGGCCTGGCTGTGGACCAACAAGCGTGAGCTCACCGTGCTGCACACCCAGGAGCTGGGCGATGTGCTCTGCCTGGCAGTGGGTGCCACTGGCGTGGGGGCGATATACCAGACCTACGAGCCGGGCAAGGCTGTAGAGAAGGGCGCAGAGCATGGTTACTTCGGCTTTGGCGGCTCCACCGTCATGACCTTCTTTGAACCCGGCCGTGTGCAGCTGGCAGAAGATATTTTAGCCAATACCGCCAAGTGCACCGAGACCTTTGCGCGCATGGGTGATGTGCTCGGCACGGTGAAGGGGGCTTGAATGTAGAAGGTGCAGAGTTCAATACATTCTACATCAGACCATGAGCGCGTCGGTTTCCACCTCGGGCTCTGGCCAGATGGCCTCGCGCACCATGAAATCCTCCCAGCCGAGGAGGAGTTGCTCGAACGTAGCGGGATTTACCTCAAATTGGGTGATGGTATGGTCCGCCGTGGGGGAGAGAATGAGCTCCACCTTGTTGCCCAGGCGTTCCCACTCATCGCAGAACCACTGGCGCATCTCAAAATCGAGCAGCGGGTCGAGCATGCCGTGTGCGCAGAATAGCGCCGGCAGCTTGCGGCGCAGCAGGGCACAGGGGTTCACCGCGTCCGGGTTCATGGCCTCGCCCGGTATGTTGAGCTGGCGGGCTTCCGGGGCATCGGTATCGACCACGCCGCGGAAAATAGCCACACAGGCGGGCTGCAGCGGCAGAATATCCTCCTTCTTGAATTCCCACCACTTCTTTTCGTGAATCATAGGCTGCATGGCGCAGTTGAGCGCCATGAGACCGCCTGCATCTGCCCCGGCCAGGGTGAGGCGGGCCACGTCAATGCCCAGGCCGCTGGCGTTGTGGTGCAGCCATTTCCAGGCATCCAGACCATCGCCTATGATATCGTCTGCCTGCACATTGTAGCGGGCACGTGTGCGGTACTCCGGCAGCAGGCAGACAATGCCGCGGTGCGCCAGGTGAACCGCCCAGGAAACAAACTCGGTGCTGTAATCCAGCGACCACATGCCCCCGCAGAAAAACATGACCGCCGGGGCAAAGTGTTCCGGCTGGTGGCCGCGGGGGGCAAACATGCGCATGCGCAGCGAAACGCCATCCGCAAAGCGCTTCCAGACAAACGAGGGCGCCTGCTCCAGCATCTGGCGGTAGCGGGCTTCTCCCTCGCGGCGGGCGTTGCGTGAAAATGACGTCATAATATGCAGGCTAGTATGCAATTTTCTTGCCAGAAAAGCAAGCCTGTTGTAGGTTCTAATCAGTTATGAGAGCTATTTTTTTGATGAGTTGCCTGTTGTTCTGCGCGCTTCCGGGTGTTGCGCAGGAAAAAGCGGCGGCCCCGGCGCAGACGGAGCAGGAGAAGTTCGGTATGCCTGACCAGCCCACGGTGCGCCGCACGGTGGAGACTTTGTACAGCACCTGGCGCCTTGCCATGATGCGGCGCGATGAGAACCTGTGGCGCCGGGTTACCACCCGTTCCCGCCAGGTGAAGGTGCGCAATCTGATTGTTTCCCAGAAGGGGAATTTCCCCACGGATTTCTTCCTGGACCAGCCCGACCCGCCCGCGCTGGAGGGCTTCAAGTACATTGGCACCATTACCGGGTGCAATCACCGCACCCTGGCCGCCACCTACGTGGGAGAGGTGCAGCTGGGGAAGCACGAGCCGCAGGAGAATGCCTTTGTGCTGCTGATGGTGTTTGAAGATGGCCGCTGGAAGTTTGACCAGAGCCGCATGTTCAATCTGTCTCGCCTGCCGGAGGTGAAGAAGCGCCTGCACCAGCGCGATCTGACCGTGCTGATGGAGCAGGATGGTTTCCACCCCTACAAGGAGGCACCTGCTGTGCCGGTGACATGCCCGGCGCCGCAGTTGATTGGTAAGGTGTTTGTGGATGCTCCCGGGCGCTGCATTGATATGAAAATCAATGGAATTTCCGTGCACCAGTTCGAGGATGAGCGCCGGGCCGATGTGATTTCCGGTGGCTTGCGCCGCGGTAGGAACACCATCAGCTACACCATCACCACAAACGAGAAGCTGGAGCATCCCAGCATGGCTATTGGGCTGTTTGTGATGCCGGAGACCCCGGGTAACCACCCCGTGTGTGTGTTTGACCACATTCTGGACGATAAGGATGTGGCTAAAGGTGGTGAGTTCACCTTTGAAATCCGCAATGAGAATATCGCTTCCATGAATCCGCGCTTCACGGGAACTGCTCCGCAGCCCTTCCACGCTGTGCCGCTCAAACCTAAAGCGAAGTAATATAGCCAGCTTTATTCAGAAACGCCCCCGGCCGTATGGTCGGGGGTGTTTTTATTTCATATCGGTCACGCCGATGCGGTCGATGACATTGAGGCGCTGCATGAGCTGTTCCGGCGTGGTGCGGCCTTGCAACAGGGCGCGGTAATGGCCGATGAGCTCTGCCGTTTTCTCGGCATCCTCCTCCAGAAGCTCCAGGCGGAACCGGTTCAGACCACAGCGGCGCATGCCGTCCACATAGCGCGCGGCAGATTGCGCCTGCCCGTTGAACATGGTGTTGCGGCAGGCTTCATCGCTGCGCAGGAAATGCATGGCGTGGGCGCGGTCCATGATACGCACCTTGTGGTGGTCGCAGGGCTGCCCGCAGTCCTTGAAACTGTGGCCCTGGCTCAGGAAGGTACAGAAGACGCAGTGCTCGGTGTGGAACATCGGGATATGCTGGTGCAGGGTCAGTTCCAGCGCGCTGCCGCAGCCGCTTGCCAGCAAATCGGCCAGCTGCCCGGCGTTCAAATCGTACGAAACCGTGAGCGCTCGCATGCCGAAATCCTGCCACATGGCCACACTCTCCGGGTTGGCCGTGTTCAGGGAGAAATCTCCCACCATGGGCACTCCCTTGTTCCGGAACCAGTAGGCTGCCCCCAGGTTCCGCACCAGGACGCCATCCGGTTCCGCGGCGCTTATATACTTGAAATACCCGGCTTCATGCGGCTTCATAATCCGCATGGTGGCAATCCATATCTTGGTGTCTAAACTGATTTCTCTGATATTTTTAGACACCTCCGCATAGCTGCGGATGTCCTTGAAATCGAGGTAGATGCGTTTGATGCCGGCGCGTGCTGCGGCGTAGGCCTGCTCTGGTTCGCGGCAGAGTACAGAGAGTTTGAATCCTCTGGCCGGGGCGAGCGGCGGGAAGGGGTGCGACCAGCCCTGCCAGGTTACAGCCTCACGAGCGGAGCCCGACTGCTGGGGGATTTTTTCAATCAGCTCACGGCGCATTTTGTTGAGGACAGAAACCGGGAGCATGAGCCCCGGCTCCAGCTCATAGGTGCAGGAGCCGAGCGAGAATCCGGTGCCACCAAGACGGGCAAACTGTGCTTCGATGGTCTCGGAAGTCAGCGGGCGTTTTTCGGCGGGTTCGAGCGGCTGGCCGCTGCCTACCGTGAGGCCACGGCAGGTGGCCGTGAGCTGGCCGCCGAGCCGTCCGGTAAAATGGATATCGAGCTGCTGGCCAGGGGTGGTGGCAGCGTGGCGTTCAAAATTGCACCAGGTGCCGTGCAGGTATTTATCCAGCGCGGGGTCGGCGGTTTTCCAGAGCAAATCGCCTGGGCGCACGAATCTCCAGTCGATGCGGCTGCCTTTGCCGTGGAAGAAGAGCCGGGTGCCCTGCACGCGCCAGATGCGGCCGCCCTGTTCCTCGTTGCGGTCCTGCCCGGCATCAATCACAAAGCCATCGCCCGGGGAAACAGGCATGGCGGGCAGTGCGTCCAGCTCCACCCAGCCTTCGCCGCAGCGGGCAATGCGTCCGGCCAGGGCTCCGCGTTTTTTGCCAAAACGCCCATGCGTGAGGAGCGGGTGGTCGGTGCCATCCAGCCAGCCAGTGGAGAATCCGCGGGAGAAAGCCATTTGCATGGCGTAGAGGTCGCGGCTGCGCTTCTGCGGGGGCAGGGGGACTCCGGCCAGCGCGGCATCCACCGCGCGGCGGTAGGCCCGAGTGGTGGCGGCCACATATTCCGGGCTTTTCAGACGCCCCTCAATCTTGAAACTGTGGACCCCGGCAGCAATCATCTGCGGCACGCGGTCGAGAGCGCAGAGGTCCTGGGGGGAGAAGATATAGCGGCGCTCGCCCAGGTCGCGCAGGCGGCCGTCCACCTCGAGCTTGTAGGGCATGCGGCAGGCCTGGGCGCATTCGCCGCGGTTGGCACTGCGCTGGCCCAGAGTCTCGCTGGTGAGGCACTGGCCGGAATAGGCCACGCAGAGGGCCCCGTGGCAGAATACTTCAATGGGTTTGGTGGTAGCCTTGGCGCAGGCCTCGATTTCGCGCAGGGAAAGCTCGCGCGAAAGCACAATCTGCTGCGGGTCGAAAAGTTCGTCCACCAGCTTGACCGCCTCTGGGCTGCTTACGGTCATCTGGGTGGAAATATGGAGTTCGAGATGCCAGCGGCCTTCCTTGCGATGCCGGGAGATAAGGGCTGCCAGCCCCATATCCTGCACGATAACACCATCCACCCCGGCGGCATCCAGTGCATCTAGATAGGCTACGGCCTGCTCGAACTCTGCCGGGAAGATGAGCACATTCATGGTGACATAGCCGCGCACGCCGTGGCTATGCAGGAAGGGCATGAGGGAGCCTAAATCCTCGCGGGTGAAATTGTCTGCCCGCATGCGGGCGTTGAATTGGTCAAGCCCGAAGTAGATGGCGTCTGCCCCGTTGGCCACAGCGGCGCGTACGCAGTCCCAATTGCCTGCAGGAGCAAGTACTTCCGGCTTTCTATTCATGGGGTGTACTGATATTGGCATCAAGCCATGCTGCGGATGCGGGCGCGTTCGAAATCGGCCGGGCAGATGGTCACGTTCACCTTGTCGCCAGGTTTGATGACATCCAGCAAGTGAGCTTCCTTGAGCTGCACAAAGGCGACGGTGGCTTTACCATTGGGCAGGGTGGCGTGGTAGGCCGTGGGGGCAAAGCGTTCCCGGATGGTGCACACGCAATCAATGTACTGGGAGGGGTACTGGTTCATGAGAATTATCAGAAAAGTGAACGGAGCAGGGAGCCGGCGGCATCCATGGCATTGTTGACGGGGGAGGGGGGAGTGTCGTCTTCGGTTTCATCCTCATCGGCGTTGTCGTCCTCCTCATTGTCCTCGTCAACAGAAGATTCCTCGGCGTCCTTCCTTGATTTGCTGCGGAACAGGGTATTGAGGAGGCCGGCGGCGGCGCTGACGGGCATATCCACCGCAGCTTTGCCGAGATTCTGGCCCACGAGGGTGGCAATGCGGATGCTGAGGTCCTCCTTGGGTTTGTCAATGGTGCCGCTGAGGTTCATGTTGACCCACTTGTAGTCCTCTTCCTTGCCTTCGGCGGTGAAGAGCTGGTCCGCCAGTTCCTCCTGCGAGACCGGCAGGGTGCGCACGATGCGCTCCGGCAGGCCGATGGTGAGTGTGCCGCTGAGCTTGCCGCCTTCACCTACGAGGATATGGCCGTGTACAATCAGGTATCCGCCTTTGGCGGACAGGTTGATTTTGTTGAACATCCAGGCGTTTTTCACCTGGTCATCGTTGTAGGGGTAGAGCAGCTGGCAATCAGCCTTTTCCAGTTCAAGGGTGCGGTAGGGGTATGTATTTCCAAGGGGAAGCTGGGAAAGGAAGGGCAGCCCCTCCAGTACGCCGTTGAGAATGGAGAGATTACCCGTGGCGGTGGCAATGCTGCCATCTTCTCCGGTGAGCACCATGCGGCCATACATCTCACCCGTGAGGCGCTTCTTCCAGTCATCGTTCAGAATGCGGCGGATATCGCCCTTGTTCACCTGCAGATCGCCGGTCCAGCGGCTGCGTTTCACATCGTAGTGGGCTTTGGCGCGCAATTCGCCCGGGGTAAGCATGACCCGGGAATCGGTCAGGTCGATGCTGGCGGGAGTGTAAACGAGTGAGGCCGATTTGATGCTGCTGTCGCGCAGGAAGGAGAACGGCGTGTGGAAGCGTGCGTTTTCGGCGTTAATCTGCCAGGCTGCCGGATTGATTTTCGGGGCAGGCTCAGCCGTGAGCTGGGCGCCGAGCAGCTGGTAAGTCTTGCCATTCATAGTGTAGTGAATATCGGCGTCTTTGCACTCCAGTAAATCCAGCTGGAAAGAGTCCGAATTGAGGGAGGCCTGTTCGCTTGCCTTCTGCGGTTTGAGAGAATAGGCTTTTGAGGCTGGGATGCGAGCCGGTTTCAGCGCAGGGTTCTGCCCGGAGACGGCAACGATAGAGGCCTCCTCAAGACTCAGCTTCTGGAGGTGCAGTTTGCGGCTGAGCAGGGCCATGCGGTTGATTTCGGCGCTGGTGCGCCCTATGTGCCCCTGCTCAATGAGGGAAAAACGCGCGACATCTGCCCCATCGAAGGAAACGCGGTCGCCGTTGATGCGGAAATTGCTCAGAATCTGCACGTTTTCCGCTTTCAGAGTGCTGGTGGCTGCGCTGGTGACCTTCTGGCGGAAGTCATCACCCTGAAGGTAGCCAAGCAACTGGTAGTAGGCGACTACTGCCAGAACAACGAGCAGGAGTAAAACGGCGGAAGCAATGATGATGATGCGGCGCATCAGTGAGGAGGCGCTGTTCTTTCCATGCCCGGAGAAAAGTTTTCCTTTGCTGTGTTTTCCCATAAGTTGGACTTCTTATATCAGGCGAGGGCGCGTTTTTCAAGCGTTTAATGCTCCTGGCTGGGCTGAAATGTCCAAAAAGTGCTGGCTATGCGAAATTTGTATTGACTAATTTTGCCTAATTTGCTTGAATACTCATCGGAATCATCTAACCACATACTGTTTTATGAAATTCGCCGCTTTTGTTTTCTCCGTTGTTTCTGCCGTAGCACTCAGCTCCTGCTGCTGCCAGATGCAGGATGCCCCCGCTCTTCGCAAGATGCCCCGCAATCTCGTTCCTGAGGAAGCTCCCGGCCAGCCCGGTACTCCCGCTGCTCAGCCTGGTGAGGCTGTGAACGGCCCCGTCAAGGTGCTCGATGGTACGAGCAAGTAAGCGCTGATTCGCAAGTTTTAACCAAGCCGCCGCAGGTAAGTTCTGCGGCGCCTTTTTTGCGTCTTGTCACGGCGTGTACATTGTGTTAAACTGTGTGCATGAAGAAGTTTGCATTCATGATAGCACTGGTGGGGTGTTGCCTCGTATCGTGTGGTACTCAGACATACACTCACACGCGTGCGCACGAGAAGGTGGCGGAAGCACCGGAGGTAGAGCAGAAGCAGGCTCGCAATGTGATTTTGATGATAGGCGATGGCATGGGGGCGGAGCATGTGTGGGCGGCCTGGCTTTCCAACAAAGGAAAGCTGAACATCACTACGCTTCCAGTAACCGGGTTTTCCATCACCACATCTGCCAGCCACACAATCACGGATTCGGCTGCGGGTGGCACCGCTATTGCCTGCGGTCACAAAACAGTAAATGGACAGGTAGGCGTGGATGCTGCGGGGAAGCCTGTGGAATCGCTGGCCGAGCAGATGCGCCGCGCTGGCAAAGCGACTGGTATTGTGGTGACCAAGGCTGTGACGGATGCCACCCCTGCGGCGTTCTATGCGCATGTGCTGAGCCGCAAGGATACGCCCGCCATTGCCGCGGCTCTGGCCGGTGCTGGTTTTGAGGTGATAGCTGGAGGTGGGAGTGATAAACTGACGCCGGAGCAATGCGAAAAATTGAAAAGAGAGTGCAGCTTGTTTGAATTGGCGGGGCCGGGGGATTATGAGCCTGCCAGCAAGCGGGGAGACTGGCTGCCGCAGCGCGTGGAGCAGGCCTTGCAGCTGCTGGAGCGCGACCCGGACGGCTTTTTCCTGATGGTGGAGGGCTCCAGAATCGATAGCTCTGCGCATGTGAATGACCTGGATGAAACGGTGCGCGAAACGCTGGATTTTGACAAGGCGGTGGGCGTGGTGCTGCGCTGGATGCAGAAGCACAATGATACCCTGCTGGTGGTGACCGCTGATCACCAGACCGGTGGGTTGAGTATCCTGGGGGGAGATACCGGCAAAGGAAAGGTGGAGGGGCATTTCAGCACCTTCCGCCACAGCGGGGTGGCCGTTCCGGTGTATGCGGCCGGTTGCGGAGCTGCGGCCTTTACCGGTGTGCAGGATAATACCGCTCTTGCGCCGAAAATTCGGCGTGCAGCTGGCGTGAAGCCCTGACCTATACGTGAAAAAAATCGAATTTTTTACAGGAAAAATACGTGAATTGTAAATTCATTCTTGCCATGTGGCTAGAATGTGATTAAATAGAAGAGTCAATTCTGCATTACCAAGCTATGAAATCGATGATTACTCGTTTTAGTGTACGTGCTCTGTCTCTGCTGACAGCTGCAATGGTTACTCTCCCCGGCCTTGTGCTTGCTCAGGAAGAAGGCGAAGCTGCCGCTACCCAGAAGAGCATGCTCGATAAGTGGGTGGTTGATGGTGGTTGGACCATGATTCCCCTTGTGATTCTGTTCTTCATCACCCTCGTGCTGGTGACCTACTGCATCATGCAGCTCAGCAAGAAGAACTTTGCTCCCGCTCCCCTGCGCGATGAACTGGTTTCCCTCATGACCGAGTGCCGCGTGCAGTCCGCCATCAAGCTGGCTACCGAAAGCCCCACCTATCTGGGGCGTCTGGTGGCTTACGCTCTGCCGAACGTGGACGCTAACAAGCCCGAGGACCTGGGCAAGGATGCCGTGTCCGACGCCGTGGCTGACTTCACCGCCAACGAACGCCCCGCTCTGATGCGCTACGTTGACCTGCTGGCCTTGTCCGGTTCCACTGCTCCGACCATCGGTCTGTTCGGTACCATTCAGGGTATGGTGGAAGCCTTCGGTGTGCTGGCTGAAACCGGTCAGGCTGACCCGACCACGCTGGCAGGCTCCATCTCTGTGGCACTTCTTACCACCTTCTGGGGTCTGATTATTTCCCTTATCGCTCTGCCGGTGTTCTACTTCCTGAACAAGAGCGCCAAGGCTCGTGAGGCCGAATGCATCAACGCTGTTGAGGACATGATGAATGCCGCTATCAACACGCTGAATGGCGAGGCCATGCTTGCTCGCATCCCCGAAGGCTTCGGTGGTGATGAAGAGGAAGGCGAAGAGGAGTACGAGGAAGAAGAGGAGGCCTGATCCTCCCGCTTATATGGGCCGGCTCTGGCTGATATGTTAAACCGCGAGAGCCGGTAGAACTCTGAACCCCTGTCACAATAGTATGGCAAAGAAAAACGCACGCGCCGAAGATGAGACAAAGGCGGAGCTGAACATGTCCTCCATGATGGACGCCTGCTTCCTGCTGATTATTTTCTTCGTGGTGAATGCCTCGCAGATTACCGTGGCAAAGGATCCCTGCGTCAGAATGCCCAATGCGGTTACTTGCTCCGATATGAAGGATGCCAAGGGCTGCGTGGTGGTCAATATCTTCGCAGATGCTGACAAGATGGATGCGCAGGCCTCCAAGAAGTTTGCTGAAAAATATGCACCCGGTACCGCCTGGGGTGTGTCTGATGATACCAAAACCATCGGCTACGCCCCCGAGCAGACTCAGGATCTCACTGATTTCCTGAAGAAGCAGGTGGAGATGTGGAAAGCCAAGAATATCGAGGAGAAGATGATTCGTCTCTATCTTCGTGGCGACAAGGATGCCCCCTGGGAACGCACAGCAACGGTGATTCGCTGTGGTGCGGCTGCTGGTCTCTCCAATGTCGTGTTTGGTACGCTGCCTGCAAGATAAACTCCAACTCAAGTCGAAAGGTTATATAGCATATGGCAAGACGTAAACAACGCGCGGTAGAGCCCGAGGAGGAGCCGCAAATGAACATGTCGTCCATGATGGACGCCTGCTTCCTGCTTCTGATTTACTTCATCGTGGCAACCTCGCTGGTGAGCGAAAAGCGCCTCAGTGTGGCACTGCCTGGTGATTCTGCCGCCAGCGGCTCCCCGCCCCCCCTGGAACCCGGTCGCGTGAAGGTGGAAGCCAGCGGCATCGTTTACTGGAACGGTGACATGCAGATGGCTGGCCCCATGGATGCTGGTCTGGATCCCCGCACTCCCGAGTATCGCCAGCAGCGCGAGATGCGCGAACTGGTTGAAGCCCTTAAGAACCTGGTAGAGGCCGCCAAGGCTGCAGATACGAGCCCCATCGTCATGGTGGAGGGTGCTCCGGCAACACCGCATCAGCGCATCGTTGATGTGATGGCCGCCCTCTCTGAGGCTGGTATCTCGACTGTGGGTCTGAACACCTCTGCCTCGGAGTAACCCTGTAACCCGGGCTCAGAAGGGGAGCGTGTGGAAGCAAGAATCCGCGTGCTCCCCTTCTTTGTCCCCCCTCTAAAGCTTTTCAAACTTAAACAAGATAATTTATGAATACTCATACCACAGCTATATCTGTGCTGGCAGCTCTGGCATTCAGCATGCCGATGGTTTGCCAGGCCCAGGACCCGCTGGCCTCGCTTGCCAAGGTGAAGAAGATGAGCGCGGCTGGTCAGACGGATGAGGCGTTGAAACTCTGCGATGACGTGATGACTCGTTTCAGCGGCAAGGGTGCAACGGCTCAGCAGTTTGCCTATGTGCTTCCGTTCTACGCCTGGGAGAAGGGCGTGATTTACTTCCGCGCGGGCCGATACGAGGATGCGTATAATGCATTCAAGGATTTCAAGGAAAACCGTCGCTGGAGAGACCCGGCTTTGCTTGCCAAGGCCAAGTCCAGCACTGGTTCCCCGGAAGCCTATGAACCGTTCTTCACCTATTCCATCTTCCAGATGGCCAACTGCTGCTACAAGCTGGGCGTAGGTGAGGAAGGCAAGGACAATGGTGATAAGGCCAAGTTCAAGGAGGCTATCAAGCACTTCGAGGAATACCTTGATTTGCTGCAGAAGGGGAAGGTGAGTGCCACAGAGAAGAAGCAGAAGCTGGAAGGCCAGGTCTGCTTTGTGCTGGTGCAGGCATACCTGCTGCAGACGACTCCTGATTTCAAAAAGGCTGCCGAATATCTGGAAAAGAGCCGCAAGGTGAAGGGGCGTGTGCCGGATGATATGGCTATGGATGGCCTGAACACCATCGTTAGCGTGGCTGTGTCCAACCCGGATAACATCGGCTGGGTATATAAGTTGATTGAATCCAACCCGGCCAGCTACAATCTCTCCCCGGATCGCTCGGCTCGCAATATTAACAAGTTCTACAACCTGGGACAGCGTGCCTACAAGGTGATGAAGGATGCCTTGGAGAAGGGCGATGATGCTCTGGCTGCTGAGGCTGTGCGCACGTCCAATGCTTTGTTCGGTCTGGTGGTTGACAGCCCTGTAGCCCGCGCTGCTCTGGCTGCCCAGGCAAAGGCTGTGGGTAAATATCCCAAGCCTGTTACAGACCGCGGCACGGGTGTCCAGCTTTCCGGCAATTCTGCCCGCAAGTGGAATGCCAACATCAAGGGTCTGGATGATAAGGGCCTGATGTTCGATGGCTTCTCTATCATGTCCTCCGCCACTGTGGCCAAGGACATGGGCTCCAATCGACTGGCCAAGGGTGGTTTCCAGGTGCTGTATGACCGCTACAGCCGCCTGGCTCTGCCTCAGAAGGACAAGGAGCCCAAGGAGATGAAGAACACCATCATTCTGCAGCTGGGTGCGCTGAACCGCCTGACCGGTGACGAGGCCAAGGCCGTGCATTATGAGAAGATGCTCGAAGGTGTTGACATGGGCGACCAGACCAAGATTCTCGTGTTCCAGGAAATGGACCGCGCCGTGAAGGCCAAGGATTGGGAGAAGGTGATTACCACTGCCAAGGAGGTTATCGAACACTTCAAGGATAACAAGACAAACAAGCTGTATCTGACGGCCCGTTACATGATTCCGGCTGCCCACTACTCCCTGGGTCAGTACGACAAGGTGGCGGAGACCGCCCGCGAGCTGGTGGATAGCGGTGAAATGAAGGCTGCTGAGGGTAAGGATACTCTTACGCCCAAGGAAGCCGCCAAGTACGATAACGATGTGTTCCTGTTCCTGGTGGATTCCTGCTCTCGTCTGGCCAATCAGAATCCGGCCATGCACAGCGAGGCTATCAAGGCCTTCAATGATTACGCTGCCAAGTACACCACTGCCGATCTGGAGGAAGCACCCCAGGCTGACAAGATGTACTATGCCGCCATCGACCAGCACACGAAGCGTGCTGCCGCTGCTGCTGACGACAAGAGCGCTGAGGAAGACAAGAAGCTTGCGCTGAAGTACTGCGACCACATCTGCCAGAACTGGCCGAAGAGCAGTTTGTATCCCACTGCTGAGCTGCTGGCCGCCGGTCTGCTGCTCAACCACACCGACAATGCTGTGAAGGCAACCGCTATGCCGCGCCTGGAGAAGGCCGCCGATGCGGGCCTCGCTCTCAACACCCAGGACGGCAAGGCCACCACGGCCAATGCTCTGTTCTGGCTGGCATCGTATGCAGGGGAATATCCCGCAGAGGGTGAAAATGAGGAAGCAGCCAAGGCACGCGCCCGCGGCTATGCTGAGCGCTACTGGAAGGATGGCGACTATGAGGGTGATCCCTTTGCGCTGCCCATGGTGGCTGTGAGCCTGAATATGGTGGAAACCAAGGAGCAGTTTGAGGCTGAGATTCCGCGTGCGCAGAAGATTATTGCCCGCGAGGCCAATTACATGTTCAAGAACAACAAGGCTGATGCAGAGCTGGAAAAGACCATCAATACCTATGTTGACACCTATGTGAATGGCAACAAGGCTTATAACGATAAGACTCTGACCCTGGAGGAAAAGACTGCTCACTTCAGCAGCTTCCCGGGCATTGATCCTAACGATAAGTACACCAATGCCATTTTCCGCATGGCCCAGATTAACTCCATGAACCAGGAGCTGGCCCTGCTGAAGGATGACAAGGCTGCCAAGGAGAAGATGGAGGCGGAAATCCAGTCCGTGTTCCGCAACATGACCAATACCTTCAAGCCCGCAGACCTCACCAACTACATCTGCGTGGAAGTGGGTGATTATCTGGTGCGCTACGTCTCCAAGTTCCCGGATCCCTCGTCCCGTGTGGAGGAACTTAAGGAGGCTATCGCCTACTACGATGCCGTCATCGAGCGCAAACAGGACATGGTGGCCGATGCTGAGCTGGGTAAGGCAAACGCCCAGGCATATTCCAAGGATGCCGCCCAGCAGAAGAGCTCTGCCGAGCTGTATGCCAAGGTGGCAGCCAGTTCCGATCCCAAGGTGGCTGGTCCCGCTCTGCTGGGTGTGACACGCCTTCACCTGCGCACGGGTAATGCCGCTGCAGCTATTGAAAGCTCCAAGAAGTTCCTGCAGAATCGTCAGAACCAGCAGGGACGCCTGGATATGATTCTGATGCAGGGTGAGGCCTATGTTCTGGCAAATGATACCAAGAACGCCTTGCTTGCCTACATGAACCTGTTTAACCAGTACAAGGGCAACGTGGGCTATTCCGCCAGAGCATGTATCGCTATCATGGATATCTTCTGGAAGCGCAACAACCCCGAGAAGGGCGACATGCTGCAGAAGAGCTACACCCACTCCGACCGCTGGACTGCCTGGAATACCGGCTATCTCTATGTGCAGCAGATTAAGAAGACTGGCGTGGAAGCGAAGCTGACTCCCGAAGACCGAGACGAATTCAACAAGGTGGTATCCGCTGTGCATAACTATGGCACCGATGCTGCCGTGCTGAAGGAGGATAAGGCTCACAAGGAACTGAAGCGCAATCTCCAGAATAGCAAGAAGAAGAAGTAAACTATTACCCCTTAATTCCCGATATGAAACTGTTTAAGAATATTGCATTCGTTCTGCTGGCTCTTGCAGGCACGCATCTGGGTTTTGCCCAGTCTGCACCGAAGCTGACTGCCATTGTGCAGATGGGAACTGGCAAGCCTGCGCAGATTGCTCTGCAGCGCGGTGATGGCAAGGGCTCGTTCTTCTTCATGAAGAAGGGCACGGAGGACCTCATGCAGGCCCAGGCTTCCCGTTGCTCCATGTTTGTCATTATGACTCCTGCGGATATGGCCAATGCTCTGCGCGATTACTACGGCGGTGATTATGCCGAGGCTCGCGCCGAATTTGCCAAGCTGCGCAAGAAGTATGCCGAGTTTGCCGGTCTTCCCGGCTCTCCGGGTACGATGGCTCCGTACTACGAATTGATCTGTGCCGTGCGCATGGGCGATGTGGCAGGCGTCAAGAAGCTGGTCGATGACATTCCCGGTGCAAACGCGCTGAACACTTCGGACGTAGCACGCGTGGCCGCGGCCAAGGTGTTTGCCATGATTGACGATACTCCGGAATCGTATAAGGCTATCACCGAAGCCCGCGAGAAGCTGCTCAAGGAACATGGCCGCAACGTGGACAGCGAAGCTTACGGCTGGGTACAGTATGCCCTGGCTCGTGCTGCTGCTGCCACCATTCCTGCTGCCAAGGACAAGGCCAAGTCTGCCAGTGTCGCGGTGGATTTCTACTGCCAGTCTGCCATGAGCATGCATGGTGCGCAGAAGATTCTGCCGGCAGATGCCATCATCCGCGCTATGACCCTGCTGTGGGAGATGCCGGGTGTGCAGGACTATGCCGCCACGGCTCCCAAGCCCATGGATAAGAAGTCCTGGAACAAGATGCCCAATTTCAGTGATGCAGTAGCTCTGGCTCACTACTACAAGGCGCTGTATGCAGATCCTGCTGCACCCAATGCCCTGGCTGACCAGCTGGATGCCTACTTCTGCAACACGCTGAAGGGCACCAAGAAGGATAAGTAACATTCCGAATGATTCTTCATCCGCGGGGCGTGATGCCCCGCGGATTTCTTTTTACCTACACATCAGAAAAACAGATTATGGTTGATATGCTGGTGAGATTGTATGCTCTGCCGGAGGGCGCCCCCCTGCGGGCGGCTGCGGCAGAGCAGGGGGTGCAGATCCGCCTGTGCCGTCCGTACGAGATGCATGCTGTTGAAAAATGGATTGCCGCCACTTTCAGCACGCGCTGGGTGAGCGAATTTACGGTTGCCATGGCGCACCAGCCGGTGGGCTGCGTGATTGCCACTCGCGAACATGAGGTGGTGGGTTTTGCCTGCTACGATGCTACCATGCGCGGCTTCATCGGCCCCATGGGAGTGGACCCGTCCCTGCGTATGGGTGGGGTGGGGAAAGCTCTGCTGGTAACAGCCCTGGAGCAGATGCGCGCGCTGGGGTATGGATATGCCGTCATCGGCGGTGTCGGCCCGCGGGAGTTTTACGAACGCAGCGTGGGTGCCACGGTCATCGAAGATTCCACCCCCGGAATTTATGCCGATATCCTGCCCGAGCCCAAGTGATGGCCCGCACATGAAAAATGGCTCTGCCTGCCATAAATCGAGATTTCATTAAAAATACGTGATTTTTTCCCTGAATCATCACACTTTACCTTGACACGAGACACAAATCCTGCTAATTTTTGGAACGTAGATTATCTTATTCCCTCCATGAAACATTTTCTCTTCATTCCCTCTTGCGCCCTGATGGCTCTTGGTATGCTTACCTCTTGCCAGAAGGAGGAAAAATCTGCCCAGCAGCTGGCCGAAGAACTGACTGCCGAGCTTCAGAAGGTGGTCGATTACAAGACCGCCGAAGCTTATGCCCCCCGCGTAGAGGCTCTTAATAAGCGCTTCCAGAACGCAAGCGTACGCGTATTCAGTGCCGACCGCACTGCGCTTTCCGCCAGTGGTGCCAGTGCCTATGCCGATGCGGTATGCCGCCTGGTTCGTGAGATGGGACGCGTGCAGGCCAGCAAGCCGGTGGCCACGTTCGATGGTGAAGTGGAGGATATTTCCCTCGTGCGTGCTGTAGGTGTAGGCGCTGGCGCTGCCCAGGATGCCTCTGCCCGCGACCAGTATGCCAAGGGCCAGCTTTACACCTACGAATTCAGCACAGAGACCAACAACAACCCGCCCGCTCTTGCCGAATACTACGGTTCCTCCAAGATGGCTACCGCTCTTGCCTATGTGGCTACCAGCGAGGATAACGGTGCGTTCAAGTTCGCTTCCGATGAAGATGTGCCCGCTGTGCCCACTGTGGAGGAAGTGGAACCCGATGTAGCCACCGCTGAGGAAGTAACTCCTGACGAAGAACCCGCCGCTACCGATGAGCCTGCTGGTGACGATGAACCCGCCGCTGACGGTGAAGAGCCTGCTGGCGATACGGATGAGCCTGCTTCTGACGACGAGCCCACGGCAGATGACGAAGAGCCGGCTGTAGACGATACTCCGTCTCTTGTAGATGACCTTGATATTGGTGGTACCTCTTCCGATGAGGAGCCCGCCACCACGGAAGAACCCGCTGCTGACGAAGAGCCCGCCACCACAGAAGAACCCGCTGCTGACGAAGAGCTCGCCACCACAGAAGAACCCGCTGCTGACGAAGAGCCCGCCACCACGGAAGAACCCGCTGCTGACGAAGAGCCCGCCACCACGGAGGAACCCGCCGTTGACGAAGAACCCGCCACCACGGAAGAACCCGCTGTTGACGAGGAACCCGCCGCTGACGAGGAACCCGCCGCTGATGAGGAACCCGCCGCTGACGAAGAGCCTGCCATCGAGGAAGAGCCCGCGGATGACGCCTCTGATGATGAGCTTGGCGGTATGGATGACCTCGAGCTGTAATTACAACATTTTCACCTTGATTATCACGTTTTGATGATGCCCGCCGCAGTTCTCTGAATAAGAGAGCTGCGGTGTTTGTTATCCCTGGTAGCTATGTCTCGTATACTTTTTACATGCGCCTATGATGGGCAGCCCTTCTGCGGCTGGCAGAGCCAGCGGGGCGGTGAATCGGTGCAGGACACAATAGAAGCTGCGGCAGCGCGCATCCTGAAAGCCCCGCTGCGCATTGCTGCCAGCGGCCGCACGGATGCCGGCGTGCATGCCCATGCGCAGTGTTTTCACGCGGATATTCCGGAGGATTGCCGGATGAGTGCGGAAAATTGGGTAGCTGCTCTGAATGCGCATCTGCCGGCGGCTATCCGGATACTGGCCGCCGAGCCTGTGGATGCTGCGTTTCACGCACGTTTCGATGCCTGCGGCAAGGAATACGAATATCTGATTTGCCGGGAGCCGGTGTTGTCTCCGTTTCTGAGCGGGCGTGTCTGGCATGTGCCGCATCCGTTTGATGCTGCATTGCTGGCAGAGGCGCTGCGCATCTATGAGGGGGAGCATGATTTCCGCCGTTTTGCGGCAAATCGCGGCAATGAGCCTGCTGAGCCACCGGCAGATTTCTATCTGCGCACGATATACAGAGCCGCTGTGCAGGAAGAGGGAGCCATGCTGCGGCTGAGCTTCCATGGAAATGGATTCATGTACCGCATGGTGCGGCTGCTGGTGGGGACGGCGCACCAGGTGGCGCGTGGGCGCATGAGTCTGGCACAGCTGGGCGATATGCTGAACCAGCCCCTCGGGGATAAAACCCGCTATTGTGCCCCTGCGGATGGGCTTTATCTGAAGCGCGTATTCTATCCCGGCCACTGAGCCCTCCCAGGTAAAGACATGCCCCGCCTTTGTGGGGCAGGGCATGTGTGGGCTGGTGCGGAATCAGTCCTGCTGGGGCATGACCGGGCCAGGACCCTGCGGGCAGCAAGGCTTCTTGTGCTCCTTGCATTTCTTTTCGCAGAGTTCCTTATACATCTTCTGGTACTTGGCGGCCGTTTCCGGGTTTTTCTCTACGCCCTTGCCTTCGGCATACATGTGCGCGAGCGCGCGGCAGGCTGCAGGATGCCCCTCGGCGGCAGCTTTTTCCAGACCAGGAAGCGCCTTGGCATACCATTCGTTGGATTTGGCGTCGGCGTCATCGCTGGGCGGGTCGGCCGTTTCGGTGAGGTAGGCAACGGTATACTGGGCAATCGGGTCGCCATTTTCGGCTTCCACGGTCACGGTTTCAATATCGAGCCATGCCTGCTCGCCGCACTGGATTCCCTTGTCGCTCTGTGTGCAAGGAGAAGTGCAGGGCTTGCAGGAACCATCCTTTGTGCAGCAGGCTGCGGGCGGGTCGGCCGGGGCAGGGGTGTTGCTGGTGTTGGTTTCTTCTGCTGCGCAGGCCCACTGGGTGAGGCCGCACAGCACGGCGGTGGTTGTGAATGCGAATTTCTTCATAGACCGCCATTCTGAACCCAACTTTCCGGCTTTTCAACCCAACTTTCCACCTGTTCCAGCACCAAATTTAACGAAATTCTGACTTTTTTGCAAAAAAATTAGAAATAATGATTGACTTGGCTGGCAAGTGCGTGTATACTTGCCCCGCTTTCACGTCTCACCCTTTGTGAGACGCCCGGAGTCAAGTCGCTTCTGTAGCTCAGTGGTAGAGCGCATCCTTGGTAAGGATGAGGTCGCGGGTTCAAATCCCGCCAGAAGCTTTTTGATTTCTTGCAAGAATAAAGCAGCCCAAACTTAATAAACGATTATGGCCAAAGAATCATTCCAGCGCACCAAGCCCCACGTGAACGTGGGTACGATCGGTCACGTTGACCATGGCAAGACTTCTCTTACCGCTGCAATTACTAAGGTTCTTGCAGACCGCGGTATGGCTGAAGCCCGTGCTTACGATCAGATTGACGGTGCTCCCGAGGAACGTGAGCGCGGTATTACCATTTCTACTGCTCACGTTGAGTACGAGACCGAGTCCCGCCACTATGCACACGTGGACTGCCCCGGTCACGCTGACTACGTTAAGAACATGATCACCGGTGCTGCCCAGATGGACGGCGCTATTCTTGTGGTGTCCGCCGCTGACGGCCCTATGCCCCAGACTCGCGAGCACATCCTGCTTGCCCGCCAGGTGGGTGTTCCCTACATCGTGGTGTTCATGAACAAGATGGATCTTGCTGACCCCGAACTCGCCGAGCTCGTGGAGATGGAGATCCGCGAACTTCTTTCCTCCTACGACTTCCCGGGCGACGACCTGCCCATCGTGATGGGTTCCGCCGTGAAGGCTCTGGAGGGTGATGCTGAATACACCCAGAAGATTCTCGACCTCATGGATGCTGTGGATGCCTACATCCCCACTCCT
>JAZOTC010000032.1:0-20793 GCA_045657445.1 Akkermansia sp. | reverse complement strand
GGCCGGGTGTGCGCTGGCTCTTCTTGTTGCGGGTGGTCACGTAACGGGAAGGGGTCTTACCCTCGGCCTTGGCCTCCGTGCATTCCAGAATGATAATATCTCTAGGCATAATTGCGAATTGTTGACTTGCGGGCGCACATTTTACACTATTCGTCGCTTTCGTCAAGAGAAATCGCATTTTCCATGTCATTTTGTAGGTCAGCATACCCGACATGGTCCTGTTTTTTGGCTCTGTAGTTGGCATATGAGCCATATTTTTTCTCGTATTCCTCCTGGCATTTCACGGTGAGACGGCAGAACGGGCGCACCTGGAGACGCTTTTTGGGGATGGGGTCGAGCGAGATTTCGCAAATGCCGTAGGTACCACGGCGGATGCGCTCCAGAGCGGCATCAATTTCGAAGAGCTGCTCGCGGTCTTTGTCCAGCAGGCGGATGGTGAGGTCGCGCACTTCGGCCTCGCTGCCGGCATCGCCGATGTGCTGGCCGGAGGAGGAGGAAACGTTGGAAGCGCCGCTGCGCAGGTGGTCACGGGTCACGTTCTGCATATTGGGCAGCATTTCATCGCGCAGATTCAGCAGGGCCTGCTTCTGTTCCTGCAGGAATTTGGGCCACTCGGGGTCAGCCTTCAGCAGGGCAAGGGTTTCCTTGAGCTTCTTCACGCGAGCCTTCTCTTCTGCCGTGAGTGTTTCGCGCACCGGAGCTTTTTTAGCGGCTGCGGTTTCTTCCTTCTTGTCTGCCTTGGTGGTGGATTTAGGCTTGTCTGCCGATTTGGTGGTTGCTTTCTTGGGTGTGGCCATAAGCTTGTTGCGTGAGTGCGTGGTAATCCGTTGCCGCAGGATACGGCGTGTATGATTTTTCAGCTACTACCATATGTCGGCCAGAATTTCAAGTAAATATTGTTTATCGGCGCAAGATTTTTACGCGATGCTGACAATTAGGTGATTTTTGCGGGGGCTGAAATGCTTTCTCATTGCGCGGAGCGGGGCGCGTGTGTTATGATGGGCAAATCTATGGTGATGGAACGAAAGACCGGGGTATTGATGCCGCTTTTTTCGCTGCGGCGTGCGGGTGATGCCGGCATTGGTGATTTAGCCGCGCTGCGGGAATGGATTGACTGGGCGGCCGCGCATGGAGTGGGATTTCTGCAGCTGCTGCCGGTCAATGCGCTGAGCGAGGACGACGCGCCTTCACCCTATTCTGCCATCAGCTCCGTGGCGCTGGAGCCGCTGTATCTCACGCTGGAGGATATTCCCGGCATGCCGGAGATACTGCCCCCGTACCGGGATGATCTGCCGCCGCTGCAGCAGCCTGGCGGGCGTGACCTGGTCGACTACGCCCGCGTGCGCACCTATAAGCGCTACTGGTTCCGGCAGGCCTGGCAGCGCTTTGAATCGGAGGCGGCATTCGAGCCGTTGCGCCGTGAATTTGATGCCTGGGTACAGCAGCAGGGGATGTGGCTGGAGGATTTCTGCACCTTCCTGGTGGCCAGTTTCGGCTTTGGTACCATTGCCTGGTGGCTCTGGCCGGAGCAGAATACGGATGTGATTCGCCGCATTGTGAACGATTGCCCGGAATCGCGCGAGCAGAAGCGCCACCAGCAGTGGTTGCAGTGGCTCTGCGCCCGCCAGTGGGCGCGCGTGCGGGCGCATGCCGATGAAAAGGGCGTGTTGCTCATGGGGGATATTCCCATTGGCGTTTCTGTGGCGAGTGCCGATGTGTTCTTTGAGCGCTATCTTTTCGATATGGACTGGAGTGGCGGCGCTCCGGCCGAGGGTAATTTTGCCGAAGACCCATTCACGGCCAAATGGGGCCAGAACTGGGGCATTCCACTTTACCGCTGGGATGTCATGGAGCACGATGGCTTTGCCTGGTGGAGCCGCCGTGTGCGCAAACTGGCGGAGGTGTTCTCCATGTACCGCATTGACCATGTACTGGGCTTTTACCGCATCTATGCCTTCCCCTGGATGCCGAATCGCAACCCGGAATTCCTGCCTCTTTCGGAAGATGAAGCGGCTGCCCGCTGCGGTGGCCGGCGCCCGGGGTTCCGCCCGCATGGTGACTGGACCGAAAATGAGCGCCGCGATAACCTGACCCGGGGCGATTACCTGCTGCGCCAGCTGCTCAAGGCGGCACCCGGGGTGCGTGTTGTGGGCGAGGACCTCGGCTGCGTGCCGGATTATGTGCGCCCGGATTTGTCCTACCTGCGAATTGCCGGATTCAAGATTCCGCATTGGGAGATTACCCCGGAGCAGCAGATTGTGCGGGGCGAAACGTATAATCCCTGTTCCTTTGCCACCTATGCCACGCATGATTTTCCGCCCTTGTGCAACGATTGGAACGACTGGGCCGATGCCGTGCAGGAGGCCTATGGGGCTATCAGCGACCCCGCCATGCCGCCGGAGGTGCGGCGCGCGGCTCAGCAGAAGGGGCGCGATTGCGCGCGCGTGCTCTGCTGGCTGGGCGATTTTGCCGGCCTGCCTCACCGGGAGTGTATGGCTTCCTGGCACCAGGGAATCAAGGATGCACTCATCCGCGCGCTGCTCCAGTGCAATTCTGCCTATGCTGCGCTCATGTGGACCGAGTTGTTCGATATTCCGGTGCGCCTGAATACTCCCGGTACCGAGGGCGGCACCAACTGGCGCCCCCGCATTCCTTTCACCGCGGCAGAAGCGGCGGAAATGGAGCAAAGCGCCTGGCTTCACCAGCTGTCGCAGGCTTCTGGCCGTGCGTAAGTTTTTTTTGTTGAACTTGTTACGCAAAAATGGCAGATTGCCTGGTGTGATGATGAAGCCTCTTATTCCACTATTCGCTCTGCTGGGAGCGCCCTGTGTGCTTGTAGCGCAGGAAGCTACGGTGTCGCCCATGCAGGCTACCGATGCACTCTGGCAGGCCATTGCCGGGCTGGATGCTCCGGGCATTCGCCAGGCCGCTGCTGCCGGGGCAGATTTGAATGCGCCGCGTGCCGGACTTTCTCCACTGGCTGCTCTGGTGTCATCTCCGAATCTGGAATATGGTCAGCGGCAGCGTTTTACCGATTGTGTGGCGGCGCTTACTCAAGCCGGGGCCGATGTGCATGCCGTCCCATTGACTCAGGTGCTTAATTATGATATTGCCATGATGCCGGTGAACTACTATTTTCACCGCCATGGGGTGAAGCTGCCCGCCCATACGCCCACAAAAATGCTGCACTGGGCCATTTGTGCCGGAAATCCCGAGTGGGTGCGCTGGGCTGTGGAATGTGGGGCCAATCTCAACCAGCAGCCCGACCCGGGCTCGCCTCATTTTGCCTGGCGCACGCCGCTCGAATCTGCCTTGCTGGCGGGTGGTCCGCATTACGATGGCGATAAGTATGGTACCCTTAAGACCATGCTGAATCTGGGGGCAGACCCCAATATGCCCATCCGTGGCGGTCATCTGCTCAATGTGGCCGATGATGCCGGAATCACCCTGTTGCTGGACGCCGGAGCCGAGCCAGTCGGAGCGGATGCCTTCCTCGTGCTCACCCATGCCGGGGCTGAAAACCTCCGGCGTCTGCTGGCGGCCGGGGTGAAACCCGACTCCCGGAACAGTGCCGGAAAAACGCCGTTGATGTTCAGCTCGACCCCGGAGGCGGCAGCGGTGCTGCTCCAGGCTGGTGCCGATGCCAACGCTCGCGATACCGAGGGCTGCACGCCCCTCATGCAGGCGGTGCGCAACACGCATACCGGCGTGGTGCTGGTGCTCCTTTGCCAAGGGGCAGATGTCCATGCCCGCGATAAGCGGGGATGGAGCGCCCTGGATTACTGTCTCCGGTATTCCTACGATACGCCGTTGGAACTCTTGTTGCAGTCGGGGGTCCGCCTGGATGAGATTTCCCCGGAATCGGTTGATTTTGCACTGCGCCAATGCCGCACGAATGTGCTGCGCAAATTGCTGGCAAGTGGCTACGAGCTCACGCCGGAGCAGCGTATGCCGTTTTTTCTGCATCTCGTCCGCATGAACTTCCAGCACCCGTCTGCTTTTACGAATGCCTTTGCCTTTGCCCGCGAAATAGGGGCTGAGGTGAATGCCCGCGAGGAGCAGACGCAGGAAACTGCCCTCTTTACCGCCTGCCGCCGCTGGCGCCGCGATTTGCTCAAGGAATTGCTTGCTATGGGGGCAGATGTGAATGCCACCAATGCCGCCGGTCAGACTGCTCTGCAAGCGGCTATGGCGGTGCAGCCGCAGCAGGAACACCGCGCCCAGTACGCCTTGCAGTGCATCAGGCGGCTCCACGCTGCGGGGCTGAATCTGAACCACTGCGATGCCCAGGGGAACACGGCGCTCGATTACGCTGTGCAATCCATGCCTGGCTGCGTGGAGTTGTTGCGCTCCCTGGGGGCAAAAATGGCGTCGGAGTTGTAGACCGTGGACGACGCCCAATCAGGAAAAGAAGAGCGAGGCCGGAGGCTCAGTCTTCACTGGTCTCCTCGTCCTCGTCGTCGTCAACTCTCTTCTTCTTGCCCTTTTTGCTCTTCTTATCTTTCTTTTTACTGCTTTTCTTATCGGCTTTCTTAGACTTTTCCTTTTTTTCAGCAGCTGCGGCCTTCCGCTCTTCTTGTTCGATATCGCGCAGAAGCGTCTTCCAGGTCTTGACGAAGTTGGCCACCTCCTGGCCGCCGGCTTCACCCAGTTTGGTGCCGTCCGGGGTCATGGCTACCATGCAGGGCAGAAGGCCTTTGCCTGTGTAATCCCAGGGCATGCCGCAGCTCATGCTCTGGCTGGGGTGTATCACCGGAAAATCCATGCGGGCTTTCTTCACCCACTTTTCGGCAGCTTCCGGGTTGTTGTCTATATTCATCATGACCATCTCGCAGCCCTGGCGTTTCATGCGCTTGTATTCCCTCACAAGCGCGGGAGCTTCCGCCACGCAGATACCACAGGTGGAGCGAGATTGGTACACGAAGTAAATCTTGGCATCAAGATTGGGCTTGGCCTTGTTGATGAGTTCAACCTGGCTGAGAATCTGCGGAATGCGTGCCAGTTCCTTGGTCTCGGCTTCTTCTTCCTCCGCATAGGCTCCGCCGCAGATGAGCACGGCGGCCATGGTCAGCAATCGTAAAAGGTGCTTCATGGATTCACCATATCAGGTTTTCAGCGTCATATCAATACGAAAGTTTTGTCTGCTTTTTTATATCTGCTTGCCCTGGCGCGGGAGATAAGGCTATAATGCGATTATGCTTCTGGTCAGAATCGCGAAATTTTACCTGGAGGGCTTCCGCAGCATGACGCTGGGGCGCACGCTGTGGTGCATTATTCTGCTGAAGCTTCTCATCATGTTTGCGGTGCTGAAGGTGTTTTTCTTCCCCTCGTATCTCCAGGGAACAGAGCGGGAGAAGGGGCAGACGGTATCGGCAGAGCTGACAAACCGCGTATTAACCAAAGAATAAAAGTATGGATGCCATTGATTCATCTCTCGTAGATTGGTCGCGCGCGCAATTTGCGCTCACTGCCATGTACCATTGGGTATTTGTGCCGCTCACCCTCGGGCTGGGGGTGGTGATGGCCATCATGGAAACCCTCTATGTGCGCACCGGACGCGAGTTCTGGAAACAGACCGCCAGATTCTGGATGAAGCTCTTTGGCATCAACTTTGCCATGGGTGTAGCCACCGGTATCATCCTGGAGTTTGAGTTCGGCACCAACTGGAGCAATTACAGCTGGTTTGTGGGCGATATTTTCGGTGCGCCCCTTGCCATTGAAGGCATTGTTGCCTTCTTCATGGAATCCACCTTCATCGCCATCATGTACTTCGGATGGAACAAGGTGAGCAAGGGTGCGCATCTGGCTTCCACCTGGCTCACCATCATCGGTGCCACACTTTCGGCCTGGTGGATTCTCGTGGCCAATGCCTGGATGCAGTATCCCGTGGGCATGGAATTCAACCCCGATACCGTGCGCAACGAAATGGTGGATTTTGCGGCCGTGGCGCTTTCGCCTGTGGCGGTGGTGAAGTTCTGCCACACGGTCACTTCCTCCTGGGTACTGGGGGCCATGTTTGTGGTGGGCGTGAGCTGCTGGTATCTGCTGCGCGGTAAACACACCGATTTTGCCAAAGCCAGCATTCGCGTGGCCTGCTGGTTTGGTCTGGTGGCGGCGCTGCTTACCGCCCACACCGGCCACCAGAGCGGGCGCGATATCGCGCTGCATCAGCCCATGAAACTGGCCGCTGCCGAGGGGCTTTATGAGGGCGGCACCAGCCAGGGCCTGGTGCTGGGGGGCGTACTCACTCCCGGGGTGGACTGGGCGTCCCCGACCTCGGATGACCGCTTCCTTTTCCATGTGGAAATGCCTTATGCGCTCTCGTTCCTTGCTACGCATGAGTGGGATGGCTATGTACCCGGCATCCGCAATCTGCTGGAGGGCGGCTACCCGCTGCCGGAGGGGGGAATCGCGCTCTCTGCCGAGAAAAAAATGCAGCGAGGGCGCACCGCTATTGCGGCGCTGGCAAGGTATCGCACCGCCTCGGATGCCGCTGAAAAGCAGGCGGCACTGGAAACCCTGCGCGCTCATTTCGATTGCTTTGGCTATGGGTATCTGAAATCCCCCGCCGAGCTGGTGCCCAATGTGCCGCTCACTTTCTACAGCTTCCGCATCATGGTGATGTTGGGTGGATATTTCCTGGCGCTCTTTGCCGGGCTGCTCCTGCTGGGCAAATACATCATGCGCTGGAAGTGGGCGCTGCTGGTGATTGTGCTCAGCACGCCGCTGGCCTGGCTGGCCAGCCAGGCGGGCTGGGTGGTGGCCGAGGTAGGGCGCCAGCCCTGGGCCATTCAGGGTCTCCTGCCCAATGTGGCCGCCATTTCGCGTCTGGAGGTAGGCGCGGTGCAGACCACCTTCTTCATTTTCCTGGGGCTGTTCACCCTGCTGCTGGTGGCAGAGCTGAGCATCATGGCCCGAGCCATTGCCACGGGCCCCGAAACCAATAACACTGCTGCATAAATCATGAACGATCTATCTCTACTCCAACACTACTGGTGGTTCCTCGTCTCTCTGCTGGGGGCCTTGCTCGTGTTCCTCATGTTTGTGCAGGGCGGGCAATCCCTCATCTGGACCCTCGGCAGAACCGAAGAACACCGCCGCATGCTCCTGCTGGCTACCGGCCGCAAGTGGGAACTCACGTTCACCACCCTCGTTACGTTTGGAGGAGCGTTCTTTGCCTCGTTCCCGCTTTTCTACAGCACTAGCTTCGGCGGGGCGTACTGGGTGTGGACGCTCATTCTGCTCTGCTTTGTGTTGCAGGCTGTTTCGTATGAGTTTCAGCTCAAGCGCAGTAATGTGCTCGGTATGAACACCTATCGCGTGTTTCTTTTCCTGAACGGCGTACTCGGCCCCTTGCTCATCGGCACTGCGGTGAGCACTTTCTTCACCGGGGCGGAGTTCGTGGTCGATAAGATTGCTGTCACGAATCCCGCCATGCCGGTGATTTCGCGCTGGACGAATCCTCTGCACGGTCTGGAGGCTGCCCTGGTGCCGCAGAACCTCCTGCTGGGGCTTAGCGTGCTCCTGCTCACACGGATGCTGGCCTGCCTGTATTTCATGGGGTGCATGGCAGATGCCGCTCTGCGGGAAACCTGTCGCCGTCGCCTTTGGATGGAGGGTGGCTTCTTCCTGCTCTTTTTCCTCACCTGGCTGGGCTACTGGCTCAGCTCCACCGGCTTTGCCTGCTTGTCGGAAAATGGTCTCATTTACCTCCAGGAATACAAGTATCTGCATAATCTGCTGGAGATGCCAGGTGTTGCCGAGGTGCTTCTTGTCGGCGTGTTCCTCGTGCTCGGCGGTCTGGTGCTGGGCTTGCGCGGCTGGCGCAAGGCATTCTGGCTGGCAGGGCCAGGCAGCGTGCTGGTGGTGCTGGCGTTGCTGCTCTGCGCGGGCTGGAATAATACTGCCTATTATCCTTCAGTGAGCGACCTGCAGAGTTCGCTCACCTTGGGCAATAGCTCCTCCAGCCTGTTCACGCTTAAGACCATGACCGTGGTTTCCTTTCTGATTCCTTTTGTCCTGGCCTACATTGCCTGGGCCTGGCGGGCGCTGGATAAAAAGCCTATTTCTTCTGATGAGGTTTAGGTTCGGGGCGAAGCAGAGGGTGGCGTTTCCTATGGGGCAGGGGGGATAGGTTTCCCAATGATTGGGAAGTGGTAGGCTGTGGGTAAATGGGGAACGATATCCGGCTTTGCCGGACGATATCCACGCCTGGGGCGTAGGCGATATCGCCCTGCGGACGACGATATCCGCCTGCTGCGGACCGGGGAATACCATATATAAAACACACCTTCACAGCTGGTGGTCATAACCACCAGCTATGAAAAACAACTCATCAAGCCCGGGCAATCGTGGCCAGATTGCCAAATTGGGTGTTTTTACGCTGGCCATGATTAATGTTTCCGCGATTGTGAGCCTGCGCGGCTTACCAGCGGAGACAACGTATGGATTGAGCTCGGCCTTTTATTACATTTTTGCAGCCGTGTTCTTCCTGATTCCGGTATCGCTGGTAGCGGCAGAGCTGACCACCGGCTGGCCGCAGAAGGGTGGTGTATTCCGCTGGGTGGGTGAGGCATTCGGCGCGCGCTGGGGATTCCTGGCTATCTGGCTGCAGTGGATTCAGACGACCATCTGGTTCCCCACGGTGCTGACCTTTGCGGCGGTGTCGCTGGCATTCATGGGTCCCAATCAGAGCTGGGACCAGGCGCTGGCATCCAATAATATCTATGTGCTCATTGTGGTGCTGGTGGTATACTGGCTGGCCACGCTGCTGAATATGCGCGGCATGCAGACCAGCGGCAGTATCACAAAATGGGGCGCCATGCTGGGTACGGTGATTCCCGCCGCTCTGCTGGTGCTCATGGGCATGGTGTACTGGGGTAAGGGCAATCCTATCGATATCAGCATGAATGCCCGCGATTTTATCCCGGATCTCTCCAACTTCAATAACATCGTGCTGGCGGCCAGCATCTTCCTCTTCTATGCCGGTATGGAAATGAGCGCTGTGCACGTGAAGGAATGCGAAAATCCGAAGCGTGACTACCCGCTGGCCATTGCCATTGCCTCAGTTATGACAGTGTGTATCTTCGTGTTCGGTACACTGGCTATCGGCTTCATCATCCCCCACGACCAGATTACGCTGACCCAGAGCCTGCTTATCGCCTTCGACAATCTCTTTGCCTATTTCCAGGTTTCCTGGCTGGGTTCGCTCATGGCGCTCTGCCTGGCCTTCGGTGTTCTGGCTCAGGTAGTGGCCTGGGTGGGCGGCCCGTCCAAGGGCTTGCTGCAGGTAGGCTGTGCGGGGTATCTGCCGCGCTTCATGCAGCGCACCAACAAGGCAGGTGTGCAGGTTGGCATTCTGCTGGTGCAGGGTTGTATTGTCACACTGCTTTCGGTGCTTTTCGTGGTTCTGCCCAGCGTGCAGACGGCGTATCAGATTATCTCTCAGCTCACCATTCTGCTCTACCTCATCATGTACATGCTCATGTTTGCGGCTGCCATCTACCTGCGCTACCGTGAGCCCGATGTTCCGCGTTCGTTCCGCATTCCCTGTGGCAAGACCTTCGGCATGTGGATTGTCGGCGGCCTTGGCCTGCTGGGCAGCCTGGTGGCTTTCCTCTTCAGCTTCATTCCTCCGGGGCAGATTCCCGTGGGTAGTCCGGTGGTTTACGTGGGCATCCTTATCGTGGGAACCATTGTCTTTGCCGGCATACCTCTGCTCATTTACGCCATGCGCAAGCCCTCCTGGGCAGACCCCACTGCCAAGGCGTCGTTCGAGCCCTTCAGCTGGGAAAAGGAGAAGCAGGAGGGAATGTAGAATTTTGAATGTGTTGAATTCCCTGCGCCTGCGGCGCAGCAATAAAAAATCCCGCCCCGGTTCCCGGGGCGGCAACAAGAACCCGCCGCGCGGGTGGAAGACAGTAGGCCGGGTCGGAGCCGTCGAGGTGGTGGAAGCCCTGGTTAGTAGAGTAAAGAAAATCAGAACCCGCGGAGCGGGTGGCAGAAAACGCGGCTTTTTCAAACAACCGTTGGGACACGAAATCCTGTCAGGATTCTGCTTGATTTTGCATGGTGTCTGCTATATAACATCAGTATGCGATTGCATGGTAAACATTTAGCTGTTTTCGGCGCTTTGATTCTGGCTGGTGGCCAGACTCTGGGGCAGATTGACGTGCCGCAATCTGGTGTGGTTGTGGAATATTGGGAGAATGTGAAAGGCGGCAAAGTGGCAGATTTGGCAGACGTAAGCTCCAAGCGCGCCGCCAATGCTGTTTTCATCAAGGAAACTATAGACGAAGCCCCCTCCGGTAAGGATAATTTCGGCCTTCGTTTCTCTGCCTTGCTGGTGGCGCCTGAGAGCGGTACTTATACCTTTTATCTGGCGGCAGATGACACGGCTGAGCTGCAGATAAGTTCTGATGATAAAGCGACCAACCTGAAGAAGGTCTGCGAAGTGACCCGCTACAAACAGAGACACCAGTTCGGGCCTCACCATGGCTGCGGGAAAATGACCTTGCAGAAGGGTAAGAAGTATTATGTAGAGCTCTGCTACAAGGAAGGCGGCGGTGGTGACCATGTGGGCCTGGCCTGGGAGGGCCCCGGAGTCAAGAAGCAGATTCTGGGGGGTAGATATCTTGTTCCTCGCCTCGAGGGGGAAGTGAAAAAAGGCTATGAGCGTACCCAGGCAGAGGAGAAGCGCAGCCAGGAGCTGCTGGCAGAGTTGGTGAAGCGTGACCCGGCTACTGTACCCGCCTGGCTGGATTCGTTGCGCCCCTGGGGGCGTAATCTGCTGGATGCCGCTCTGCAGAAAGTCCAGAATAGTTTACCGACGAATAATCCTGCACAATGCCAGGCTATTCTTAAACCCTATGTTGATGCAGCAGCCGGTATCATAGCCTCACCGCAGAATCCGGTTAAGAATCATGTAGCCAAGCGGCTCCTGCATATGGAGGAAGCCTGGCTCAAGACGCTGGATGATAAACAGCTGCTCAAACTCGGGGCTCATCGCCTTGCATCTTCATTTGGTGAAATCCCCGAATCTGCTTCTCCGGTGAAGGTGACTCAGAAACTGAATTCCCGCGGTGATAAGTGGATGAATGAATTGCTTTCGCTTGGATTGTATGCACCACCAGGCAAGGCGGTAACGGTCACTATTCCCAGGGAATATGTGGGCAGGAATCTGGAAGTTAAGGTGGGGCATCATTTCGGTGAGCGAAATTATGCTCTGGTGAGTATGCCCGGATCAACTCGTTTCTTCAAGTTGACGCAGGAGCAAACCACTTTCGTGACTCCCCATGGCGGCCTCATGTTGTTGAATGTTCCCCGGAATCTGGAGTTGAAGGAGGTAGAGGTCACCATTGATGGTGCTTTGAAGGCGCCTCGCTTCATTCTGGGTAAGCACACGAACAAGGCATGGAAGAAACTCAGAAAAGCCCCTGGTCCCTGGGGTGAGCTGGTGAGTGACCATCTCATCTTTGTGGTGTCCCGTGAGCTTCTGCAGACTATTGATAATCCCACCGAACTCATGACCTGGTGGAATGAAAATAACCGTGATATGGAGGACTTCTACGCTTATTATCCGGGCGTTCCCTTCCGTATGCACTCCGGATATTATGCGATTACGGGCGTTTCCGTCTGGCCGCTTCATTGGGATGTCAAGGGCGTGGAACGACCGCTTAACCTGGAGATTATGAAAGAGCACAATGCGGCTCTTTTCCTCCATGAGCACGGCCACCACTGTGACTTTGGTGAAATGGAGCTTTCTTTCTGGGCGGAAGCTACCCCTAACTGGGGCGGTTACTATATGAAGGCTCGCAAGGGTAAGGAATTCAACTGGAAGGATACGCATGACCGTCACCTTTGCCGCCTGTTCGACCCGAATGATAAAGGTATCCTCGAAATCATGCAGGATAAATGGTACAAGATTTCCGGCAAGGGAACGCACCATTGGTCTCATTCCATCACGTCCATGATGATTGGCTATACCGATACCTTCGGCTGGAACGCAATGAAAACCACCATTCATCGGCTCCGGGATAAGAAGGACGACATGTACAAATGGGACTTTGTTCAGGGCGTGGATCATGACCAGGCCAAGATTGACCGCTACCTGATTGGATTGTCAGAAGCCGCCAAGCGCGACGTGCGCCCCTATTTTGCCCATTTCAAGCTGATTCCCTCAGCAGGTGCTGCTGCGTATCTGGATGAGAAGAATCTTCCCAAGTGGGACCTCACCTATTGGATGCTGCCGGAAAATACGCAGATTCAGAAGAATCAGAGCCTGACGCTCACCTGCGGCGAGGACTCTCTCCGGAGTTTTGCGAAGAATCCTGGTATCAAATGGAATGATACCAGCGCCAAGGGCGGCACCGTTGTCTGCAAGAAAGGAAAGGCTGTCTATACTCCCAAGCCTGGTTTCAAAGGTACGGATACTCTTAAATACACGCTTACAAACGAATATGGCAAATCTGTACAGAAATCGCTGAAGGTAAGCGTGAAATAGTTTTTATATAGCGTTTGTTCACTTTAAAACCCGCGCCGGTTTCCGGCGGGGGTTTGGTGTAAGTTTCCGGCAATTAGTAGCAATCCGCATAGACTCGCCAGTCATTTTCACTGGCGTTGTAGTAGAAGAAGTAATTGCCGCAGTCTCCGATGTCGAGCCCTGCGTTGTCATCGTGGCTGATCTGCAGTACGAATTCGTAGCTCTCAGGAAGCTCCGGGTCCCCCTGTGCATAGGTGGGGTAGCCGCCGAGCTTGTGCGTTTCGTAGTCTTTCGGGTAGATGTCATCCTGATAATCCTTGCCTCGACATATTTCGTGCTCGCAGATTTCCTCCCACAGCTCTTTGCTGCCGCCGCAGTCCGGCCACTTGGGTATGTCGTTTCCGACATGCTCCGGGGTGAGGATGCAGGGAGTCAGCTCGCTTGATTCGTAATCGCAGGGCTCCAGATTTTCCACGCTGGCATAGCCGCGGATGACGCACCCCAGCCTGGGCTCTTCCTCCGGAACCATGGCCCAGGCCTCCTGCGGGGCGAAGATGGTGATGAGCTCCAGCTTCCTGAGCGGGGCAGGGACATACGGTAAATCGCGCACGAAGATGGTAGCCAGCGACTCCAGCGGCGTGCCTTCTGCGTCCACAGGGCGTTCCTCGCCGGGGTGCTGCCAGGTTACGCGTCCCAGCCAGCTCTGCGTACCGGCGGGTTCCCCATGTGCCGCACGGCTGCGGAAAAGGATTGCTTCCCGGTTCAGCTTCCGGCGCAGCTCATCGAGCGTCATCGTCGGACCATCCGGTACATCCAGGCCACGCGCCCGCATGTCCTCCTTCAGAAGTTTTCTGCATTCGCTCGCCTCCCTCAATCGGACAAAATTGAGAGGCGTGTCGCCTTCCTTATTCTGCACGGTGGAATCGGCCCCTGCCGCCAGCAGGAGTCGCACGGCTTCTGTGTGGATTAGCATGCCGGCAGCCCAATGGAGCGGTGTATCTCCGTCCTTATCGCGCTGATTTACATCAGCCCCGGCATCCAGAAGCACCTTCATGCACTTGACCGCATTGTTAAACGCAGCGATAGACAGCAGACCCATACCTTTCTTATCAACGGCATCGACGGGCAGCACCGATTTCCGAAATAACCCTGGTTTCAGCATCTTGCGCAGTGCAGAGGCCTTGTCGTCGTCAAAGATGTCGTCCAGCTTATCAATCTGTTGCTCGGTGAGGATGGGGTGCATGGCGAAAATAGTTCGGCAGGTGCATTGTATAGTGTTCAGGATTGGGAATCAAGGAGAATATGGCATTATGCCACCCGCTCCGCGGGTTCGGATTTTTTTCTGTACACCATGGATTCGGATGCCGCTGTGGTTGCCATCCTGTCGGGAGCAGGCGTTGAGCGTTTGTTCTGCCTGCGGCGGTCGAAATTGAATACCGCTGGTGCGGTATTCAGCGAGATAAATAACCACCCGCAATGCGGGTGGTTAGATGAAGGGGAGGGGATATCAGCGGTCGATGGGGAGGTGCGGTCCTATACCGTATTGGTTGGCGGGCTGGCTGGGCAGTACGGTAAATATGAAGAAGATGATTCCTCCGATGGAGGGAATCAGGTTGATGAGCATGAACCATCCCGACATGCCCACATCGTGCAGGCGTCGTATGGAAATGGTTATGGACGGAATCAGGAGAACCAGCACACCAAGGATCAGTATGGCGGTGCAAATGGTTAATCCTGTCTCGGATCCAGCGCAGAGGACCATCAGGCAGATAATCAGCAGGTAAAAAAGGCAAATATTCAGCTGGAACAGCCAGTATTCTGCCCGGCTGGCGCGCCCGGCGATATTACCAAAATTCTTGAATGAATGCGTAAGGGCGTTCACCATGTTCCAGGAGCCGGTCGGCACAAGGCGTGAGGGAAAGATGCTTTCGATGGGCTGCCATTCTTCCATGCCTTCAGACCAAATCAGGCTGTCGTTGCTGATTTTGCCGTGCAGGCGCAATTTTGCCACGGATTCAACAGATAACGGCCCAATCTGCGTGCCGTCGGGCTTAGCAATGTAGTATGTCTTCATAAGTGTTGGTGAGAAAAAGCAACGTATCGCCCCCAATTGAGGGGGCGATATGTATGGTTTGAGAGGGGAAAATTAACCGCGGTTCTTGAGCTGCGGGAAGAGGATGATGTCGCGGATGGAGCTGGCACCGGTGAGGAGCATGCAGAGGCGGTCGATACCGATGCCGATACCGCCGGCGCTGGGCATGCCGCTTTCCAGGGTTTCCACGAAATCGTAGTCAATCTTCTGGGAGTCCTCGCCCGCCTGGTGCTGCAGGCGCTCCAGCTGCTCCACGGGGTCGTTCTGCTCGGAGTAGCCGGGGCAGAGTTCCTGCCCGTTCATGACCAGCTCGAACACGTCTACCACGCTGGGGTCTTCGGGGTTTGCCTTGGCCAGGGGTACCAGGTCGCGGGCTACGTGGCACACAAAGAGCGGGTTGGCCTGCTTTTCTTCGATGAGCTTTTCGTATACCTGCTGGGTGACATCGGTGTCATTCAGGTCATCGCCAATCTGCACGTGGAGTTCGTTTTCGGCGCGGGAGCGGCGCTGCTCCGGGGTGAGGTCGAACCAGTCGGCTCCGGCCACTTCCTTGACGAGGTCGTTGTAATCAGCGCGGCGCCAGGGGCGGGTCAAATCAACCGTCCAGCGCAGGTTGCCGTTGTCGTCGTACTGGTCAAACTTGAGCGTGCCGAACACCTTTTCTGCCACGGTGCAGATCATGTCCTCCATCATTTCGGCCATGGTTTCGTAGTCACCACCGGCTTCGTAGACTTCCAGCACGGTGAATTCCGGGTTGTGGCGGCGGTCCACACCTTCGTTGCGGAAGTTGCGGTTCAGCTCAAACACCTTGGGGAAACCACCCACCAGCAGGCGCTTCAGGAACAGCTCCGGCGCAATGCGAAGGGTCACGGCTTTCTTGAGCGCGTTGTAGTAGGATTCAAACGGCTTGGCGGAGGCACCACCGGCAATGTCCTGGAGCATGGGAGTCTCTACCTCCAGGAAGCCGCGGTTGATGAGGTACTGGCGGATTTCCTGCACGATGAGGGAACGCTTCACGAAGCGGTCGGCGCTTTCGGCATTGCTCATCAGGTCGAGGTGGCGGCGGCGGTAGCGCAGGTCCATATCGGCCAGGCCGTGGAACTTATCGGGCATGGGACGAAGTGCTTTGGAGAGCACCTTGAAGCTGGCCACGCGCACGGAGGGTTCGCCGGTACGGGTGATGAAGGTTTCGCCCTCGATGCCGACCCAGTCACCGCGCTCCAGGAGTTTCCAGAGGGACCATGCTTCCGGCTCCATGGACTTCTTGGTGAGCATGCACTGGATAGCGCCGCGCACATCGCCCACGGTGAAGAACTGGGTGTTGCCCATATCGCGCAGGGCGGTGATGCGGCCGAGGAATTTCACCTGTTTACCCTCTGCGAAATCTGCCTTGATTTCGGCTGCGGTGGTGGTGATATCGAAACGCCCACCATAGGGATTGACCCCCAGGTCACGAATCTTGCTCACCTTCTCGCGGCGCACGGCAATCAGTTCCTCCTCAGAGGAACCCGGAGCGGTATTGACAGGTGTGTTTTCTGACATAGCGCGGGCATTATACCCGTTTCTCACCAAATTTCCAGTCTAAAAAGATTGATTCAGTAAAGAAATCTGTTAAGATGATGCCTGTCAAAAAGATTTTTGCCATGCGATTGGGTGTTCTGTTTCAAATGATGGTGGCGGGGCTGGTGCTTGTGCCGGTGGTCGCCGAGTCGGAAAATACAGCGGTTGTGCAGCCTGCTCCGGTGGATATCATGGGCATGAACCGCGACAGCCGTTGCGGGCAGGTGCTGGTGACGGCGCTCATCAATGGCGTGCCCATGCGCATGATGCTGGATACCGGCGCCACGCACACCGTGCTGCATGAGGAGAGTGTGGCAAAGCTGGGTGAGGTGCAGTGGGTGGATACTTCAAAAATGCAGTTCAGGGGGAATGCCAATCAGCGTCCCAAGCTGCTGGTAGCGCCCATGCAGGTGGGGCCGGGTGAAGCGCCCATGCACCCGATGATGGTGCTGAATCTCGGCGCGGTGCGCAGTATGCTGGCAGAGCCGGTGGATGGCATTATCGGCATGGATTTCCTGAAGTTCCTGCCTTTTACCTTTGATTTCCGCAAGAATGAGTTTTACTGGGGCTACCCTGCAGACGCAGCGCTGGTGCCTGTGCCCTGCGTGGCAGAGCCGAGCGGGCGTGTACACTGGCAGCTTTCCTGCGCGGGCAGGGAAATCAGCCTGCTGCTGGATACGGGCAGCACGGTGACCCGCGTGCGCACGGCAGATTGGGCTCCCGGTGCCGCCGGTGAGATTACCGCCCAGATTGGCGATGTGAATGTGGCCGAACGCCAGCAGATGGTGGAGGGCAAGCCGGGTGATTTGACCGTGGCTCCTGGTGTGGTGCTGAAAGGGGTGACTCCCTTGCTCTGCTCCAGCGAGGAACTGACCATGCTCGGCATTGATGCGCTGCGCCATTCGGTGCTTGTGCATCTGCCCGCTGCTGATACCCCCGGCGGCATCTTTCTGCTGGCTGAATGATGTTCATACACGCGAATGGCGTGTAATCGCGTAGGAATGATGCGCCGCTAGAGCGGCGCATAGTCAATGCGCACAGGTACTTCCTCCACATTCAGTCCGGCGGCGGTGAGGGTATCGAGCACCTCCACGAATCGCCCCATGGACGCCCCGCCTGCGGCCGATACCTGGATGCGCGCCTGCGGGTTCTGCTGCAGTAGCTCGCGCACGGCGGTGACCAGCTGGCCGGCGGGAATCAGCTTGCCGTTGAAGCCGATGCTGCCGTCATCCCCTACCTCCAGCAGAATGCTGTTGCGGTCGCCCTGCGTGCCGGCCAGGTGGTGAGTCTGCGGCACATCGAGCTTCAGCACGCTCACCTGGCGTTTGAATTCGGTGTGCACGATAAAGAAGATGAGCAGGATGGTGAGGATATCCAGCATGGGGACGATGGGAATACCCTGTTGCCCGAATTTGCGTTCGTAGAGTTGCATGGGAATCAGGCGTTGCGGTGGTTGGCCAGAATATCAGTAAAGCACTTGTTGATGAGGGCGGCACGGCGCTCCAGCGCGCGCTCGAAGCAGCTCAGCGCAATCGTACCCGGCACGGCAATGGCCAGACCAAATATGGTGGTGTAGAGCGCTTTGGAAATGCCCTGGGCAATGGCCTCCTGCGCATCGGGTGCGCCGAATACGCCGAAAATATCCACCAATCCCCAGGCGGTGCCCAGGATGCCGAGCATGGGAGCAATGGTGGTGATGATGCTGATGGTGGCCATGCCGGCGCGCTGGCGGTCGATGATGCAGCGCAGGCGGGCTTCCACCTGCTGCTCCAGGGTGGGGGAGGCAGGGGAGCGCTGGATAAATGTCAGTACTTTCACCAGCTCCTCGTTCTGGTGTACCTTCTGCACGGCTTCAGCAGAGGTGATGCCTGTACCCGATAATTCCAGCCGGTACAGGCATGTGTTCCACCGATTGTAGAGCAGGTGGTAGAGAATGGCGGCCAGCATGATGATGGAACAGACCAGCAGGGGCAGGCCGAAGGGGTGGCAGGCGGCAAAGAATTGGCGGATGGTTTCGTTCATATTGGTTGTTTTTGCGGTTGGTTAGTCAAAATTGAATTCGAAGATGAGCTCCATGAGATTGCCGATGACATCGGCCTGCACCTCCGGCGGCATGGGCGGCAGACTGGCCCGGCGGATAGCCTTGAAGGTGAATGATTGCTGGCTGATGCTTGCTCCGCTGCGCTTGATGAGTGCCATGCTGTCGATGCGCCCGCGTTTGTCGATGCGCAGACTGATGGTGATTTTGCCGGGGATGATATCGCCCCGGTGGTCATCGCAGGCTATGTACCAGCAATGCGCGATGCGCCGGTATACCTGCGATTCGTATTCCCCGCGCGGGGTGGCTTCTACATTCAGCGCAGCGCCGCTTCCCAGCACGAATCGGCCACTGCTGTGGCTGCGCCGTTCGTGCGTGCGGAATCCTGGCTTCTGCGGCTGTGCCCACTCGGCCAGGCTGGGGTCGTAGAACACGCGGGGGCGCCGCTGTCTGCCTGGTGGACTGGGGGCGGTCCCTGTGCCCCCGGGGGTACCCTTGCGGGCAGCGCGCTGTTCTGTTTCTGCGGTGGGCGCCTCCTTCTGCCGTATGCTCAGGGAGCCGCCCGCTGCATCATGTGGCCGCAGTGCCTTTGTTGTTTCCTGCTGGGAATCGGTGGCATTCTGGCCCGGGGTGTCGGGTGCCTCACTGCCTTCCTGCCGGCCGTCTGCCGGAGCCGGAGTGCGCGGTGCAGGGGGCTCCGGGGCTGGTTGGGGAGCAGGCTGCGCGGTGGGGGCAGGCTGTGCCTTGCTTTCGTGCGTCAAATCGCCCTCCTGCCGCTCCTGGTCAAAGGTGACCAGCTCGTTCTTTTCTTCGCCATTCATCGCCGGGGCATGCTCGGCACTGGCGCGGTGCCGGGCATCGGGCGCGCTGGTGGCGCGGGTGCAGCGGTTGCCTTCGTAGTCCGGTGTGTCCGGTTGCGCCTGGGGGGTATCGGCATTGGTCTTGACCGTCGGCTTCCGGGCACGCGGCTTTTCCTGTGGCTGTTCAGCTGCCGCTTGCTGGGTTTTTGCCTCATCCGCTTCTTTGCGTGCAGCCGTGCGCACCACCTGTACCGCCCGGTGTGGGCGGGCGGTGCTGGCTTGCCTGCCTTTCTCCTGCGGTGGCAGCAGCAGAATCAGGAACCCCAGCAGCCCATGCAGCAGAATCGACAGCGCTACACTGAGTAGCACCCGCCCATATCGATTCTGCTGCCCGAATTCCATGATTCTCTCATTCTGCCACTATGCAAGGCTTTTCGCAAGCCACCAGCCTGTCTTAACTCCATATGTGTGTGGGGACTGGTGAAAGTATTTGACCGGAGCGCATATGTGGTTAAGAGCCTCGGGCTATTGTGTTTGTTTTACGCTGGTATAACAGTAAGGAGGTGACAGTGGTAATGTCGGGCTTATGGGGCGGGCCGTAGGTGATGAATTTGCCCCTTGCATATCCATGCAAATGAGCCGCCTTCGCTTTCGCGTCGGCGGCTCGGCTTTGTATCTCTAACTAATTTTGTCTGCGGTGGTTTGACCCACCGAAGTCTTTACTTGCGACGGCGGCGTGCGCAGAGCCCGGCAAGAGCCAGCAGGCTCAGCGTGGCCGTTGTCGGCTCGGGAACGTTAACAGTATAGCTATCCGTCACCGTAATCGAACCATCTCCGCCAACTGTGACATTGCCCCCCTTCGTTTCCGAACCATTGGTGAATGTGAAGCTGACATTGGAAAGGTCAACATTACCACTCTCAACATCGAAAAGCTTGATTTCACTATCGTCCAGATTAGCGAAATCCTCATCGTCGAGTTCCACCACAAAGCTCACACCAGAACCAACACTCAGAGAGGAAAGCTCAATCGGCTGGTCGCCCTTGAGGGTCAGCGTGGTATTGTCCCCCAGAGAAAGCCCGGCGTATGTCGGAATGATGTCCGGGTTTTCGGGAGAAAGCTCACCGCGAGCTGCGAAGAGGGCGCCATCCACAACCAAACTGGCTCCTTCCGTCACTTTTAATTCTCCAGCCTCGATGAAAACATTGGAAAGCGTGGTATTACCGCTGACTTCAATCAAACCACCTGCAACCACCTGACCCGATGCACCATAAGAGACATTTCTCAGTTCTACATTAGAAAGGGTTGCTCCATCAAGGATGATATCGCCACTTATTGCACCATCATGACCACTGATACAGAATCCGCTGGCTGCATCGGTCGCAGAGATATTGCCCGTAAGCGTGATATTGCCACTCCCTGTACTGACTGCAATATGCCCCGCCTGAATATCTCCCAGTTGAATATTGCCCTTATTGGGATGAATTCGCACATCCCCATTTCCAGCATCGATGCTGCCGATTTCAAAGTTGGTGGCTTTTCCTGTCGATGCGAATCTAAGGTTTACTCCATTACTCTTGATACTTTCGTAGATATAGGTAGTATCCTCGCGAGCTACTATTGTTTCAGAGTATGCATCATCTTTTGTGATACTTCCCTTATTCGTGACTGTTGCAGCAAAAGCAGTTGTACTCAGCGCAAGCAAAGCTAGGGTAAAAAGCGTTTTTTTCATGGTTTCGAAAATTGTTTTCAGATTTGGTGTCGAGAAATACAACGGTCACATCTCTCTTCACCGGGCTTAGTCTATCTCATTTCCTGTGCGAT
>JAZOTC010000031.1:0-86484 GCA_045657445.1 Akkermansia sp. | reverse complement strand
GTATAATGCTATAGCGCGTTTTGACAATGAACAAATATCATTCAACATAAGCTTGTTGCAAAATTACCCCTGAATATTGATCAACGCACCATGCCGACAGTCGGTCGCGTTCGCTCCCTCAATGAAATACACGCTGACGCGGCGTATGATTTATCGGCATTGCATGCCGATAAACAACAATTTCACGTGCTTACGCCATAAAGTTTTTTGAATTTACGCCCCTGCTTCAAGTGCCTCCATTGCAGGGCTCATGTCCGCTAAAGCCCGCTGTTACGCAGAATTTTCCATTTCGGAGCAGAATTATCTTGCAAAAATCACAAAGCAGGTTATGATGAGTATTGCAGAACGGTGACGCCATGTTGCCTGCCTGCACAGAAAACCAAACCAAACCAATAGAAAGAGGTAACAACCATGCCGAGTGATACTAATATTACCGTTACGGGCCGTCATATTGAAGTGACAGACGCCATCCGTGATTTCGCTACGAAGAAGATTGAAGCCATCCATATCGATTACCCGAAGATTGTGGAAGCACGCGTAGTGGTGGATGTGCAGAAGGATCGTCAGATGGCCGAAATCGTGCTCTTCTGCGCTGACCATATCACCATTCAGGCATCTACCTCTTGCGATGACTTGTACGCCGCTATCGACGAAACAATCACCAAGATTATGCGCCGTATGCGCAAGCACAAGACCCGCCTCATGAAGCACTATCGCCCGCACCGCTCGCAGAGCATCCGCAAGCTGGATGAAAAGGTGTACGAGGAAGATGTGCTGGACTACGAAGATTCCGACGGCCCGGAGGACCCGAAGCCGGTACGCATCTCCCGCGAGGGCTACGACCTGCGCACCATGTACAAAGAAGACGCCATCATGGAGCTGGAAATCTCCGGCAAGCCCTTTGTGCTGTATCGCAATGCCCGCCGCAATGTGCTGCAGATTGTCTACCGCCTGCGCCCGGGCGAATACTCCATCATCGAGCTGGGCAACGAGCTGAAGGCATAACCCCGCATTTCAAGAAAAACTCTGGCAATTTTCCAGGTCGCGCTGCACCTCAGCGCGGCCTGATTTTTTTCACACAGCCAGAGGCTAGTACAACGCCAGCTCAATATACACCCGTTTCTTCTGCGGGCACCAGGCAAAGCGCTGCACGCAGTCACTGCCCATGGGCTTATTGGTGCGCTGGCGGAGCTTGGCGGTAAGCTGTTTCAGCAGCTCCGGGCTTTCCCATGCCAGTTCCTGCACGAGTGTATCTTCAAAGGATACCTGCACGGCCTGCTTATCCGAAGCGGCCTCTACCAGAGCCGCAGCCGCCTCAGACTCCAGCACCCCCATGAGCAGCAGGCCATTGTCCTGGTACGGCACGAAGCCATCCTCGGCATGCAGGCGGCGCACCCGCCACTCTGCACCGCGAATCGCCATCTCAGCTCCCAGGCGCTTCTGCAGCGGCTCAATATCATGGCGCAGCGGCCCCATCTCCGGCTCTACCGGCCAGAATAACCAGCAAAACCAAGCAGCCAGCACAGCGCAGACCAGCAGCAATATGACCTTTCTTCTGTTCATCAACAACTATCCCGGCCCTCGTTTCTCTCTGCCATCATCCTATCAGATTGATGATTTGTTATCAATAGCAATCTGGCTTCCGGGGGAGGTGTAGAAGCAAAAAAAGCCCCCCGGAGAATTTGTTATTCTCCGGGGGGAGTGGTAAGCTGAAAACCGGCTCTTAGCGGAACTTGAGTTCCTTCACCTTGGCGGCGAGGGCATCGAGCACGGTCTTGTGCGCGGCGTCCACCTCGGCTGCGGTGAGGGTCTTCTTCGCGTCGCGATAGAGGAAGGTGTAGGTCATGGCCTTGCGGTCAGCGGCGAGTTTTTCGCCGGTGGGGTCGCAGAACACATCCTTGAGCGCGCAGGAAACCAGCAGCTTCTGCTTGGCACCCTCGACCACCTTCATGATATCCGCATGGCGGGTGGCGGCGGGAACATCCAGCGAGGCATCGCGGCTGGAGCCGGGGAACTGGGGCAGGTCTGCCGCCTTGAAGGGAGCGGTGGCCACCTGCTGCAGCTTGCGGAGGTCGAGCTCGGCGTAGTAGCACTCCATGGGCAGCCCCAGGGCGCGGCACTTGGCCAGAGAAAGGCGGGCCACATAACCACAGGCCTGGTTGTTGATGGCGATATCGGCGCCCACAGCGGCGTTCTCGCGCTGCTGCTTGGCGGGGGTGATAGCAATGGCAGCCTTGGGCACGAGCGTATCGAGCACGGCGCGGAGGTGTTCGAAATGCACCTCGCCGGGCTTGGTGCAGGCCCAGCTGGCGGGAGTCAGCTTGCCGGCCATGAAGATGCCCAGCACCTCGTTTTCGATATCCTTGCCCTTGCCGCCGCCGGTGTTGCGGAACACGCGGCCGCATTCAAAGAAGCGCAGCACATCCATGCCCTGGTTGATGTTGCGGGCAGCCACGGCGATGAGACCGGGGGCCAGCGAGGGGCGCAGGGTGGAGTGGTCTTCCGAAATAGGCAGGGAAACGCGGATGATATCGCCCTCCATGAGCGGCTTGATGGGCAGCGCGTGCTCCACGCTGGCAATGGTGGGGTCGATGCTCTCGGCAGCGATGAGCTTGAAGGTCTGCACCTCCCAGAAACCAGCACCGGCCAGCTTGCGGGAAAGAGCCATGCGGTAATCGTGTGCGCGGTCCTGGGCGCTTTCCGGCACGTAGATGGAAGTGCTGGTAGCGGGAATATTGTCGATGCCGTACACGCGCACAATTTCCTCCAGCAGGTCGCAGCTGCGCTTCAGGTCCAGGCGCCAGGGCGGGCAATCCCAGGTACCCTTCACGTCTACATCCTTGAGACCCAGGTTGCGGAGAATGCGGGCACCCTCCATGTGGGGCAACGTGCCGTTGGTCATCACATCCAGCTCCTTCCAATCGAGCTTCACCTGGTCCAGAGCATAGTAAATCTTAGCCTCGGTCCCCTGCTCCAGCACGGTGGCGCTGGTAGCCAGTTCCTCGGAAACCAGGCAGGGAGCCTGACCACCCACAAGCACCGGCTCAGCCGTGCCGCCGCAGCATTCCAGAATCAGCTGCGTGGCGCGAGCAGCGGCGCGCAGCACATTCCACGGAGAGGTGCCGCGCTCGAAACGGTAGGAGGAATCCGAACCCAGCGCCAGGCGGCGGCTGGTGAAGCGGATGCTGCTGCGCAGGAACCAGGCAGATTCGAGGATGATATCGGTGGTGGCCTCGGTCACGCCGGAATCAAGCCCGCCCATGACACCACCCAGAGCCAGGGCTGCACCGCTGGCATCGGAGATAACCACATCATCGCTCTTGAGCGTGTACTGCTCGTCCATGAGGCTGGTGAACTGCTCACCCTCGGCAGCGCGGCGAATGTTGAGACCGCCGGTGATTTTGGCGGCATCGAAAGCATGCAGCGGGTGGCCCAGCTCAAAGAGGCAGTAGTTGGTGATGTCCACCACGTTGTTGATGGGGCGCAGGCCGATGGACACCAGACGGTTGGCCAGCCACTCGGGCGAGGGGCCAATCTTCACGCCGGAAATGCGGGTGGCGGTGTAGAGCGGGCAGAGCTCCGGGGCAGAAAGGGTGATGAAATCGCCGGCTGCCTTGGTCTGAGCCGCAGCGGCGGGTGCCTCGGCGGGGTCAGTCTTGAGGCTGCGGCCGGTGATGCCGGCCAGCTCGCGGGCCATGCCCCAGTGGCTCAGCAGATCCGGGCGGTTCGGGGTAATCTCCAGCTCGAAGATGGTATCCGTCTCCACAAAGGAGCGAACCGGGGTACCGATAACGTAATCCTGCGGCAGAATCCAGAGGCCGTGTTCCTTATCGGGCAGGCCGAGTTCGGATGCGGAGCAAAGCATGCCGCGGCTTTCGACACCGCGCAGCTTGCCGTCCTTGATTTCCCAGCCGCCGGGCAGCACTGCACCGGGAAGCGCGCAGGGCACCTTATCGCCCACCTTGTAGTTCTGGGCGCCGCACACAATCTGGCGCAGGGAGCCCTCACCGGCATCGACCATGCACACATTGAGGTGGTCGCTGCCCTCTACGGGGGTCTTTTCCATGACCTGAGCCACCACCACGAGGTCGGTGGTCACGCCGCGCTCCTGGATTCCCTCTACCTCGATACCGGCAAAGGTGAGCATATCGGCCATCTCCTGCGTGCCCAGGCCCGCAAGGTCAATGTAGCTGGAAAGCCAATTCAGTGAAACATTCATGATATTTTTATCAAAAAGGGGTTAGATTTTATTGGAACTGAGCCAGGAAACGGGCATCGTTTTCGATGAGGAGGCGGATATCGCGGATACCCCAGCGAATCATGGCCAGACGCTCCAGGCCGATACCGAAGGCAAAGCCCGTGCAACCGGCATACTGGTTCTTGCCGGTGGCCTTGTCGATATTCTCGAACACGGCGGGGTTCACCATACCGCAACCGGCAATCTCAATCCAGCGCGGGGCCTGACCCGCCGCCTGCAGCAGCACGTCAATCTCAAAGCTGGGCTCGGTGAACGGGAAGAAGTGCGGGCGGAAACGCACGGCAGTCTCCTCGCCGAAAAGCGCTTTCAGGAAGTACTCCAGCGTACCCTTCAGGTCGCCCACGCTCACCTCCTTGGCCACGTACAGGCCCTCAATCTGGTTGAAGGCGGAAAGGTGGGTGGCATCGATGGCGTCGCGGCGGAAAGCAGAGCCGGGGCAGATGATGCGGATGGGCGGGCAGTCCTTTTCCATGACGCGGGCCTGCACGGTGCTGGTCTGCGTGCGCAGCAGCTTGCCGCTGTCGAAGTAGAAGGTGTCCTTTTCGTTGCGGGCGGGGTGATCATCCGGGGTGTTGAGCGCATCGAAGCAATGCCACTCGTCCTCAATCTCCGGGCCATCGGCCAGGGTGAAACCCATGCGGCGCAGCACGCGCACCGCTTCATCGCGCACAATCGAAATCGGGTGCAGACCACCGGCGGGCAGAGCCGCCCCCGGCATGGTAAAGTCCACCCCGGCCACAGCGGCAGCATCAATCTCCTGCTGCAGGGCGGCCTTGCGGTCCTCCAGCGCAGCAGTAATGGTAGCACGGGCTTCATTCAGGAGCGCACCAACGGCAGGCTTATCCTCCTTGGGCACATCGCGCATGCCCTGCTGCACCTGGGTGAGGGTACCCTTCTTGCCCAGAATACCCACGCGGGCATCCTCCAGCGCCTTCATATCGGCTATGCCGGCTATGCGCGCCAGGGCTTCGGCTTGTACACTTGCAATCTGGTTTTTCATAAGTTCGCGGGAAACTATACGCGCGTACGCGTATTTGTCAAGCTTTATGCACCTTGCAGATTGACAGCATAGCCCAAGCATGCCGCCAAATGCTCATCTTCCACCGCGGATGAGGATAATTCCCGCGTTTTCAGGACAAAAAAAATCCTCCCGCCCAAAACACAAGCGGAAGAACGCAGAAGTATGGGGAACTCAACACCCCATGAACACGGCGCCCATGCACCGTGCCCTGCACAGCAGATTTACATGCAGCACTCCGGGGTGGGAGGCAGCGAGTTCTCCGGAGTCGGAGGCAGCGTGTTCCCAGTAGCGGTAAGAGCAGCAAGGCCAAGTACGATTGCGATAGTCTTCATCTCTTTTTTTCTTTCCTTTCAGGTTCCTCTCCGGGTCGCATTGCCCGGCTGCGCGATTCTACTCCGAATTCCTGAGTTGTCAACCCCAAAGTTGATAATTTTTCATTTTTTTGCAAAAAATCGAAAGAAAAATGATAATCACCGCGTACGCACACCCACTGCGTGCGAAAATTTTTGACAGCAAGGGGTAAAGTATAGGCTTGTAAGGGGAAAATGAACGTGCTAGTATAGCCCGCGTATGAATAAGCTTTTCCGATGCGCTCTGGCTGGGTTGATGCTGCTGGTACCGGCAGCGCTGGCAGTGCAGCTGAGCGACCTCTCCCCTTCCCTGACCCGCGATGAGGCCGATGAAAACCTGACCAAGGACTACGCCTACCGCGTCCTGAGCGATTTGAGCATCCGCCGCATCTGGAATCTGGATGACAACCGCAAACTCACCATTGATTTTGATGCCAGAACCGGCAAACTCATCTGCATAGCGGTTGATTACCGCAAACCCGTTTCCCTGAAATCGGCCACGGAGGACGCTGCCGACATCGGTAAGTTTGAAGATGCCGACTGGAAGAAATTCTCCAAGGAAAAAGCAGCTAAGTATTTCATGGGGCGTTCCCGCGCCATGAAGTTCAAGGAAGGCTACATGTTCCAGGAACTCAATGGCGCCAACAAGTGCACGCGCCTTACATTCTACGCGCAGAAGCCCAAGGAAAACCGCCGCCTGATTTCTGAAGGCAGCACGGTGGGCGGCAGCACCGCCATGGGCAGCTCCAGCGGCGGCAATGCGGTCAAAATGCTCCTGCAGCAGGAGGAGACCCGCCTCTACACCCCCAACAAGACCGACAAGCCGAAAACCACCACCAAACCCAAGAAGGTGAAGCCCCTGGAAATCGAGGACGAGCCGGAGGAGGTGATTGAGGATGAAGAAAGCTTCGAACCCGATGACGATGAGCTCGACACCCCCCGCGAGGTCGTCAAAACCCCGGTTGAGGTCAAGCCCATCAAGACTGTCACCCCGAAGGGCGACCGCAGCAGCGACTTCCAGAACCTCCTGGCCAAGCTCGGGCTTGATAAACTGTCCGCCATGCAGTGGATTCTCATCGGCGTGGGGCTGGTGGTGCTTATCACCGTCATCAGCGCCGTCAACCGCAGCAAGGAACGCCGCAAAATCGCCGAGCGTGCAGCCAAGCTGCGCAATGGCTCTGACAATGAGCTGCGATTCAAATAATTCCGCATCTCATCACCCCTCCCCTTTCATTTCCCCGCGTCTGCACCACCGCAGCCGCGGGGAAAAAATTAAGCCACACTATTCTCTTTTCAGACCGCAGCCCATGTGTTAGGATACGCCCATGTCACGCTACAATGGAGAACAGGTACTGGTCGTCCCCCGCGAAGCCTTTGAGGCCGTGGGCGCATTCAACGGGGTGAAGCTCAACCCGCAGGACTACCTGAGCGCCTTCCTGAAACCCGGCGTGGCCCGCTACATGGACCGCGAGCTGGCGGAGCAAAGCCCGCAGTTCAAGCAGCTGATTACCTACGCCATCTTCTGCCACCGCGGCCGCATCCTGGCCTATGCCCGCACCTCCAAGGGCGGCGAATCCCGCCTGCACAACAAAATGTCGCTCGGCATCGGTGGCCACATCAACCCCATCGACGGCCTCACCGACTCCATCGATACCTACCTGGCAGGCATGGAACGCGAAATCCGCGAGGAAATCACCTTCACCGGCTCTGCCACCCAGGAACTCTTTGCCATCATCAATGACGACACCAACGAGGTAGGCTCAGTACACCTCGGTTTTGTGCATCGCTTCGAACTGGAGGATGACCAGGTAGCCCCCAATGAGAAAGCCCTGGCCGACCTCGCCTTCCGCACGCTGGATGAACTCGCTGGCCCGCTCTACGAGCGCCTTGAAACCTGGTCTGCCATCTGTGTGGACGCTTTGCGCGCCAACTGATTAACACTTTTTTACCCATATAACGTATCCCCGCACCCCACCAGGGCGCGGGGATTTTGCTTTTTACTCCCCCCTTTTATTTTTCTGGCTGCTGGCATAACCACCGCCGCCCCTGAACGATAAATTTGGCCCCCGATGAAAAAATTTATCGAAAAGCCAGAATTTAAGATTGACTTTTTTGGTGTATTGGAGTGTACTGGTGGTGCAGGTAAGTGCACTCAAAAGCATGAATAGTGTCTCCACAGTAATGTTCACGGGCAACGTGACGCACAAGCTCGACCCGAAGAGTCGCGTAGCGATTCCGGCGGGCTGGCGTGACGCGCAGGGGGCGACGCTGTGGATGATAGATGCTCAGAATGAAGGGTATCCGACGCTGAAATGCTACACGAGAGAGAGCTTTGAGGAGATGGTGAATGGGATACGAAGCCACGCAGAAGCACGCGGATTCGACCCGGCAGCCGTAAACCGCTACCTGGGAACCATCATAGGTCTGAGCTTCGAGGCCGAGGTGAGCAGCCAGGGCAAACTCCTCATACCCAAAGCACAACGCGAACGCCTGAAACTGGCGGACACCGCGACGATAGTAGGTCGCGGATCGTATTTCGAGATATGGTCACCGGTTGATTTCGAGGCCACGAAAGCACCGGATGCCCTGGCGAAACTGGAACTGGACAAAGTATTCGGCATCCTCACATGAGCAAGGTAGCAACACAGAGCCACGCGGCGCAAACCGCCCCTGCCGGCACCTGCTACAAGGTGCTCATGTGGGAGGACGGCGCGCTGACCGCCGAGCAACTGGACGCCTGGCAGACTGCCCGGCGCGAGCTGCTCTCGCGCATGCGCGACGCGGGCATCAAAGGCGCGCGTGGCACCCTGGCCAGGCTGGGAGATGAGTTGCGCGAGCTGTCGGCCCGTGCCATAGCCACCCCTCTGGACACCTGTGCGGCGGCCAGCCTTTCCCTTACGCGCGTGGGCGCATTGGCAGCGAAGCTGCAGGGCGAAGCCGCCGTACTGGCCTACCGCTTAAGCCCGTGCAGCGCCACGGTGCTGGCCGAGCTGGTGGGCGAGGAAGGCATCGACACCCTGGTGAGCCGCTGGGCCGCCAGCACGCCGGAGCTGCAGTGGTGCCGCACGCCGCTGGTGGAGGCAATCTCCGCAGCCGAAGCCGCCGAGTGGCAGGAAAGCTGCCACAGCGAGGCCGTGGAGGCCGATGCTGACACAGATGCTGACGAAGAAAATGCCGCCGACTTCCACCACGTGACCGTGCTGCGGAGCGAGGCCGTGGAGGCCCTGCAGCCGGCAGAAGGACGCGTGCTGGTGGATGCCACCCTGGGCGGAGGCGGCCACAGCGAACTCATGCTGGAGCAAGGCGCCACCGTGTGGGGCATTGACCAGGACCCCGCCGCCCGCAAAGCCGCCCGCAAGCGCCTGGCAGCCTATGGCGACCGCCTGCACATCGTGGCCGGCAACTTCCGCAACGCCGCCGATTTGCTCCGCGCCGAAGGGCTTGAAACCGTGGATGGCATTCTGGCCGACATCGGCATCTCCTCCCCGCAGGTAGACCAGGCCGGGCGTGGATTCTCGTTCCTGGCTGAAGGCCCGCTGGACATGCGCATGAACCCCGCTGCCCCGCGCAGCGCTGCCGATATCGTGAACAGCGCCGCCGAAAGCGAACTGGCCGACATCCTCTGGCAATACGGCGAGGAACGCGCCAGCCGGGCCATTGCACGCCGCATTGTGCAGGAACGCGCCAAATCCCCCATCACCACCACCACCCAGCTGGCCGACATCATCGCCAGCGTACTGCCCCGCAAGGGTAAGCAGCACCCCGCCACCCGCTCGTTCCAGGCGCTCCGCATCGCCGTGAACGATGAGCTGGGTGCCCTGGATGCCCTGCTGGAAAGCGGTCTGAGCCTGCTCAAGAGCGGCGGCCGCTTCGCCATCATCACCTTCCACAGCCTGGAGGACCGCGCAGTCAAACGCTACTTTGACCGCGTGACCCGCCCGGAAATCGACCGCCCGGAATGGCCCGCCCCGCGCCCCAACCCGGACTATGCCGCCCGCCAGGTAACCCGCAAGCCCATCGTGGCGAGCGAAGCCGAACTGGCGGCCAATCCCCGCGCCCGCAGCGCCAAACTCCGCGTCATCGAAAAGCTGTAAATCACCCACTGTATCACCACCTGAAAAAAACTTCATCCACACAATGCCACCCAACACAGCCAGCACCCGTTACGCCGACCAGGTAAGCTTCAGCTTCCTGATCTGGCTGGTGCTTTTTGCCGTACTCGTATCTGCGGGCGGCATCACCTATGCCCTGCTCAAGAATGACCAGGTGGCCGTGCGCACGGAAATCAACAATCTCCACCGCGAGATTGCCGTGTGCAACATGAACACCAACCAGCACCACGCCAAGACCAATTCCCTCACCAACCGCTGGGCTATGCGTGACCGTCTGAGCCAGGACCACTCGACCCTGCGCGATATTGACCGCAGCCAGATTGAACTCGCCCGCCGTCTGCAGGACAGCGGATTCGCCGTTATTCACCGCTAACGAACCGCCGCAGAATTCCGCCACGTGAAAACCAAGGTTCCATTTGCTGGTCGCACCCTGTTCCTCGCCTGCGTGATGGCGGCGGTATCGTGCAGCATAGCTGTGCGCCTGGTGGACCTGCAGATTATCGATGAGGGCAAGGTGGTCCAGATTGCGGAAAATGACCTCATCGACAAGGAAAGCATACCTGCGCAGCGCGGTCTCATCATGGACCGAAACGAGGAGCTGCTCACCCACAATATCCAGAATGCCGAGCTGGTGGCAGACCGCAACCACCTGCGCGAAATCACCGCCGTGGTGGAGGGGCTTGCCTACAACCAGGCCATTCATGACCCCCGCTGGGATTCCCTGACCAATGCCAAGGAAAAGCGCAAACTGGTACTGAACTACCGCGCCAAGCTGCTCAACAATGCCAAGGCCGAGGTGAAGGAAGGTGATGCGCTGGCACTCAGCGCCCAGACCAAGAAGAAGGATGCCCGCGCCAACCGCCTCATGTCATACGACCCGGAGGTGTGTAAGCAGTATTTCCAGAAACACGACCAGCTGGTGGCCAATGTGCTCTACCCTTTCCTCTCGCACGAGGAGATTGAGGAAACCGTGGATGGCCGCAAGGTCAAGCGCTTCATGACCCGCGAAGATATCGTGGAGAAGATTGCCCAGACCGCCACCGACCGCCACAATGAGGAGGCCGAGGCCAAGGGCGAACCCCGGCGCTCATACCGCATGAAGATTATCCTGGCCAAAGGTATCGATTTCGACAAGGCCGACCAGATCCGCCGCGCGCTGAAAGACGCCCGCATCCGCGGTCTCATGGTAGAGCACAGCATCCGCCGCAGCTACGTGATGCCGGAGATGCTCTGCCACGTGCTGGGCTATGTGGACCACGAAAACAAGGGTATGAGCGGCGTGGAATCCTACTTCCACAGCTACCTGGCCGGGGTGGACGGCCTGCGCGAGTACCGCCACAACGCCCGCGGGCAGGTGCTGCCCAACGAGGATGACCGCTACATGGCCCCAAAGCATGGGCTGAACCTGCGCCTCACCATTGATATGCGCCTGCAGACCATCGTGGAGCAGGAGCTGGATAAGGGCATGAACCACTTCCGCGCCAAGCGCGGCTGCATGATTGTGGTCGCCCCCAAAACCGGCGATATCCTGGCCATGGTAAGCCGCCCGTCCTTTGCGCTCACGAAGGAAAAGGAAATCATCACCCCGCAGGGTAAATTCCAACGCGGCACACTGAAAGACAGCAACGGCAACCCCATTACCGGCGATTTCAATTTTGCCTGCCAGACCCGCTACGAGCCCGGCTCCACCTTCAAGGTGCTGGCCGTCACCGCAGCGGTGGACAAGGGGCTCATGAGCATCAACGGCTATGTGAACTGCTCCCCCTTCTCGGTAGGCTTCGGCAGCAAACCCATCAGCGACCGCCCGTTCAACTACGGCAGCCTGCCCATGTGGGGCGTGCTCAAGAAATCCAGCAACCCCGGCGCCGCCCGCGTTGCCCTCATCGCCAAGTGGCCGAACTTTAAGGAATATCTGGAAAAATTCGGTCTGCACCAATCTGCCGGTATCGATTTGCCCTCTGGCGGGGCCTGCCTGCTGGCAGACGGTTCCAATATCGTGAACTACTCGCGCATTGCCTATGGCTACTCGGTGGCCGTATCGCCGCTGCACATGGCCATGGTATACGCCACCATTGCCAACGATGGGGTGCGCATGAAACCCCGCCTCATTGATAAGATTACCGCGCCCGATGGCTCGGTGTACGATGAATGCGCCCCGCAGGAAATCTGCCGGGTCATGAAGCCCAGCACCGCGCGCGATTTACGCTTTGCCCTCGAAAGCGTCACCCAGACCAAGGGCGAGGGCGGCCGCGGCACGGCCACCAAGGCAGCCATTCCCGGCTTCCGCATCGGCGGCAAAACCGGCACAGCCAAAAAGACCAAAGCCGGCGGTGGCTACACCGAAAACCTCTACACCGTTTCCTTTGCCGGGGTGCTGCCCATCAATGACCCGAAGCTGGTGGTCATGACCGTGATTGACGAGCCGCACCCCACCGATTGCAACCCCGGCGGCGGTACCGTGGCAGCCCCCATTTTCCGCGCTGCTGCAGAGCGCTTTATCAACGTGCTCAATTTAACCCCGAGCGACCCCGAAGCCTACGAAAAATACCTTGCCAGCAAGGAAGAATCTGCTAATCTAAATAAATAAGAAAACACGCCCCCTTTTTCTCGACCATGGACACCAAGAAACTCTTCAGCACACTGCCCGGAGCCACGATTACCGGCAAGCATCTCAAGAAGCTCACCCTGCTCACCGATGACAGCCGCAAGGTCATTCCCGGCTGCTGTTATGTAGCCGTAAAGGGCACACAGTTCGATGGTCACACCGCCATTGACGGCGCCATTGCCGCCGGTGCGGCAGCCATTGTGGCCGAAACCCCGGCAAGCGAGCAGGCACTGACCGCCGGCACCCTCTGGGTACAGGTAAAGGACACACACGAGGCAGACGGCCTGCTCATGAGCGCCTGGCACGGCTGCCCGAGCGATGATATGGTGGTGCTGGGCGTTACCGGCACCAATGGCAAGACCACCATCAGCTACCTGGTGAACCACATCTACCGCGCCGCCTGGCAGCGCGCCGGGCTCATCGGCACCATTATTTACGACAACGGCGAGCGCCGCATCCCCTCCAGCAACACCACCCCCGGCTGCGCCCTGCTGCAGAGCAACCTGGCCGATATGGTGAAGAACGGCTGCCGCGCCGTAGCCATGGAAGTATCTTCGCACGCGCTCATCCAGCAGCGCACCGTCGGCACCAATTTCCGCGTGGGTATCTTCACGAATCTCACGCAGGACCACCTGGACTACCACGGCACCATGGAGGAATACTACCAGGCCAAGAAGCTCCTCTTCACCCGCATGGCCGCTGCCGACCGCAAGAGCGTGGCCGTCATCAACATTGACGATGAATACGGCCGCCGCCTGGCCGGGGAACTGGCCCCCATCATGAAGGTGCGCACCTTTGGTGAGAATGAAAAGGCCGATTTCCGCGCCACGCCCAAGCTCATCACTCTGAAGGGCAGCCAGTATGAGCTCATCTACCAGGGGCGCAGCTACCTGGTACGCACCCCGCTCATCGGCGAATTCAACCTCTCCAACAGCATGGCCGCCCTGGCTGGCGCTGTGTGCTCCGGCATCAATATCAACGAAGCCATCACCGCCCTGGCGCAGAGCCCGCAGGTACCCGGCCGCATGGAGCTGGTCTCCAGCGTGAACAACGTGCAGTGCTTTGTGGACTACGCCCACACGCCGGATGCCGTGGAAAACGTGTGCAAGACCATGAAGTCGCTCTGCCGCAACGGCCGGGTCATCACCATCTTCGGCTGCGGCGGCGACCGCGACCGCACCAAGCGCCCGCTCATGGGCGAAGCCGCCGCCCGCTACAGCGATTTCTGCCTCGTGACCAGCGATAATCCCCGCAGCGAAGACCCCGAGCAGATTATCGACGAAATCATGCCCGGCATTCCCCAGAGCAAGCAGCACCGCATCACCGACCGCGAGGAAGCCATCCGCGCCGCGCTGGAACAGGCCCGCCCGGGAGATGCCATCCTCATCGCCGGCAAGGGGCACGAGAACTACCAGATTTTTGCCAACGAAACCATCGATTTCTCCGACTCCGCCGTGGTGCGCAAGTACTACGCCGAAAAGAACCCGGAAGGCATTTCCGTGCCCTCCCGCAAGCCGGAAGGCCGCCGCAACAAATAACCTGTTCCCCTCCCCATGACCCACCTGAGCACCAGCGACCTCATTTCCGCCACCGCCGGCAAGGCAGTGGTGGTGGGTGACCGCGCCATTACCGCCGGGCTCACCACCGACAGCCGCGCCATCACGCCCGGCTGCGTGTTCCTGGCGCTCTGTGGCGAGCGGTTCGATGGCAACAACTTTGCCGCCGATGCCTCGCAGAAGGGTGCTGCGGCTGTGGTGGTGTCGCGTCTGCAAGGGAACTACGCCCCGGGTTGCACCGTGGTGCTGGTGGAGGACACGCTCGTGGCGCTGCAAAGCCTGGCCTCCTGGTGGCGCGGGCAGCTGGAGCCGCTGCACGTGGTCGGCCTCACCGGCAGCAGCGGCAAGACCAGCACCAAGGACATGTGCCTCTCCGTGCTCAGCCAGAAATTCAACACCCTGGCCACCAAGGGTAACCTCAACAACCACATCGGCGTGCCGCTGAGCATCCTGAGCACCCCGCAGAGTACACAGGCCGCCATCTGGGAAATGGGCATGAACCACGCAGGCGAAATCGCCCCGCTCTGCGCCATGACCCGCCCGCAAATCGGCATCATCACCACCATCGGCTCCGCCCACCTGGAATATCTGGGCACCCGCCAGGCCATTGCCGAGGAAAAATGCACCGTGGCCCGCGCCCTGCCGGCAGATGGATTCATGATTTACCCGGCGCAGGATGATTTTGCGGATTTCATTGCCACGCAGACCGCCGCCACCCCCATTCCCGTGGGCGGGTGCAGCAGCCAGGTGCGCGCCCTCAACCCGCGCAGCACCGCCACCGGCACCACCTATACCCTGCATATCGATGAGCTGGGCGAGGTAGAGGTGGCCCTGCCCGTGCCCGGCGCCCACATGGTGAGCAACAGCCTGCTGGCCGCTGCCGCCGGCTGGAAGCTCGGCTGCTCGCTGGAGCAGATTGCCGCGGGACTCTCCGCCTCTGCCCTCACGCACGGTCGCCTGGCCTGCAAGGAGGTGGATGGCTACACCGTGGTGGACGACACCTATAACGCCAACCCCGAGAGCATGAAAGCGGCTCTCGAAACCGTAGCCGCCCTGCGCGGCCCGAAACGCCACATTGCCGTGCTGGGCAAGATGGGTGAGCTGGGCGAGGGCGGAATCGCCGCCCATGCCGACATGGGCTGGTGCGCAGCCTCCCTGGGCTATGCCGCCGTGGTGGTGGTGGGTCCGGAGTGCCCGGAGACGCTGGCGCTCTGCCAGGCAGCCTCCGAAAGTATCCCGGCGCTGCTGGTGAGCACACCCGCAGAAGCCCCCGCCGCCCTGCGTGCGCTCATGCAGCCGGGTGATGCCCTGCTCTTCAAAGGCTCGCGCTCCGCAGGCATGGAGCGCAGCATGTACGAACTCTTTCCCTCACTTTCACCCCACTCGTAAGCCATGTTTAATTTCATCTCTCAAATCCCCCACGAAGTCCAGCTTCTGCTGGCTCTGCTGGTACCTTTCATCGGCTCCATGCTCATTGGTCCGAAGCTCATTGCCGTGCTGCGCGCCATGAAGGCGGGTCAGCCCATCCGCCAGGCCTGCGGCGGGTGTCTGGCTCCCGAACACCAGGCCAAGGTAGGTACTCCGACCATGGGCGGCATCATGATTATCGGTCTCATCATGCTCACCAGCGTCCTCTTCCTGGACATGAGCAGCCCCAAGCTCCAGTGCTGCCTGCTGGTCATGGGCGTAACCGCCATTCTGGGCTTCCTGGATGACTGGGCCAAAATCACCAAGAAAAGCACCGACGGCGTGAGCGGCTGGTTCAAGATTGCCCTGCAAGCCGTGGCTGCCATTGCCTGCGCCGGGTATCTCTACTACCTCGACCCCGCCATTGCCCGCGTGCTCGTTCCCTTCTACGGTACGCTGGACCTGGGCATCTTCTTCATTCCTTTTGCCATGCTGGTCATCATCGGCGCCTCCAACGCCGTGAACCTCACCGATGGTCTGGACGGTCTTGCCAGCGGCTGCATGGTTATTTCCGCCCTGGCATTCATCATCATCAGTTCGTTTGTCCTGTTCCCTGGCACCGGCAACAGTCCCCTCGTCTGCTACCTGCTCTGCATCGCCTCTGCCTGCCTTGGTTTCCTGTGGTTCAATGCCCACCCTGCCAAGGTCTTCATGGGTGACACCGGCTCCCTTTCCCTGGGCGGTGCGCTGGGTACAGTAGCCGTGTGCACGAACTCTGAGCTGCTGCTGGTTGTCGTTGGCGGTGTGTTTGTAGCCGAAGCGTGCTCGGTCATGATTCAGGTAGGCTGGTTCAAGGTCAGCCGCAAGCTGTATGGCGAGCCGCGCCGCTTCTTCCGCATGGCACCGATTCACCACCACTTCGAAAAGTGCGGCTGGAGCGAAACCCAGGTCTGCGTTCGCTTCTGGATTATCGCCTTCTTCCTGGCTGCGCTCGGCATCGGGCTTCTGCCGCTCTGCTTCATCGACTAAATCTTCAACACTTTTTTCACTATGGAACTCAAAGGCAAAAAGATAGCAGTACTCGGCTGCGGCCGCAGCGGTATTGCCGCAGCACGCCTGGCACTCGCCAAGGGTGCAGCTGAGGTCTGCATTTTCGACTCCAATACTGCCGCCACCTGCAACGAACCCGGTGTCTCCCTCGTGGCCGGCGCCACAGAGGAACACGCCCGCGCCTACGCGGCTGATATGGTGATTCTCTCCCCCGGTATCGAAGGCGATATTCCCTGGACACTTGCTTTCACCGCCCACGGCGCCCCGCTCATCGGCGAGACCGAGCTGGCATGGCACTACTACAAGGGCCGCATCATCGCCATCACCGGCACAAATGGCAAAACCACCACCACCGCCCTGCTGGAGCATGTGCTGCTCTCGGCCGGCAAGACCGCCAAGGCCTGCGGCAACTACGGTTACCCGCTCAGCGAAGTGGCGCTCATGGACCCGCAGCCGGAATTCGCCGTGCTGGAGGTCTCCTCGTTCCAGATGGAAACCATCATCGATTTCCGCCCAGAGATTGCCATCTGGCTCAACTTTGCGCCCGACCACATGGACCGCTACACCAAGGTGGAGGACTATTTCAACGCCAAACTCCGCATTTTCGAAAACATGAGCGCCGACCAGCTCGCCATTGTGCGCGAGGGCGACGAGCTCCCCGGCATTGCCCCGCGCCGCGTGGGCTTCTCCTCGGTGGTCACCACCGGGCAGCTGTATTTTGAGAACGGCGCCATCTGCGAGGCCGGCCAGGTGCTTACCCCGCTGCGCGGCACCGCGCTGGAGCAGGCCCACAATGCCGAAAACGCCATGGCCACCACCCTGGCCTGCCGCGCCGCAGGACTGGACGACGCCACCATCTCTGCCGCCATCCGCGACTTCTGCCCGCCCGGCCACCGCTGCGAAACCGTGGCTGAAATGGACGGCATTCTGTGGCTGAACGACTCCAAGAGCACCAACCTGCACTCCACCGAGGCCGCCGTGCGCTCCCAGACCCGCCCCATCATCCTGCTGGCGGGCGGCAAGGACAAAGGGCTGGATTACTCCGCCATCAACCCCATGCTGGAACAGAAAGCCCGCGCCTGCGTGGTATTCGGGCAGATTGCCGACCAGCTGGAAGAAACATTCTCTCCCGTCTGCCGCGTGGTGAAGGTCACCACCGTGCAGGAAGCCGTGGCGGCAGCCCACAAGGTTGCCGAGCGCGGTGATGTGGTGCTCTTCTCCCCCGGCACCTCCTCGTTCGACCAATTTACAGGCTATGTCCAGCGCGGCGAATGCTTCCGCGCCGCTGTCAAACAGACCCTGAATCTCTGATTATTCCACCAAAAAGTTTATGAGCAAATATTCCAAGACCACATTCCGCAATTCTGACCTCGGCCGCGCCAAACCCAAACGCCATTTCCTCAAGACTTTTGTCAACGATAACCTGAAACAGAAGCGCCTGCACTCCGACACCGGCCTGGTGGTAGACCGCACCAGCCCCGCCACGGTGCTGCGCATCATTCTCGGCCTGGTTGTGGTGCATCTGCTGGTCATCGGCGGTGTGATGCTGCGCGGCAACATTGCCAAGCGGCCTGCCGACATGGCCGTGGTACCCAGCCTGACCCCGCCGCCGGCCATTCCGGCGCCCGAGGTGCAGCCCACCCCGGTGGCCGAACCCACACCGGTGCCCGCCCCGGCGCAGCCTGCTGTAGCCGCCACGCCGGCCCCGGCCACCACCGGCGAAAACCACATTACCCAGGCCCCGGTCAACATGGAAGCCGTCAGCCCGGTTGCCCAGCCGGTTCCCACCGTGGAGCCGATTGCCGTGCAGCCCACCCCGGCACCGGCGCAGCCCGCCACCCCCTCGGTTGAGGTGAAACACCACGTCAACTCCGGCGATACCTGGGGCCGCGTAGCCGCCCAGTACGGCATCACGGAAGATGTGCTCAAGGGCGCAAATCCGACCCTGGCCGCGCGCACCACCCTGCCCGGCGGTGCCTATCTCGTCGTCCCGGTGCCGGCAGATTCCCAGGCCGCCCAGGCTGCCCAGGCCGCGCGTCCTGCCGTGGCAGACACTGCCAAGTACCACGTGGTCAAACGCGGTGAAAACCTGGGGAGCATTGCCCGCAAGAACAATATTTCCCTCAACAAGCTCATGAAGCTCAACAACATGACCAACGCCGACGCCCGCCGCCTGAAGGTAGGCCGCAAGCTCAAGGTCAGCGAGTAAAAGAGCTGCCTCTCACCCCCTCTCGAAAGCGCCACCATGACCTCCCGCGTCTGCATCATCAGCATCTGGGTATGCTTTATCCTCCTGCTCGTGCTGGGAGTCATCATGGTGGCCAGCACCGGCACCTGCGTGCCGGGGCAGGACGAACTCCCCTGGAACGACACCTTCCTGGGCAAGCAGTGCCTGTATGCCCTCCTGGGGCTAGTGGTTGCCCTGGGGCTCGCCAAGGTGGACTACCGCTTCTGGCGGCGCTTTGTAAAAGCCGCATGGATTATCTGCGTCCTTCTGCTCATCTGCTGCTTTCTGCCGGGCATCGGGCGCACCATCAACGGTGAATCGCGCTGGATCAGCCTGGGCATCACCTTCCAGCCCAGCGAGCTGGCCAAAATCACCCTCATGCTCACCCTGGCCAACTGGTACACCACCTACCGCGAAATGGCCGGCACCTTCTGGAAGGGCTTTGTGATTCCCGGCGCATTCCTCTTCGGGCTGCCGCTGGTGCTGATTCTGGTGGAAAAGGATATGGGCACCGCTGCGGCGCTGGCCATGTCGGGCTTCTGCGTGATGTTTGTTTCCGGCACACGCTGGTGGCTGCTGCTGCTTTCCATGATGCTGGGGGCACTGCTGCTGTATCTCATGATGACCAGCAGCCCGAACCGCATGCTCCGCATCATTGCCTGGCTTGACCCCCAGGCCTACAGCCAGGGCGCCGGGCGCCAGCAGTGGATTGCCATTCTCGCCTTTGCCCGCGGCGGCCTCACCGGCGTGGGGCTGGGCGATGGTATTGAAAAATACGGCAGCCTGCCCTATGCCCACACCGACTTCATTTACGCCGAAGTGGGCGAGGAATGGGGCTTCCTCGGCGCAGCCGGCGTGCTGATTCTCTTCACCATCATGACGATTTCCGGGCTGGCGCTGGCCGTGCAGACCCAGGACACCTTTGGCCGCATCTTTGCACTGGGGCTTTCCTGCACCATATTCTGGCCCGCCATGCTGAACATGATGGTGGTCACCGCCATGCTCCCCAACACCGGTCTGCCGCTCCCCTTCATCAGCAGCGGCGGTACCAACCTCGTGTTCACCATCGCCTCCATCGGCCTGCTCACCAGCATTCAACGCCACACGCCGATTATCCGCCAGAACTACTGGCCCGCCCGAAGACTCAAAGAAATCCAGAACCCATGAATACCGGAAAATCTCTCAGCATCATCATTGCCTGTGGCGGCACAGGCGGCCACCTCTTCCCCGGCATTGCCGTGGCGCAACAGCTCCGCAAAATGGGGCACCGCCCGGTGCTGCTCATCTCTCGCAAGGAGGTGGATGCCGAGGCCTCCAGCAAGTACGGCGACCTCGAATTCCACAGCATCCCCGCCATTGCCAAGCCCCCCACCTTCTCGCTGCGCATGCCCGGCTTCCTCTGGAAGCTCTTCACCACCTACATGAGCTGCAAAAAACTCATCCGCCGCGAAAAGGCCGATGCCGTGCTCGGCATGGGCGGCTTCACCAGCCTTCCCCCCTGCAAGGCCGCTCACGCCCTGGGCCTGCGCTCCTACGTGCATGATTCCAACGCCATGCCCGGCAAATCGAACCGCCTCACCGCCCGCTGGTGCACCAAGGTACTGGTCGGCATGCAGGAGGCCGTAAAACACTTCCCCGGCAGCACCTGCGCCGTTGTCGGCACCCCGGTGCGCGATGAAATCCGCAACCTGCCCACCCCCGCCGAAGCCCGCGAGCGCCTCGGCCTGCCGGCCGATAAACCGGTCATCCTCGTGACCGGCGGCTCCCAGGGCGCCCGCAATCTCAACAGCATGCTCATAGAGGCCGCCAAGGCAGACGCCGGCGTCCACTACCTCGTCATCGCCGGCAGAATCGACTACGAGCGCGTGAACGCCCTGGCTGCAGGTGCCCCGAACATCACCGTACTGGGCTTCTGCTCCGACATGCCCGCCGCCTATGCCGCAGCAGATGGCGTGATTGCCCGCAGCGGTGCCAGCACCCTCACCGAACTCTCCATCATCGGCAAAGCCACCCTGCTGGTGCCCTTCCCCTTTGCGGCAGACGACCACCAGACCCACAACGCCCTCGCTTTCTCCACCCGCGGCGCGGCAGTGCTCATCCAGCAAGCCGACCTCACCACGGAAAAAGTGCATGATTTTGTGCACAACACCGTGCTCAACCCCACCGCCCGCGAGGCCATGGAAAACGCCATGCGCGCCCTCTCCCGCCCGGATGCCGCGCAGGAAATCGCAGAAGCCATTCTGAGTGCATAGTGAATCACATTCACATAGATGTAACAGCCCAGCGGCTGGAGCTGAGGGGCGATGATGGCGCCGTGCTCTTTGCGGCGCCGTGCAGCACCGGAGCCGCCGGCACAGGCAGCGAGGAAGGCAGTGGCCGCACCCCGCTGGGGCGCTTCTGCATCTGCTCCCTCCACGGCGAAAATGCCCCGCTGCACACCGTATTCCGCGCCCGGATCCCCGTGGGCGCCTGGCCTGCTGCCGCGCAGGGGGAAGACGCCATTCTGGCCCGCATCCTCTGCCTGCACGGGCTGGAGCCGCACAATGCCAACACCCGCTCCCGATACATCTACATTCACGGCACGGCCGATACAGCCCGCCTCGGCACCCCGGTTTCCCACGGCTGCATCCGCCTCTCCCCGCAGGATGCCGCCGCGCTCTTCGACCTCGTTCCCCTGGGCACTCCGGTTACCATTGAAGCCTGAGCGCCCCCTCGCAGGCAGAATCACCCGCCCGGCAAACTATCGCCTTGCTCAGGGGGGCTAGTTTCAGGTATGCAACGTTACGAAGCGTCCCGTTTTTTCACAACAATGCGCCCCATTCCGGAATATCGGAATGGGGCGCAGAACTTGCTGCTACCAGCCTTTAGAAGTTGATGCGGTAGCCGATGGTGCCGTTCACGTTGAGGTAATCGGCGCGCATTTCCACCGCGGCATCCATGAACAGGTTGCCACCATCATCGCCCAGCGGTATGGTGAGGCCTGCACCGGCTTCCAGACCCAGGGCGCCACGCTCGGCGCTTTCGATTTCGGCCTTGGCGCCGGCCAGACCCACTTCTGCGGTGCTGCGGCGGTCACCGATATCGAACTTGGCCAGCACGCGAGCCTCGAAGATGCTGGTGCGGTTGTACATGCTCTCGCCCACCACGGCCTGCACACGGGCACCCAGGCCCAGGGTGACGGTGTCGAGGGTCTGGTTACCCACTTCCAGAGCGAGGTCGCTGCCCTTTTCATCGTAGCCGTTCACGTTGGTGTGGCGCCAGGTGATGTTGAAGACCGGCTGCAGGCAGGCGGTGGCATCTTCATCCAGCGCGATCACGTGACCCACTTCGTACATAAGGCCGAAGCTCAGACCATCGGTCGTGCTGTCGATATCTTCACCCATGACCGAGCGCTTCAGGCTGATGTCGGAGAGGCCGACGGTGGCCACGAAGGTATGGGTCCAGGCGCTGGCGCAGTAGCGGGCAAAGGCGCTCACGTAGTAGGTGTTCATGTCGCCCTCGGCCGTATCGGCGCCGCTGATGCTCAGGTCGCCATACATGGCGGTGAGTGCCATACCTGCGGTGAAGGCGGGCGTGAAGTCCACATCGAAGCCCACGGTGCCGCCCCAGCTGTTGAGCGTGTAGCCGCCGGCGGTTTCGCTGCTGGTCAGTTCGCCGGAGTTGCCCTCGGCATTAATCCAGGCGTTGAAATAGGGCATGTCATCATGCACCACGCTCTGGTCCACACCCATGGTGGTGGTGCGGTTGCGGATAGCCTGCAACTGGCGGTCCAGGTCGCCGTGGGCGGCCATGCCCAGCACAGCGTTGCTGGCGCCAGCCACCGCGGCGAGCAGGTCTTCGCAGGATGTGCCGTTGGTCACAGCCTCACCCAGTTGCTGGTTGAGACGCTGCAGCACCGGGCTGGCATTGATAGCGGCGGAGGATGCATTCCACATCAGGTCAGCGCCAGCCTGCGAGTTCTTGGACTCTGCAAGAGCCTGGTACTTGTTCTCTGTTGTCTTGCTTGTCTTCAGCACCAGATTACCACCCTCATTCGCCAGCGTAGCCGTGCTATTGAACTTATTGAAGGCCTGGCCATTCAGTGTAATGGTCTGACCGTCTGCCATATCAGACAGATCAACCGCCGTACCCAGGATGATATTTCCATTGTCATCCGCGGCAATTTCATTGAGCCCCGTGGAGGTAAGCATGATGGCAGCACCTGACTCTGTGCTCAGCGAGGTGAGGTTGAAGACCACATCGGCATCGGTGTTCACCACAAATTCAGTAAAGGAATCAGCAGCCAGAGTCACATCTTTCAGCGTCAGACTGGCCGGAGCCGGGTTTGCCTCATCGCCGGAGATATCAATCTGCAGGTTACCTTCGTTGGCGACATTCCAATCAGCGGCATTGGCATTCATCAGCGTGAAGGTCGCGCCACCCTTTTCTACCTTCAGGGTGCCAGCCCCGGTGAAGCTGCCGCTATATGTGGCAGCCTTCGTGTTATCCAAGGAGAGGATAGTCCCTGCCACACCCTGCACCTCGCCGCTGCCATTCAGCAGCACCACATCATTCGTGGTGGCAGCCAGCGACAACTTCTTGCCGGCGCTCATATCCAGCTCCAGCCCCGTGAGGGCGCTGGTACCGGTCAGCGCCAGGTCGCCATCAATATCCAGCGTGGGAGCTGCGATAGCCCCGTCTGCAGCCTTGATAGCCACACCGGCCAACGAGCCGCCACTCACGGTCAGCTTGCTACCGCTGCCGAGCTGGAGCGTGCCACCGGTACCGTTGAGCGTCGTCACCGTATTTTCGGCATTATTCAGATTCAAGGCACCGGCCCGGATATCCAGTTCATCGGCCACCACCTTGCCTTTCACCACCAGCGTACCGGTACCAGCCTTGACCAGCTCAGTACCCTTGTTACCCGTGATACTGCCCTCCATGATGGTTTCAGCATCAATCGTATCATATGGCGCATTTTCACCAGTTTTCGCCTTGGCTTCGTTGTGAAGCTCCACCGTGACAACACCAGTATCCTTGTTGTTGGTTACCACCAGCGAGGAATTAGTTCCACCCATCAGGTTGCTGAGTTTCACCTTGGTTGCGGTATCGTTGTCGCCATCCAATTTGATTTCAAGAGTCTGATTCGCTTCTATCACCGTACCTACATACATGCCAAGCGTGTTGTAGTGGTCAACAGTGTGCGGATCCGTATCGGCAGGCTCAGGCAGTACGAAGTACACATCCTCCACAGCACCACTTGCTACAATGCTACCACCATCCACACGATCCAGACGAATACCATACGTAGCCAGCGTATCCGCCAGTGCCAGGCTCTGCAGCGTGGAGTTATTGCAGGTCAACTTGCCGTCGGTCAGCGTCAGCCAGCTTTCCTTCTCACCATCGCGATGCGCCTTCAGCGTGTCGATAAGATCATCCGTAGAGAAGCTGATGGTGGTCTTAGTGGCATCGTTAATCTCAATGTCTGAACCGGAAATCATGGCTGTACCAGCAGCGCCCTCACCGATGTTGGCATCAATCAGCGTCAGGTTCAACTCTGTAAGCACAGGAGCAGGAGTGTTCCGCAGATTAGTGGCAACAGGAGCCGAGCCCACAGTCAGCGCGCCGGTCACCCCGGTCAGGGTGCTGCCTGCGGCCAGCTTCACACTGGTCAGCATAGCGCTGCTCGTATTACCCAGCGAAATAGCTTTGCCCGCTGCGGCATTCACCGCAATCTTCGCCGTGGAGTCATTGGCATTCGTCATGGCCGAGGTCAGGCTGCCGTTCACGAGTTCAAGCGTACCGGCACCGGCCAGAGTAGCACCTGCCCATTGACCAGCAACGCCAGCTACTGCAGCGTTTTCACCCTGTGCCGGCACATCTGCCGTACCCAGCTGCACCTTCTTGTCGGAATCAATGGTCAGCGTGCCCTTGGAGGTGTTAGCAGCCGTCAGAATCAGCGTACCGCTACCGCTCTGCTGCAGGTTCACCTCGCCGCTGATAACGCCGCTCAGGGTCGTATCATTGCTGTACTGGGTCTTCACTATAGCACTCTTCTTGATACCATTCACGGTAGCGATACCACCACCACCAATCTTGGTTTGCACGATACCAGCTGTTTCCCAACCGGTGGAAGCAACACCTTCGCCACCCAGAATCCAGGTACTTCCCTTACCAATAGTGAAAGTACCAGCAAATGCCGAGAGATCACCCTGCAAGCCAAGCGTCATCGCTACACCATCCTTGCTGGACCATACTGCATCAGCATCACCCAGAATCTTCCCGGTAAAGGTGTATGTGGTATTATAACCACCATCCATCAGGTTGCCGGAGCCAATGAACTTGACGGTGCTGGACAATGTTGCACCAGCATCAAAGAAGAAACCTCTCTTGTTCAGAACAACCGTTGTATTCGCACCACCGAAGGCGGCGGCATTCTTAAAGCTTACACGATTGCCATTGCTCCCATCTCCAGTTCCCTCGTAAGTAATAGTACCTTCAAAGCCACTATTATCACCATTGATTTCGTGCTGTCCCGTTGTACCATTGAGACCAACAGTCACCTTACCCTTACCAGTAAGATTACCATTGAGAGTCATGCCAGATGCAAGCTCCAGATTAAGCTCCGCATTCTGACTTACTTCAATGTCTCCAGAGAATCTCAGAGAAGGCGACCCCGCCTTGGTACCTGTCATATTCAGGGTACCCTCCTTCACGACAATCGCACCTGTATGAGCTTCATCAGACGAGCCGTACTGCCAATTGATATTGAACGTACCGTCACCCGACTTCTCAATACCTCTCTCGAAGATGGCAGTTACGCCGGAGTTGGCGCCATTCCAGGCAGCCTTCTCCCATGTTACGCTCTCCACAACATCTGTTGTGTTCGCATCGTCCACCACTTCAATCTTCACCTTGCCTGTGTAATCCGTAGCCAGGGATACCTTGGAGCTGATATCCTCCCCGGTGTACGAGTCGAACTTCAGCAGACCGCCGCCAAGCACGATGTTACCGCCAGTGCTGCCAGCACCACTGAACACCAACTCACCATTCTTCAGTTGAGTTTCCGCAATGGTATTGGAGTTCTTGAAGGTAACGCTCGTTTCAGCGCCGCTGATGCTGAGGCTGCTGGCTGTAATGCTATCTGAGGTGTCTGTTTTCTGCTCAAAGCTGTATTCGCCAGCGGTAATGGTAATCGTATCAGCCTTCACATCACCATCAATATACACCTTGCCTTGACCTTTGCCATTGAACACGACCTTCTGGCCAGCCGTAGTGCCGGAGTTTGCCTCCCAGCCATCGGGGTCAGCCCCCCATTCACCACCGTCTGTGCCATCGCCTTCCCAGATCCAATCGGTGGAAAGAGTCACATCCTGAATCAACTTCAAATCCGTGCCAACAAGCCCCACCTTGTAATCGGAAAGGTCAGTGATACCGTTGACCGACAGGAAGTAGGTGCTGGCTGCCACTTCTCCAGTATAACCAACAAGGCTGGATACACCCGAAATAATGGTAGTTTCAGCTTCAAGCGTCCCCACCGTAAGGGTCAGACCAGTACCCAGGGTCAGGGCTGCGCCAGCATCACCAGCCAGAGTCAGAGCACCGCCGCTTACATCCAGAGAAGTGGAATCGGCCATGGTCAGCGCGCCACCCAGAGTCAGGGCAGCTGCGGTTTTGAGCCCACCTTCAGATATGGTCAGGCCCCCAGCCAGATTATTGGTGCTGCCAGCCAGGGTGAGAACGCCAGCTCCGCTCTTGGATACAGCGGCGGCATGGCTCAGCGAGCCAATCGTGGCAGCCTGTGCGTTGGTAATCTTGTTGAAATCCTTGAAGTTGATTGTACCACGGTTCTGCTCACCACTCAACACCAGTGTACTGTCGCCGGTAATGGTAGACGTGATGGTGGTGCCCTCATAGCCGCCGGATATGGTCTTACCACCAGCAATGCTTACATCCTTACCCAGAGTTACCTTCGTACTGGCAGAGGCGATTCCCGTCGTCCCCTTCTGCGAACCAGCGGCATATACATCGCCCACAGTACCGCCCTGCAGGTCAATCACAATGTTACCCTGGTTCAGCGTGGCGTCTGCATTGTTTCGCATAATGCTCGAACCACCTACCAGTTTCTGAACCTCACCCCCGGTTATCTCCATGGTAATATCACCAATGGTCGCATTCACATTACCTGTGCTGTCACCACCTATGAAATGGCCACCCACCAGGTTGGCTATGGAACCGCCAGAGACAGAAACCTCAACCGAATTCAAGCTCAATTTACCTTCACCATCTGCAAGGTAGGAACCACCATACACGCTCTTATTCTCGGTCGTATATGTGCCACCACTGATGTTCAGTTTTGTAAAACCGACCTTGGAAAGGTGCGATGTGTTTGTTGTCCCGGACGTATACGAACCGGCTACTACATCGCCGGAATATGTTCCACCGGACAAGTTCAGTACGGCACCTCCAGCTTTGCTCGTTACGTTGCCTTCAAGGTACGATGCACCGACGATATTAGACTCATACGAGGCAGCACCCGTGATAGCAACAGTGGAAGTACCCGCTGTATTAATGGAACTGGCTCTACCGTGTTCACCTGCAACATTTCGAGACCCGCCAATGATAACATCCTTGAAAACTATACCTTCCTTACCGACAATGGAAACATTCGTATCTCCATAAATATTCTGAATGTGTGCATCAGCCCAGTTGAAGTGGCCACCTATAACTTTCTTCGCGAATTCGCTTACCTCACCTGTGTACCCAGACAGATCGATTGTAATGTTCGTGTTACCAGTGACTGTATTGGTACCCTGGACATTTGCAACCTTGGCACCTGCACCCACAACTGCATCACCAGGCGCATAACCTCCCAGGCCATTCCCATTGACTTCTGCCAGGGGAATATATATAAAGATATTGGTATTGCCGTCGAAGAGAGCAGTAGCTGTATGCGCATTTGTGCTAGCACCTATGATAGCCGCCGTTACATTGCCACTGATTACAGATATATAGCTATCACCCCTGAATGAGGCTGAGTACCCATCCTTATGGTTACCACCAATAATGGTACCTACAGTAGCACCATCCACGATGATATGTGAGCTGCCCACAAAATTCGCGGCGCTGGAGTTTTGCCAGGCGCTAGCATAGTTACCACCTACCAGCAACTTATAGGACCCGGCTGTATCCTTGGCGGCAATCCAGGTATCGCCAGTATAAGCAGCATCCTTTTTACCACCAAAAATCTCAGCGTTATTATTTCCGCCCTTCAAGGCAGTTGCCGAACCTTCCAGGAGCTGCTCCGTAGCATCGCTCGCAATCTCCAGTTCTGCGACAGTTGCAGGAGCAGCGGCCAGGGCGGAAGCCCCCCAGTTCTTATCCCACTCAGTAGTAACAACGGAAGTAGAACTCAGCCAAGCCAATCCATCCTTGCTGGTTATGGTATAGGTATCCAGACCCAAAACGGAAAGTTTTTCCTTAAGAGCCTCCACATCATCGCCTTCTGCGAGCGCAATACCCAGATTCACACCTGAATGCAGCACTTCATCCGAAACAGCGTAGAGGTCTATCGCCACATTGTTAGCAAGTGTCCCCAACGCCACCACCTTATCATTATCTCCTGTGTAGGAAAGCACGGTATCGGCAGCCACGTTCACCCCACCCGAAAGCGTCAATGTGCCTTCGTAGTTCATTACTATGCTACCCTGAATAGTGGTAGCACCGGTCACGACCAGACTGCCAGCACCAGTCTTGGCAAAATCCTGCAGAGTCACGGCCGTATCAATCATCATCTGCTTACCCTCAGACTGATTAACAGTGCCTATGGTCAAAGGACGCGTCAGTGTACTTGAAATGGTGCCATGATAATCACTGACCTTCTTAAAGGTCGTACCGCCTTCATCATTTCGACCAGTAATGGAGATATTGCCCTCACCCGTCAATTCGCCAAAGGTCATACCACCATTCCAGTGATATTTCAGCTCAGAGTTCGCCTTCAGCTGCAACGATTTGAAACCTGTTCCCTTATTCGTAGAGCAATCTTCCGAATACAGTGTACCACCATTCAGAACAATGGCGACATTCCTAGAATCAGCTTCAGAATGATTAATCTGGAAAGTACCACCCGAATTGATAACCACGCTATCGCAATTCAGTGCATTGGTTCCCCGGTCAGATGAGTCCCCCCCCCAGCGCAGCGTGCCAGCATCGACAACCAGACCAGAGTTATTGACAGCACCATCAAGTCTCAGAGTCCCAGCGCCTGTCTTGGTTAATACGCCGCCTGTCAATTCGCCACCGATAACAACCGTTCCCAAGTCTATCTGAACAGTAGAATCGGATGCCAGTTCGACGGCACGAAGGCTGAAGTTAGTTCCAGCATCTCCGTTATTACGATACAAAGCCGCATTAATAACCGTATCGCCGATACTCCATCCACCGTTACCATTAAGCACAAGCTTGCCGATATTGGCAGCTCCACCCAGACGCAAGCCTGCACCATCTTCTACAGTAACATTACCCACCGTTTGATTGCTCGAAGTCAGATAAAGAGAACCGGTTGCCACAGTTATAGGTGCCTGACATGCATTTTCTGCCGTATGGGGCAGCTCTGTTATCTCCCACTGTTTTGCAGCACCTGCATCCAACACAATCTGCCCATTAGCCCCAACTATAAGGCGCGATGTGACAAGGCCTGCACTCTTTAATACCAATGAACCATCCAGGTTCACATTTCCAGCCACCGTCGCTACATGCCCATCGCCATCCAGACTTACTGTAACTCCTTCTGCAATGGTGAGTGACTTGACCTGCAGATTCTCTCCCAACACCACATCGGCATCGGCAGTAGTGAACAATACTGAATTGGCCTTAGTATAAACTTTATCACCAAATTGCACGCCGGTTTTCCATGTCAGTTCTCCCCCCTTCCATTCACAGGGAGAATCATCGGCCCACGCGGAATATCTGACAGAATACCGACCCGTAGTCTCATCATATACCACATTGTACATGCCCGAGCACGCGGCATAATTATCTCCGGTAATCTCAACATCCGTCTTTAACCATTCATTACCGTCACCGAAATCGACACTCAAGTTATTCAAAACCACATTTTCGCCATATAAATTGGTCTGAATGGTACCCCACGAGTCAGCAGTAGATGAGTCATATGCAATCTTGAGCGTTATCGCATTGGCTACGTTGCGAACAGATGCACTATTATTGGCAAATCTCATTGTACCGCCACCAGTCAAATCCACAACACCTTGGGGATTATTTCCTCCCAGAGTAACCTTGATAGTACTGCCAGAACCAACAACAAAGTTGCTAGCGTGGAAACTACCAGTACCCATGACCAGATCCAAGGTGGAATTATTGGTGACATTAAATGTCGGTCTGACATCACCGTTGAGCTGCAATTTTCCGGTATTGGCATACAGCGTAGCGTTATCAAGGTTTATCCGGAGCAGCCAGCCATCAAAACTCACACGCCCGCCTTCAGCAGCAGAACCTATCGTCACATCACTAATTGTGATAGGATTCCACATATCTGAATTCACCGTACATGGCCCGGAACCAGGCATCTCAGCACCTTCTTCCAATCCTAAGCCTTCCCAGTTATCCTTATTTTTCCAGGCGTCACCCACCTCGGTTGTAACCGAGCTTCCTTTCCAGGTATAATCAGCTTGTGCCTGTGGGGCAACCAACATAAAAGAAGCCAAGCCGCCAGTAAAAGCAGCGGTTCCCACGGTAGTAGAAATGCCGGCCACGGCAGTGATGCAGGCGAGTACGGCATTACGGAGTAACTTCGGGAGATGTAATTTCATATGTGATGTAGGTGGTAAATTTATCGTTGGCCGAAAACCATAGTTCGACCTATGCTATACCTTATCATCATACCCAAATCCGCCCTCCATGACAAGCAAAAAGTATGGAATTGTTCTGGAAAATGAGCATTTTTTGGCAATTCATAGAGAAATGGTAGAAAAACACGTTCAGAAACGCGCACATTTTCCTGTTGAATGCCGCGGCAACGGTATTCAATTTAGACTGAGCGCAGCGAAGAAGCCCAGATACCTCCCACTTCTTACTTCGTACTTTTACAAGCGTTTATCTGCCTTTTTCAGGAGGTTTATCTTATCGCGCAGGACGGCGGCAACCTCGAAATCGAGACGGGCAGCAGCCTCGCGCATTTCTTTTTCAAGGCGGGCAATGGTGGCGGTCACATCGGGTGCGTCATCGTCCTCCTCAGCGGCCATGAGGGTGCCGAAGTTGTCATCGGTGTCCTCCAGCTCATCATCCGGGGTATAGAGGCGCAGGGTGCTCTGGTCGGCGCGGCAGACGCTCTGCGGGGTGATGCCGTGGGATTCGTTGTAGGCCTGCTGAATGGCGCGGCGGCGGTCGCTTTCCTCCACGAGGCGGCGAATGGAATCGGTCACGACATCGCAGAAGAGCACGCACTCGCCGTGCACATGGCGGGCGGCGCGGCCGGCAGTCTGCACCAGGCTGGTTTCGTTGCGCAAGAAGCCTTCTTTATCGGCATCGAGAATGCAGACGAGGGAGACCTCCGGCAAATCAAGACCCTCGCGCAGGAGGTTAATGCCCACCAGGATATCGACCTTGCCGGCGCGCAGCTTGCGCAGAATCTCCACGCGTTCAATGGCATCTACATCGGCGTGGATATACTCCACCTCCAGGCCGACCTTGCGGAGGTAGTCGGTGAGGTCTTCGGCGGTGCGCTTGGTGAGGGTGGTGACGAGCACGCGCTCGCGCACCGAGACGCGCTGGCGGCAAAGTTCGATGGTTTTATCAATCTGCCCCTCCAGCGGGTGCAGGGTGATTTTCGGTTCCAGCAGCCCGGTGGGGCGGATAAGCTGCTCCACAATAAGGGGCTGGGCCAGGCCGGTGGGGTTAAAGCTTTCTACCGGGGCAGAGCTGGAGTGAGGCGGTACACGCAGCTCGCTAAGGTGGTGAAAGAAGACCCCGCGGAACCCTTCCGGCGCGTGGGTGATGGCCTGGCTGGCCTCGCGGCTGCGGGCGTGGGTGTTGCCGCGCTTAGCCTTGAGCACGGGTATGTAGCTTTTGTTGCCGGCCACGCAGTTCACGTATTCAAAAGGCCCCGGCGTGGCGGAAACATAGACCAGCTGCGCCTGGCGGTTCATGAATTCATCGAAGCGGAGGGGGCGGTTATCCAGGGCTGAGGGGAGGCGGAACCCGTGGTCGATGAGCACTTGTTTGCGGGAGCGGTCGCCCTCGTACATACCGCCAATCTGCGGCACCGTGGCGTGCGATTCATCGATGATGGTAAGGTGGTCTGCCGGGAAATAGTCCTGCAGGGTGGAAGGGGTGCTGCCCGGGGCGCGGCCCGCCAGGTGGCGCGAGTAGTTTTCGATACCCTTGCAGAAGCCGATTTCGTTGATGAGCTCGAGGTCGTAATCGGTGCGCATCTTGAGACGCTGTGCCTCAATGAGCTTGTTGTTCTTTTCGAACCACTCCACACGCTCGGCCAGCTCGCGCCGGATACTCTGGATGGCGGGCAGGCGTTTTTCCGGCGCCGAGACATACTGCTTCACCGGGAAAAAGAGGTAGCTCTGCAAGCGCTCGCGCACGCGGCCCGTGCCGGCATCGATGAGCGAGATAGCGTCAATCTCATCGCCAAAGAACTCCACGCGGATAGCCTCGCCATCGCTCTGCGCGGGGTAAACCTCCACCACATCGCCGCGGACGCGGAAACGCCCACGCTGAAAATCATAATCATTGCGCTCAAACAGCAGCTCCGCCAGGCAGGCAAGCATGGCATCCCGGTCCATCTCCTGCCCCACGTGCAGAGAGAGGGTCAGATTGCGGTAGTCCTCCGGCGCCCCCAGACCGTAAATGCAGGAAACCGAGGCCACCACAATCACATCGCGCCGCAGAAGCAGCGAGCGCATGGCATTGAGGCACAGGCGGTCGATTTCCTCGTTGATGGCGCTGTCCTTCTCGATATAGGTATCGGTGCTGGCGATGTAGGCCTCCGGCTGGTAGTAGTCGAAATAAGAGACAAAGTATTCCACCGCATTGTGCGGGAAAAAGGCTTTCAGCTCCGAATACAGCTGGGCGGCGAGCGTCTTGTTGTGGCTGAGCACGAGCACCGGCCTGTCCTGCGCGGCAATGAGGTTGGCCATGGTGAAGGTCTTGCCCGAGCCGGTGACGCCCAGCAGGCATTGGTGACGGTTGCCGGCACGCAGCGATTTGAGGAGCTTGGCTATGGCCTGCTCCTGGTCGCCCGAGGGCTTGTAGTCTGTAACCAGCTGAAATAATGACATGCGCTCTCTGCGTGACACCCTACCCCACTTTGTCCCCCAAGTCAAGACCAGACCCATCCGGAGGGGAATCTGTTCCAGATTTGCTGATACCTGTTTGCATCATAGCGCAACAAATTGTCATCTTACTGAATACCGTGTCAGCGGTATGCAGTAAGATGTATGAGGCATACTGCCGGGGCTTATTTACCGTAGACCTTGAGCTCCGCCACGGAGCTGGCGGCGCCATCGAGCGCAGCGGTGGAGAAGAAGCGGATGTAGCGGGCTTTCTGCGGGGTAATGGAGATGATTTGCTCCACCGGGTTGGCGCGCAGGTTGCCGAATTCACCCTCGGCAGCGATGGTCCAGTTGTTGCCATCGAGGCTGGTTTCAAAACGGTAACGGCTGGTCATGCCATGGGTTTTGCCATCCTGGCGGGGCAGATAGGCAAAGCCATTCACGGTGTATTCCTTCTTCATGTCCACGCGGAAGTGGGACGGACAGCGCCCTATTTCCCACATGGTTTCAGGCTTGCCATCGAAGGCGTAGGCGGCTTTTCCGGCAGCAAAGCCACCGAAGCTCCAACCGGCGGAATTGAGCACGCCTTGCTCGGCCGCGGCGGCAGATTCCGACTTCTGCGCCTTGGGCATGCGCAGGAGCGAGAATTCGGAGATGCAGGGAACGGCTTTACTGCGGGTGATGGTGAGGCGCAGTTTGTCGGTGGTGACGGGTTCGGACAACCAGCGCATGACCTGGTTGCCGATGGTGTACCCCTTGCCGTTCTGCACGTATTTGAGCCAGTCCTTGCCACGGGCGGGGGCGTTTTCGTTCTGTCCCGGCTGCCCAGGGACTACGATGGTTTTCCAGGCGCCATTGACCCAGGCTTCCACCTGGAAAGCTTCAACCCGCTGTCCCAGACGAATCTGCTCGCGCAGGCGAATCACATCAAATGTGGTGGGGGAATTGAGAGTGATTTCTACGGAGGGGGTCTTGTCGCTTTCGGCAGGGGTCCAGTAGCTTTCGATGTCGGCATCGGTCAGCTTGGCGGCTGCCTGGTCGCTGCCGTATTCCGAACTGGCATGGCAGGTGGCGCCCTGGGCATAATCCTTTTCCAGCAGCTGGCGACGCAGCTTGCCAAAGGCTTGCAGGGAGGTGACGTCTGCCGGGTCGAGCTGACCATCGCGGTTGGGCGCCAGGTTCAGGATGAGGTTGGCACCGCGCCCCACGCTGCTCATGTAGACCTTCATGAGGTCTTCCGGGCTCTTGACGTGGGAGCCCTGCCCCGGATGCCAGAACCAACCACGGTGGTTGATGGGGGTGTCGGCTTCCCAGGAGAGCCACTTGTTGTTGCGGATATTCCAGAGCGGATAGGAACGGGCATAGCCCTGCTCGGAGCCTGCCCAGGTGGCATCGCCACGCTCGCAGGCGCCCCAGATGATACAGTTGGGCTGCAGGCGGCGAATCATTTTCACCACATGAGCGTAGTTGTAATAAGTATCAGCGCTGCCGATGTTGCGTCCCTGGCGGGCGCCGCCGTAGTAGCCATCGCCACCCATGGCGCCGTCGAACCAGATTTCAAAGATATCGCCGTAGTTGGTAAGAAGCTCCTCAATCTGCTTGTAATAGACCTCCAGATAACCGGGGCGTCCGTATTCGGCGCAGTTGCGGTCCCAGGGGGAAAGGTAGGTGCCAAAGGCAAATTTGTGCTTTTTGCAGGCGTTGGCAAATTCGCGCACCACATCGCCCTTGCCGTTCTTCCAGGGCGACTGGGTGATGTTGTGGGTGGTGGAGTTGGTGGGCCAGGTGCAGAAGCCATCGTGGTGCTTGGCGGTGTAAATCATGCCCTTCATGCCGGCATCCTTGAAGGTCTTGACGATGGCATCGGCATCAAAATTGGCGGGGTTGAACATGCCCGGTTTTTCATCGCCATAGCCCCATTCGCGGTCGGTGTAGGTATTGAGCCCGAAATGCACAAAGGCATACCATTCCATGCGCAGCCAATCCACCTGCTGCTCGGTGGGCACGGGTCCGTAGGGCTTGGGGGAGGCGGAACACCAGGCAGCGGCGCTTCCCACGGCAATCAGGGCACAAATGGTCTTGCGGAGAATTTGACGAATCATGTTGTTACTCTACCAAATTACCATACTTTGACAAGAAAAAATAATGGGGAGGAAGGCAGATTTCAGAAGTCAGAAGTCAGAAGTCAGAATGCAGAATAATGACCACGTGCAGCCGGAAGGCTGCGCGCTAACTGCTAATTCTGCATTCGGCATTCTGAAATCTGCATTCAGCAAGTTCCTACTTGCCATAGATGCTGATTTCGGCGGCAGAGCTGCCGGTGCCATCGAGCGAGCCGGTGGAGGTGAAGCGGAAGAAGCGGGCATTCTGCGGCTCGAACATGATAACCTGTTCCACCGGATTAGCGCGCAGGTTGCCGAATTCACCTTCGGAGACTTCTTTCCATTTCTCGCCATCGGTGCTGAGTTCGACGCGGTAGCGGCTGGTCATGTCCTGGGTTTCGCCGTCCTGGCGGGGCAGATAGGCAAAGCCGTTGATTTCGTGTTCCTCTTTCAAATCGACAGTGAAGCGTGCCGGGCATTTTTCGGACTGCCACATGGTGTCATCCTTGCCATCGAAGGCGAGCTTGGAGGTTTTGCCGATGAATTTCCACTTGTTCTTCTTCAGCTTGCCGGAAGCTTCCCCGGTGCCTTCTTCGTCAGCAGGGAGTTCCACATCGGCTTCCCCTGCACCAGGCATGCGCAGGAGCGAAAATTCAGAGATGCAGGGAACGGCTTTGCTGCGGGTAATGGTGAGGCGCAGCTTGCTGGTGGTGACGGGTTCACTCAACCAACGCATGACCTGATGACCGATGGTGTAGCCCTTGCCACCCTGCACGAGATTCAGCCATTCATTGCCATGGGGCTTGGCATTTTCGTTCTGACCTGCCTCACCGGGGGCAACGATGGTTTTCCAGGCGCCATCCACCCAGGCTTCCACCTGGAAGGCTTCGACCCGCTGTCCCAGACGAATCTGCTCGCGCAGGCGAATCACATCGAAAGTGGCGGGGGAATCGAGGCTGATTTCCACCGAGGGTTTCTTATCCTCATTCTTGGGGCACCAGTAGCTCTCTATCTTACCGTCGGTAAGCTTGGCAGCGCTGAAATTCTTTCCGCGCGTGGATGATGCCTTGGTCTTGGCTTTTTTGGCGTAGTCCTTTGCCAGGAGCTGACGCCGCATCTTGCCAAAAGCTTGCAGCGAGGCAACGTCTGCCGGGTCGAGCTGCCCATCGCGGTTGGGCGCCAGGTTCAGGATGAGGTTGGCACCGCGTCCCACGCTCATCATGTAGATTTTCATGAGGTCCTCCGGGCTCTTGACATTGCCCCCCTGCCCCGGATGCCAGAACCAGCCACGGCGGTTGATGGGGGTGTCGGCTTCCCAGGAAAGCCATTTGTTGTTATTCAGGTTCCAGAGCGGGTAGGAACAGGCAAGACCCTGCTCAGAACCTGCCCAGGAGGCATCGCCACGACCGCTGGCGCCCCAGATGATGCAGTCGGGCTGCAGGCGGCGAATCATCTTCACTACGCGGGCATAGTTGTAGTATTTGTCGGCGTTGCCGATGTCGCGGTTCTGGCGGGCACCGCCGTAGTAGCCATCGCCACCCATGGCGCCGTCGAACCAGATTTCAAAGATATCGCCGTAGTTGGTAAGAAGCTCCTCAATCTGCTTGTAGTAGACTTTCAGATAGCCAGGCTTACCGTACTCGGCGCAGTTGCGGTCCCAGGGGGAAAGGTAGGTGCCAAAGGCAAATTTGTGCTTTTTGCAGGCGTTGGCAAATTCGCGCACCACGTCGCCCTTGCCGTTTTTCCAGGGTGACTGGGTGATGTTGTGGGTGGTGGATTTGGTGGGCCAGGTACAGAAGCCATCGTGGTGCTTGGCGGTGTAAATCATGCCCTTCATGCCGGCATCCTTGAAGGTCTTGACGATGGCATCAGCATCAAAATTGGAGGGATTGAACAGCTCCGGCTTTTCATCTCCATAGCCCCATTCGCGGTCAGTCCAGGTATTGAGCCCAAAATGAACAAAGGCGTACCATTCCATACGCAGCCATTTAATCTGCTGCTCAGTGGGTACGGGTCCGTGGGGCTTGGGGGCGTCCTGCGCCAGGGTGACCATCCCTGTGCAGAAGCATGCGGCCAGAATTCCATTTACCAGACTTTTGAAAAACATGGGTGCATTTTACCAGATATACAGGGGCAGACAAGCATAAAATTGATTAGTCCTTGACTTGGCGAGGCTAATCGGGCAAGATGAATGGCGTTATGTATATACCCACGCAGGAGGAAAGATACAGCAAGGTAGCACGGCTGACGCTGATGCTGTGTGTGGTGGTTCCTTCTGCGGTGGTGATGTGGTTGTCGGAGATTGCCGAGCTGACGAGCTGCACCTACGCTTTTCTGCTGCCTGTGGCGATGCCGCTGGACATGATTGGCTTTAACAAGACGGCCGCCATCTGCATTTCTGCTCTGGTGCAAGGTATCTTGTTTTTCTGGCTGGCTGCCACAAAAAAGCTTTCTGCAAAAGCCAAGACGACTATCGCTGTTACCTGGGGAATGAGCTTTGCCCTTATTCTGAAGGTACTGATTGCTTTTTCCGTATACCGGGCCGTGCGCGGCATGTAAAAGCCCCCATACTGTCAAACTCTGCGCATATTTTCGTTGACTACAAGGGGGCAATGAGGCAGAATACCGCACCTCATGCTTTTCCCTCTCATTCTGATCAGAAACACCAAAGATGCCTGCCCCGAGCTGATTACGGCTCCGTGGCAGCTGGGTCTGCCTGGTCTGGATGTGTTGCAGAAGCGTGATTCCTGGGTAGGCTCCAATTGCTACATGGATAACCTGCATGCCCGCATCACCAGCGTGAGCAGCCCGCGCAAGGCACGTTTCTGGGAATGCCTGCTGCACAGCAGCAACGCCGCCTACTGGAATGTGAAGGTAGAAACCAGCGCACCGACCCGCGATTGCGACCTCGATGTCGTGAAAATGGAGCTCATGCAGGCCGTGGAGCAGGACGATGGCAACCTGACCGAATATTACTCTCCGGAATGCATCACCTACCTCATCAACCGCTGCAACAATTTTGCTGAAATCCTGGTGGTGGGATGCCTCACCGGCATGTGGGATGCCGAGAACTCCACCGCCAACCTCCCGGCCCTGGTGCCCAGCCAGGATACCCGCGACTGCATCCCCTGCGTGACCGCCTCGGGCTACAATGGCCCCCTCTCTGCCGAAAATATCGCCAACCTGGCAGAAAAGGTGGTCTTTGCGGAGCACACCAGCCTCTTTGAGGAAGCCGCTCTGGCAGAATAAACGTTTTACCGGGAACCAGGCTCAACGATACCCCAGCTCGCGCAGAAAATGGGAGAGTTCATCATCTACCCAGCCACCGAAATGGAACCAATCCCCCAGCATGCAGGCCATGGTCAGGTCCTCTGCACAGCCCTCATATAGCGTAGTACCGAATCCCCAGAGCGAAAACACCTTTTCTTCTGCGGCTCCATAATGGAAAGTAATCTTGACAGGTTCATTGCCGATACCTTCATGGTCAATTTGAAGAAAGAATGTGGGGCGAGTCTGTCTTAAAAGGCTCACGCACCGCTTCAGCTGAACTTCCGATAACGCCACCGTCTCGTACTGCGCCTTTTCCACATCGTAATACCGGATAACCCCCTCCGCCGGTTGCCCGATCACCCAAGGCCAGTACCCGAAATACCACACTGCGGCACCCACCATGCCCAGCAGCAGAATAAGCTTGGCTCTCATATGCTCATGATACTGGGAGCACCACGAAATAGCAAGCGCAAACCACGCCGGGTTGGAGCACGCACGGCGTGACAATGACACATGCGTCCCCAACCTGCGGTGGGAGGCCAGTTTCAGCTTGACCCGGGGGGAGGCATTATGCTAGGATGATGGGCTGACAAAGAGTCATCATCCGCCATGTTCATCAACCGCGAAATATCCTGGCTGGAATTCAACCAGCGAGTGCTCAACCAGGCGCAGCGAAGCGAGCTGCCGCTGTTGGAACGCATCAAGTTCCTCTCCATCAGCGCCAGTAATCTGGATGAATTTTTCCAGGTACGCGTGGGAGGGCTCATGCTGCTGCGGCAGACGGGCAAGTTCAAGCCGGATATCACCGGGCTTTCGCCCAGCGAGCAGCTGGAGCGCATACGCGAGCGCGCCGGCGCCATGGTGGACAGCCAGTACCAGCTGCTGCAGAACGTGCTGATGCCGCTCATGAATGAAGCCGGGCTCAGCCCGCTGGACATGCAGGAACTCACCGAGGCCCAGCATGCCGGGCTCGAGGAGTATTTCATCAACAACATTGCCCCGGTGCTCACCCCGCTGGCCATGGAGGTGGAGCAGCCGCCCCTGCTGCCGAATCTGAGCTTGATACTGGGTGTAGAGCTTCTTTCCGAGGGTTCTCAGGAGCCGCGTTTTGTGGCCATCACCCTGGCAGATGTGCTGCCCCGCCGCGTGCAGTCCTCCGTGCTGGGGCGCCGGGAATACGTGATGCTGGAGGATCTGGTAAGCACCTTCTGCCCGCTGCTCTTCCCTGGGGAACAGGTGCTGAGCACCACTCCCTTCCGCGTCACGCGCAATGGCGACATCGCCGTAGCGGAGGAAGAGGGCGGCGACTTTGCCCGGGAGATGGAAAGTGTGCTGGTAGCCCGCAAATTCTCGGATTGTGTGCGCCTGGAGCTGCCGGCCGGCACACCGGAGCCGGTGGTGCAGCGCATTGCCCGCATCGTGGGGGCAGATGCCGATGCCACCTACCTGGTACCGGGGCTGCTGCGGTTGGTGGATTTCGGGCAAATGGCCTTTGAGCCCGGCAACGACCAGCACAAGGTGCAGGCGTGGACTCCCTGCTGGCCTGCGGGGGTGGATGCCTCGCTCACCATGTTTGAAAACATCGCCCAGGGAGACATTCTCATCCACAACCCCTACGAGAGCTACGAACCCGTGGTGAAACTCATCGAAGAAGCCGCGCAGGACCCGGATGTCATCGCCATCAAGCAGGTGCTCTACCGCACGGCAGAAAATTCGCGCTTCATCGCCGCACTCTGCCGCGCCGCCGAAACCGGCAAGCAGGTCACCGTGCTGGTGGAGCTCAAAGCCCGCTTCGACGAACTGCACAACCTGGCCCAGGCGGAAAAGCTGCAACGCTCTGGTGTGCAGGTGGTATACGGGGTCAAGGGCTTCAAGACACACGCCAAGATTCTGCTCATCGTGCGCCGGGAACATGGTGGCCTGCGCCGCTACTGCCACATCGGCACCGGCAATTACAACGAAAAAACAGCCCGCATCTACAGCGACCTCTCCCTGCTCACCTGCAACGAGCACCTGGGGGCCGATGCCTCGCAGTTCTTCAACTCCGTAACCGGGCTCACCCGTCTCATGCGCTTCCGCCGCATGTACCCGGCCCCCGCCACCATGAAAGCACGTCTGCTGGAGCTCATAGAGGCAGAAACGCACCGCGCCCAGCAGGGTGAGCGCGCCGTCATCCGCGCCAAGATGAACTCGCTCAACGATGTGGACATGATGGCTGCGCTGGAGCGCGCCGCCGAGGCCGGGGTCAGCATCCAGCTGAATATACGCGGCATCTGCTGCTGGTCACCCACCAGCGAAAAGGCACAATCCTGCACCCGCATCACCAGCATCGTGGACCGCTACCTGGAGCACGCCCGGCTTTTCCACTTCCACAACGGCGGAAACCCGCTGGTCTACATGGCCAGTGCAGACTGGATGAGCCGCAACCTCGACCGCAGGGTGGAGCTGCTGGTACCCATAGAAGACCCGCAGCTGGCGCTGCGCATCATGGATATACTGGACGCCTGCTTCAAGGATAATACCCAGGCCAGCGACATGGCACCGGATGGCAGCTACCACCCGGCAACGGGACGCAAAAAGCCTTTTGCCATGCAGGCGCATCTGCAGCGCGACGCCCGCCGCCGCGCCCGCAACCAGGAAAGCGACAACAAGCGCATGCTGGAGCCCCACCGCCCGAAAAAGGCCAACTAATCCCCCCCTGTCAGCGCTCGGGCTGCGGGGGCAGATTCCTGGGTGACCAGGTATCGGTATAGAGGCGGTCTACCAGCTTGCCGAGGTGGGCGTGGATAAACTCCGGTTTATCGCTGATGGCCGAGCCATGCACCATGATAAAGCAACCGGATTCGCGAATCTTGCGAATAAGCGGGAGCGAAAAGGGATCCAGCTCCGGCAGCCAGGCCCCCAGCACCACGATAGGCACCCGGTGGCGGGCGGCAATCTCTAAATCCTGCATGGTGTAGGCCGTCATGGCGACCTGCGGAAACCCAGCCTCTCTGGCTCTGGCATAGTTTGCTATATCGGAAGCCTCTACCAGCATGCGCTCTGCAAAAGGAATCTCGCGGCGCAGCAACTCGAAATCCTGAACCTTATCCGTCACCAGCACCATATGCTGGTTTTCGCGCAGGAAACGGCATATACCCTCTGCAAACAGGGGCGTGTGCAGCCAGCGGGAGCGCAGGGCCTCGATTTCTGCCCGGCTCATGGGCGCCTCGCTGCATTCCGAAGCGCCAATCATGTGTTTGAGCTCACGCCAGGAATGTCCGCCCACCAGCTGGCCATCGCTCGTGGTGAGCAAATCCAGCTCGATATAAACGAAGCCGTTATCGAGCGAATCCTGCACGGCTTCGCGGCAGTTGGTGTACACAAAGCGGCCCACGCCGCCGCCATGCGCAATCCAATACTCCGGGGAACTCAGCTGCAGCCGGCGCGGTGCAGATGCCGGATCCTTCACCAGGTACCCGGCCAGCACCGAAAGCACCAGCACCACCAGCAGGCCCCCTGCCTTGGCAAGGGTTTTCCAGGAGACAGATTGACGCGGCATCGTGCGTTATTCCACCACGCGCAGGTTCGGGATAGAGGACTGCTGCAACTGCGCATTCACCGCATCTGCGGCCACGCGGTCCACATAAATGGTATAGGGCGGCTTGTTGAACTCCAGGCGCACAATGCCATTTTCCGTCTGCTCATCCAGCAGGGCGGGCAGCTCGGCAAAGCAATTCACCGGTTTGCCATTTACCGCCACCAGGCGCGAGAAACGCAGTTCCTCATAGCCCTGGGTGGCAGCCGTGGGCAGCACAAAGGTAAGACCGATGGCCTCAGTGCAGCCTTTTTCGCGCAGCGCAGTCTCCTCATCCAGGAGCACCTGGAGCTCCAGCGGCAGCAGGCCGTTGCTGCGGGTGCGCACCTCATTCATATAAGTGCTGGTAAGCGGCTGGAACAACAGACCTCCCCACATGATATAGCGCGGCTGGCGGCCAACCTGCTGCTGGCGGAATACCGCCTTCTCCTCCGCGGTGCGGTCCAGCTTCACGGCAATCTGCATAGCCTCGCCTGCGCGGCTGATACCCAGCATGATTTCCTGCCCGGCGTCCTTCATGCCCCGCATGAGCACCACCACATGGTGCAGGCCATAGCGCGGGTGGTTGCAACGGCCCAGATTATCCACCGGCATACCCTCCACGGCCGTCAGCACATCGCCCTCCTTCACGCCGGCTGCCTCTGCCGCGCTGCCGGGCAGCACCTTGCTGATATACATGCCATTGGCGGCAGCATCCAGCTTCAGATACTTGCGGAACACCTGGTCATCCAGCGGCGTAAGCTTCAGCCCCACCACCGGCACACCGGGTTTCTCCTGAGTCAGGAAACGCTGAATCAGCTCGGCGTTGACCACCTGCATAAGCTGCTCCTGCTTCTTGTAAGCCGTTCCCAGCGCGCTCAGCTTGTCATCCCGCACAATCGGCATGCCCGTGGTCTGCCCCTCCGGGAGCGGACGAGCCGCCCGCATCACCATCAGCGGCACATTGTCGCCCGAAACATTCTCTGCCACCATGTCCACATGCACCGGCTCCACACCATTAATCAGGCCTGCATAGGTCGCCTTATCCCCACGGTTCAGCGGCTCGCCCAGCGGCAGCGGGGTGCGGGTGTCGAAAATAGAGGCATCTTCCTCATGCGCCACCGTCAGCAGCGCCAGGTTCATATCTTCATCATAGCGCAGAACGCGGGCCGGCACCGTGCGGCTCACATCGGGCAGCAGAAGCTCCACATAGGTAGCCTCGCGCACCACGCGGCCAATGGTCAGCACACGCCCCTCGCCCATATACACACCGAAGGCGCGGGACTGGCGCGGGCTCTGTTTCTGCCAGGGCTGCATGGGGTCATATTCCTGCAGCGTGGCATGCACCAGCATGAGGCTGCCGGAAGGCTCCAGCGGCTCCGGTTCCGCCACCGGGGCGGCAGGTTCGGGCGTGAGGGTGGTCTGCGGCTCTGCCGGCACCGTGGCGGGCGCCTCAGTTTCTGTGATTTTGTTCAGTTTCTTGCGAAGCGCTGTGCGTTCTGTGGGTTTGCAACCGCAGAGCACCACCGCTGCAAGGGAAAGAATGGTAATTGACCGAATCATATACGGGAAAGGGGGGGGGGATAAATTAGTCTTGTTTCAGGCGGTACGAGGCCGGAATGTTGTAGCGCTGGGAGATGCGGGCATTGGCGGCATCCACCGTGGCATTATCAATCACCAGCGGGCGGCCGGCGTCTGCCAGCTCGATAACCGTGTATTCCGGGCGGGGTTGGCCATCCGCCGGGTAGAGCAGGCTTTGCAGATGCGCCAGGCCTTTCACCTCGACGCCGTTCACCTTGGTGACAATACCACGGCCGGTATCCTTGAAGCGGGCATTCACCTCATCGGGCAGCGTGCGGGTCAGCAGCACCAGGTCCTCCTTCACCGCCGATTCACCACCGCGGGTAAAGCGGTCGAGCTCCACCATGACATTGGCAGAGGATATCTGGTGCTCCTGCACCACATTGAAGTTCAACGGCTGGAACACAAGGCCACCAAACACCACATAGCGGGGCTGCTCATCAAAGCGGCGGGAAAGCACCTTAGCCGATGAGAGCGGCGCCATGGTTGCCTCCGTCTGCATCACCTCGCCGCCACGGAATATGGTGAAATGAACCTTATCACCGGCAAAGGAACGCTCTGCCAGCTCCTCCAGGCGCACGCGCACCCCATCCAGCTCAATCATGGCCGTGGCATCCACCGGCAGACCATTCACGGCCATCACCACATCGCCCACCTGAAAGGCCCCATCGCACGATGACCCCTTGGCCACATCTGCCACGAGGCAACCCAGACCATTATCGGGCATGCCGTAGTGACGGCGCATCGCCTTATTCTCCATGGACATGAAACGGGCGCCCAGCTCCACATAGCCATCGTAGTGGCCATCCTCCACATCCTTCAGGAAATGGCGAATCACCGGCATCGGAATCACATAACCGGTAGAATTGGCCTGCAGCATGCCCTGGAAGGCAACGCCCACCACCTTATCATCCTTGAGCACGGGGCCACCGCTGTTGCCAGGGTTGATGGCGGCATCCACCTGCAGAGCCAGGTGGGCCACATTGCGCGGGTGGGCATAGGGAATCGTGTCGATACGCGACACAATGCCGCGAGTCACCGAAAGGCGATTGCCACCAATGGGGTAGCCGATAGCGCGGACCGTATCTTCCAGCAAGGGCATCTCCTCGCTGAACTGCAGGCAGGGCACGCCATCGAAAGACGAGGTATCCTCAATCTCCAGCAAGGCCAGGTCCGCATCGTGCGCCACGTATTTCACCCGCGCCGGAATGTGGCGGGCATCGTCAAACATCGAAATATCCACCTTTTCTGCATTGGCCACCACATGCGCATTAGTCATGAACAGCCCCGGTGCCACCAGGAAACCAGTGCCGGTTCCGCGACCAAAATTGCCACCCTGCCAGGGAGTTTCGTAATCGGCAGCGCGGCTCACCACATCCACCTTCACAATACCGCGATACGCAGCCGCGGGAGGCGTATCCGCCTTCGGCACAGGCGGTGCCGGGGCGGGTTCAACCACAGGAGCTTCCGGCTGCGGAGCGGGTGCCGGGGCGGGTTCAACCACAGGAACTTCCGGTTGCGGAGCAGGTGCCGGGGCGGGTTCAACCACAGAAACTTCCTGCTGGGGCGCAGGCTCTGCAACGGCAGCAGGTGCATCTACAGAGGCACTTGCAGGGTCAACCATAGCGGCAGTCTCGGCCGTGGTACCTTCCGCCATAACAGGCAGTGCCGACATCAGCGTAATCAAAGTGAGGCGCATCTTCACGGCACTATTCTGCCCCGGCAGGCAGAGCAAGTCAAGCAGAAACAGCGTGCGCGCCACACACGCACGCGTGAAATTTCACAGATTCAAGGGAAATTGCGCTTGCACCACTGGGCGTTAACTGGTAGAATGGCGCGCCGTGCAATCAGCATCACCCTACCAGAACCCGCTATGGCCTGACGCCGTGTGGGATGTATCAGGCGCGTTCGTGAACGACCGCGAGCTGGTGGCTTTTTACGACTACTGCAAGCTGCTGCTGGGGTTTGAGGTGTTCAACATCGTCCACGGCTCACCGCTTTGCGAGTGGAACAGCGGGCGCGTGCTCAAGCACATGATGCGCGATGCCGAGGAGGTGCGCGCCGCCGGGCTGGAGTACGAGAAACGCCATATCTCTGTATACCTGACCTTTACCAACCTACTGCTCAACGAAACACATCTCAAGGATGCCTATTGCAACGCCATGTGCATCTTCTTCTCGCACCATAATCCCACGGGGAAGAACGCCGTCATTCTGGCCAGTGATGTGCTGCGTGAGCACATCCGCAAGGAATACCCCACGCTCAAGATTGTTTCCTCCATCCTGAAAATCACGAATAGTGGAGGCAAAGGCAAGCTGGATGTCTACAAGCGCCTGGCCGATGAGTACGATGAGGTCATGGTTCACCCGGACGATGTGCTCAACTACGATTTACTGGAGCAACTGGAGGACAAGGAGCGGCATATCCTGCTCATCAACGAGTACTGCATCCGCAACTGCCCAATTCGCGCCTTCCACTACAAGTCACTGTCGGAATCTGCCCTTGCCTACATGAGCCACGACAGCTCGGATTTCGAGAAACGACAGGTCACCAACGGCTGCCGCAGCCTTTACACCCTGCTGGCAGATAAACACAAGAGTGTACTGGCACTCAACACTCCGGAAATTCAGCGTCTGCGCGATATGGGGTTCCGCCATTTCAAGGTGCAGGGGCGCGGGCATGCCAATGCCTCCGCCATCCTCTTTGATTTGCTGCGGCTCGCTCTGCGCACCGATGTCCCGGGCGAAAACGCCATGCACCGCAACGGCCAGATGTTCTGGGAATCCATACTCCCCTATTGATACCGCATGAGCACACCTGAACCCACGCCCGAACAGGCCATAAACAACCTGCGATTCCTCACCAGCAATTACCTGCCGGAGGCATGCTGGACCGTGGGCGGAGCGTTCCGGTTCGACTCCAGCCTGCAGACAATCAACCAATTCCTGACGGATATGGTAGCCCTGCGGCGTTTCCACCATGTGGCAGGCTCTCCGCCCTGCTCCTGGACACTGGATTGGTTTGTGCAGCGCCGCCCCATCGCCTATGACGCCTACACAGAAGCGCTGGAAACATATGCCCGGCAGCAGACAGGAGTGGTGCTGGTGTTCGATAATCCCTTCCTGTCCGAGGCCGAGCTGAATGACCCCTACGGGCTCTCGCTGGCACAGGAACTTTATGACCGCGACCGCCTGCGCCAGAATGCCGTATGCGTGGCCAGCGATGCCCTGGCAGCCCGCCTGCGTACCGCCCTGCCCAAGCTGCGCATCTACTGCCATCTGAACCGGCTGGTCATCGAAAAAGGCAAGCGAAGCGCTGCCCTGTACAATAAATTATCCGGCCTTTATGACCGCGTCTGCCTGCATCCGGCAGATGCCGTAAAACCTTCCATTACCAGCGCTCTGGCAGATAAATCGAAGTTCGACATCATCATCAACGACTCCTGCCTGCGCACCTGCCCGGTGCGGCGAGAGCATCTGGCGCTGCTGGCAGATATGCGCCGCGCCCCCTACGATACTGATTTGATGCTCCGCCGCTCCGACCTCATCAGCCGCGTCGGCTGCCAGAAAACCACCCCGGACGCCCTCCAGCAGAAGGCCAGCTGCAACCTCACCCGCGAGGAAGCCACCGCCCTCTACGCTGCCGGCTTCCGCAGCTTCGTCATCCAGGCCCAGCAATTCCGCAACGAAATGACCCTGCTCTGGGACATCTTCCAGTGCATGCTGGATTATTCTCCCGAAATCAACAACAAGGCCGCCCTTATCGCCGCCTCTGCCATGGCAGAGTTCGGCAGAGTGCAGGAAACCCTGCCCAGCGGGCTGCGCAAGTTCAGTTTTACTAATTACGAATAAACACAAGATAAGCACATGAAATACACCAACATATTCACCTCTGAATCCGTAGGCGAAGGGCATCCTGACAAGGTGGCCGACCTCATCTCGGATTCCATCCTCGATGCCTGTCTGGCTCAGGACCCCGCCAGCCGCGTGGCCTGCGAAACGCTGGTGAAGGACAACCATGTGGTGCTCGCGGGCGAGATTACCACCAAGGCTGTCATTGACTACGAAAAGATTGTGCGCGATACCATTGCCGAAATCGGCTATCGCACCGCAGCAGATGATGCTCTGTTCAACGCCGAGAACGTAGATATCACCAACTACCTCTCCACCCAGAGCCCAGATATTGCCCAGGGCGTGGATGCCTGCGAGGCCGAGGGCAAGGACGGCGCAGAGCAAGGCGCCGGCGACCAGGGCATCATGTTCGGCTACGCCTCCAACGAGACGCCGGAGCTCATGCCCGCCCCCATCATGTTCTCCCACCGCATCATGATGGAACTGGCCAAGGTGCGCCACAGCGGCGCTGTCACCTGGCTGCGCCCGGACAGCAAGAGCCAGGTGGCCGTGGAATACGGCGACAATGGCCGCCCCGCCCGCATCCTGAATGTGGTGCTCAGCACCCAGCACACCGAGGAGGTCGACATCGCCACCATCCGCGAGTTCTGCACCAATCTCATCCGCCGCTGCTTACCCGCTGAACTCATCACCCCGGAAACCGAATTCTTCATCAACCCCACCGGGCGCTTCGTCATCGGCGGTCCCCACGGCGATTCCGGCCTCACCGGCCGCAAAATCATCGTGGACACCTACGGCGGCATGGGTCGCCACGGCGGTGGGGCATTCTCCGGCAAGGATTGCAGCAAGGTAGACCGCTCCGGCGCCTACATGTGCCGCTGGGTGGCCAAGCATGTGGTGGCTGCCGGCCTGGCAGACCGCTGCGAGCTGCAGGTGGGTTACGCCATCGGCAAAGCCAGCCCCGTCTCCATCATGATTGACGTGGAAACCTTCGGCACCGCCAAGGTGGACAAGCAGGTCATCATCGACCGCATCAACGAAGCCTTCTCTTTCAAGCCCGCCGATATGGAGCGCGTGCTGGGGCTTCGCGAACCCATCTTCCGCAAGACCACCAACTACGGCCACTTCACCAAGGCCGACCTACCCTGGGAACAGCTCGACCCCCGCTGCCTGAGCATCCTCATGGGCTAAAAAAAGCGCAGCTTTTTTTCATTCCCCCGTCACACACCCGTGTGACGGGGGATTTTCATACCGCGCAGCGGTAATTCATCCGGCAACGCCGGATTTCATACGCCCGCAGGGCGTAATTCATTGAGCCTCGCGCAGCGGGGCGACTGGCACGCGCCCGCTTGAATACGCATGCCCGCATGCCATTGACGTGGTACGTGGGACAGGGAATATTATTACATTTATTTGCTTTTCGTACAGCACAGGCATACCATCATATGCAATGTATCTAAATTCTGGCTTAATCTCCTTGAAGTCGAAATAAAGAGTCGGTGCTAGAATTGAAGAACCTGAACAGACTCAGTTGGAATAAATAATATTCCATATTCATCGCACCTTTTTGATGGTCAACGGGCGCGTAAATATACGCAAGCGCGTCTCAGTCGCCCCGCTGCGCGAGGCTCAATGAATTACGCCCTGCGGGCGTATAAAATCCGGCGTTGCCGGATGAATTACCGCTGCGCGGCATGAAATCCTCCACGCTGGCGCGCGGAGGATAAATAGAACGCAATGGCATATTGCTACGCTGTCATATGCGTGGTATCATGAGCGCAAGATGACACTGGAACACCCCTTTCTTGATGATACGCAGTTGCCTGCCTGGTCGCAGCTGACCCCGGAAAAAGCCCGCGTGGATATCCGCCTGGCCATTGAGCAGGCCAAGGCTGCGGTAGCCGCTATCTGCCAGGTGCAGGAACCCACCTATGCCAACACTTTCGACGCACTGGAAAACAGCAGCGCCGCCCTCATGCACGGCTGGCAGCGCCTGAACCACCTGCGCTCGGTCATGGATTCGCCCGAGCTGCGCGAGGTCATCAACGAACTCATGCCCGAGGTGGTCATCTACTCCAGCAGCGTAACCCTCAACCCGCAGCTGTACGCCGTGCTCAAGAACGCCGCCGCCCAGCCCTGGGTGCAGGAGCTCTCCCCGGTGAAACAGCGCTTCATTTCCGAAACCCTGGCCGATTTCCGCGAAAGCGGTGCCGACCTGCCGGAGGACAAGAAAGCGCGCTATGCCGAGCTTTCCACCGAACTAGCCCAGCTTTCCCAGCAGTTCGGCGAGCATGTGCTCGATTCCACCAATGCCTGGGAATACGTGACCAGCGACGAAGCCGAGCTGGCCGGCCTGCCGGAATCTGCCCGCGAAGCCGCCCGGCAGGACGCCCTGGCAAAGGGCCACGGCAGCGAGGAAAAACCCGCCTGGCGCTTCAGCCTGCAATTCACCAGCATCCAGCCGGTGCTCACCTTTGCCGATAATGCCGCCCTGCGCGAGCGCGTGTGGCGCGGCATGCAGAGCAAGGGCACAGGCGCCTATGACAACGCCCCGCTTATCGACAAAATACTGGCTTTGCGCGCCGAAAAAGCTGCGCTGCTGGGCTACGAGCGCTTCTCCGACTACGTGACCAGCCGCCGCATGGCCGGCAGCGGCCAGAATGCGCTGGATTTCATCAACCGCCTGCACGAACAGGTGCACCCCGCCTTCCTGGAGGAGCAGGAAGCCATCCGCCGCTTTGCCGAAGAGCAGACCGGCACCGCCATTCCCACCATGGAGCCCTGGAGCATCGGCTACTGGAGCGAAAAACGCCGCAAGGCCCTCTACGATTTCGACACCGAGGAGCTGCGCCCCTACTACGCTATGCAGAATGTGCTGGATGGCATGTTCTCCATCTACGCCGGGCTTTACGGCATACGCTTCACCCGCCGGGAGACAGCCTGCGTGAAGACAGGCGAGGAAGTGCCCGCCGGAGCGGTGGAAGTGTGGCACCCCGAGGTGCTTTTCTACGAGGTACACGATGAGGAAAGCGGCGAGCACCTGGGCTCGTTCTACGCCGATTGGTACCCGCGCGATGTGAAGCGCGCCGGTGCATGGATGGACCCGCTTTCCACCGGTCTACCGCCCATGGACGGCCAGCCGCGCGTGCCGCACCTGGCCTTCATGTGCGGCAACATGAGCCGCCCGGTGGGCGACAAACCCGCCCTGCTCAGCCACTACGAAGTAGAGACCGTTTTCCACGAATTCGGCCACCTGCTGCACCAGGTGCTCAGCAATGTGGAGGTGCGCTCCCTCGGCGGCTGCAACGTGGCCTGGGACTTTGTGGAACTGCCCAGCCAGATTAACGAGAACTGGACCTGGGAACCCGAGGCGATTGCCCGCTATGCCCGCCACTGGCAGAGCGGCGAGCTGATGCCGCGCGAGCTCATGGAGAAGATGCTCGCCGCCCGCAATTATGGCGCCGCCAGCTTCTTTATGCGCCAGCTCTGCTTCGGCAAGATTGACCTGGAGTTGCACACGAACACCGCCGCCTACCTGGGCCGCGATGTGGAGGAGGTAGACCACGAAATACTGGCTGGCTACCGCGTGCCCACCACCGAACCGGGCAACAGCGTGCTGCGCGCCTTCTCCCACATCTTCGACGGTGGCTACGAAAGCGGCTATTATTCCTACAAGTGGGCCGAGGTGCTGGATGCCGACGCCTTCTCCCGCTTTGCCCAGGAAGGCATCTTCAACCCCGCCACCGGACGCGATTTCCGCCGCTGCATCCTCTCGCAGGGCAACAGCCGCCCCGCCGCCGAGCTCTACCGCGACTTCATGCACCGCAACCCGGACACCTCCGCCCTGCTCCGCCGGTGCGGAATCAACGCCTGAAGGTAGAATGCATTGAGTTTCCTGCGCCTTTGGCGCAGCTGTGTATCGGCTGCGCCAAAGGCGCGGGGTACGCTCACATTAAAAATTAAAAATCTTGAACCTATCTTTACGCTTGCGCTGTCAGAACGTATAGCATAGAATGAATGAAACACCACCATGACTGAAGCAGAACAAAAACCGGTCGAAGAGTTTACCAAAGTAGAATCCGTTTTCGTGCGCGGGCGCAACTGCCTGCTGCTGCGGGCAGATTTTTCGCCCATGTTTGTGGATTACTACCTGCACCTCATGCAGCACGGGCTGCGCAATGAGGAAACGGAAGACACCGTGCTCAAGAAACTGCTGGCATACTTCACGCTGCACCTGGTTTCGCGTCCCTGGCAGGAATACCACGCCTGGACCTTCAACGTGTGCACCCCGCGCCTGGCCAACTACTTTATCTCCGGTTCCTCACTGACCGAGGATGTGGTGGGGCGCGCTTTCCGCGAAGGTGTGCGCGAGACGGATAAGAACATGCTCTTTGCCCAGAATCTGCTGCCCAACAAGGAGCCGCAGACCTCGGTCATCACCCTGCCGCAGGGGCCGGTGGAGGAATGGGTGCAGGATTTCTACCGCCAGAGCGAGCAGCGCCAGTCCCGCGCCTTTGATCTGGGAGAGGACAAATTCGCCCTCATCACCGCCCAGCCGGATGCCGACCACGACTGGCTGCAGGAGCTGACCGCCGATACCGTGCGCGCTATTTCCGAGACCGAGCAGACCAAACTGCTGGAAACCCGCAAGTTCAAATTCAGCTGCGGCTGCACGGTGGAAAAGATTCTGCCGGTGGTGCGCGCCATGAAGCACGACTTTGCCGACCTGCTCTCAGAGCAGGGTTTCCTGGAAATCAACTGTCCGCGCTGCGGGGCTACGTATAAAGTAACCCCGGAGCAGGTACACAACCAGGAGAACTGATTTTCGCCGCACCCCCATGATGTCCCGCCTGTTCACCACCGCTGCACTGGCCACCCTGCTCTGCTGCACAGGGTGTACCCCGGTGCGCACCGTCTACGATGACCAGGGCAACCTGGTGAAAGATGATGAACCCGGCGGGGAAAAGGATTTGATGAGCGTCTACGAAAAGAGGTTCAACAATGATTTTGTGGTGAAGAAAACCAAGGAAGGCATTCCCCAGACCACCTCAAGGAGAGTCAGCTCTTTCCAGGGCGCCCTGGACAACGCCCGCAACAGCAAGGATAAGTTCTCCACCAAGGTTTTCGATACCGGCAAGGCATCGGACCTGCGCAGCAAGAGCTTTGACGGCGCCAACAAGGCATTCAATCCCGGCAGCAAAGCGCTGGAAAAGAATTCCAACACCATGTTTGCGAGGAATTTGCGGCCCGATTTCATGAATGAAAGCCACGGCATCAGCCACAGCACCCGCTACCGCGATGCCATGGTGCGCTCCCGCATGGAGGGGAAAACCATGCAGACTTCCACCTATTACAACAACACCCCCTCCCCTTTCTCCCGCGCCGAGCAAAGCACCTATTTTGAAATGCGGCGCGATAAGACCGAACAGCCGGAAATCATCGACCACCGCGATTACTACCGCCAGCACAAGCAGGGTATCCGCGAGCTGCTGGGCCGGGATAATGAATCCTAGCCCCACCAGCCCGACTGAAACAGAACCCAATTCCCCGCAAAATGCTATTATTTACTTGCAGTGGCAAGCGAATTAGTTTAGCATAAGCGCATGATACGCCTTACCACCTGTTTTGCCCTGCTTTTTGGTGCTACCGTCCTGGGTGCCGATATATCCGAACGCCTCCAAAGCGGCGAATTCTGGGAACAGACCTCCCAGCAAGCTATCATCGGCATGCGCCACACACGCCCCGATGCGGAGCATGTGCGCCTGCAGTCCGTCACCATCGGCGAACTCACCACGGGCGAAACCATCGTCACCCTGAAAGACGACCAGCCGGTCATGATGCAGGCCATGCTCTACAACAAGGGCGATGACGGCGCAATCGACGAGGAAAGCTTCAACGAAAAGGTGGCCCAGGCACGCGCCGCCATGGATGAAATGACCGGCGTGAAAGGCAAAATGCGCTCCGTCGGCCGCCGAGATGCCGCTGTCAAGCTCAAGGCATGGGAATGGAAATGGGAAAACGGCATTGCGCGTCTGGAGATTAACGCATCCGGCAAGAAGAAGAAATTTGCCGCGGAATTCCTGCGTCTGAACATTGCCTGCAATGCCAAGACCCTCAGCAGCGGCAGCGCATCAGACAGTATTTCCAAGGCTGAACTCCGGGAGAACATTGTTACCGAGGATGACGGCACCGTCTGGCTCAAAAATGTACCCATGGTAGACCAGGGGCAGAAGGGTTACTGCGCCCCGGCCACGCTCGCCCGCGTGTTTGCCTTCTACGGCATGGATCAGGTAGACCAGCATTCCCTTGCCGACCTGTGCGCCAGCCAGGGCAACGGCGGTACCTCTACGCGCGATATCGAGGCTGCAATGAAGCTCATCTGCAAGAGCTACCGCACCAAATTCATCGTGCTGGAGGACTATGCTGCCGCCATAACCTCGTTTGAAGCCGCCTACAACAAGCTGGCAAAACGCAAGAAGATGGAGCCGCTCTCGCACAATGACCCCCTGGGCACTGCAGATGCCAAGCTGCTCCTCGAATGCCGAGCCAGCAAGCCCAACCAGGTCAACAAATGGCTGCGCGATATCCAGAAACACATTGATGCAGGCTCCCCCGTGGTCTGGGGTGTCACCGTCGGCATTTTCCCGGAGGAAGTCTCCCTGCCCCAGTCGCGCGGTGGTCACCTCCGCCTCATCATCGGCTACAACCTCAAGGAGAAAACCATCATCTTCTCCGATTCCTGGGGCGCCGCCCACGCCCGCAAGACCATGGATGCCGACAAGGCGCTCAGCATCACCAGCGGCCGCTACGTCATCAAGCTGCGTTAACATTTTTCACAGGTTTGCTTCCGTTTCCGCTTGATTTGATTCACCACACAAGGTAAAATGAAAAACGTGAACGGAAGTAACCTGCAGGAACCGGCGTGCCGCGCGTACAAGGCCATGCTGATGGCACGCGCCTTTGACACCAAGATCTCTGCGCTGTACAAGGCCGGCAAGATATTCGGCGGGGTGTTCCTCGGCCGTGGTCACGAGGCTGTAGCAGCGTGCGAAGCTGTATTTCTCACCAAGGGGGAGGATGTATACAACCCCTTTATCCGCGAGCAGGCCGGGCGCTGCGCCTGGGGCGACAGTGTGCTGGACAGCGCACGTTCCTACCTGGGCAGCACGCAGGGCTACATGCGCGGGCGCGACAGCAATGTACACTGGGGCGACCCCGCCCATGGTAATCCGGCACCCATCTCGCACCTGGGGGCCATGGTTTCCGTGGTGGCAGGCATGATGCTGGCCAAGCGATTCAAAGGCGAAACCGGCCGAGTCGGCGTAGCCTGCATCGGCGATGGCACCACCTCGGTGGGCGCAACCCACGAAGGCATCAACCTCATTGCGGTTGAGAAGCTGCCCGTGGTCATCGTGGTGACCAACAACCAATTCGCCTACTCCACCCCCAACTGCCAGGAATTCGCCGCCAGCCTCATGGACCGCGGCCGCGGCTACGGCCTTGCCTGCCACGAGTGCGACGGCACCGATTTTCTGGAAACCCTGGCTACCATGGAACGCGCCATCTCGGCCGCCCGTGCCGGGGAAGGCCCGCAATGGGTAGTGGCCAACACGCTGCGCATGTGCGGCCATGGCGAGCACGATGACGCCGCCTACATTCCCCAGGAACTGAAGGACGCCTACGCCGACCGCGAACCGCTGGCCGTGGCAAAACGCCAGATGCTGGAGAAAGGCTGGATGACCGAAGAAGAAAACCAGGCCTGGGAAGACGAGTGCCGCGATGAAGTGCAGCGGCTGGTAGCCCAGGCCCAGCGCGAAGCAACCCCGAACCCCGCAGAGGAGCAGTGGTGCGCCACCTCCTGGAACCCCGAATACTGAAGCCGACCATGAGTGTAACCTACATAGACGCCATTCACCAGGCTCTGGATGAACTACTGGCTGAGGACCCGGATGTATTCCTCATGGGGGAAGACATTGCAGGCAAGTTCGGCGGCGCTTTCAAGGCCACCAAGGGACTGGATGCCAAATACCCCGGCCGCGTGCTCAACGCCCCCATTGCGGAAGACGCCATTGCCGGTGTGGGTATCGGCGCGGCGCTGGGCGGCATGAAGCCGATTGTGGAAATGCAGTTTGCCGATTTCGGGGTGCTGGCCCTCAACCAGGCCGGCAACAATGCCGGCGCGCACTACTACCGCACCGGGCTTCCCATCAACCTGACCCTGCGCATGCCCTGCGGCGGCACTCCCGGCGGCGGCCCCTACCACAGCCAGAGTCTGGAAGCGCTCTTTGCCCACTTCCCCGGGCTGCATGTATTCACCCCCGCCACCGTGGCAGATGCATACTACATGCTCAAACAGGCCGTCCAGATTCCTGATCCGGTCGTTTTCCTGGAGCACAAGTTCCTCTACCGCTGGCTGAAAGCCGAAACCTGGGTTGACCCGGACCCGCTGCCCATTGGCCAGGCCCGCATTGCCCGCCCCGGCAAGCACGCCACCGTGGTGGCCTTCTCGGCCATGGTGCCGGAAGCCCTGCGCGCTGCCGAAGAACTGGCTGCCACCAGCGGCTACGAGGTGGAGGTGGTCGATTTACGCAGTGTGAAACCGCTGGACACCGCCACCATTCTGGATTCCGTGGCACGCACGGCGCGCCTGCTGGTCGTGAGCGAGGATTTTCCGTACGGAGGGGTCGCCTCGGAGGTGGTAGCACAGGTCACCACCCATGGTTTCCACCTGCTGGATGCTCCGCCGCTGCGGCTCAGCTCGCACGACACGCCGATTCCCGCCCACCCGGATTTATGGAAAGCGCACCGCCCGAGCGCAGCCACCATAGCCGATGCCGCCCGATACCTGATTTCCCTTTAACCCCGTTTTCCTGAATCAATATGCCAAAAGTAGCCATTCTCATGCCCCAGCTGGGCGAATCGATAGCCGAGGCCACCATCATGCAACTGCTGGTGCAGCCCGGCGATACCGTGCAGGCCGACCAGGAAGTATTTGAGGTTGAGACCAATAAAGCCGTCATGGGGGTTACCACCGTATGCGGCGGCACCATCGTTTCGCTCGATGTCAGCGTGGGCGAAACCGTGCCCGTAGGTGCTATCATGGGCATTATCGAAGCCACCGAGGAGGAAATGGAGCGCTCCGGCGCTACCCCGCTGGATGAAAATGCCGCTCCCGCCACCCCGGCAGCCCCCACCACCGAGCAAAGCAGCAACCAGGACGGCGCCCACTTCCGCACCGAAGGCGAATTCCGCGAAGGAATGCCCGGGGGCGCCCCGCGCAAACCGCTGGGCTCCGGCGGCCGCGGGTTGCCTGTGCCCATGGGCAAAACCGGCGCGCGTTTCCTCTCCCCCCGCGTGCGTGCCCGCATGGATGAAATCGGCATCACCGAGGCCGATATGGCCTATGTCATCGGCACTGGGCCGAACGGCCGCATCACCATAGATGACTTTGAAAGCTTTGTGAACTATGTGGACGGCTGGCCCTCGCACCAGGCATCGCCCATGCGCAAGAGCGTGGCCAGCAGCATGCAGCGCACCTGGCGCCGCCCCATAGCCAGCTGCTCGCGCCCCATTTTCATGGCGCCCATCATCCTGCACCGCAAGAACCACCCGCGCAAACCCGGCGTGACCCTCTATTTCCTGCGCGCACTGGCGCTGGCGCTGGCCGAGTACCCGGACTGCGCCGGCTACATGGTGGGCGGCCGCATCCTCACCCCGCGCCGCATTGACCTGGGCGTGGCTGTGCAGGTGGCAGATGGCGTCATGGTGCCCGTCCTGCGCAACGTGAACGAATACACGCTGAATGAACTCATCGACGAATACAACAAAGTGGTAGCCCAGGCGCGCGACCGCCGCCTGGACCCCGCCTACCAGGGCGGCGGCATTGCCACCGTTTCCAACTTCGGCGGCTTCGGGCTCACCAACGCCACGCCCATGCCCCTGCCCAGCGAAAGCCTTATTCTGGGGGTAGGCTCCGTGCAGAAGGTACCGGTGTGGAGCGATGAGGTAGAATGTTTCCTTCCGGTGGAGCAGGCGCAGATTGTAGCCTCGTTTGACCACCGCGTGATGGATGGAGGCGATATCGGCCGCCTCATGCTGCGCATTGCGCACTTCCTGGAGCATCCGGAATTCCTTTAATCCCCTGCTGTGAACCCATACCCCAAAGACATGGTACTTGGCGTTATCGCCTGCGCTGGAGAATTCCCCCGCAAGGTGATAGAAGGCGCGCACCGTGCCGGGGTGAAGGTCGTTTCCGCCGGCATGCGCGGGGCCGTGGGGCCGGAAATTCCCGGCATGAGCGATGCCTACAAGTGCTTCCGCGTGGGCTCCATTGAAGGCCCGGCAGAGTTTTTCCGGGAGAACGGCGTGACGCATGTAATGCTCACCGGGCAGATCAAGCCGTCGTGCATCTATACCATGTGGCCGGATGCCACCGCGCGCAAATTCCTGAAAACGCTCGACCGCCGCAACGCGCACACCATCTTTACCACGGCCTGTGATTTCATCCACTCCAAGGGCATGGAGGTGCTGCCTTCCATCACCTTCATGGAAGACCAGCTGCCAGGCCCCGGCCATATTGCCGGCCCCGCCCCCACGGAGGAACAGCTGGATGAAGCCCGCTTCGGCCTGGGTATGGCGCGCGAGATTGCCCGCCTCGATATCGGCCAGAGCATCATCGTCCACGGCCACCAGGTCGTGTGCGTGGAAGCGTTCAAAGGCACCAATGAATGCCTGCACGCCGGCGGCCACCGCCCGCATGGAGTCACGCTCTGCAAAGTGACCAAACCCGGGCACGACATGCGTTTCGATGTCCCCTGCATCGGCACCGGCACGATTCGCAACGCCATCAAGGCCAATGTGAACCACATTGTCTTTGAGGCCGGGCGAACCATTCTCTTCCAACGCGATGAAGTAGCCCGGCTCTGCAATGAACACGGCATTACCCTGCACGCCATGGAGGTTCCCCTGCCGGCGCAGGAAGGGGCTGATCCCGGCCACATTGCCACCGATGCGGCCCACGCTGCTGCCATGGCGCAGGAAATCACCCAGCTCGGCATCGGCTGCTGCGCCGTGGTGTGCGATGGGGTTGTCATTGCGGTAGACGATGCCGATGGCCCGTTGAAATGCATTCGCCGCGCCGGGGAATACATGCGCCGGCTGCGGCTGGCGCGGCTGCTGAACTGGCTGGGGCGCATTCTGCTGGGGCGTCCGGGCACCCCGCCGGCTCCCATGGTGATGGTTTCCACCCGCCCGCTCACGGCTGAGGAAGAGAAAGCTGCCCGCAAAGCTGGCATTCAGTACCTGAAATGAGCTTGAACAATCACCCCTTATCTGCTAGCATAGCACCACCGACCATGAATACGAAAACCATATCTTTCCGTTGCCCTGAGGAACTCATCCAGGAAATGGATATTCTCAGCAAGCACAACCAGATTGACCGCAGCGGCTTCATCGTTCAGGCTCTGCAGAGCCTGCTTACCGGACTCGCCAAGAAAGGCGCCTGCAAGCTCGATAAAGCCCCGCTGCCCGCATCCCCGCTGGCCGAGGAGAAGTAAATGGCCCGTATCCTGACAGCACTGAGCGGCGGCGTAGACAGCGCCGCCGCGGCTGCCCTCCTGGTGGAACAGGGGCACGAGGTGGTGGCCGCCTACATGAAAAACTGGGTAAACGAGGAAAATATACCCGGTGAATGCCCGTGGGAGCGTGATATTGAGGACGCCCTGGGCGTCTGCCGCAAGCTCGGCATTGAATTCCGCGTGGTAGACCTCATTGAGCAATACCGCCAGCGCATTGTCAATTATCTGATAGAAGGCTACCGCACCGGCTCGACCCCGAATCCGGATGTGCTCTGCAACCGGGAGATGAAATTCGGCGTGTTGCTGGATTATGCACTCGAACAGGGCTTCACCGGCGTGGCCACCGGACACTATGCCCAGCGGCTCGATGTACCGGGCGAGGGCAGCTACATTCTGCGCGGGGCAGATGTGAACAAGGACCAGTCGTATTTCCTGGCGCTCATGCGCCCGGAGCAGGTGGCGCACGCTATCTTCCCCGTAGGCGGCATCACCAAACCCCAGGTGCGCGAGATTGCCCGCCGCTTCAACCTGCCCAATGCGGAAAAAAAGGATTCCCAGGGAATCTGCTTTATCGGCCAGGTGAAAATGAGCGATTTCCTGCGCCACTACCTGCCGGATAACCCCGGCGACATTGTGGATTTGCAGGGCCGCAAACTGGGCCGCCACGATGGCCTGCACCTCTTCACCATGGGCCAGCGCAAGGGACACCACATTGCCTCGCCCAGGGAAGGTGTGGCCTATGTGGTGGTGGGCAAGGATTTGCAGCGCAACCGCCTGATTCTGGGCTATGAAGGACAGGATACCCCGGGGTTGTATACCACCCGCGCCATCGTCGGCAGCATTTCCAACACCCTGGCCCCGCTTCCTGAGCGGGTCATGGCGCAGCCCCGCTACCGCGCCGCCGCCGTTCCCGCCACCTGCACCCACCTGGGCAATGGCAAGGTGCAGCTCGATTTCGATACCCCGGTACGCGCCCTGGCACTGGGCCAGGTGTGCGCATTTTACGAGCCGGATGCCCTGCGCGGCGAGAAGCTGCTGGGGGGCGGATTCTTTGAATCGCTGGCCTGAAGGGTCGGGAGCATCAGAGTTCCCAGTCCACCTCTACCTTTTCGGGTTCGCCCTGCTTGTTCTCGTAGAACACATAGCCATTTTCAGCCCCGAAGCGGTACACCTCCATGGTGACCTTCACATCGAAGCAGCAATAGCGCGCGATATCCAGGATTTTCTGGGTATCGCCGGTTTTTTCATACTCTGCCCACCATTTGAGCGCATCGGTACCCTCGGCGGTCTTTGAATTGCCACCCAGGGTGACCTTGGCCACCGAATCCAGCTTGAGGCGGTGCCCCAGGCGCGAGGTGAGGTCGGCGCAAATATCGAGGTTATTGGTGACATCGGCCACCGTCCAGAAGGTGTAAGCCTGCAGCACGCCGTAATCGAAGTTCACGTGGTTGTAGCCCACCACGAGGTCAGCCATGCGCAGTTCCTCGATGAGTTCCTCCATGCGGTCCTCGGTGTAAATGTGGTAGGCGTTGTCCCGCGTAGAGAAGGTGACCGCCACCGAAACACCCATTTTGGCAGTTTCGTGCCAGCCGCCAACCTCGGCAGCAGAGCGGCGGGTTTCCAGATCGAAGTAGACGATATTTTTCATAATTGACCAGCAGGCAAGGTGCGCCGCAGCCCTTCGTAGAGCATAATGGCGATGGAGGTGGAAAGATTCAGCGAGCGGGCCCGCTCGCCCGGCATGGGGATGCGCAGGGCCGTTTCCGGGTGGGCATCAATCCAGCGCTCCGGCAGGCCCTTGGATTCGGGGCCGAACACCAGGTAATCCCCATCCTGCAGGGGGAGTGAGGGCTCCCAGATGCTATGCGTTGCCTTGGTGGAAAGATACCAGAAGCGCGCGCCGGGAGCAGCGGCAGCCTCCAGTTCCTCCAGCGAATCCCAGAGCTGCAAATCCACGTATTTCCAGTAGTCCAGCCCGGTGCGGCGCACATGTTTTTCATCCAGGCTGAAGCCAAGCGGCTTGATGAGGTGCAGGCGCGAGCCTGTGGCCACGGCCAGACGCCCGGCAGCGCCGGTATTGTGCGGGATTTCCGGGTGAAAGAGGACAATATGGAACATGCGAAGCCTTACTTAGCACCCTTGCGGAACAGAACGGCAGGTATCGTGCGGAAGAAGAGCTTTACATCCAGCCAGAGACTCCACTCGTCAATATAGCGCAGATCCTTGTTCACCATGTTATCGAAATCGCCGTTATCGCTGCGGTCCTCCACCTGCCAGAAGCAGGTGAGCCCCGGCTTGACGCTCAGGCGGCGGCGGTGTTCAATCTTCGGGAACGCCTCCGTCTCATACACCGGCAGGGGACGCGGACCCACGATGCTCATATCGCCACTCAGAATGTTGAGCAACTGCGGCAGTTCATCAATAGAGGTCTTGCGGATGAAGTGGCCGAACTTGAAGATGCGCGGGTCGTTGGTAAGCTTGAAGATGGGGCCGTTCATCTCATTGCCGTACTTGGCCTTCACTTCCTCCAGACGCGCCTCGGCATCCACATACATGGAGCGGAATTTCCACATGTAGAACACGCGGCCATATACCCCCGAACGCTTCTGGCGGAAGAACACCGGGCCCTTGGGGTCGCTCAGCTTGATGCCCACGGCAGCCACCACCCACAGGGGCGAGGAGCATACCAGGATAATCAGCGCCATGATGCGGTCCATCACCGCCTTGAACACACGCGCCCAGGAATACACCGGGGTGGAGCTGAGCACCAGCATGCGCGCCTCGCCCACCTCGTTGATATCGGCGCGCAGGGTTGTTCCCATGCGGTTCCCCAGCACCAGGTTCACATCGATGCCCTGCACTTCACACTGCATGATAACATCGGCAAAGGTGTGGTGCGCCGCCAGACCGCCAAAGACATACAGGCCATTCACGCTGTGCTCCTGGATAATCTGCTGCACCTTTTCCTCGCTGTCGGCGCCAGTCTCAATACGCCCGACCACGTTGAAATTGTTTTTCCAATACTCCGGCAGGGCATTCCACCCTTTCTCGATATCCTCCGGCGAACCCGCCAGAATCACCTGGCGCCGGTGCACCTGCGCATTGCCCCGCAGCAGGTTGTACCAGCGCACCAGCAGATAGCGGAGAAACACAACGAAAGCAATACCTACCAGGTTCACCAGAAGGGTCTGGCTATAGAAGGAGGGCGTTTCCTGAATGGCCAGATAAATACCGATACCGCAGAGATAATAAACGGAAAAGGCCAGCAGCTGGCGCAGCGCCGTGCTTACAGCCTGCATGTTCTGCTTGTGGTAGAACCCCACCTGGCGCAGAATGATGGGCACCGCCACCAGCGCTGCTCCCGCCAGAAATGGCGATGCTGTCAGCAGATTGAAGAATCCATGCTGCGGCTGGCCGTTGAGACTGGCAATCAGATTGGTCACATGCGGCGAAAAATAGGCAAAGACGCCAGCCAGCACAAAATCTGCACACGGGTAGAGACAAGAATGGTAAAATTTGCTCCTACGGGTCATAAGTTCCCGCGCATCATACCACCTGGGCGCGCCTCTAACAAGCAAATTCAGGATGCAAGACACTCAAAAATCTTTTTCCTTGAAAGATAAAAGCCATTTCGGTAGTATATATTCCGTATGAACTTGCTTAAAAGCATGACGGCAATGATTGCAATGACCGGGGCTCTTGCCATGGCGCAGGATGCGTACACACCGCACCCCGATTGGGAAAACCCGCAGAATCTTTCGCAGGGTCGCGAGGAAGCCCGAGCATTTTATGTACCGTTCGCCAACCGTGATGAAGCGTTGAAAGGCCACCGCAAGGACTCTTCGCTTGTTCTCTCCCTCAACGGCAACTGGAAATTCCGCTGGTCTCCCAGCCCGGATTCCCGCCCGTTGGATTTCTACAAACCCGAAACCGATATCAGCAACTGGGCTGAGATTGATGTGCCCAGCAACTGGCAGATGCGCGGCTACGGCACCCCGATTTACAGCAACCAGCGCTACACCTTTGTGCGCGACTGGCCGCGCGTGATGACCAAGCCGCGTAATGACTCCGAAGAAAAATACACCACCCCGAAAACCGAGCCGAATGCCGTGGGCAGCTACCGCCGTGACGTTGAACTGCCGGCAGATTGGAACGGGCGCGAGGTCTTCATCCGCTTCGATGGCGTGGATTCCTTCTTCTACCTGTGGGTGAACGGCCAGAAGGTCGGTTTCTCCAAGGACAGCCGCACCGCCGCCGTCTTTGATATCACCCCCTATGTGAAGCCCGGCAAGAACGTGATTGCTGCCGAGGTATACCGCTACAGCGATGGTTCGTACCTGGAATGCCAGGACATGTGGCGCCTCTCCGGCATTTTCCGCGATGTGTACATGTACTCCACGCCCAAGGTGCAGATTCGCGATTTCTTTGTACACACCGATTTTGACGGCCAGCCCGGCAAGAAGGACTACAGCCAGAGCCAGCTGAGCATCGAGGTGGATGTGGACAACCGCAGCACCGCTACCGACAGCACCACCGTGCAGGGCGAACTCATCGACGCCGCGGGCAAGACCGTGGCCACCATGAGCAGCTCCCCGCTGAGCATTGCCCCCGGGGCAGAGGTCAAGACCACCCTGAAGGCCACTATTGCCAACCCGGCCTTGTGGAGCGCCGAAAAGCCGAATCTCTACCGCCTGCTTCTCACGCTGCGCAATGAGAAGGGCGAAATCACCGAAACGCTTTCCCGCAAGATTGGTTTCCGCGATGTGCAGCTGGTGGATGGCCGCTTCCTGGTGAACGGCATGCCGGTGAAGCTCAAGGGCGTGAACCGCCACGAAAGCCAGCACGCCAACGGCCACACCGTGACCGAGGAGGAATGCTACCAGGAACTCCTCATCATGAAGCGCGGCAATATCAACCACATCCGCAACTCCCACTACCCGCAGGTGGACCGCTTCTACGAAATGTGCGACGAGCTGGGCATCTACGTGTGCGATGAGGCCAACATTGAATCCCACGGCTACTACTATGGCGAGCTCTCCCTCTCCCACCCGGCAGAGTGGAAAGCCCAGCACGTGTGGCGCAACAAGAACATGGTGGAACAGAGCAAGAACCACCCCTGCGTGGTCATCTGGTCCTACGGCAACGAAGCCGGCCCCGGCGATAACTTTGCCGCTGTGCGCGACTGGATCAAGAACCGCGATACCTCCCGCCTCACCCAGTACGAGCGCAACAACGAACTGGCAGACCTCTGCTCCAACCAGTACCCCAGCGTGAACTGGACCCGCAATGTGGCCGGCTCCAAGCTTCAGAAGCCCTGGTACATTTCCGAGTACGCCCACATTCTCTGCAACTCCATGGGCAACCTGGCCGATTACTGGGAAGCCATTGACAGCAGCGACTCCATCATCGGCGGCGGTATCTGGGAATGGATTCACCAGAGCTATGACCAGGAGGTCACCCTGCCCGATGGCCGCAAGGTTACCCGCCAGGCTTACGGCGGCGACCACGGCGAATACCCGAACGATGGTATCTTCTGCATCAAGGGTGTGATTTACAGCGACCGCACCGTCACCCCGCTGTACGATGAAATCCGCAAGGTGCAGCAGAACGCCTCCTTCACCCTGGAAGGCCTTTCCAAGGATGGCAAGGGGCTTGTCATCGACGTGCGCAACAAGCATCTCTTCACCGACCTGGCCGAATACAACGGCACCTGGACCCTGGCAGAAGAAGGCAGCAAGGTGGTAACCCGGGGCCAATTCAGCCTCTCCGCCGCTCCGCTGACCACGCAGCAGCTGGTGCTGCCGCTGAGCGCCGAGCAGCTCCTCTCCCTCAGAAAGGACCGCCGCTATTACCTGACGGTCAACCTCCAGCTCAAGCAGGATACCGCCTGGGCCAAGAGCGGCTACGTGATTGCCACCGAGCAGATGGAACTGCCGGAGGAGATGACAGGCTATGACGCCCGCAACAACCTGATGAAGCTCAGCGAAGCCCGCATTGATGTGCGCAACCAGAGCGGGCAGATGCTCGTCATCGGGCCGAACTTCTCGCTCTGCGTGGATAAGGTGACCGGCGGCATCAAGAACTACATCGTGAACGGCCAGCAGCTGCTGGGCGAGAAGGCCACGGTGCAGCTCAACGCCTTCCGCGCCCCGGTGGCCAACGATAAATGGGCCATGAACCAGTGGCTCAACAACGGCCTGGGCAACCTGACCCACAGCGCCACTCCCCTGCTGGTGGAGCGCCTGCCGCACGGCGTGGTGCGCATCTCCTGCGATGTCATCAGCCAGGGTACCCGCAAGGAAAACCTCAACAGCGGCGAGTACGATAACGGCACCTACACCGTCAAGGACCTGGGCCCCATCACCGATAAGGACTTCAAGTTCACCACCCAGCTGGTCTACACCATCCTGCCGAACGGCTACATCAGCGTGCAGGCAGGCATCATCCCCAGTGTCAACAAAGTGGTGCTGCCCAAGCTGGGCTACACCCTCAGCATGCCCGAGCGCTACTCCAACGTGCGCTGGTATGGCCGCGGCCCCGGCGAAAACTACACCGACCGCCGGGCCGGCTCCCACATGGGTATCTGGAACAACACCGTGGAGGGCATGGTCGAGCGCTATCCCTTCCCCATGGAAATGGGTAACCGCATGGACACCAAGTGGGTGGCTATCACCGATGAAAAGGGCATAGGCCTGGTGGTGGCAGCCGAACCGCACGAGAATTTCAACTTCTCCGCCCTGCCCTACACCGCCCGCGATATCTTTGAAGCGGCTCACCCGGAAGAGGTGAAGCGCGCGGGTGCCACCGTGCTGAGCGTGGATGCCTTCACCCTGGGTCTGGGTGGTGCCGCCTGCGGCCCGCTGCCCATGGACCGCGACATCCCGCTTTCCGGGCCGACCACGTTTGTCTTCTCGCTGCGTCCGCTGCTGCAAGGGGAAGACCCGGCAGAAATCGGCCGCAAGATGCTGCCGCTCACGGGGGCAGTGACCCTCTCCCGCGACAGCGTGGGCTATGTACACGCCACCTGTGGCTCCCGCGATGCGAAAATCACCGTGACACTGCCCGATGGCACCGAAACCGAGTACAAGGAACCCTTCCTGCAGCGCGTGGATGGCATTGTGCGCGCCTGGGCCAGCAGCGAAGGCTGCATGAACAGCGTGGGCGTATTCCAGAAGCTTCCCGCGTGGAAACCGGACAATGTCATGCGCATCGTCTCCTGCTCCAGCTATGCCGGCAGCAGCAATTCCCCCTGGAATCTCATCGACGGCCGCCGCGATACCTTCTGGCACTCCGAGTGGCGCACCGCCCCCATGCCGCCCTACCCGCACGAAATCGTCATCGACATGGGCGCCCTTTCCGAGCTGCGTGGTTTCGCGCTCACCCCGCGCCAGGGTCGCTCGTCATCACGCGCCGGCAAGATTGATATCTACCTCTCCAACGATGGTAAGAGCTGGAACAGCCTCCCGGATGCCAGCATCCAGATGATTGATGAAGACAGCGAACAGCGAGTCCTGCTCAAGGAACCCGTGACCACCAAGTTCTTCAAGCTCATCTTCCGCTCCCCGCTCTCCGGCAATGACCCCTACGCCGCCCTGGCCGAGGTAACACCCATTGTCACCCGCGTGGTGGGCGAGTATCCCCCTCATGCATTCTTCTCCGTGGCCTATGTGAGCTCCGACCTGCCGGAAGGCGGTCCTGCCCGCAATGTGCTCGATGGCAACCCCGATACCTACTGGCACACGCTCAAGGGCGTGACCCTCGCCAGCTACCCGCACGAAATCCGCCTCGATATGGGCGATACGCGCACGGTGAAGGGGCTTGTATTCCAGAGCGCCAAGCTGGAGGAAGCCCGCGTGAAGGATTACGAGGTCTATATCAGCAACGACGGCAAGAGCTGGGGTGAACCCGTAGCCCGCGGCACCATGGCCAACACGGCAGAAAAGCAGGAAGCCCTGTTCTTCACGCCCGCCACTGGCAAGTATGTCCGCTTCGTTGCCCTCTCCTCCCACGATGGCAGCGACTCCGCCGCCGTGGCCGAACTCAACATCATCACCGATTAACCGCCTGAACCCGTTTCCGGCATCTTTCAGCCCGCCTTCATCCCCGGAAGGCGGGCTTCTTTCTGCCGCCTCCGGATACCCGACCGCTACCCGATACATCTCCCCGGAACCATGACAATAATAAATCTTCACCTGGGGCTGAAAAACAGCTATAAATGACGCGATGCCCATTTGCCCGAAATGCTCTGCCACTATCCACGCCGGCGCCGAAGACCAGTGCCCGGCCTGTGGCTATGATATCGGCCAGGCAGATGAAATTTTCGGCTACGGCCAGGTGGAATTCACCCGCGTGGTAGATGCTGCCGGCGCCCTGACGCACCAGGAACGCATCGACCTGATGCACACGCTGGAACGCCTGGAGCGCCGCATACGCCCGGCGGCCCTCTGCATTTATATCACCGATGTAGGGCAGGTGCAGGAACTGCGCACCCACGCACACTGGATTCTGAACCATGCGCGTATCCACCACCCCTCATTCGGCAAGCGAGAGCTGCACAAGGCCATTGAGGATGCCGAGCTGCGCGAGCGCCGCCCCGGCGAGCGCCGCCAGCAGGAGGAACCCCACCAGGGCTGGCTGACCCGCGCCTGGCAATCCGTACGCGATTATGTGATGGATGCGCTCCACCCCCTGCCCCCGCCTGTGAAGCAGGAATGGATGCTGGTGCTGGTCATGGATGTGCAGCTGGAAATGGCCTGTTTTTCCTGGGGGTACAAGCTTGACCCCTTCATCGACCCCGACCGCATCAACACCTGCATCAAATGCGCCAAGCTCCAGTTCCGCGAGCGCGCCATGGTGGCAGGGCTCAAACGCGTGATGCGCGCCGCGGCCCGCCGCCTTTCAATCAACGCCCGCTCGGTAAACCGCCGCCTGCGCCGCGCCCAGAAGGTGGCCACCCTGGTGGCCGCGCTCGGCATGCTGCTGGGCGGCAGCACCCTGGCCAACCCCGAGCAATCCGCCCCCACCGAAGCCCCGCAGGTAGCCCCCGCAGAGCCACCGGCAGAAGGCGAGCTTCCCCACTGGCGGGCAGAGGATTACCGCCACCTGATGGCTGGTGAGCTCATCACCGGCTATGTCTCGCTTTTCCCGCCAAAACCCACGCCGGAGGAAATCAAGGCCGAAGAAGCCAGGCGCAAGGAACTGCAACGCCTCCAGCGCGAGCTGCGCCGCCAGAATCCCCGCCAGCTGACCCGCCCCAAACCCCTGGAAAAACCGGAGGAGAGCGATACCCGCATCCTGGGGCGCTACTACGATGTCTACACCCACCCGGCCAAGGATTCGGCCCTGAACGACCCGCAGCGCCTGCTCAGCACCGTGGAGCGTGAGGATGTGAACCACGTGCTGCGCACGCTCAATGCCAATGCCAGATTCCGGATGTATGTGAGCGTTTTCAAAGGCGGACAGGATATTCCCAGCGAACTGGCCGTCGATATCCTGGTGAAAGGCACCGCCCAGCCCTACGAATATGCGGTGCTCATGCGCTACCCCGTAGGCAATCCGGCAGCCATTGAGCTGGGGTACCAGGAAATCCAGCTGGAGGATACCCTGCGCCACGAGTGGCTGCAGAAGGTGCGCAGTGCTGCGGCAGATGGCAGCGCAGAAGGGCTCATGAATGCCCTGCGTTGCCTCAGCGGGCTCATCACCCCGGTTTCCGGCGATTTCAAACCCATTTCCACCAACACCGGAGCCAAGGCCGACCTCATTGACATCCAATACAAAGATAGTGCCCAGAAAAAGAAAAAGAGCACCAAGGAACGCATCACCGAAATCATCCAGAACCCGGTTATCGTAGCCTCGGTGCTGTACCCGCTGGGCACCCTGACCGTCATTGGCCTGCTCTACCTTCTTTTCAACTGGCTGAGAGCCTCTTCCAGGCTGGAGGACAGCGAATCCGACATTCGCCTCTCCTCTCCCTACGGTGCTGGCGTAAGCCGTTATGTGCGCTACCTGGAGGGCACGGAAGCCAGCAAGGAAAAGCGCCTGTTCTGATTTTTTCTGCGCATTTGAAGCACAAAACAAGCAACTTTCCCTTTCTGCGGGTCGATTTTCTGTCTGATTGCGCCCTTTTTGGTTGCTTTTGCCCCCTTGCGGGTGTAGTATATGGCTCGTGAAAGTAGAATTCACGCTTTGGGGGAGCTGTCTCCTCATCGCAACATTTTCCTAAACATTGTAAACCAACATGAACACAACATATAGCACTATCGACGCGAATGAGGCCGTAGCCTCCGTAGCGTACCGTTGCTCTGAAGTGGCCGCCATCTACCCCATCACCCCGTCCTCGCCGATGGGTGAATCGGCAGAGGCCTGGACCGCTGTAGATCGCAAGAATCTCTGGGGCACGGTCCCCAGCATCGTCGAGATGGAATCTGAGGCGGGTGCTGCCGGTGCAGTACACGGCGCACTGCAGACCGGTTCCATGGCCACCACCTTCACGGCTTCGCAGGGTCTGCTGCTCATGATTCCGAACATGTTCAAGATTGCCGGTGAGCTGACTCCCTGCGTCTTCCACATTGCCGCCCGCGCACTGGCCGCCCAGGGTCTTTCCATTTTCGGTGACCACAGCGACGTGATGAGCGCCCGCTCCACCGGCTTTGCCATGCTTTGCGGCGCCTCCACCCAGGAAGCCCCGGATATGGCCGCCATTGCCCACGCCGCCACGCTGGAAAGCCGCGTGCCCTTCATCAACTTCTTTGATGGTTTCCGCACCTCTCACGAAGTGGGCAAGATTGCCGACATCACCGACGAGCAGCTGCGCGCCATGATTGACCAGGACCTGGTGGATGCCTTCCACGCCCGCGCCCTCACCCCCGATGCTCCGGTCATCCGCGGCACCGCCCAGAACCCGGACGTCTACTTCCAGGGCCGCGAAACCGTCAACAAGTTCTACAACGCCGTGCCCGGCATTGTGAAGAAGGCCATGAAGAAGTTCGGCGAGCTCACCGGCCGCTGCTACGATGTGGTGGAATACATCGGCAACCCGGAAGCCACCCGCGTTATCATCATCATGGGCTCCGGCGCCGAAGCCTGCCTTGAAACCGTGCAGGCTCTCAGCGAGGACATCGGCGTGCTCAAGGTGCGTCTGTACCGCCCGTTCCCGGCCGAGGACGTGATTGCCGCCCTGCCCAAGACCGTGAAGAAGATTGCCGTGCTCGACCGCACCAAGGAACCCGGCAGCCTGGGCGAACCCCTGCTGCAGGACGTGGTGCAGTCCCTCTCCGATGCTTCCGTGAAGGGCACCCTGCCCTTTGCCATGCCCATCATCGTGGGTGGTCGCTACGGTCTGGGTTCCAAGGAATTCACCCCCGCCATGGTGAAGGGTGTGTTCGACGAACTCAAGAAGGACGCTCCCATGACCGGCTTTGCCGTGGGTATCGAGGACGACGTGACCGGCCTTTCCATTGCCTACGACCCGAGCTTCACCACCGAGGCCGACACCGTCACCCGCTGCATGTTCTATGGTCTGGGTTCCGACGGCACCGTGGGTGCTAACAAGGACGCCATCAAGATTATCGGCAAGCACACCGACCTGTATGTGCAGGGCTACTTCGTGTACGACTCCAAGAAGTCCGGGTCCTCCACGGTATCTCACCTGCGTTTCGGCACCACGCCGATTCACAGCACCTACCTCATCACCAGCGCCAACTTCATTGCGCTGCACCAGCCCAGCCTGCTCAACACCTTCGACTTCCTGAAGAACGCAGCCAATGGCGCCACCTTCCTCATCAACACCCCGGTGGCTCCCGACAAGGTGTGGGACAGCCTGCCTGCCCGCATGCAGCAGCAGATTATCGACAAGAACATCAAGGTTTACTGCATCGACGCCTTCAAGGTAGCCAAGGCTACCGGCATGGGCGGCCGCATCAACATGATCATGCAGACCTGCTTCTTCCACCTCTCCGGCGTGATTCCCTCCGATGAAGCCATCGGCTACATTAAGGAGGCCATCAAGAAGACCTACGGCAAGAAGGGTGATGAAGTGGTTGCCAAGAACATCCAGGCTGTGGATGCCTCCCTGACCAACCTGTACGAAGTACCCGTGGGTACCAGCATCACCGGCCACGAGCTGCCCTCTGCCCTGGCCCCCGGCGCCCCCGCCTTTGTGCGCGACGTGCTCGGCAAGATTGTCATCGGCGAAGGCGACAGCGTGAAGGTCTCCGAAATGCCCGTAGACGGCACCTTCCCGAGCGGCACCACCCAGTACGAGAAGCGCAACCTCGCCCTCGAAATCCCGGTGTGGACCCCCGAGAAGACCGAAACCAGCAAGGCCTGTATCCAGTGCGGTAAGTGCACCACCGTGTGCCCGCACGCTGCTCTGCGCGCCAAGATGGTAGACCCCGCCGATATGGAAGGCGCCCCGGAAACCTTCAAGAGCGCCGATGCCAGCAAGATGCACAAGAACTGGCAGGGCAAGAAGTTCGTGATTCAGGTATCTGCCGCAGACTGCACAGGCTGCACGCTCTGCACCCGCGTATGCCCCACGAACTCGCTGACCATGACCCCGGCTGCCGAGGCTCTGAAGCCCGAAACCGAGAACTGGAACTTCTTCGAGAAACTGCCTGACCCCGACCGCACGAAGATCAACGCCGGCCAGGTACGCGACCAGCAGTTCCTGCGCCCGCTCTTCGAATTCAGCGGTGCCTGCGCCGGTTGCGGTGAGACTCCCTACATCAAGGCACTTACCCAGCTACTGGGCAACCGCCTCGTAGTGGCCAACGCCACGGGTTGCTCCTCCATCTACGGCGGCAACCTGCCCACCACCCCCTGGACGCACGATGCCGATGGCCGCGGCCCCGCCTGGGCCAACAGCCTCTTCGAAGACAACGCCCAGTTCGGTCTTGGCTTCCGCGTCTCCCTCGACAAGAAGCAGGAATACGCCCTGGAGCTCCTCGAAGCCGCTGCCGATAAGATTGGCACCGAGCTGGTGGACGCCATCAAGTCCAACCCGCAGAAGACGGAGTCCGAGGTGGTTGCCGCCCGCGAAACCGTGGCTGCCATCAAGGCTGCCTGCGGCGACACCCCCGAACTGGCTGCCCTCAAGGCCCAGGCCAACTACCTGGTGAGCAAGTCCGTGTGGATTCTCGGCGGCGACGGCTGGGCATACGACATCGGCTACGGTGGTCTGGACCACATCCTGGCTTCCGGCCGCAATGTGAAGGTACTCGTCATGGACACCGAGGTGTACTCCAACACCGGTGGCCAGTGCTCCAAGGCTACTCCGCGCTCTGCTGTGGCCAAGTTCGCCACCCGCGGTAAGGACCAGGTGAAGAAAGACATCGGCTACATGGCCATGACCTACGGCAACATCTACGTGGCTTCCATCTCCATGGGCTCCAACGATGAACACGCCCTCAAGACCCTGGCCGAAGCCGAGGCTTACGATGGCCCCGCCCTCGTGATTGCCTACAGCCACTGCATCAACCACGGTATCAACATGGCTCAGGGTCTCGACCGCCAGAAGGATGCCGTAGACTGCGGCCGCTGGTTGCTCTACAACTTCAACCCGGACAACATCAAGCAGGGCAAGAACCCGCTCACCATCAAGAGCAAGGCTCCCAAGATGTCCGTGCGCGACGCCCTCATCGGCGTGGACGGCAAGGGTGGCGAAAACCGCTTCAAGATGCTGGCCAAGACCAACAAGGCCAACTTCGAGAAGCTTCTCGCCCTGGAAGAGCAGGATATCGCCCGCCGCTGGCGCCTCTACCAGGCCCTCGCCGCCATCGACTACAGCGCCGAGGCCGAGGCTGCTCCCGAGGCCTGAGCCCGCGGCTCCCAATAACTTCAACGGCGTGCGGTTCACCACCGCACTCCGTTCTTGTTGTGGCTTTCATGCTATCAACAAATCCGGAACAGGCCCGCGATACCCGCTCCATGGCACTTTAGGCTTGCAAATCCAGGCAAATCCCGTACACTGTGCGGCCCATGAACCGCATCACCCGACAAGCCTTCATTGCGACGATTCCCGTGCTGACGGGGTATCTGGCTCTAGGCTTCGGATTCGGGATTATGCTCCAGGCGAGCGGGTTCCCGGTATGGCTGGCACCGGTGATGAGCATTACCATGTACGCCGGGGCGATGCAATACGTGGCCGTAGGGCTGCTGAGCAGCGGGGCTTCGCTGCTCACCGTAGGGCTCACCACCTTTCTGGTGAATGCGCGACACCTGTTTTACGGCATTTCCCTGCTCGACAAGTTCAAGAACACCGGAAAACGGACGCCCTACCTGATTTTTGCGCTTACCGATGAGACCTATTCCCTGCTGTGCCAGGACACTCCGCACATTCCTGCAGCAAAACGGAAGCATTACTATTTCTGCATCTGCTTCTTCAACCACTGTTACTGGATTACCGGCTGCACGCTGGGGGCGGTGACTGGTTCTCTGCTGACCTTCAACAGCCAGGGTATTGATTTTGTGCTGACCGCGCTGTTCATCACCATCTTCGTTGAGCAGTGGCAGAGCACGAGAAACCACTACCCCGCCCTCGTAGGCGCAGCCGTCACAGGGCTCAGCCTGGTGCTGTTTGGTAAAGAAAACTTCATGATTCCTGCCATGTTCGCCATTCTGACCCTGCTCTGCCTGCACAAGGAAAAGGAGGTTCCCCATGGTTAATGCCCACACCTTCTATGCCATCGCAGTCATGGCGCTGATTACAGCCCTGCTGCGCTTCCTGCCCTTCCTCATCTTCAAAGGAAAAGCAGGTACCCCGCCAATCGTCGAAAAACTGGGGCGTCTGCTCCCCAGCGCCGTCATTGCCATGCTGGTGGTCTACTGCATGAAGGACATGACCTTCGCCTGCACAGCCGGCTACCTGCCGGCCATCCTGGCCAGTCTGCTGGTGGGGGCACTCCATCTCTGGAAGCGAAACATCCTGCTGAGCGTCATCGGCGGCACGGTGGTATACATGCTGCTGGTGCAGCTTGTGTTCTAGGCAAATACCATTGACAAACAGCCAGCACGCCAGTACAATAACGCCCACGCCCCATGATTCAGATACCCGCACACGCGCTCACTGTGGTAGAGCGATTAGAACGCTACGGCTACGAGGCCTATGTGGTAGGCGGCTGCGTGCGCGATTCGCTGCTGGGGCGCTGCCCAAAAGACTGGGATGTATGCACCAATGCCCTGCCGGAAGAAGTGCTGCGTGTCTTCAAGCGCTTCCATGTCATCAAGACCGGCCTGCAGCACGGCACCGTCACCGTCATGGTCAACCACGAACCGGTGGAGGTGACCACCTTCCGCATCGATGGCGCGTATACCGATAACCGCCACCCGGACAGCGTGAACTTTGTCAGCCGCGTGGAGGAAGACCTGGCGCGCCGCGACTTCACCATCAACGCCATGGCCTACAACCCCACCCGCGGGCTGGTCGATGCCTTTGATGGCCAGACAGACCTGAAAGCCGGCGTCATCCGCTGCGTGGGGGAACCCGATGCCCGCTTCAACGAAGACGGCCTGCGCATTCTGCGCGCGCTGCGCTTTGCCGCGCGCTACAACTTCGGCATCGAGACCGAAACGGCCTACTCCATCCACCGCAACCGCCACCTGCTGGAAAACGTGAGCGTGGAGCGTATCTTCACCGAATTGAAGGGCATCCTCATCGGCGAGGGAGTACTGGGCATGATGCAGGCCTTCCCGGATGTATTCGCCATCATCATCCCGGAGCTGGCGCCCACCATCGGCTTTGAGCAGCACAACCCGCACCACCTTTACGACGTGTGGACCCACACCGCCCACGCTGTACAGGCAGCCCCGGCTGATGAGGTGATTCGCCTGGCTCTGCTGCTGCACGATATCGCCAAACCCGCCACCTTCACCCGGGGCGAGGACGGCAAAGGCCACTTCTACGGCCACGGCACCAAGGGGGCAGACCTGGCGCGCCACATCATGCACCACCTCAAGAGCGACACCGCCACCCTGGACAAGGTGGTCACCCTGGTGCGCGAGCACGATAACACCCTGCCCACCACTGCCCCCGGCATGCGCCGCGCCATTGGCCGTCTGGGTCTTGATACCCTGCACCAGCTCATGGCGGTCAAGCAGGCCGACATGGATGCCCAATCCACCCACGAACGCCCGCGGAAACAGGCCGCCCTGCGCGAAGCCCGCCTGCTGCTGGAGGAGGTGCTGGAAGGCACCCCCGCCTACACCGTGGGCGACCTGGCACTCGCCGGGCGGGATTTAATAGCCATGGGGCTCAAACCCGGCCCTGCCATGGGCAACATCCTCAAAACCCTGCTGGCCGAAGTGCAGGACGAAACCATCCCCAACACGCGCGAAGGGCTCACCCCCCGCGCTCAGCAACTCATCAACCAATCCCAATCATCATGAATAACTGCCCGAACTGCGATTTCCGCTCCAGACGCTCCCGCTTCTTGCTCTTCCTCCTCAGCCTGCTCATCTGCTTCGGCATTGGCGGCATTCACCGCATCTACGCCGGCAAAGTCATCTCCGGCATCATCCAGCTCTGCACCGGCGGTGGCTTCTTCATCTGGCAGTTGATTGATATCCTCATCATTGTATTTGGTGGGTTTACGGATGACGAGGGCCGCGTGATCTAAGTCCACCCCGCAGGGGCTGGATATCGTCCTGGCCGCAGGCCAGGATATCGTCCGCGAAGCGGATATCGTCCAGCCCCGCAGGGGCTGGATATCGTTTCCTATGTCTCTTACGCCTGTTTGCCCAGCGATGTATGGGAAGAAATCACCTTTTCTTTGCTGTCGTAATGGACGCTATCAGCATGCGCCTGATATTACCACAGCGGTGCATCAGGTGAGATACAACCTGCGGTTCAGCCAAGCCGGCTTTCTGTAACAGCTGTAGCCAGTATTCTGTTTCAGAACATTCCTTGAGAGCTATCTGGTACTTGTTTACGAAATCCCCGCCACTGGAGGCATATACCCCTTCGTGGATATTGGCGCCTATGCTGGTGGCCGACCTTAATAACTGGTTCTTCAATACAGCGTTTCGTTCGACAGACTCGCAGAAGCGGACTATTTCAACTGCAAAATCAAGGCTTTGCTCAGCAAGAGGATGAGGCTTCATTGTGTAAACATGATAGCACTTTTATATTTCCTCCGCAATACGTTTCCCTATTTCCGCCTCATATAGGTGAAGAATTTATAGGAAACGATATCCAGCCCCTGCGGGGCTGGACGATATCCGCTTCGCGGACGATATCTGCGCCCTCGGGGGCGCAGACGATATCCATCGCTGACGCTCGGACTTACAGGCACATAGCAACCCGCAGCTGGGCCACCTGCTCCGCCTTGCCCAGAGCCGTTCCCAGAGCAAAACCGAACTCCAGGGCCGCTCCAGGGCCGCGGCCGGTCACCAGTTTGCCATCGGTCACGGCGGGAGCAGCCACCACCTCGGCGGCAGATTTCAAATCGCCTTCCACACCGGGGTAGCAGGTGCAGCGGTGGCCCTTCAGCACGCCAGCAGCCTCCAGCGCAATGGGAGCGGCGCAAATGGCGGCCACCAGCTTATCGGCCTCGCGCATGGCACGCACCAGCGCCAGCACAGCCGGGGTATCGCGCAGCAGCCAGGAAGCCGGACCACCCGGCAGGATGATACCATCGTAATCCTCCGGCTTCACATCCACCATCAGCATCTCGGCATTCATCACCATGCCATGCGCACCCTCTACCGAGCGGCTCTTCACGCCGGCCGTCACCACCGGAATTTCCAGACGACGCAGAATATCAACAGGCGCAGTCAGTTCAATCTCCTCAAATCCGGGAGCCATCAGCACAAGTAAAGGTTTCATGCCAGCATCATACCCGCCCCGCACGCGGCTTGTCAAGGCGGAAGAAGAATCATACCAGTGGCACATATCGACTGCACTGCATCTGAATCACAAGATATAGTATAGGTTTGAAAAAAGTTATAGAAAATCTTGCGAATTTACGAATTTATGCTTGCATGAGTTGAACGGAACAGGTAAAATAAGCTCAACAAAGGAGGTTTTTCATGAAATTTTCACTTGCAAAACAAGTTCTGCTTGACGGCATCAACAAAGTGGCCGGTGTGGTTTCCACCCGCCCCAGCATGCCCATTCTCTCCAACGTGCTGCTGGAAGCTGCCGATGGCGAACTGAAGCTTACCACCACCAGCATGGAGCTGACCATCGTAACCAAGGTGCCCTGCATCGTGGAGAAGGCTGGTTCCATCACCCTTCCTGCCAAGAAGCTGCAGAGCATCATCCGCGAGCTGCGCGACGGTGAGGTCAGCCTCGAGGTAAGCGGCACCGTGGCGACAATTCGCTGCAACCGCGCCCAGTTCAAGCTCAACGGCCTGCCCGCCAACGAGTTCCCCGGTCTGCCCGTATTCAAGGAAGCCCGTGAATTCAAGGTGCAGCAGGGCGTGCTCAACAAGGGCTTTGCCTTCACGGAGTTTGCTATTTCCAACGATGGTACCCGCTACGTACTCAACGGCATCTACACCTGCTTCCAGGATGGCAAGCTCACCCTGGTGGCTACCGATGGCCGCCGCCTGGCTCTCTTTGAGAGCGAGCTGGAGTTCCCGGAATCCCAGGAAGTGTGCATCGACATTCCCAGCCGCGCCGTGGCCGAGGTACACCGCCTGCTGGGCGACAATGGCGATGTGATGATTCGCATCACGAGCAACCAGGCCTCCTTCGATTTCGATGACACCCTGCTCATCACCAAGCTCATCGACGGCAATTACCCGAACTACCGCCAGGTCATTCCCAGCCGCTACAACGAACGCGTGGTCATCCCCGCAGCCGAGCTGCAGAGCGCCGTACGCCGCGTTTCCCTGCTCTCTTCCGAGAAGACCAACACCGTGAGCTTCCGCTTCACCCCCGGCGTCATGTCCGTGCAGTCCAGCGCCAACATGGGCGAGGCTAATGAAGAAGTACCCATCGACTACGATGGCCGCGAAATCTCCATTTCCTTCAACGCCGACTACGTGCTTGCACCGCTCAAGTCCGTAGGCGACCAGGATGTGTGCATCGACCTCATCGACACCTCCAGCCCGGGCGTCATGCGCGTGGCAGATGAGTTCCTGTATGTGCTCATGCCCATCCGCGTGTAAATCAGTTTTTTTCAAGGTGATACAGCTGAGGAGTGGCCGACGAAAGTCCGCCGCTCCTCTTTGTATACACGCGCAGCGAGTATACACTCACCACCCGCAGGGTGGTTTTCACTCTGCCCACCGGGCTGTTTTCATACCGCAAAGCGGTTTCCATTACCCCCCCTTATACTCTCCTCCATCAGCTAATTTCCGGCTAATTAAAGCTAAATTAGCCGGAAAAACAAGGAGCGCATCTCCTTGATGCGCTCCTTATCCATTGATATAAAAAGCTTTTTATTCACCCAGAGCGCAGGCAAGCGTCTGGGCCACGCCCTCGAACGCAGCGGCCACACGGTTGGAGCCGGTATCCTCCAGCGCCACGGGGCGGCCCTGGTCGCCACCCTCGCGGGTGCGGATATCCAGCGGAATCTTGCCCAGCATGGGCACCCCGAGCTTCACCGCCTCGCGGTCGCCGCCGTGCTGGCCGAAAATGTAGTGGATTGTCTCATCCGTGGGGCAGATAAAGTAGCTCATGTTCTCCACAATGCCGAGAATGGGCGTATTGGTACGCTGGTAGAGGCCGATAGCCTTGCGGGCATCAATGAGCGCCATTTCCTGCGGGGTGGTCACCACCACCACGCCATCCATCTGCACCGTCTGCACAATGGTGAGCTGAATATCGCCCGTGCCGGGGGGCATGTCCAGAATCAGGAAATCGAGCTCGCCCCAGTCCGTCTCCTTCAGGAACTGCTGGGTGTAGCGGGTGGCCAGCGGCCCACGCACCGCCACAGGGGAGGCCTCATCCATCATGAGCCCCATGGAAAGCAGCTTCACGCCATGCGCCTGCACCGGGATAAAGCGTTCATCCTCGCCGGCATCCGGCAGTTCCTTGGTGCCGAACATCAGCGCCATGGAAGGGCCGTAGATATCGAGGTCCAGCAGGCCGGTGCGATACCCCAGGCGTGCCAGCGCCACCGCCAGATTGGCTGAAACCGTGCTTTTGCCCACACCGCCCTTGCCGGAGGATATGCCGATGATATGCTTCACGCCGGGCAGCGGGGTTTTCCACTTGGCGGGGTCATCCTGCATGGCGGCCTTCTTTTCCACATCCGGGTTGTGGTATTCGATATCCACATCGATGCTCTTCACACCGGGCATCTCCTTAACCTCAGTCATGACGCTCTGGTACACAAAGCGGGGGACGTCCTCGTTCTTGCTCTCAATGCGCAGCTCTATACGCACCGCACCCTCGGCGCTCACCTCGATATTCTTCACCAGACCAAAGGAGACAATATCGCGGCTGAAACCAGGGTATTTCACCGTGGTCAGCGCAGCGCGAATCAGCTCCGGCGTTACTTTTGCTTCACTCATAGCTTCTCAAGGCCCGCAGGCCTTGCTACTATGCGCCTTCCGCCCCCATTTGTCAAGGTGAAAGCCCGGCAGCAATCATCTGCGCACACGTATCCCAAAGATTTGGGACACGTGTAAAAACGAACCCACCAGCCAAATCATCAACACTTTTTCCTTGCAGCAGGAACAAAGCATGCTAGAATGCAGAACATGTACAAGAACGCATTGAAAATCTGTGTATTGGCCGGGGCGCTGCTGCCCTGCTGGGGCAACGCCTTGACCAAGGAACTGCCTGCCCCGGTGATGACCGGGGGTATGCCGCTCATGGAAGCTATTGCAAAGCGCCACAGCGCCCGTGATTTTGATACCACCCGCGCTATTGACGACCAGACGCTGGCGGACATCCTGTGGGTGGCCTGGGGCAAGAGCCCGCACGGCAAGCGCACCATTCCCACCTCGCGCAATCTGCAGAACATGCAGCTCTTCGTGCTCACCGCCACCGGCACCTGGGAATATGACGGTATGGCGCACACCCTGCGCAAGGTGAACAAGAAGAATCTCATTCCCCTCTGCAAACGCCAGGATTTCGTGAAAAATGCCCCGCTGCACCTGCTCTACACCTGCATGAACGATCGCGGCGGCGAGAACCACGTGGGCTCTGCCTACCAGAATGTGTACCTGTACTGCGCCTCGCGCGGACTTTCCACCGTTGTGCGCGCCATGATTGACAAGGATGCCCTCAAACGCGAAATCGGCCTGCCGGAGAACCACTCCGTCATCGTGCACCAATGCATCGGCTGGCCGGCTAAGTAATAGCTCCATTTACCACGTTTTACCGAAAATCGGGAGTCCAAGACTCCCGATTTTCGGAAATTCAGGGCCATATCCTCCATTTTTCGAGTTACCCCGTGCATCTTCCGCACAATTTTTATACCAACTAAAACTTGCCAATAGCGGACGGATGGTGTAAAGTCTGGGGTAGCACAAGCTGCATCGCGCACGTTCGCGTGCGTGCTGGTGCATATGTGTGCCTGCACTTGTGCCGAGAACAAAATCCGAACAGCTATGTCTCAGGTAACAAAAACAATCATTAAGTTGCTGGTCGTGCTGCTGATTAGTGGCAGCATGCTCTTCATGCCCTTCGAGGAGTGGGGCCTGCCGGTAAACCCGATTCAGACGCGAGTCATCGCCCTCTTTGTGTTTGCCGCTCTCATGTGGATTCTGGAGGTCATTCCGATCTGGACCACCTCGGTACTGGTAATTACACTGGCGCTGCTGGGTACTTCCAACACCTCGCTCAATTTCCTGAAAGTTGACAAATTCAACAGCAAGGATGTGGCTGCCATTGTGGCAGATGCCTATGGTCCCAGCGCCAATGCCGAAGTGGTCAAAGCCACTCAGGCCAGCGTGTCCGAAAAGCTCAAGAAGGCAACCAGCCTCACGCCTGATGTGGTTCGCAGCACCATCAACACTGCCATTCTCACACCCGTGGTAAGCGGCGAGGCTGATGCCGCCCAGGCTACTGCGCTCAAGGAAGCCGCCGGTCGTCTGTATGATGGCGAAATCAGCGCCCGTATCTCCGGGCTGCAGCTCACCAACCTGACCCAGCAGAAGAGCATCTTTGCTACCTTTGCCGACCCCATCATCATCCTGTTCCTGGGTGGTTTCTTCCTGGCCGATGCCGCCACGAAATTCCGTCTGGACATCAACCTGGCACGCGTGCTGCTCAAGCCCTTCGGCACGAACCCGAAGTATGTGCTGCTGGGTCTCATGAGCGTGACGGCACTGTTCTCCATGTTCATGAGCAACACCGCCACCGCCGCCATGATGCTGGCGCTGCTCACCCCGGTGCTCGCCCTCTTCAAGCCGGAGGACCGCGGCCGCGCTGCCTTTGCCCTCTGCATCCCGATTGGTGCCAACGTGGGTGGTATCGGCACCCCCATCGGCACGCCGCCCAACGCCATTGCCCTGAAGTTCATGCAGGAAAATGGCTGGAACGTGACCTTCGGTGACTGGATGATGTTCGGTATTCCCTTCGTCATCATCATGCTGCTCATCGGCTGGTTCATCCTTCTCAAGATGTTCCCCATCGACCAGAAGGCCCTCGACCTTGCCAAGGAGATGAAGGGCAAGTTCATGACCACCCCCAAGGCCTGGGTGGTGTACATCACCTTCATCGTGACCATCCTTCTGTGGGTGATTCCCAAGCAGTACCATGGTCTGGATGCTAACAGCGTCGCCATCATCCCCATTGCTGTGTTCTCCGTGACCGGCGTTATCACCAAGAAGGACCTCAAGGCCATGAGCTGGGACGTGCTCTGGCTCGTAGCCGGTGGCTTTGCCCTGGGTGTTGCACTGGGTGAAACCAATCTCGCCAGCGACCTCATCCGCTCCATTCCCTTTGCTGAGTGGAACAGCCTGGCACTCATCGTGGGCGCCAGCCTCATCTGCCTCTTCATGGCCACCTTCATGAGCCACACGGCCACGGCCGCCCTGCTCATGCCCATCATGGCCAGTGTGGCAGCCGGCATGGTGGCTGGCGGCTCCATGGATGCTCCCGGCGCCATTGGTCTGCTGGTGACCATCGCCTTCGCCTCCTCGCTGGGCATGGCACTGCCGATTTCCACCCCGCCCAACGCCATGGCCTATGCCACCGGCCACGTGGAGCAGAAGGGCATGGCTATCTCCGGCACCATCCTGTGCCTGATTGGCCTGGCATTCTCCATCGGCCTCATGACGCTGCTGGGTGCAGTCGGCTTCTTCGGCTGATAATCCCTGAATAAACGACAATGCTGCAACTGCCTGAACAGATTATTGAACCCCTGGAGCGCATCAATGCGGTGTACTTCAGCGACCCCGGCCGCACCATCGAGCTTGCCGAAGGCGAGCAGCTGGTGGGCCAGGGCGAGGAATGCCACCGCGTCTACTACGTGAAAAAAGGCTGCTTTGCCGCCTTCCGCAAGGCGGATTCCTACGCCGGAGTCGACCTCCCCGTGGAATCCAGCACGCGCGGTTACGAAGTATTCCGCGCCGAGGAGGGTTCCTATGTCTGTGTGCAGGCATTTTTCTCCCGTTCCTACCACAGCTCCAACTATATTGTGGCGCTGGAAGACTCCGTGGTGACCTATGTGGACGACACCACGGAGGTGGTGGAACCGGAGACATACGGATGTTTCGAGCGCCAGTTCATCCCGGTGCTGGTGCATGAACTGGCCGCGCGAAACTCCCGCATCTTCACCAAAACCTCTGAAAAGGAAGAAGCGCTGCGCATCGTGCAGCGGGCAGAGATGGCCAGCTCGCTGGCTCAGCTTTCCGCTGGCATTGCGCACGAGCTGAACAACGCCGTGGGCGTGCTTTCCCGCCGCACTGAATTTGTGGCCGACAGCCTGCAGGAATACCTGGAGGATGACGACAAGCTCAACGCCCAACTCTTCGCCTATGGGCTGGAGGACAGCTCCTTTGTTTCGGCGCAGGAACTGCGCAGCGCCGCCCGCTACTACGAGCGCGAGCTCAAGCTGCCGCAGGAAGCCGCCAAGGTGCTGGCCCACATCTTCCCCAACACGGAAGAAGGCGGCAGACAGCCCGGCAAATTCATCCGCAACCTCAAGAAGAACTACCGCTTCTGGGAGCTGGGGCACGACCTGCGCGATATGCGCATGGCCTCCAAGCTGGCCTCCGGCATTGTGCGGGCGGTCAAGCTGCTGGGCGGCGGCAACAGCACCCGGGAACCGGACACCAGCGTCGAGCAAAGTGTGACCGATGCCCTGAACCTGCTGCGCAACAAGCTCAAGCATGTAGATGTGCAGACCAGTTTCGAGCCCATGCCCGGTATCACCGCCGATATCACCGAGCTGGTGCAGGTGTGGAGCAACGTCATCAAGAACGCCTGCGATGCCATGGAACAGGACGCCACCGAGCATCCCTGCATCCGCATCACCGGCGCCTGCTGCCATGTGCAGGGCGTACACCTCCTCCCCACAGAATACATCTCCATATGCATAGCCAACAATGGCCCCGCCATTGACGAAGAAAATCTCAACAAAATATTCAACCCCAACTTCACCACCAAAAAACTGGGTCTGGATTTCGGACTCGGACTCGGGCTGGCCATTGTGCGCCGCGTGGTAGACAGCTACAACGGCACTATCGAAGTGCGCAGCAACGACCAGGAAACTTCATTTACTATCAACATTCCAACCTCTCAAATCCATGGAAACGATTAACATCATTTGTGTAGACGACCAGCAGGAAGTGCTGGATTCCGTAATGCGCGACCTGCGCCCCCTCACCAGCCATGTGCGTCTGGAGGAAGCCTCCAGCGTGGCAGACTGCATGCAGCTTCTGGAAGAAATGGATGATAACGGCGACCACGTGGCCATCGTCATCTCTGACCAGGTGATGCCGGAGGAAAACGGCACCGAGCTGCTGGGCAAGATTGCCACCGACCGCCGCTTTGGCAAGACCCGCAAGGTGCTGCTCACCGGCCAGGCCACGCACGCCGACACCATCAACGCCATCAACGACGGCCACATCGACAACTACATCGAGAAGCCCTGGCAGCCGGAAAAACTCCTGGCCGTGGTGAAGCGTCTGCTCACCCTCTACGTGCTGGATGCGGGTCTGGACCACACCGAATACATGCCGGTGCTGGATCCCACCACTCTGTTCTCCAAGCTCCGCTAAGAACATACACCATGAAAGCCTTTACCCTTCCCCTGGTGCTCGCCGGTTGTGCAGTGGCCGGCGAAGCCATCACCCTGAACACCAAGCCCGAGCCCACCGATTGGGTAGAGGCCGTGAAGCAGGCGCTCGTTGTCTACGAGAACGAGGACACCTTCATCACCAAGGTAGCGCTCACCACCCGCCAGCAGTGGCAGATGGCCAGCGTGCAGCCCAATGGCAGCAATGGGCTGCATCTCAAAAAGGGCGCGACCACGTATAACGACGAATTCCGCCGCAACTGGGTTGGTGTCAACGTATTCACCCGCACCGGCACGCAGTTCCACACCTACGTGCGCATCGGCGGTCTGCCCGTGCGCGACACCTACTCCGGAGGCCGAACCAAAAAGAACTACTCCTACACCGGGTTCTACGATATCTGGCTGAAGCAGCAGATTTCTGCCGTGAAGGGTCTGAGCGTGCGCGCAGGTAAGTTTGCACCCTCCTTCACCACAGACTTCCGCATGTCCAACGCCAGCATGCCCTGCGTGGAGCGTTCGTTCATTGCCAACCAGTTCGGGCTGGACACCAACTGGGGCGTAGAGGTGAACTACACCTCGCCGGACAAGAACAACATCCTCTACATGCAGCTTATGGCCAACGACCGAGCCTGCGGCTCTCACACCCCTGCTCACCGCGACAAATACGGACGCGGTGATGGATTCAAGGGTGAGTTCGGCTGGGAGGATGAATGCTTCATCATCCTTGGCGGCACCCACAAGTTCAATGTGACCGAGAACGGTTACCACGCTGTTTCGGGTGAATACATGCACGATTTCAGCGATGCCTACCACGGCAAGAAGCCAGGCGCCAACAATTATGGTTTCGGCTTCAAGGATGCCCTCTCCATCGGCTACGAAATCAAGCACAACAAGCTCACCTTCCATGCCAACGCCGTGGCTGCCTTTGAGCAGCAGAATGGCAATGGCTCCAACAACGTGGGCATTCAGCTGCAGCCAGTGTACGCCATTCACCCGAATGTGGACCTCGTGTTCCGCTACACAGGCATGACCGGCGACGGCGCCTGCAAGCTGGCTGCAGACCGCTACATCTGCACCCAGACCACTTCCAGCAGCTGGGTAGACAGTATCCACGCCTTCTACTTCGGCGTCAACCTGTACGCCTCCTCGAAGTACAAGGATGCCGCCCGCCTCATGATTGGTGCCGAGTACACCACCGCCCGCAAGGACGGCAAGGACCACTACAACGGCTGGGAATACTCCACCGCTGTGCGTTTCAATTTCTAAAACCCCGCCACACAGCTGTTTCTTAAATCCCCTGCCAGCCACGGCAGGGGATTTTTGTATCTCCGGACATAATCTTTACCGCTGGGAAGTAAAGAATTTTATAAGCTTTACCGCTAGGACGTAAAGAATTTGCTATAAAAGCGACATGAGACAGAATCTTCGCGAGATATTTACAGAACTGATAGCACTGGCGGACAAAGTAACCGTCTGTGTCGGTGTGCGGAGATGTGGAAAATCCACCCTGATGCAGCAACAGTTCCAGAAGCTGACCGCCCAGGGAATACCCAGAGAGAATGTGCTCGCTATTGATATGTCGCCCACTTTGTGGGCTCAAAAATCCGACGGCTGGAACGCATAGCCCACGCCTCGTTCGGTGGCAATGCATTCGGCATACATGCCCAGTTTTTTGCGCAGGCGTTTGATATGAGTATCCAGCGCGCGGGTCTGGGTGGTATCTGAGTGCCCCAGAATGACATGCTGCAGGTCATAGCGGTCCTGGACTTTGCCGGGGTGTTCCATCAGGTAGGCCAGCAGTTTGAATTCGGCAGCCGTCAGCTCCAGATTCCGACCACTCAGTGAAGCCTGGTGGGTAATCTTATCGAGGCACAGCTCCTTGTGCTGAAGTATCACCCTGGAAGCACCGTTGCCGGCCCTGTGGAGGAGATTGCGCACGCGCAGCACAAGCTCCTTGCTGCTGAACGGCTTGGTCACATAGTCATCTGCCCCGAGCCGCAACCCCTCCAGACGGTCATCCAGCTCACTGCGGGCCGTGAGAAACAGGGCTGGGATGTTCCGGGTGGAGTCATGCTCCTTCATTTCCTGCAGAATCTCCATCCCATCCATTCCTGGCAGCATCATATCCAGAATCACGCAATCAGGCACTGTACTGCGAATCTGCCCCCAGCCCTCGGTTCCATGGTGCACCAGCGTGCAATGCCAGCCCTGCCGTTCCAGATTATAGGCAACCAGTGCCGCGATATCCTCGTCGTCCTCAACAATTGTGATTTGTACAGGCATATTCTAGTCCGCCTTATTATACCCTCCCTGTGCAGCCATACAAGAAAACGAATGTGACTTAAAAGTCACACATACTGTGACTTTTGATTCACCATGGAAACCTTGAAAATTTTCCGGCGGTGCGATTTACTGAAGATGTCGACCGGAACACAGGTCGGCACCAAACAAAAGAAAAATACGATATGAAAAAGAATACCATCATGGCACTGGCCCTGGCCATCGGGGCCGCTCCGCTCTCCCAGGCATCTGATTTCAGCC
>JAZOTC010000030.1:0-25748 GCA_045657445.1 Akkermansia sp. | reverse complement strand
CGGCACGCGTCACGACCTTTTCCTTCCCTCTCTTTATCCTCTCCGGCGCCCCGCCTGGCAGGTTGTTAAAGCCAGTGAGCAGCATCTCTGCCGCCCTCGGCGCCTCGGAAAGTCATACTTGGAAAATTGCCTCGCCCGGTGTGGTGAGCACCCTTGTGCTTCCCCTTTCGGGCTGCCCTGTAGCAGGGCGTGGGCGGAGTTTACCAGAAACTCTTTTTCGCGTCAAGCGTATTTTTGAGATTTTTTGTACATCATTTCTGCACTTTCGCTCTAAGCCCCGATATTTCGTGCGAGTTAGAGCGAAAAAATTATTTTTGTGGCCTTTTTACGGCAAATAAAACCGGCAGACCGATGAACGGGCTGCCGGTTTTTGAAGTCAGTATATAGCTGAGACGAAGATTAGTCCTTGGAAACCTTCTTAGCCATCTGAACAGGAGTGGTGTTCTTGCTGTTCTTGGCGATTTCCTTCTGACGCTTGATGTAGGCGGTGCGGCGGCGACGCTTCGTCTCCTTACGATGTTGTTGACCCATGGTGGTTCTGTGTTAGGTTTGTAGGGCAGGCAAACAGACCCGCCCGGGTTGAATAAGTGGATTCTAAATAGCGTTTTTAACAGCTGAATGCAAGGCTAAAATGCGTGTACAGGCTTTTTTATTGCCAGAATGGCGTACAAATGCTAGTCTAGGGGGCATGAAGATAGCGATTTTAGGGGCTGGAGCGCTGGGATGCTACTATGGAGGGCGTTTGGCAGAGGCCGGCCACGAGGTATGCTTTATCGGGCGTTCGGTATATGAACCACTGAAGGCCGTGGGGCTGCATGTGGAGAGTGTACATGGGGATATGCACCTGCCGCAGGTGAATGTGTGCCGCAAAGCCGAGGAATGCGGCCCGGTGGATTTGGTCGTTGTGTGCTGGAAAACCACCTGCAATGACCAGCTGGGGGCCTATCTTCCCGCGCTGGTGCACGCGGATACGGAAGTGCTGACGCTGCAGAACGGCATGGGGAATGCCGAGGCTATTTCTGCCTATGTGCCGGCGGAGCGGGTTTATATCGGGCTCTGTTTTGTGTGCTGTATGATGGATGAGCCGGGTAAGATACGGCATCTGGAGGGGGGCGATATTCAGTTTGCCCCCTTTGTGAGCACAGCCGCAGGATTTACCCGGGCGAAGGAGCTTGTCACCCTGTTTGAACAGGCGCGCATTGGCTCCACCGCCTTTGAGCATGCGGAGCAGATTCAGTGGTGCAAGCTGACCTGGAATATTCCCTTCAATGGTCTGTGTGTGGCACACGGCGGCATCAGCGTAAAAAAGCTTTTCACCATGCCGGGGCAGCCGGAGCGCGCGGAAGCCATCATGCAGGAGGTATGCGCCACCGCCGCAAAGCGAGGATTCCCGCTGCCCATGGATATCGTACACCGCCAGATGGAGCGCACGCGTATCATGGGCGAGTTTGTTCCCAGCAGCGCAGTGGATTTGCAGCGTGGCCGAGCCGTGGAATATGATGCCATCTGGGGGAACACGCTGGAGCGAGCCCACACAGCAGGAGTTGCGGTGCCGCAATGGGAAGAACTGGCCGCGGATATCCGCAGGCAGATAGGACGGGCATGAAATTGATACCGGCCAGAACGATGCGCCAGGTGCTCTGCTTCTGCGGAGCGCTGGGGGTACTGGCCGCCGCTGGCTGGGGGTTGCAGCCCGGGTTACGCCTCTTGCGAGAGCAGGAGCAGAAAGCGGGGCTGATACTCCCTGCCCCGGATGTCGAAAAGACCGATACCCTCTCGCAGCAACTAGCAGTTTTCACGCTGGGAGGATTGCGTACCTTTGCCGCAGAGATTCTGTGTCTGGATGCCACCAACGCCTGGCTCCAGCAGGACTGGCAACGCGCCCGCTCCCGCTGGGTGCAGATTACCAGGCTCTGCCCCCGCCGCGTGAATTACTGGGCGCGCGCGGCTAACGATATGGCCAAGAATGCCGTAGCCTGGGTGAATGGCCGCGATAATCTCAGCGAGCATGAGCGTGCCTTGCTTCGCAAGGATTATCTGGACACGGCCGAGGCATTCTTGCAGGAAGGCCTGGCGAATAACCCTGACAGCGCCCTGCTCTGGCTGCATATGGCTGCCTTTGATGAAGACCTGGCGCGCCGCACCAATTTTTCCCGCGCAGTGGAGGATTACCGCAGGGCTCTGGAACTGGGGGCACCGCCCATGTACAAGCGCTGGGTATTCTATAATCTGTGTCGCATACGCGGGCGCGAGCGCGAAGCCTGGGCACTGGGGCGCAAGCTGTATGCGGAAGATGTGAACCACCGTTCGCCCTCGTTGCGATGCCTGCTGGTGGCGCTGGAAAACAAGCTCAATATTCCGCCGGCAGAGCGGCTGAGTCTGGAGGAAATGTTCGGCTCCCGGGAGCGAGCCCAGAAATTACTGCGGCGCTATCTGCACAATGATTTACGCTTCCCGACCACGGGAATCGCGGAAATGTTGCAGGACTAATCATCCCACCCGGCGCGAGGATGCGCCTGGCGATAAACCTGCTGCATGCGGGTTTTGGTCACATGCGTATAAATCTGCGTGGTGGCCAGGGAACTGTGCCCCAGCAGCTCCTGCACGGCGCGCAGATCAGCCCCGGCATCGAGCATATGCGTGGCAAAGGTATGGCGCAGCTTGTGCGGTGAGATGTGGAAGGGGATATCGGAGCAGCGCAGGTATTTATCCAGCATAAGTTGCACACTGCGGCAGCTCATACGCTTTCCCAGGCGGCTGATAAACAAGGGCTCGCTTCCCTGCACCCCCGCCAGCTCGCGATACCGCTCCACGGCCTCGCGCGCATAATCCCCCACCGGCACCAGGCGCACCTTGCGGCCCTTACCCAGCACGCGGATGCAGTTTTCCCCCGGGCGCAGCGAATCGGCATCGAGCGCCACCAGCTCACTAAGTCGCATGCCGCAGGAATAAAACAACTCCAGAATCGCCACATCTCGCAGCGGCAACCAGGCCGGACTCTTCTTATCTGCCGGGGTGCGCAGCGGCAGAGACAAAAGCTCCTCCATCTGGTGCAGCGAGAGGTGCACCGGAAGGCTCTGCGATGCCTTCGGCAGGCTGACCTCGGCCAGCGGACTGGTCTGCAAGCCTTCACGGCGCATCAGATACTCGTAAAATGACCGCAGGGCAGCAAAACGCAGGCGTATGGTGGAGGGCTTGAGCTCCTCATTCAAGGCCTCGTACAACCAGGAACGAAAAACATCTGCCCCGCAGCTCTCCCACCCGCAGAAGGCATCGCCCACCCACCGGCGGAACAGATGCAGCGAGCGGTGATATGCCTCCACGGTGCGAGGCGAAGCATTGCGCTCCGCTTCCAGATACTCCAGGAAACGGAACACCAGCGGGCCAAGCTCTGCACTCTGCGGATTCACAGCACCATTTTTACCACATGAGCCGCAGGGTGGCAAGCGCAGAACAAAACAACTGGCAAACTTGCCAACAATCAGCGAACCATGCAGCAAATGCAGGTGTCCATGACTATGCTATGCTTCCCGAGTGCAATAATGAGTTATGGAGTGTGGCGCTGTACTGCGTCTTTTCCTGGATAATGTTCAGCCTGGCTCTTTACCTGCCGGACGCGCTGAAACGCAAGAAGGAGGCCATGGTGGGCGCTATGCTGATTATGGTGCTGGTGGCCGTACTCGCCCTGCAGAGCGGATACGCTACGGCCCAGCTGGATAACGGGCTCATGATGAATATGGCATTCATGATAGTGGGGGTAGCCATCTGCACCATGGCCGTATCGCGCGTGCTGCAGATGCTCAGCTGGCCACGCACCTGGCTGGCCGGGCTTCTGGGGGTGGTGGGGTATCTGCTGGTGGGCATCATCCTGGCCTGGTGTATCGTGCAGTTTATGTTCTGAAACCCTCCAGCGGCGGTGTACTGCCGCATTTTCGGCTCGCCAAGCATGGCAAGAGCCATTATAATGCGAGCGTGAGCAGAAAGATACAGGTATATACCGGAGGTTCCGTCGGCTGCAATGGGTACCTCATCGAAGCAGAAAACGGCTCCTATATCGCCGTGGATGCCCCTATGGGCATGGCCGAATGGGTGCTTCGCCAACTGCCGGAGGGCGCAAAGCTGGAGCACCTTTTGCTCACGCACCAGCATTTTGACCACGTGGAGGGAGCCGCGGTGCTGAAGCAGCGTACCGGTTGCCGGATTCATGCCGTGGCGCCCTACAGCAAGGCACTGACGCTGGAGGAAGCCGCCGGCGCCTGGGGACTTCCCCCGGTGGCGCCCTATGTGGTAGACGATGTGCTGGGAACCGCCCCGCGCCAGGCAGACTGGGGTGGTCTGGAATGGAAGGTTCTGCCGATAGCCGGCCACGCCACAGATGGCGCAGCCTATTACCTGCCCGGCGATGATGAAGTTTTCGTGGGCGATATTCTTTTTGCCGGCAGCGTGGGGCGCACGGATTTTCCCGGCGGCAGCATGAGCAACCTGGTACGCGGCATCCGCGAACACCTGATGCCCCTGCCCCCGCATACCACCGTGAACAGCGGCCACGGCCCCGCCACCACTATCGGCGATGAACAGCTCAATAACCCCTATATCTGCTGATACCGGATATGGACGATTTTACACAACAAACGACAACGGATACCAAAATGACATTTGAAGAACTGGGGCTTTCCGCCCCCATTCTGGAGGCCGTCAAAGACTGCGGCTACGAAAACCCGACCCCCATTCAGGAACAAGCCATTCCCCAGATTATGCAGGGGAAGGATGTGATTGGCGCCTCCCAGACCGGCACGGGTAAATCTGCGGCATTTGCACTGCCCCTGCTCAACAGCATCACCCACACCGGGCAGCCCCAGGTGCTCGTGCTTGAACCCACCCGCGAACTGGCCGACCAGCTGGCAGAATCATTCCGCACCTACGCCAGGCACACCGATATCAAGGTGGGGCTGCTCTATGGCGGCGTAGGCTATGGCGCCCAGACCGAGGAATTGAAGCAGGGCGTGGATGTTGTCGTGGCCACTCCGGGGCGCCTCATCGACCACTTTTACCGCGGCAACATGAAGTTCAAGGCCATCAAGACCCTGGTGCTCGATGAAGTAGACCGCATGACGGATATGGGCTTCCTGCCCATCGTCCGCAAGATTGTGAACCTCTGCCCGTGGGAGGGTCGCCAGACGCTGTTCTTCTCTGCCACCATGCCGCAGATTCTGCAGGGCTTTGCCAAGTGGTGTCTGACCGACCCGGTGGAGATTGCCATTGCGCGCCGCGAGGTAGCCAGCACGATTTCCCATGCCTTCTACCCGGTAGGCCTCGACCAGCGCGATGAGCTGCTGCTGGCACTCATCAAGGCCACCGATTTCCAGAACCTCATGATTTTCACCCGCACCCGCAAGGAGGCCGATTCCGTGGGCAGCATGCTCGCCAATGCCGGCTGGAAAGATGAAGTGACCGTGATGCACTCCGACATCGGCCAGAAGGAACGCATGGCCGCCCTCAAGGGCTTCAAGGAGGACAAATTCCGCATCCTGGTGGCCACTGATGTAGCCGCCCGCGGCATCGACATCAACGGCGTGACACACGTTATCAACTACCGCGTGCCGGAAAACCCGGAGGACTATGTACACCGCATCGGCCGCACGGGGCGCGCCGAATCCACCGGCGATGCCTTCACCCTGCTTACCGCCGATGAAGTGGATTTCGCCAAGAGCGTGGAAATCTTCATCAACCGCAAGATTGCCCGCCGCAAGCTGGACGGCTTCAACTACGCCTACACCGCACTGCTCGAAGACGGTCCGGTGCGTCCGGTGCGCAAGCCGCGTCCTGCTGCGCCCAAGCGCCGCCGCCGCTGATTCTGCCCCACATGCGCGTTGTCAGCATAGACCCGGCCATCCGCAACACGGGATTCGCCGTCATCGACGGCCATTTCCGCGCACCCCGGGCGCTGGACTACGGCACTCTTTCGCTGCCGGCCAGGCTCAGCCAGAGCCAGTGCCTGCTCGCCATACACGAGCATGTGTGCAAGTTGATTGAACAATGGCAGCCCGATGAGCTGGCCATCGAGGGTATCATCTACGTGCAAAGCCACCGCACCGCCATCACCATGGGTTCAGCCCGGGCTGCCACCGTGCTGGCAGCGGCAGAACACGGACTGCGAATCATGGAATACCCGCCCACCTGCGTGAAGCTGGCCACCGTGGGCCGCGGCGGCGCCGGCAAACAGCAGGTCGCGTTCATGATGCGAGCCCTGCTCTCGCTTACCGAAACTCCGGCTCCCGATGCTGCCGATGCCCTTGCCATCGGTTACACTCACCTGGCCGCCACTGATCCGCTCCGCGCTCACCTTTTCCGCGAGCGCAAGTATATTTAATTGAAGAAACGCCGGTTGCCGAAAAGGAGGCGCTTGACGGTATCGAGCGAATTGTGCGCCGATTGCTCGGCAAGCCCCTTGCAGTAGCCGAGCCCCTGCATGAAGGTGAGGCCGGGAGGCAGCGGCAAGGCATGGCGATCTACGGCGGCATCCAGCAAGGCGGGGCCGTCTGCCGCCAGCCATTCCTTGACGGTGTGTATGGTTTCATTGACCCGGGAAACACGCCAGGCTCGTATCCCCATGGCGCGGGCAACCGCAGCAAAGTTCGTGGTATGCAAAGCGGTGCCCAGGGGAATCCTGATGCCCGCGCGCAGTTGCTCAATTGCGGCGTAATCCAGCTCGGAATTATTGTATACCAACACCTTGACCGCCAGTCCCTCCTGCAGGAGAGTGAGCAAATCTCCCGCCAGCATGGAAAGGCCGCCATCACCACACAGTGCAATGACCTGCCGCCGGGGATAGACTGATTTTGCACCGATAGCCATGGCCAGCGCACAACCCATGGAGCCATGGTTGAACGAGCCGAGAATTCGCCTTGTATCCAGAGCCTGCAGATAGCGGGCGCACCAGATATCCGGCGTGCCGGTATCGATGGTGAAGATGGCATCCGGCTCTGCGTGGTCGCTCACCAGGCGGGTGAGCAGCTCAGGCCGGAGCGGGGCATCCTCATCGACCACGCGCAGCGGCTGGCTGATGGCGGCAACCTCGCGGGCATGGTGCGTGCGCATGGAACGCAGAAAATCATCAGAATAATCCGCCGGCACCATGGAAAGCAGACGCTGCGCCACCACCCGCACGCTTCCCTGCACCGCCAGCGCCAGCGGCACCCGCCGCCCCAGAGCGGCGGCATTCGTATCAACCTGAATCACCTTGCCCCGCTGCGGCAGGAAATCGCGGTAGGGGAAATCGGTTCCCCACATGACCAGCACATCGCAATCCAGCACAGCGTGCACCGCCCCGCCCCAGCCCAGCAGGCCGGTCATGCCCAGGGCATTCGGATTATCCTTTTCCAGCAAATCCTTGGCCCGCAGCGTATACACCACGGGAGCCTGCAGACGCCGCGCAAGCGCGATGATTTCCTGCTCAGCCCCCGCGCAGCCGATACCGCAGAGAAAGGTGATGCGCCTTGCCCCCTGCAGCATGCCGGCCATCTGCCCCAGCAGAGCATCCGGCGGCACCATTTCCGGCGAGGCCGGAACCAGCACAGGAGATTCCGCCACCTCATCCACGGCAGCCATAGCCGCCACATCGCCCGGCAGCACCACCATGCCCACACCACGCCGCGCGCAGGCAGAGCGCATGGCCTCGGCCAGCACCGGCGGCATCTGCCGGGGCCGGCTCACCAGCTCACAATACGCCACACACTCCCGGAAAAAGAAGGTGGGGTGCGTTTCGTGAATATAGTGGGTGCCTATCTGGAGAGTCGGCAGATGAGCCGCGATGGCCAGTACTGGAGCCGAGCTTCTGCTTGCATCGTACAAACCGTTGATGAGGTGCATATTGCCCGGGCCACAGCTGCCGCAGCACACGGCCAGATTGCCCGTGAGCTGAGCCTCCGCGCTGGCGGCAAATGCCGCCGTTTCCTCATGGCGCACATGCACCCAGCGAATGCGGGAATCGCGCTGAAGCGCCTCCATGAACGGGTGCAGTGCATCACCTGCCATACCATAGATGCGCTTCACCCCCGCAGCAGAGAGCATTTCCACCACCTGGTCAGATACCGTTTTCTCCATGGGCGTCATTTTGCATGAACCCACGCAGAATGGCAAACTAACTAACTATCTATTAGCATATTGGTAATACACTCACGGATTCAGGTTCTGCGTACTCCAGTGCTGTTGCAAACGGGCAAGCCGTGCCTGCTCTGCGCGTGCCTGTGCCGCCCGGCGCCGGGCAGCAAGCTTGCGTACATCTGCTCTCAGATAATACGATACCACCCGCACACCGGTTGGTGTCACATGCCGCAGCTTGTATTCCTTTATCAGCTTCATCTGCACGTATCGGGCCAGCGTGCTGCGCGCTACCACCAGGATAACGCATGCCTCGCTGGCCGGACATAGCTTCTCCGGGATTTTCCGCACCAAAGGCATGCGCTTGGCCACCAGACGCGCTACCACACGCTTATCCCAGTACATGCAGGCGGGGGAGCCGCGCTGCGCCACCAGATGATACCTAGCCTTGTGCTTATTCAATATCGCGCGAGCAGAACGCACAGATACACCCAACTGCGCCGCCGCCTGCCGTGAACTGATACCCCACGGCGGTGGCGTTGCATGCGGTTTTCCGCTTGCGGTGTCTGTTCCTTTCTGCCCTCGTATCATAGACTCCGGGTAAATCACACCCGGCATGTCTATTAACCGAATTCCTCCCACACCGCGCAGCGTGCGCGGCAGGAGCCCAGGGCCTACCATTCGGCGCCCTCCTTCTGCTTTTTATTCATAGTGGTTGGGTAATCGTTTTTCTTGTTATCCATGATAACAAAGAACCACGATTTTCCCCATTTGTACATTCTTCGTGCAAGAAAAAATTACATAATCCGCATAAACCATTCAGAAAGAGCAAATTCTATACCACCAGTTCTCCATAGGCACATTCTACCTGCGCATCTGGTAAAAAAATTATCCTATCCACTCAAAGTGAATAGGATAATGCAGTTCAAAAAACTGTTATATCAGCGGAGTCTGATTATTTCTTCTCCGGGAGGTCATCCATCTCGAGATAATCCAGGGCAATGGTGCGGTCAGGGTTCTCGGGGTTGCGCACCTCAAGCTTCATCTGCTTGAAGAACCAGGAACCATCGCTCAGTTTCTGCACAGAGGTAATGGAGAAGCGCTTCTTGAGTTTACCATCGGCGCCGTAGCCATCAATCTGCCAGGTGGTACCATTTTCCTTATCGACCCACATACGCACCCAGGCAAACTGTCCCACCTTGGGGTTGGGATTCGGCACCTGGACCACGTAGCAATCGCGGCCCTTGATTCGGGCATCATCGCCAGCATCGATAATTTCTCCACCCTGCCAATAGAGGAACCGCAGCGACAAATCCTCATAGCAGACATCCGTGCCGGCAAGCTTCTCGGTATACTTGGCAGGAGCCATCACTACCGCCTTGCCATTTTCCACGCGAATCAAATCGGCCTGCTTTTCCTTGATGCGCACATCGAAACGCTTCCAGGCTTCGCCCTCCTTGTACTGGAAGGCGAGAGTATCGCCGCGGACGCTGAGGCTGAAAGGAATCTTGAGTTTTCCTTTACGGATGCGGCCAGCCACATCCTTATTGCCCTGGCTCACCGTCATTTCGCGCATGCAAGCCAGCAATTCATCCGCAGAGGGCTCGCTCACCTCATCCTGAGCATACACAGGCATAAGTGAGCACATCATCACAGCAAACAGTATGTTCTTCCACATCTTCATGGCGTTCTTATACCATAAAGGCGCATCATTGCACAGCTTTTATTTCGGCTCTGCAAGAATTACGACTTGAAGAGGGCTGCAGGGTGGTGTAGACTTTGCGGCGTGAAATACAATCGCTTCGTCAACCTGCTGCTGAATATCCTGCGCATAGGCATGGGAGTATTCTTCCTGGCTACTGCTCTGCAAAAGGTGGGCAGCATGAACGAAACGGTGGATTTTCTGACACGCAGCCGGATATTGCCCGCGTTTTTTTCCCTGCCGCTGGCGAGCCTGGGGCTGGCGATGGAGCTGGTGGTAGCGGTGTGCCTGCTGAGCAAGCGCAGCTACCGCGGAGCCACGGTGTGGGGCGTGGTGATGTGTGGCACCTTCCTGCTGCTGTACCTCCAGGCGTGGATGCGCGGGCTGGAGCTCAGCTGCAACTGCCTGGGAACGCTTCATGAGATTACGAATTACCCCTTTGATACCGGCATGCGCCTGCTGCTGCTCGGAGCCATGCTTCTACTGTTCTGGGATTCGCGCCGCCCCGCGCCCACATTCATGAAGCTGCGCAAGTACGAATTTGAGGATTTTTAATAGATTCACAGCCCGACAAAAAAACGCCCCGCAGGCATATCCTGCGGGGCGTTTTGCTGAAATCGTATCTTAGAGCTTCTTCCAGGGGAGAGCTGCCAGGAGCTTATCGAAGCCCAGGCCAGTGCCGGCAGGCACGGGGAAATCCGGGGTGATATTCATACCCAGCTCCTCAGAGAAAGCATTGGGGCGATACACGTGGTGGGTCACCAGACCGCACAGAGGCACATCCTCCGCGGGCTTACCAGTGTAGAAAGCTGCGGCATTGTAGGCTGCCCAGCACTGTCCCAGCGGGTGATCCATGTAGGAAGTGAACACAGGCAGACCCGTGGTGCTCACGTGGCGGGCAGGCTTCACGATACGCATCATGGGCTTGCTGGTGCGGGCGGGAATGGCCGCATCGCTCTGCACCGGCATATCGTAAGCCAGCGGCATGCCGGCATCCTGCAGGCCCTGCCAGGCTTCCACATCGTAATAGCAGGGGTCTTCCACAAAGTCAATACGCTGGCGCATGGCCTCCGGCAGCATATCCCAGAACTGCAGGGCTTCCTCCGGGGTAAGCGTGCAGTTGAAATCCACACGCCACTTCCAATCCGGCACCATGGCAGCAAGGTTCACCAGACGCTCCACCGTGGCGGCAAGCTTGGGAATCACCTTGATTTTACCCACGCGGAAACCACGCTGGTGCAGGTTGTATACCTGGGAAGGAGTAGCGCTCACCGTGAGAGTGGCATAGCTGCGGGGAACGGTAAGCCCCTCGAACAGGCTCACCCCCTTGGCACGGGCTTCGCCGTCCAGCTCGATGCACTTGAGCGCACGGGCACCCAGGCGCATGGGGCTGCCCTCGCGCAAAGCATCCAGTTCATACTCCAAGGGGGAATCCCCCAGCTCCGGCCAGGCCTGCAGGCAGGCGTAGCCACCGTTGTCACCACGCAGCAGAACACCTTCACGCGGCTGGGCTGCGGCACGGGCGCTCATGGCACCCACGGGGTAAAGAGTATACGGAGTATAGTGCATGCCCCTATTTAAGCACTTCATGCGCATTTGTCACGCCCATTTTGCGTTTACTGCCACTCTTTTTACCAGTTCGGCAGGGAAGTTCTGGCATATGGGCGTTTGAAGCTTGATTTTCCGCGGGGCGGCAGGTAGAATGAACTCCGCATGAAGACATGTCTGGGCAGTCTGTTGTTGGTACCTGTGATTCTGGCACTCATCGTGTCAGTCGTCTACCATACCTCTGTGAATTCGGAGTTGCAGTTTGAGCCGCGCGATACCAATGCCCAGTACATTAACACCTCTCGTTCCTACCGGCCGCAGATTAAGGAAAACACACCCCCTGCAGCAGTGCCGGCCCCTGCTCCGGCTGAAAACCAGAACACTCCCGCCGGCGCCGTGCCCGGGCTGGTGGATGATGATGTAGCCGAGGAGATCTGAACCATGAGCTGCAGTTCCTTGCAACGCCCGGTCATCGGCTACACCCTGGGAGACCAGGCCGGCATCGGCCCGGAAATCATGCAGGCAGCACTCGCCGCCCTGGCTGGCGAAGCCGCCGAGTTCCGCCCCATGGGCGCGGCAATTGAAGCCACCCCCGGCTGCCCGACCCGGGAAACCGCCCAGGCGGCATTTGACCAGCTTGAACAAGCTGCTGCTGCGCTGAAAGAAGGGCGCATCGATGCCGTTGTCACCGCCCCGGTATGCAAGGAGGGGCTGCACAGCGTCGGCTTCAACTTCCCCGGACAAACCGAATTCTTTGCGGAGCGACTGGGCGTGAAAAACTTTGCCATGTGCCTCACGGGCCAGCGTCTCACCGTAGCACTGGGAACCATTCACACCGCCCTGGCAGATGTCCCCCGGCTCCTCACCTGCGCCGAGCTGGTGCGAATCGGCACCCTGCTGGCCGATTTTGTACGCCGCAGCGGGAAAACCACGCCACGCATCGCCGTAGCCGGGCTCAACCCTCACAATGGGGAGAACGGTGCCTTTGGCGATGAAGAACAGCGCATCATCTCCCCCGCTGTCGACCAGCTGCGCGCCACCCTGCCCTGGGCGCAGTTCACCGGCCCCTGCGTGCCCGACTGCGTGTACCGCGATGCTGCCCTCGGGCAATTCGATGCCGTGCTGGCTCCCTACCACGACCAGGCGCTCATTCCGCTCAAACTGCTCGATTTTGACAACGCCGTGAATGTCACCCTGGGGCTTCCCCGCTACCGCACCAGCCCCGACCACGGCACCGCTTTCGGCATTGCCGGCAAAGGCATAGCCAACCCGGCCAGCACCATCCGCGCTTTCCAACTCGCCCTCGCCTGCGCACGCGCAAATTGATGCAGAGGCAAAAAAATCAGGATTTCCTAAATATTTTTGATGCTTCTCCGGGCGCGTCATACGCATGTCATCCCCTGCTGACACGTTCAAAAACCGCATCATTCCGGGAATCTTAACGAAAAAGCCGCCAACCCGCACCACCATCGCCAATCCGGCAACTCGAAGGGGTCGCGCGTACGCGCGCGATACCGTATTTCTGGCCATTTCTTTTCAATTTTGGAAAAATTTATTTCCCCGGGTCAGCGCGTCCGGCGGCCCCGGCCGGATAAAACGCTTGCCATCCCCCGGCAGCTGTGATAGTATCCCCTCCGCGTCGCGCCAACCCGTTTGGCGCATCTCAGAGTCACGTATCACCTTCACCCCTGTTTTTCATGACCAGAATGTTCAAAAAGGCACTTACGCTGGCAGCGCTGACTTTGGCTGCCATCACCGGAATGCCGGAGGCACAGGCAGCCTACAACCCCGGAGTCACCAGCCGTGGGTTCGTCCCGCCTGCACCGCCCCGCCGTTCCGCTATGCCGGATCGCAGCCTCCCCAATCTGGGGCGCGATAAGCACGGGTTCCCGTTCTACCACCCCCGCCAGCTCAACCGCGTGGTGCGCACCACCGCATACACCCACTCGGAAAGCGACCACGTCGGTTACGGCCCCAAAAATGCCATCGGTACCTACCTGAAATACGGCGACCGCGTGCGCAGCGCCGCTGCAGACTGGTCGGTCTACCCGCTGGGCACCAAATTCAAGATTAAGGGCGAACCCTACACCTATGTGGTAGACGACTACGGCAGCGCCCTGGTCGGCACCGCCACCATTGATATCTACCAGCCCAACAAGGCTCTCATGAAGCAGTGGGGCCGCCGCGTGGTGGAAATCGAAGTCATCGAGTGGGGCTCCTCCCGCCTGAGCATGGAAAAGCTGGTAGACCGCCGTGGCTATATCCACTGCCGCCAGATGTATGCTGCCCTGCTGGAGCAGAGCCGCCACCGCAACACAGCCAATACAAAGAAATCCGGCTGGTTCCGCCGCTGAAAATAGGCAGACTTTTTTTCAACCGGGCTTTGCAGGCATCCTGCAGAGCCCGGTTTCATTTTACCGCTCCAGCTCGGCTTTGATGAAAGGAGCCGTGGGCGACTGGGCGCGGGAAAGCTGGCGCACAGTTCCCTGGGCCGCAATGGTGCCACCCTGCGCACCGGCACCGGGGCCGATGTCGATTACATAGTCGGCCTCGCAGATGAGCTCGAGATTGTGCTCAATGACCACGACGGTGTTGCCCATTTCCACCAGGCGGCGCAGCACCTGCACCAGCAGCCGGACATCGTGCGGATGCAGCCCGATGGTGGGTTCTTCGATGATGTACAAATCCTGCGGCAAAGCCTTTCCCTTGCGAATGGCATTGAGCGCAGCGCGACGCCCCTTGATGAGCTCGGCCACCAGCTTGATGCGTTGCGCCTCACCGCCGGAAAGCGTGTTGCTGGCCTGCCCCAGGGTGAGGTATCCCAGCCCGGTATCGCAGAGCAATTTCAGCGGGTCGGCCAGGCGCGGCTGGCTGGCAAAGAACTCCGCTGCTTCCTCCATATCCATATTGAGGACCTCGGCGATATTCTTTCCCTTGTAGCGCACCTGGAGCGTGCGGGAATTATAGCGTGCGCCGCGGCAGGTTTCGCACGGCACGGTGCATGGCGGCAGGAAATCCATCTCCTGCCGCTGGTAGCCGGTGCCCTTGCAGGCCTCGCAATGCCCGGCAGCGGTGTTGAAGGAGAAACGATTAGCCTCAAAGCCAAGGCGGCGGGCATCGGCACTCTGCGCAAAGAGAGCGCGGATTTCGTTAAAGATACCAATGTAGGTGGCAGGCGTGCTGCGCGGGGTCTTGCCGATGGGGGATTGATCCACCTGATACAGCGCGCGCACCGAATCCAGTCCTTTGCTGCGTTTCCAGGCGGCGCGTTCCTCGCGGGTAATGCTGCCGCCCAGAGCCTCGCGCACCGCAGGCCCGAGCGTTCCGGTGATGAGCGAAGTTTTGCCGGCACCACTGGGACCGGTTACCACCGTGAAGCGTGCGCGAGGAACACGCAGGGTCACGTTCTTGAGATTATGCAGGCAGCAGCCCTCCACCTCCAGCCATTCGGCATCTTTCAGCGGCAGATACTTACCGCAGTAGGGGTGTTTCTCGCGACTAAGCAAGGCGCGTCCGGTCACCGAGGCCGGATGATGCACCACTTCATCGAAACTGCCCTGCGCCATGATTACGCCCCCATGCACACCGGCTGCAGGGCCTAAATCAATGATATGGTCCGCCGCGCGCATAGTATCTTCATCGTGCTCGACCACCAGGAGGGTATTGCCCCGCTGCTTCAAATCGGCCAGCGTATGCAGCAGGCGTTCGTTATCCTGCGGGTGCAGGCCAATGGTCGGTTCATCCAACACGTAGAGCACACCGCGCAGCTCTGAACCCAGCTGCGCCGCCAGGCGGATACGCTGCGTCTCGCCGCCGGAAAGTGTGGTTGCCGCGCGGTCGAGCGAGAGGTAGCCCAGCCCCACGCGTTGCAGGAAACGCAGGCGCGGTGCAATCTCAGCCATCACGTTGCGGGCAATTTCGGCATCTCGCCCGGCAAAATGCCAGCTTTCCACCACCGGCAGCGCTTCATCTGCCGCCAGAGTGCCGATTTCTGCAATATTCTTTCCGAACAGCGTCACCCCAAGAGCAAAGGGATTCAGGCGCGAGCCCCGGCACACCGGGCAGAGTACGCTTTCCTCCTCCCTGGCAGCGGCGCGTTCCACCTCGCGGTCGTACTTGAGCTCCACCTCCAGCTGGCTGAGCTTGTCCTCCGGCTTGGCGCCGGCCTTCACCTTGCCCACGCGGCCATGCCCCAGGCAGTGAGGACACCAGCCACGCGGCGAATTGAACGAGAAAGTGGAGGGCTCAGGCTCTGCAAAGGACTCACCGCAGGAGGGACACGTGAGGCGTGTGCCGATGAGTTGTTCCTGCCCATCCTTCAACAGGCGGATGAAGCCGTCGCCCATTTCCAGCGCGCGGGAAACCGTTTCCATAATCCCGGCATAATCCGCCTCCTGCCCGTTCACGGAAATGCGGTTACCCTGCACGCAGATTTCGGCCAGCACCACATCCACATCGTGATTCGAATAGCGGTCCAGCGGGGTGAATGACTCCGGCGCTACCAGCACGCCATCTGCACGCAGGTAGGGGAATTTCTTCTTCTGCGCCCAGCGCGCCAGGTCGGCATAATGACCCTTGCGGTTGCGCACCACCGGCGCAGCAATCATGAGACTGGCCGGCCGGGCGGCAATCTCCTGCTGCACGAGCTCCTGGATTTCCGCAGGCGAACGCCGCCCCACCGGCACCCGACATTTCGGGCAATGCGGCTGCCCCAGCTTGGCATAGAGCAGGCGCAGGAATTGCCAGATTTCCGTGACCGTGCCCACGGTGGACTTGCAACCACCGCGAGAGCGGTTCTGCTCAATCGCCACCGTAGGAGGCAGGCCGGTCAGGCGGTCAATATCCGGCGTCTCCATCTGCTCGGTAAACTGGCGGGCATAGGGGCTCATCACATCCATGAAGCGCTTCTGCCCCTCGGCAAATATGATATCGAAAGCCAGGGTACTCTTGCCGCTGCCGGAAAGCCCGGTCACCACGGTCATCGCATCGCGGGGGATATCCACATCGATATTCTTGAGCTGGTGGTGGCGGGCGCCGCGCAGGGCAATCACGCCCTCCGGCACGCTGGAATCATGTTCCTCCGCCGCCATGAGCGGCAGCTCGTCGTACTCCATCTGCAAGGCCTCAGCCAGGAAATGCGCCGTATACCCCGCCGCGCTGGCGGCCACCTCTTCCGGAGTACCCTGCGCCACCAGCAGACCGCCGCCGGTGCCGCCTTCCGGTCCCAGGTCAATTACATGGTCTGCGCATTTGATAAGCTCCATGTTGTGCTCGATGACCAGCAGGGTATTCCCCTGCTCCACCAGGCGGTCAAACACGCGCAGCAACACCTCCAGATCCCGGAAATGCAGACCTGTTCCCGGCTCATCCAGAATCAGCAGGCGTCCCTTGTTCTGCTTTTCAGCCGTAAGCGTATCCACCAGGATATGAGCCAGTTTGAGACGCTGGTTCTCGCCACCCGAAAGCGTGTTGAGCGGCTGCCCCAGCCCCAGATGCCCCAGTCCCACATCCACCAGCACCTGCAAGCGCGCCGCAATACGACGCGCGCGGGCATTTTTCTCATGCGCAAAGAGCCGCTGAGCCGTAGCAATATCCAGCGCCAGCATTTCGGCCATATTGTAGCCCAGCAGAGTGATGGAGAGCGCCTGCTCGGTATAGCGCGTGCCGTGGCACAGGGCACAAGGCACGTAGATATCAGAAAGGAACTGCATTTCCACCTTCTCCTGCCCCAGACCGGCACAGCGCGGGCAGCGACCCTCGCCGCTGTTAAACGAGAAATATCCGGGTTTGAGCCCGCGAGCCTGAGCCGCAGGTTCTGCCACAAAAAGCGCGCGGATATCCTCGAACACGCCGATATACACCGCCGGAGTACTTCGGGGCGTGCGCACAATGGGGCTCTGGTCCACCAGCACCACCTCTTCCACCGCATCCAGCCCCGCAATGTTGCGCACCTGAACCTCATCCTCATCATCCAGCTCATCCGGGTGCTGCGAGCCGTACAGAACCTGGCAGGCCAGCGTACTCTTGCCACTGCCGGAAACACCGGTCAGGCAGTTGTACACCCCCAGCGGGATTTCCACACTGAAATCATGCAGGTTGTGACACTCCGCCCCCTCAATGCGGATGGAGCCCTTACCCTTCCTGCGGCGCGGAGGTACAGGAATACACCGGCTGCCGCTCAGGTACTGCCCGGTGAGCGAATCCGGGGCGTGCAGGATTCCCTGCGGATTGCCGGCGTACACCAGCTCGCCACCACTTGCGCCACTGCACGGCCCCATATCCACCAGGTAATCGGCCGCGCGCATCACGGCCTCCTCGTGCTCCACTACCACCAGCGTATTTCCACGCTGCGCCAGGCGCCGCATAGCCGATATCAACCGCGCCGTATCACGCGCATGCAAGCCCACGGTGGGTTCATCCAGCACAAAAAGGGTCTCGGTGAGCGCAGCTCCCAGACAAGTCGTGAGGCTGACTCGCTCAATCTCACCACCGGAAAGCGAACGCGTGAGACGACTGGCCGCTATATAACCCAACCCCACCTCGCAGAGATACGCCACCCGGCTGCGGAACTCCTTGACCGCCTGCTCCAGCGAACGGTCGGCCCCGGTGTGCCCCAGCACATGCGCATCCAGCCATGGCAGCAGCTCATCCATGGGCAGCGCCTGCACCTGCGGCACGGTAAGCCCACCTATGGTAAAGGCCAGAGCCTCCGGTCGCAGGCGCCCGCCGTGGCACTCCGGACACACGCTGTACACGCGGTAAAACGACAAGAACACGCGCACGCTCATCTTGTGCGCATGTTTCTCCATATCATCGAAAATCCCCTTATAACCATACCAGAGGCCGCGATCATAGGCCTCCCACACATCCAGCTCGCCAGCCTCGCCATAGAACACCCAGTCGCGTTCTGCCTGGGTAAGCTCGCACCACGGCACATCCATGCGCACGGAATGGCTGCGCTTGTTTGCTCGTACCAGGTCCTTGTAACAGGCCGACAGCGTGGCCGAGGAGAGCATTTTCAAAGCGCCGTCCGCTATGGTCTTATCGCGAATAATACCGCGGTTGTAATCGTAGGTGATACTACGGCCATAGCCCTTGCAGGCCGGACAGGCCCCCAGCGGGGAATTACCACTGAACAATCCGGGGCGTGGTTCCTGCAGCGGGTACCAATCGCTGCGGAACTGCCGCGGCTCGCCCCAGCGCCCCGCCTCCGATGCCAGCGATACATAAGCCACATCCTGCCCGAGGTGCAGCGCCGTTTCCAGCGCCTCCATCAGGCGCGACCGGGATTCCGGCACCAGTTTCACGCGGTCCTGCACCAGCATCCAGCTTTCCATGCCCAGCGCCGGCTCCGTGGCATCTGCCAGGCGCAGCACCTCCCCGCCCACCAGCACGCGCAGGTATCCCTGCGCTTCAAGTGCCTGGCGCATTTCCTCAAAGGTTCCCACAGGGCGCACCGCAAAACAAACCAGCGCAGATTCCCCCGCATGCGCCGCAATCAATTCCTCTGCCACCCCCTGCGGTGTAGCCGGGCGCACCACATTGCCCGCGGCATCCCGCCCCACTGCCAGCCGGGAGAAAATGAGCTTCAGGTACTCGTTCATCCCCGTCATGGTTCCCACGGTGCTGCGCGAATTCTTGACCGAATTGCGCTGCCCCAGCGCAATGGCCGGGGGCACATTCTCCACTGCCTCCACGGCCGGCCTGTCCATGCGATCCATGAACTGCCGCACATACGGCGAAAAGGTTTCCACATAGCGCCGCTGCCCCTCCGCATATAAAGTACTCATGGCCAGCGATGTCTTGCCACTGCCGCTAGGGCCGGTCACCACCGTGATACCTCCCAGCGGTATATCCACATCCACCCCTTTCAGGTTGTGCTCCACCGCACCCCGAATGTGTATATGCTTATCCTCCCTATCCGCTTTCATGGAAACATTCTAAAGTAGAAGCGCTCATTTCGCAAGCCAAATCTGCGTCTGCAACGCGCAATCCGGCATCATTTCTGCATCGGATATTAGCGTTTGACAAGCGCTGCAAAAACAGCTAAACTGCGCGCATGACCGCTGGGATACAGGAAAATCTGCTGCTGGGCGGGGTATTATCCCTGCTGGCAGGTCTGAGCACGGGGATAGGTGCAGCGCTGGCATTATTCGTGAAGCGCACCGATACGCGCGTGCTCACCTTTGCGCTGGGTGCAAGCGCGGGAGTGATGGTTTACATCTCATTCATGGAACTCATGCCCGCGGCCGGCGAAATGCTGGGGGAGAATTCCAAATGGGGCACTACGCTGGCTTTTTTCGGGGGCATGGCTCTGGCCTGCCTCATTGACCGCCTGATTCCGGAGGACGAAAATCCGCACGAGATTCCAGACGCAGCCTGCCTCGATTGCGTGCAGAGCACGGGCGAATTTGCCGGCAATGCCAAGCTGCGGCGGTCGGCACTGCTGTTCACACTGGCCATCGCCATACACAATTTTCCGGAAGGCATTGCCACCGTGGCCTCTGCTTTCGACAACACCGGCATAGCCACCTCTGTGGCGCTGGCCGTGGCCATTCACAACATTCCGGAGGGTATTGCCGTGGCGCTCCCCCTGCTCTATGGCACAGGCAACCGCCGCAAGGCCTTCAGCTGGGCGCTGCTCTCCGGGCTGGCAGAACCGCTGGGAGCCCTGGTCGGCATGCTGATACTGCTGCCCTTCCTGAGCCCCGCCCTGCTGGCCGTTCTCTTTGCCGTGGTGGCAGGTATCATGGTCTATATCTCCTTCGATGAACTACTGCCCATGGCCGAGCGCTGGGGGCACCACCACCTGAGTATCTACGGCGTAGCCACCGGCATGCTGATTATGGCGCTGGTGCTGTAAGGTGCCGCCGTCACCCCGAGCCTAGAGCATCCCACGGGAAGGAAAATTCCCTTGTTCCCACTACACAATCGCCATGGATGACTATATCGTGAACGTGATGAACCCCTGGAATCTGGACCGTACCTCCGTCATCAAGTTCTCGCTCTATCCATTTGCCATTCAATCTCTCAGTTGCAAAAAAGAAACCAGGACCTGATGGCCCTGGTTCGACAGTTAGAAAACATGGCACATCCCGGATTCCCGGATTACGCCTGCTTTGCCGATTAAGAGAATCAATCCTCCACTTCTTCCTCAGCTTCAGCCTCCTCGGCTTCCTCCTCCGGTTCCTCGGACTTCTTCTTCTTACCCTTCTTCTTCTTGGCAGCGGCACGCTTTTCCTCAGCCTGCTTCTTGCGCTGGGCATTCTGGTATTCCTTCACCATATCCCGCCAGCCCTGCATATTCTTGCCGCCAGCTTCGCCCACAAAATTGCCGTCTGCATCCACAATGCAGATACGCGGCTGACCACCTTCGAATTTCAGCCCCGGAATGGACGCACCAATTTCGCCAGGCATCACCACCGGGCACTTGAACTTGCTGTCTTTGGCATATTTCAGCACCACCTCCTTATCCTCCTGCCCCAGGAAAATAAGCTCCATCTTCATGCCACGCATCTTGGAATAATCCTTCATCACCGGCGGCACAAACACCTTGCACGGCATGCACCAGCTGGCAGAACGAATGAAGCCATAATACTTTGCCTTGAGATTCGGTTTTGCCTTCGTCATGTAGGGTGCATCTGCCAATACAGCAGGCACCGCAGCCAACGCCTCGGCCTCAACCTCCTTTTCCTTTCCCTTGGCACAGGCAACAGGAAGTGCGGATATCCAGCACACCAACATTCCAAGAATTAAAGCAAAGTGTCTCATCGCACATGAATCTAGCACATCAATAGGAATTACACAACCCTAAAGATTCAAAAATGCGAGTTTGAAGAGCAACTCCCTATCGGATCAGGAATCGAGATTCCCCTGCCTGTTCCTTGCCTGGCATTCCTTCAACCGGCGGCAGACAGACGCGGCGCGTTCTATCTGCAAAAAGCCCTGCAATGGTGCGCTGGTATCAGCCGCTCTGGAATCGTAATGGATTTTCACCCGATTACATACCATGTGAATGACCGCCTCCATCTTGTCATTCTGGCGCAGGTAGATATTGCCTACCTTACCTGCGGGTTCTTCCAGTGTGATATCGAGGCTATCATCGAGGGGGAACACCTGTACAGACTCCCCTTCTGCAATATAAGCGTGACTGCGGGTAAACGCAAATTCAGCAGCACGCAGGCGCGCATTCCAGCAGGCTGGCTCTCGCACCATCCGCAAACCAAATCCACCAAACACAAGTCCCAGAACCAGACACATGCCCGCACCTAAGAAGGATTCCGGGTAAGCAGCTGCAGCCATAGCCAGCGCCAGCAGACCAGCCCCCATCATGATTGCCCCCACCAGCACATCCCGCTGGGTATAGGGACTCGTCACCCCCACGGCAGGACGCCCATAATACACCAGCTCACCTGCCAGTTTCTGCAGCTCCGGGTGGCGGGGCGCATTCTCTGCCGCAGCAGGCACCGGGGGAAGGGCCGACTGCGCAGCATCCGCCTGTACCGGCTCCCGATTCGTCCACAGCTCCGGCTCAAACAAGTACGCCCCCAGCACCACTACCGACAATGGAGGCAGCGGACTCACCAGACAAATGAAGCACAGCAAGGCAGGTGCCACAAAAGCGCAGGCAAACAGACCATGAGAAACCGGCATCCCCAGCCAGGCAGACACCTGCCCCCCAGTCAGAAGTTCTGCCCCATACAGCACGGCAAACAGCACATGCGGCAGCACCAGCAACAGCAGGGAAAAAGCTCGCGCCACCCCCTTCTCCGCTTTCGGGCATTCCTTACCCCGCAAGGTACCCCACACCGCCAGCAGCAGCCCGGGCAGTGTCAGTGCCGCGTACCACAACTCATTACACAGCCACAACAACAACGCCACAAAAAGCACCGCGCCACCGAAACTGCCCCCCTGCACCGACCACACCACAACTCCACCCACCAGCAGGCACAGCAGATTAACGATTATCGACTTTTTGTAATTCATACGTAAGTCATTGTAGTTTTTTTTGTTACAAAATCAAGAAAATTAATTTTACCCCTTCTCGTCCACTGCCGGGAGCGGTTGCATTGCATCCAGCCCAGGATATACAATAACCCCCACCCAACGACCAAGGTAATCCCGCACTCGGATTTTATCCTGCTCAATCTCAAATGCACAGGGAGTAGAGTTCCCCTGCGTCTTGAGGTATCCTGCATGGAACCACACCCCATTGTTCAGCTGATACAAAGCCAGCCTATGCATGGTGACTCCCCCCATACCGGACTCACACACCACCGCAAAATCATCCCGCAGGCGAATGGGATAAGCGTAGCCCTGGTCACCAAGCTGCGGTACCCCGGGCGGCAGAACCCAGGCGGGAGAAATCTCTGCCCCACACGGCAGATTATCCTGAGCCCGGTATACCAGCTCCACCCGCTCCACCTTCAGTAAGTCCTTGGAGTGGACAGGCCGTTTGCTGGCAATACGCAATCTTACCTGCTTGCACTGCCCTGGGTTCAGGCTGCATTCATCGAGCTTAAGGCACAGATTGCGGCATCGCACCTCATTTTCCTCGCGCTCTATCACAAACACCTTGCCGCGGCGCAACACCACGGGAAACCCGGTCAGGTTCTCAGCCTCTGCTATCACGATTCCCGGTTCCACCCCGACGAGGCGCAGGCTCACCAGCTCAGGAGCAGTCGCATACTGTGCAGGCGGTGCCTCCCACATACGCAAGCGGGCCAGCAGCGTTCCATTGGCATGGTAAGCGCGAAGCTCTGCACCCTTCAGTTCAAAACGCGCATACTGGTCCGATACCGCCGCCACGGAGTGAGTCAGCATCAGCCGCGGTTTCTCCGACTTCGTCTGCACCACCAGAAACACATGCATATCCTTGCCGGAGGCCGTATCGGCCAGGGTACCGCGCAGCAGCACCGTATCAGGCGAAAGGCGCGTTTCCTTCCACTCGGCCGCCTTGTGGAAAACGCGTTGCGCCAGCTCGCGCGGGGTCCTGGGAGCATCAGACTCCGGCAGTGCGGCCTGCGTTGGCAGCACCAGCAGCGCAGCCATTGTCATCAGTACTTTTTTCATGTAATCCTGCTCCATGTGTTTCCTTATAAAAACGGCAAGCAGCCCTTCCACACCACTAATCAAGCTATTCAGAGTTTCCCTGCGCATGTACTGTATCATATAATAAAGAGGCGCGCATAGCACGCCTTTTTTCAGAAATACAGCAGGGGCGATGTTATTTCACTCCACCCGACCAGCTGGAACAAAAAGGACCGCCATGGCGGGCCTTCTTGTTTTACTGAGCCATGGCGGGTTCGATGTCATCCGGCTCGATGGGCGCATTGGGGATGAGGTCCTCGACGCCGTTTTCGGTGATGAGGACATCTGTCTCCAGGCGGATGCCGATTTTCTCTGCCGGAATGTAGATACCAGGTTCCACGGTCCAGACCTGCCCCGCAGCAAAGCACTTCGTATCGGAGCCGACATCGTGTACATCAATGCCGAGGGAATGGGAGGTGCCATGCATGTAGTACTTGCGGACGCAAAGCGGATTTTCAGGCTGAGAGTCCACCTCGTCCTGCGTGAGCAGGCCGAGCTGCACCAGCTCGGCAGCCATGTTGATGCGAACCAGCCGCTCATATTCCTGTTTCTCAAGGCCGGGGCGCATGATGCTCATGGCATAGCGCTGCACACGGAGCACAGCTTCATACACCGCGCGCTGGCGGGGGCTGAATTTGCCATTGGCAGGTACGGTGCGGGTCATATCGCCGGCATAGCCGCCATATTCGGCGCCGATATCCAGGAGGATGAGGTCGCCGTCCTGTACCTCCTTGTGATTGGAAATATAGTGCAGCACACAAGTATCTGCACCACTGGCAATAATGGGAAGGAAGGAGAATTTGCGGGCGCGGCGGCGAATGTAGGCAGCGCTGAGTGCGGCCTCGATTTCCCATTCGCCCATGCCGGGCTTAATCTGCGGCAGAAGTTCCACAAATCCGGCACCGGTAATCTCGCAGGCGCGGCGCTGCTGCACCATTTCCTCGGCGCTCTTCACCAGGCGCATTTCGGTAAGCGGGGCGTAGAGGCATTCCACCCTGGCATCCGGGTAGGAAGCGCGCAGAGCAGCAGCCATGCGTTCATTGCGGGTCTGCACATAGGTGAACCGGCGGGGGTGGTTATCCATTTCCAGCCAGATGCTGGAGGACGCAGGCACCCACTCTGCCAGCAGGGCGTTGTAGGTATCGGTCCAGCGCACATCTTCCACTCCGCTCAGAGCGGTGGCATCGGCCGCCGTGAGGCGGGCGCCTTCCCAGATGACAATTTTTTCATTAGTCTCGCGCAGCAGAAGCGTATCATAGTGCTCCCCAGCCTCGCCAATGCGCATGAGAAGCACGGTTTCCTCCTGGTCAATGCCGGTCAGGTAGAACAGGTTGGCATTCTGGTGGTGTGCCAGGGTGCCATCGGCATTGGTGGGGAAAATATCGTTGGCATGCACAATAACCAGCGAACCAGCCGGCAGCTTGGCAGCCAGTTTATCGCGGTTTGCCTTGTAAAATGCAGCGGGAATGGGTTCGTAGCGGAGTGTGTGATTCATATCGATGTCTGGCGGTATTATACTCGTTCCACCCATGCGGCGCAATGCGAAATGCAGACAGTTGCGGCGAAAAAAAGCGAATCCGCCGCCCTTCGTGATGAAGAGCGGCGGAAGATTTAGCTTTTCAGCTGGCTAAGTTCAAATTAGAACTTGGCAAGCATAGCCTGGCGCTGGGCCTCAAGCTCGGCGGGCAGCTTGTCGCCCACCATGTTGAACAGCTCGGTCTGAGACTCAAGCTCGGCCTTCCACTCGGAAGCGGAGATGGCCATGTTGGTCTCAAATGCGGCCTTGTCGTAGTCCTTCAGACCTTCGGTGTCGAGTTCCTCGAAGGTGGGGGAGATACCCAGAGCGGTCTCTACACCCTGCACCTCGCCACGGCAGCGGCGGAGTACCCAGTCGAGCACGCGCATGTTGTCGCCGAAGCCGGGCCATACGAAGTTGCCCTCGGCGTCCTTGCGGAACCAGTTCACGTTGAAGATCTTGGGCAGCTTGCAAGCGCAGGTCTTGGTGCCCATATCCAGCCAGTGCTGCCAGTAGTCACCCACATTGTAACCAATGAAGGGCTTCATGGCCATCGGGTCGCGACGCACCTGACCAATCTGGCCGAAGGCAGCGGCGGTCATCTCAGAACCCATGGTAGCACCCACGTACACGCCGTGGTTCCAATCCTTGGACTGGAATACGAGCGGCATGGTGGTAGCGCGGCGGCCACCGAAGAGGAATGCGCTGATGGACACACCCTCGGGGTTGTAGTACTCGGGGTCGAGCGTGGGGCACTGGGAAGCGGGAGCGGTGAAGCGGCTGTTCGGGTGA
>JAZOTC010000029.1:0-6733 GCA_045657445.1 Akkermansia sp. | reverse complement strand
GCTACCGGGCTCATGGGGGCATGGATTGCCGGGCCACTGGCCGTCGAGGTGGGGGGAATGGGCGCGGGCGCTGCAGCCGGTGCGGGTGCGGGCGGGGGTGTGGGAACGACGGGGGCGGGTGCGGGCTCTGGTGCCACCGGGGCAACCCCGGCTGTCACGTGGCCGAAGTAGTTGGTGTCTTCCGGCTCTGGTTCTTTTTTGCGGATTACCTTCTTCTTTTTCTTTTTGGATTCTTCCTCGGCTTCGGGAACGTAATTTGCCACGAGTCGCAGTTCCTCAATCTGTTTGGCTATCTGGATGAGCAGCAGAATGGCAGTGCCTGCAATCAGCGGCCAGGCGGCACGGGCTGCCTGCACGAGATATTCTGCATTGCTGGCGTCTTCCGGACGGTTCGACAGGGCTTCGATTCCACCCAGAATCCCTGCGCAAATCAGGAAAATGGAGACAAAATAGCCCAGTGGAATAGCAATCATCATAGCGCGGGTAATTGTAGCAGAAACACCCCTCCTGTCAAGCAAAAGGGTTGACCTTGCGGCGTATATGCGGTACTGTGAAAGCACGCATGGATTTTCGTATCATAGCTGCTGCCAAGCCTTCCATTGCCTATGCCCGCGATGGCGTGAAGTTTTTTGAGGAACGCCTGCGCCCCCTGGGGCGTGTGGAGCTCCGCTATGTGAAGGCGGGGGATTCAGAGGCGGTCTCGGCGCGGCTGCTTGAGGCCAGCGAGGGGTGCCTCCGCATTGCCATGGATGAACGTGGCGAAAACTGGACCACCCGCGAGTTTGAAAGCCGCGTGAAGCGCTGGCAGATGCAGGCGGTCAAGCATGTGGCCTTCCTTATCGGCGCGGCAGATGGTCATACCCCGGCGCTGCGGGCGGCATGCGACCATGTGCTCTGCCTGGGTCGCCACACCATGCAGCATGAATTGGCCCTCGTGGTGCTGCTGGAGCAGATTTACCGCGTGCATACGCTGCTGGCGGGCAGCCCTTACCACCGGGACTGAACCGCATTTTATTCGCCGCGAATCTCCTTGACAGGCTGCGGTTGAGATGTTACGCTGCTTGGTGTATGAGTATGCCGAGAGTTGTTGAAGCACGCATTGAAATCCCGATGGGGAGCCGCAATAAGTATGAGGTGGACGAAAAGACCGGTCATATCAAGCTCGACCGTGTGCTTTATTCATCTGTGTACTACCCGGCGGAATATGGCTTTGTGGAGCATACTCGTTACCTGGATGGTGACCCGATTGATATTCTGGTATTCACTTCGGCGCCTACGTTTCCTGGCTGTTATGTGGATTGCCGCATCATCGGCGGTATGGATATGATTGATGGCGGTAAGCCCGATGTGAAGATTCTGGCGGTCAATGTGGGCGACCCCCGCTATGACCATATCAACAAGCTGGAGGACTTGCCCCCGCATTATTTGCAGGAAATTCAGAATTTCTTCCTGACCTACAAGACGCTCCAGCACAAAAAGACCGAAGTGGGCGATTTCTTCGGCGTGGAGCAGGCCTGCCGCATTCTGGATGCTTCGATTGCCCGCTGGGAAAATGAGCAGCTGCGCTCGTAAGGGGGGGATTCCCATGATGCAAAAAAAGGTCCGGGCTTCTGCCGCGGACCTTTCTTTTGCTTGTTGATGAAAGATTATTGAATCTCGCCCCACTTGCCGGCGCGGATGGATTTCATGTAGTGGGAGACGCCGCGCACCCATTCTGCGTGGCTGGAGCAGTAGGCCCGGCTGATCTGGATGAGCGTCACGCGCCCCTTGGCGCGGTATTTCCCGAGAAGATTGGCGAGGTCGCGCACGCAATCCTCCTTGGTTTCGTAGCGTCGCTGTCCGCGGCGTCCCATGATACCCGCCAGGTTGTTCTTCTTGCGGGCAGCGCTCGAGGTTGCATTGGCCGACTCGTGTCGGATAATCGCTTCCACCAGCACGGGATCCAGGCCATGATTGGCAGCGGCCTCCTTGATAGTCGGGCGCAGGTCTGACACCGTGTCGGCGGCAGCTGCGAGCACCATCATCAAGCCTGTCAGTATGGTCGTGGTTACTCTCATGTCGGAGACATGTTACGGTTTTGTTAAGCACTTGTCAAGCCAAAAATGCGGCACCTACGCGATTTAGGCTTGACGCTCCGGGCAAAAATCTGGTACTAATGAAAAATTTGGCCTGTTATTCTGCCGATGAGCCGTGGGCCAGTTGGTGCAGGAGATGGGAGGCATCGCGCAGGGTGGTGGGGGCGATGAGGCGCAGGATGCCCAGGAAGAGCAGAAGCGAAATGATGAGTCCGGCAGCAAGCTGGACTATGGGGGAGCAGCTCCCGAGCAGGAGGGTGGGAGCCCAGGCACAGACGCCAGCCAGAGCAAAGGTGGGCAGCCAGTCCTGCAGCTGGGGCAGAGGGGGAATGCGCATGTAGCGGTGGGTTGCCCAGGTGTTGATACCCAGGCAGAGGCACGATGTGGCCAGTGCGCCCCAGCAGATGGCCTCGACGCTGATGAAGAACATGCCGATGAGAATGGCGACCCCCAGGCATTTCTTGATGAGTTCCAGCCGCAGGAAGAGTCTGGGGGGGCCGGCGGCCTTGAGCAGGTTGAGGTTGATAATCTGCAGGTGCCAGGTGGCGTAGGAGATGCTCAGTATCTGGAGGTAGGGGATGGCTTCCTCCCAGCCGGGGCCGTAGCATACCCGCACCAGCGGCGCGGCGAAGCTGGCGGTAAAGAAGCAGAGCCAGGCAATGGGCAGGGTGAAAAGGCGTATGTAGCGGCGGTAGACTCCGGCAATTTTCTGCGGACTGTTTTGCAGGGTGGCCAGAATAGGGTAGGTAATCTGGTCGAGCATATAGCAGAGCACGGTGGGGCACATGGCGGCCAGCTGGGCGCCGTTCTTGTAGCCCGCCAGGTCGGCCGGGGTATAGACCTTGCCGATGAAGAAGGCTCTCGCGTGGATGTAGGCTGAGTCGAGCAGGCCGGTGGCGGCCATGCGGCAGCCCAGGGGGGATAGCTCGGTGAATGAGGCGCGGCTGAAGCGGAACTGCGGTTTCCAGGGGCAGATGCACCAGAATAATATCGCGGTGAGCGCGGCGGAGATGACGCCTTGCACCATGTAGGCCCACACGCCCCAGCCCTGCCACGCCAGCAGCAGCCCCAGCGGCAGCGCCACCAGGGCAGAGCCCAGGCAGATGAGGGCTGGTGTCTTGAACTGCCGCTGTGCCATGTAGTGTGCCATGTGCACGTTTGCGGAGCTGCTCAGCAGCACGATGACGGCGGCAGCGCGCACCAGGTTGCAGAGCGCCGGGGCGTCAAAAAATGCGGCAAGGCCGGGGGCGCAGAAGAAGAAAAGCAGCGCCATGAGAAAGCTCATGCCCAGGTTGAACCAGAACATGGTATCGGCATCTTCTGCGGTGCGGTTCTGCTTGCGGATGAGGCTGCTGCCAAAGCCGCAGGCGGCCAGGGTGCCGGCGATGGTAAAGAAGATGGCGGTGAGCCCCATGAGCCCCATTTCCTCTTTGCTCAGCAGGCGCGCCAGCACCATGCTGTAGAGCAGCGTGACTGGCTGCAGGGTGCATTTCTGCAACAGCATCCAGCGTATGCCATGGGCGGTTTCTCGGGTAACTCGGCTCACGGGAAGTTACTTCCTTACCTGTAAGTAAATAATGTGCTGGCGGTAGCGCGGGTCGGTGGAATCGGTGGTGAGCACCAGGCGGTTCAGCACGGCTTTTGCAGTGCTGTGGGGGGTGATGCTGACGGTGTATTCACTGCCTTTCCTGACGACCCTGGGGGTGTAATCAAAGGCTTCGCCGCTTAGCGCCGCATTGGTGATATGGGTGATGGGACTGCCCTTGGGCAGGGTGATGCGCAGCACCTGCGGGGTGGGGGCGGCGTTGCGTTTCCAGGTCAGGCTGCGGGTCGAGAGCAGGATGGCCTGCGGTACGCGGAACTGCATGCGGAGCGTTGCTTCGGTGCCGTCTGCTGTTTCGGCGGCTATGGTTTTTTCGACATCGCGGTCGAAGGTGCGGGTGTCGACCACAGCGGTGAGTTTCCTGCCCTCGATGCTGACTTTGGTGCAGTCGCAGTGCGGTTCGGCCTCATCAATCTGCTCGCCAGTGGTTTCAAAGACGATGGTGGCGCTCTGCTGGCCGAATTTCAGCGGCACCACCTGGGTGGTGCTTTTGAATGCTGCCGCTACGGGCAGTGCCAGCAGAATGGGGAGGAGTAACCGGTGCATCACGCTTGTTCTTCTTCCTTTTTTGCAAAGAAACTGGAGATGATGAAGAGCCCGGCGGCGATGCAGACGCAGGAGTCTGCCACGTTGAACGAGGGCCAGTGGTAGCCGTAGGGGAACATGGCGGTCTTAATCCAGGGGAAGGAGAAATCCAGGAAGTCCACCACGTAGCCGCTCATGAGGTTGGTGAAGAAGCTTTTGCTTTCGGCCCCGGGTATGAAGAAGCCTTGCAGCAGGCGGTCGGTCATGTTGCCGATGATGCCGGTGGTGATGAGTGCCCAGGCCACGCGCAGGGCGCGGGTGGAGAAAAAGCCCTTGCGGAACAGACGGTAGAACCACACCAGCGCTACCACCTGCACACAGAGGAACACGAAGGGCGCCCACACGGTGCCGTGGCCGGTGCCAAAGGCCACGCCGGTGTTGTGCACGCGCACCAGACAGAAATTCATGAAATCGCTGCCCTGGATGACGGGGATAATCTTGCTGCTGAAGCTGTGCTCCCAGTTGTAGGGGAAGTTCAGCACAACGGCCCATTTGGTGAGCTGGTCGAGGGCGTACAGACCGATGATGAGGAGGATGAGCCAGAGGGATATGCGGCGGGGCATGGTGTATACTGGGGGTGGGGATGAAGACAGGCGCGCTCCAGTGGGTGGAGTGCGCCTGTCCGTTGGTTTGAATGGTTCAGGTTCAGGCCATGACGGCGGCGCAGCGTTCGCAGAGACCATCGCTGTTCACAGCGGGTTCGTAGCGGCGGCAGCGGGGGCACATGGCGTGCGGGGTCATGGTGGCAGTGGCGGCCAGTTCGGCGCCGGTGGCTACCTCCAGATCGGCCAGGATGAAGAATTCCTTGGCGAACTGTTTGTTCTGCAGCAGGGCGAGCACGGCGGCGTCCTCGGTGGCGGGCACGGTGAGGGCAACGGCGGCTTCGTTGTTCTTCTTGTAGGCCTTGGCCTGAATCTGGGCTTCGATGGCAACCTGAATCACGCTCTTAATCTGGAGCAGACGCTCGAAGGTGGCGGTGAGGCCGGCATCGAATGCGGGATCGGCGGTGGGGAAGTCCTGCTCGTGCACAGAACCGGCGTTGCCGGCGTGCTCCCAGGCTTCGTCGCAGGTGTAGGCCAGCACCGGGGCGAGCAGCTTCACCAGCACATCGAACACGCGGGCAATGGCAAACTGCTTGCTGATGCGGTGCGGGGAATCCGCAGCATCGCAGTACAGGCTGTCCTTGGTCATGTCGATGTAGAGGGCGGAGAGGTCGTTGGTACAGAACTGGTTGATAGCCATGAATACCTTGCGGAATTCATAGTTGTCGTAGGCGGTGCGGACCTCGCGGATGAGCGTGTTGGTGCGCTCCAGAATCCAGGCATCGGTCGGGTCAAGCTGGGAGGGTTTCTCGCCCTTGTAGCCCTTCAGGTTGGCCAGCAGGATGCGCAGGGTGTTGCGCAGGCGGCGGTAGGGGTCGGTAATCTGCTTGAAGAGGTCTTCACCGAAGGGAACCTCGTTCTGCCAGTCGACGCTGCTGACCCAGAGACGCACGATGTCTGCACCGTATTTCTCGTAGAAATACTTGGCATTGGTGGGCTTGGTGTAGGTGCCCTGGGCGCTCTTGGAAAGCTTGGAGCGGTCCTGGTTCACCACGAAGGCGTGGGTGAGCACCTTCTTGTAGGGGGCGGTGCCGCGCCAGGCGCAGGAAAGCATGAGCGAGCTCTGGAACCAGCCGCGGTGCTGGTCGGTGGCTTCGAGATACACATCGCAGGGGGCGCAGAGTTCCGGGTGGCGCTCCAGCACGGCCACGTGGGAGCAGCCGGAGTCAATCCACACGTCGAGGGTGTCCTTGCCCTTCTTGAGGTTAGCAGGCAGACCGAGCTTCTCGCAGAGCTGCTCGCTGCTCAGTTCGAACCAGATGTTGGTACCGTGCTCGGCCACCAGGTCGGCCACCTTGTTCACGATGTCGGCGCTCAGCACGGGCTGTTCGTTTTCATCGAAGAAGACGGGCAGCGGTACACCCCAGGTGCGCTGGCGGGAGATGCACCAGTCCGGGCGGGCCTCCACGGTGCTGTAGATGCGGTTGCGACCCCAGGCGGGCAGCCATTCGGTCTTGTCAATCTGCTCCAGAGCCATGCCGCGCAGCTTCTCCATGCTGATGAAGAACTGCTTGACGGCGCGGAAGATGATGGGGGTCTTGGAGCGCCAGCAGTGCGGGTACTGGTGGGTGAATTCTTCGCGACCCAGCAGGCGGTTGCCTTCCACCAGCAGGGTGATGATGTCCTCGTTGCTCTGGAACACGTGCTTGCCTACCAGGTGGGGCAGACCGCATTCGGCGGTGTAGTTGCCGTCGTCGTCCACGGGGGAGAGCACGGGCAACCCGTAGGCCATGCCGGCGATGTAGTCGACTGCACCGTGGCCGGGGGCAATGTGCACAGCGCCGGTACCTGCATCGGTGGTCACGTAGGCGGCGTTGATGATGAGGGACTCGCGGTTCAGGAAGGGGTGGCGGGCGGTGCGCTTCTCC
>JAZOTC010000028.1:0-4218 GCA_045657445.1 Akkermansia sp. | reverse complement strand
GACCCAGGATAAGAAGGCTGATATTTCTCTGGGCTCCACCTCTGGCAGCATCAAGGTTGAGGGCACGGTGGCTGTTCCCGAGCCCACCACGGCTACGCTGAGCCTGCTGGCTCTCGCCGGCCTGGCCATGCGCCGCCGCCGTAAGTAATTTCATTGTCAAAGTTAGAGATAAAAAGTCCCGCTCGGAACCACGTTCCGGGCGGTGCTTTTTTTGGGGGGTAGAATTTTGAATGTAGAATGTAATTGAGTTTCCGGCGTCTACGACGCAGCTGATTTTGAGCCCCGAGCGTAGCGAGTGGGCGGCAGAAAGCGCTGTGTTAATAAGCAGCGACGCATGGATTCGCCTCCACTCCACAGGTGGCCCATCCCGGATGGGGGAAACGCTGCGGTGTTTAATTTTTTTGCTCTCTGTTTCATTTGGCCTATCCCCCCCTTCGGGACAGCCTGGGCTGAATCCGGGCGGGGGGTGTTACCCGCGCTGGGTGGGGGCGTGCAGCCATGTTCGGGCGAGAAACGCCAGGCATCCCAGGCCTGCGATGAGGAAGAAAAGTCCGGGGCCAAGGGTGCGGGAGGTATTGCCATCGGTGAGCAAGAAGAGCCCACAGGTCAGGCAGCAGGAGATGACAACCAGGGGAAGTGCCACCTGCCAGAGGGGAAGGCGGAGTATATTTCTGCCCTGGGTGGCGTGCCAGATGGCTGATCGGAGGCAGGATAAGCCCAGACAGAGGAGGCCGAAATGCGCGAGTGAGCCCAGAATGAGGCAGATAATGGCGTCGCTGTCCAGGGTGATGAAGTCGCTGATGTCCCGGTTTTCGTAGTAGCTGAATGAGGCTTCCGGGTCATTCATGAGCAGCTCGTTGCCGCATTGGCGGGCTACGATGTAGACGGGAGCGGAGTTGCGGTATATGCGGAAAGTGACGGTATCCCGGGTTTCCGGCACAGTGAGGGTGATATCGGATTCCCCAGGAGCAGGCGGAGTTATCTGCCAATTTTCCTTTGGCTGGGTGAAGTTGAGCTGCTCGGCTGTAAGTCCCTTTTCTGAGTTGAGCTTATATGATGGTGTGTAGTGGCGGATGCAGTAGGCGCCCAGGCGCCACTCCGGCGCGCAGAAAGTGGCTTCCCGTTGCAGTTTACTGAGAATTTCTACAGGTATGTGGCGGCTGGGGGTGATGATGCTACGGCAAATCCATGGTTCCTGCGCCTGGATTCCGGTGAGCGGGTCGCAGACCATGTGCGTGGTAGTGAGTTGCCCACTGAGCCGCACCAGCTTGCCTTCGAGCGCCGGATTGACGATGGCGGGGGCTGTATCGTAGATTTTTTCCGTGCATAATTTCTGGACCGGGAGCCCTATGCAGAGGACATAACCGATACATCCAGCCAGGCAGGTCAGGAAAACATAGGCGGCCACGGCGGTGTGCCCCAGCACCCAGAGCCAGCGCAGAACCTGCCTGGGGACAATGTGTTCGAGGAGCTGGTTGCACTTGCATTCGATGATGTTCCAGATTTTGCCGGGGTGTTCCATGTTATCTGTTATGATAGGCTGGCGTGGGGGGGCGTTCAATCATAAAAATCCGGTATGCCGCGCTTTTCTGCTTTTCATGTGCGGAAAAGGGCGTATAATGTTGCCGTTCACAAAAATTTTCCTTATATCATAATCATGAAAATCTGGTTCGATGGTAAGCTGGTTGACAAGGAAGACGCCAAGGTGTCTGTCTTTGATCATGGTGTTCTGTATGGTGATGGCTGCTTTGAGGGTATCCGTTTCTATTCTGGCAAGGTGTTCCGCCTGGAGGAGCACATTGTGCGTCTCTTCAACTCCATGCGCTACCTCATGATTGAGCTGCCCTGGAGCTTTGAGGAAGTGTGCGAGGCTACCAAGGAAACCGTGGCAGCCAGCGGCATGGAGGACGGTTACATCCGCCTTGTGGTGACCCGCGGTGTGGGCGACCTGGGGCTGAATCCCCGCAACTGCCCCAAGGCCAGCATGTTCATCATTGTGCAGAATATCGCTCTGTACCCCAAGGAAATGTATGAAAAGGGCCTGAGCATGATTACCTCTTCCTTCCGCCGTCCGAACCCGGATGTGCTTTGCCCGCAGGTGAAGAGCCTCAACTATCTGAACGGTATTTCCGCCAAGATTGAGGCCGTGGCTGCCGGCGCTGGCGAGGCGCTCATGCTTAACCAGCGTGGCAATGTGGCCGAATGCACCGGCGATAACATCTTTATCGTGGTGAATGGTGAGGTGCAGACTCCCCCGCTGACCGAAGGTGGCCTGGGTGGCATCACCCGCCATGCGGTGATGGATATCTGCGCTGAGCTGGGCATCCCCTGTGTGGAGAAGGTGATGAACCGTTTTGATATTCTCTGCGCCGATGAATGCTTCCTGACCGGCTCTGCTGCCGAGGTGATTGCTGCCACTTCTCTGGATGGCCGCACCATTGGCGCGGGCGTGGCCGGCCCCATCACGAAGCGTATTCTGGCTCGTTTCCAGACGCTGGTGCGCGAGTAAGAAGCGAATTTCAACCGGGGCGGCGGGTGCAGACCTGGCCGCCCCCTTTTTATTCCGGACATGGAAAAGCTGTACGAGGGGAAGTTTCTCAACATGGTGCGCGAGGGGCGCTGGGAATACTGCGAGCGTGTGAACAATACGGGCGCGGTGATGGTGTTTGCCTGCACTCCGGAGGGCAAGGTGCTGCTGGTGGAGGAATTCCGCCCGCCTATCGGCCAGCGCTGCCTGTGTTTCCCTGCCGGGCTCAGCGGCGATGAAGGCCCGGAGAGCGATGCCGCCGCTGCCCGCCGCGAGCTGCTGGAGGAAACCGGCTACGAGGCGGCAGAAATGAAGTTTCTTTTCCATGGCCCTTCATCCCCGGGGCTTACCTCCGAAAGCCTTTCTTTCTACCTGGCCACGGGGCTGCGCCGCGTGGCTGCCGGCGGTGGGGTGGATAGCGAGAATATCACGGTGCGCGAGGCCCCGCTGGATGATATTGATGCCTGGCTTGCCGCCCAGGTGGAGCAGGGAATTGCCCTGGACCCCCGCATCTATACCGGGTTGTATTTCCTACGGAGATAGGGTAATGCCCCTCATTGAACGGGATTACTCGGGCGTGCTATCAGGAGAGAATTTTTTGCCTTTACTTACGGTGATCCCTACCGGCGTGACTTCGTAGCTGATACCAATCTGGAGCTTTAAAAGAGAAAGAAGCTCATCTATGGATACATCATGGAGTTTAAGGGTAATCTTCTTTGACATGAACTCCTTGTAACGCTCTGAGTCAGATGAGCCAAACATAGGAATAATATTGATGCGAGCTCCTTTTTTATCAAGCTTGTGGTGAATGAGTGCCAGCATGTCTGAAAGGGTTACATTCTCAACCTCCAGACTTGGGAGATGGGTCTCCTTCAGCATTTTCGTGTAGGCATCGACTTTATCTGCCTGCTGTTTATTCCGGGGAACGTATGGTTGAATGTAGGAACCATAGGGCGTTTTCCCTGATGCATCTATGGTAACACCCAACGCTGAAATGTCATAGCCGATTCCAATTTGGCGATTCAGGATAGTAAGCAAGTCATCAATGGATATATCATCGAGCTTGAGTGTGAGCTGTTTTGACATAACCTGTTTGTAAAGGCTGGAGTCAGATGCGCCAAATACGGGAATGATATTGATTTTGTGTCCCCTGTGGCGAAGCGTTGCGCGAATGAGGTCGAGCAGGTCAGAAAAAAGCATCTCTTCACACACCAGACTTGACATTCGGACCTCAGCTAATGTTTTCTGAATGAGTTGAGCTTCTTCATTCACAAGGACTTTTCTCTTCTTCTTGTTTTTCTTTTTGGCTGCACTCACCTTCCTTGCGACCGAATCTTTGGAGGTCTGCCTTTTCTTTGCCGGTGTGTCTTGCAATTCTGTGGTGGCAGAAAAACACAGCGCGTGCAGAGTACAGAATAAGAGAACGCCGTATTTACTTTTTTTCAGAGCTGAGAGTATCATTGTGCTATTGTATCAGGTGTAAAATAGGATTGCAAGTATATTAACATGCGAAGATAGGGGGAAGCGTCCATGCCCCATGGATTATGCGCTAAATTGTTGTTTATCGGCATGCAATGCCGATAAATCATACCTGAGCGGTGCGAAGGTATTTCATCCTTTGCGCCAGCAAAGGATTTCATGCACCGCTCCCGGTGCTTTCATACCGCCAACAGGCGGTATTTTTAACACGC
>JAZOTC010000027.1:0-14027 GCA_045657445.1 Akkermansia sp. | reverse complement strand
GAGCAAACTCTGTTTGCTTTTTCATTCACGCGTTCAGCGTGTTTTCATCTCTCTTTTTACAATGAAAACTCGCGCTGCGCGCTCGTGTGAAAAATGAAAAATGAAAACATGTGCTCCGCACATGTGAGATGGTGATTACTGGGCAGTGGTGCGGTACTCTGCGCTGCGAAGGTAGGCCTTGGCCTCGCCCAGCAGGAAGAACGAGCCGCAGATGAGCGTGTTGGCGGGCATATCGTGCAGCACTTCGGCCAGCGTGGCCGGGGTGGAAACAGGGGCATCAGACACAGCCTGCACCTTGGCGGCCATTTCCGCCGGGGCAAGAATACGCGGGGACTGCACCGGCGGCAGCACCCACTCACCCACAATGGGGGAGAGCAGCTCCAGCACCTCATCCAGCGCCTTATCCGCCGAACCGGCATAGATGCAGCGGGCTTTCGCCGCCCCAAAGGTTTCGCGCCAGGTGCGGGTGAGCACCTGCATGGCGTGCGGGTTGTGCGCGCCATCCATGATAACACCGGGCAGCACCTCCTCGAAGCGTCCCGGCCAGCGCACCTCCGCCAGCCCGCGGGCTTCCTCCTCGGCGCTGCAGAGGAAATGCGGCAGCGCGCGAAGCGCCGCCAGAGCCAGCGCCGCATTGCGCCGCTGGTGAGCCCCCTTCAGGCCGAGCGGCTGGTCGCATTCCGTCGAAACCACCCGGCAATAAGTATCCATACGCTGGGCAGCTTCGTGAATTGCGCGCATCGCCTCCGGTTCCTGCGGGGCAGAAACCGCCGGGCGGTGCCAGGAAAGGATAGCGGCCTTCTCGCCCGCCACCTCATAAAGTGTTTCACCCAGATACTGCGTGTGGTCCAGGCCAATGGGGGCCAGCACCGCCACATCCTTGGGCACGGCATTGGTGGCATCCAGGCGGCCCCCCATGCCGGTTTCCAGCACGATAAGCTCCACCTCCTGCTCCGCAAACCAGAGCATTGCCACCGCCAGCACCAGCTCAAAGAAGGTGGGACACGGGTCCCACACCTGCACCAGCTCCCGCACGTGGGCAATGAGCCGGACGGCATCCGCATCCGGTATATTCACACCATTCACGCGGATGCGCTCGCTGAACTCCACCAGATGCGGCGAGGTGAAGAGGCCGGTCTTATAGCCGGCAGCGCGTGACACGCTCTCGCAGAACGCGCAGGTGCTTCCCTTGCCATTGGTCCCCGCCACATGGATAACCTGGGCGCGGGGATACAGCACGCCACAGGCAGCGAGCAGGCGGGTAATCCCCTCCAGCCCCAGCTTGATGCCGAAAGCCTGCGTCGAATACAGCCAGTCCAGCTCCTCCTGCAGCGTACTCATGATATTTTTCTGGAATCAATAGCGATAAGCCTCGGCCTTGTACGGCCCCTCCACCGGCACGCCGATATAGTCGGCCTGCTTCTGGGTGAGCGTGGTCAGGCGCACCCCCAGCTTGGCCAGGTGCAGGCGAGCCACCTCTTCATCCAGCTTCTTGGGCAGCACGGTGACGCTGGGCTTAGAGGACTCGCGCTCCTGCCACAAGGCAATCTGTGCCAGCACCTGGTTGGTGAAGCTGTTGCTCATCACAAAGGAAGCATGCCCCGTGGCGCAGCCCAGGTTTACCAGGCGGCCTTCGGCCAGCAGGTAGAGGCTGTGACCATCCGGGAAGGTGTATTTATCCACCTGCGGCTTGATATTGGTGCACACAATACCGGGATACGCCTGCAGGCGTGCCACCTGAATCTCGTTGTCGAAGTGGCCGATATTGCAGACAATCGCCTGGTCCTTGATTTTCTCCATGTGCTCCAGGGTAATGATATCGCAGTTGCCGGTGGTGGTCACATAAATATCTGCCATGCCCAGGGTGTCCTCCACCGTCAGCACGCGGTAGCCCTCCATAGCAGCCTGCAGAGCGCAGATGGGGTCCACCTCGGTCACAATCACCTGGGCACCCAGCCCGCGAAGCGCCTGAGCGCAGCCCTTGCCCACATCGCCATAACCGCAGATAACCGCCACCTTGCCGGCAATCATCACATCGGTAGCGCGTTTGATACCATCCGTCAGGCTCTCGCGGCAACCGTACAGGTTGTCAAACTTGCTCTTGGTCACGGAATCATTCACATTGATAGCGGGCACCAGCAGGCGGCCATCGCGCTCCATCTGGTAGAGGCGGTGTACACCGGTGGTTGTTTCCTCGGAAACGCCCTTCCACTCCGGCAACCAGCGGTGGAACACGCCCGGCTGCTCGACCGCAATGCGCTTGAGCAGCGCCTTGATAACGCCCTCCTCCTCGCTCTCAGAGGGAGTGTTCACCCAATCGGAACCCTCTTCCATCTCGTAACCGCGGTGCAGCAGCAGCGTCACATCACCTCCATCATCCACCACCAGCTGCGGGCCCAGCCCATCGCGGTGGCTCAGCGCCGCCCAGGTGCAATCCCAGTATTCCGTGAGCGTTTCGCCCTTCCAGGCAAACACCGGCACCCCCGCTGCCGCAATTGCCGCAGCGGCGTGGTCCTGAGTAGAGAAAATGTTGCAGCTGGCCCAGCGCACCTCGGCGCCCAGCGCCACCAGCGTCTCGATGAGCACCGCCGTCTGAATCGTCATGTGCAGCGAGCCGGTGATACGCACCCCGGCCAGCGGCTTCTGCTCGCCGTACTTCTCGCGGCAGGCCATCAGCCCCGGCATCTCGTATTCCGACACGGCAATTTCCTTGCGTCCCCAATCCTTCAGGGCGATATCGGCCACCTTATAATCAGCTGTAGAAGTCATGACGGCAGGGAGTTTACAGCGATTCCCCCGCATAGTCAAGCCGTAAGCATGATTCTTTGGGCTTGAAAAAACTTGCCTGTTGTGTTAGACTCACCGGCGATGAAACCGATTTTCTCGCTAATGACCGGTCTTTTTGCCCTGGCGGCGTTCTGCCCGCAGGAAGCTAAGGCCGACCGCTATTCGGATTACTGGCTGCCGGAAAACATGGCCAAGCGCCAGTGCGCCTCGGTGCATCTGGGATACGGCCCCACCCTTCCGGCACACACGGCTGCATACCAGGAAGCAGTGATTGAAAAGAGCGCTCCCGGTACCTACTTTGCCTGCAATAATTTCGGCAACGGCTACATCGGCGTGCAGGAACTGGGCCACAAAGATGAGAACGGTAACCCCGTGCGCGTGGCCATCTTCTCTATATGGGATGCCAAGGATTCCGGCGATAATCCCCACGCGGCCCCCGAGGAGGAACGGGCCAAGCTCGTGCAGCGCGGCGAAGGCGTGGAAACCACGCGTTTCGGCGGCGAAGGCACTGGCGGCAAATCCATGCGCCGTTTCGACTGGAAAGAGGGCGATGTCATCAAGACCCTTGTGGTAGAGCACGAGGACGGCCCCGATTTCCGCCAGATTGCCGGTTATATCTTTGACCCTGCCAAGGGCGAATGGACGCTTATGAGCTGCTGGCGCGTGCAGGCGCTGCGCCGCGGTCTGGGCGGCGGCTGCGGCTTTGTGGAAGACTTCAAACGCGATGTGGATTCCAAGAACCACGAGCGCCGCGCCACCTTCGGCCCCGCCCTGCGCTGGGATGGCAAGCAGTGGCACGCCGCCACGCAATTCCGCTTCACCCGCGATGGCAACCCGCTCAAGGAAATCAACTGCCGCTTTGACCCGAAGCGTGGGTATTACTCCCTGGCTACCGGCGGCACCATCAAGGAAGAAGCTGATTTCCCGGTATTCACCTCCAAGCCCCTGCCCCAGCAGCCTGCCGTGGTCACCCCGGGCGAGGAAATCATGAAACTCATCCAGCGCCCGAAACTGGAAATCGTGAACTACCCCGCCAGCTGAGGCTTGCTCCCTATTTTCCTATGTGCCGGAGGTGCTGAACGCATCTCCGGCTTTTTTCTTCTTGCCAATGCGGGCGCAAGCTTTTACAATGGTGCTACCATGTTGATTGCCCCCTCAATGCTTGCCTGTGATTTCCGCCGCATCGGAGAAGAAGCCAACCGCGCCCTGGAGGCCGGTGCCGACTGGCTGCACCTGGATGTGATGGATGGTTCCTTTGTAGACAACATTTCTTTCGGACCGGATATCTGCGCTGCCATTCGCTCCGCCGTGCCGGCAGAGGCGTATCTGGATGCCCACCTCATGATTGATGCGCCGGACCACTACCTGCCCCGCTTTGTGAAAGCAGGTATGAACATGATTACCATTCACGTGGAGCGCGAGGGCGCCGTGGATCTGCACGCCACGCTGGCCGCTATCCGCGCCGCCGGCATTCACGCAGGTCTGGCTGTGAACCCCGCTACCCCGGTGGAGAAAGTGCTGCCCTACATCGGCGAACTGGATATGGTGCTGGTCATGAGCGTAGTGCCGGGCTTCGGCGGGCAGAGCTTCATGGGCGAAGTGCTGGACAAGGTGCGCGTGCTCGATGCCGCCCGCAAGGAACAGGGACTCAGCTTCATTATCCAGATGGACGGCGGTATCGGCGCCACGCAGGCTCCGCTCTGCGCCGAGGCCGGTGCCGATTGTCTGGTAGCAGGCTCCTCCACCTTCAAAGCTCCCGATATGGCCGCCGCCATTGCATCCATGAAGTAAGATTATGGATAAGGGAACGCAAAGTCTCCTCAACATTCTTCTGAGCGTACTGGCACCGGTCATGGTGCTGGACCACTGTTCCGTTTCCGGCCCGGAGCTCTGGCAACTGGGCACCGCCCCGGCCATGTGTCTGGCGCTTTCGCTGCCGCTGGGCTTCGGGCTGTGGACCTTCATCCGGAGTCGCCGGGTGGAGCCGCTCACGCTCTTCGGGCTGCTGGGCACCATCCTCACCGGCGTGGTCACCATCTATGCCAACACCGGCACCAGCGATGCCATCCGCCCGGATACTCCCTGGTGGTATGCGGCCAAGGAAGCCGCCATTCCGCTGCTGCTCTGCGGGGCGGTCATGCTCACCGCGCGGCGGCAGGATTCGCTGCTGCGCCTGCTGCTGTATTCAGATTCCATTTTCGACATTGCCACCATTGAGAAAACCGTGGCTGAAAAGGCGGCAGAACAGCCCTACAATGCCCTGCTCTGGCGCGCCAGTCTGTTTCTGGGGCTTTCGCTGGTGGTTTCTGCCGTGGGTAATTTCATTCTTTCGCTCTGTTTCCTGCTGCCGGTGCTGGATGCCCCCGCAGCCCAGCAGGCGCTGGAGTATAACTACGCCGTGGGCCGCATGACCTGGTGGGGGTATCTGGTCATTGGTGTTCCCCTGCTGCTTACACTGATTGCGGTGCTGCGCCACCTTATTGCCCGGCTGGAGGCTATTACCGGTCTCGATAGAGACAGATTGATGATGCGATAAGCAGCATCAACCTGTCTCCATATCACCTGACCTGCGGTCAGGCATGTTGTCGTCTCATCAGAATGAGACGACAAACCGGCTACCAATCGCCAGCCATATCGGCAGGGTCACAAACGAGCAGAGCGTCGTGGCCAGCAGCACCTGGGTGCCTACCTCCGGCACACCACCGAAACGCTTGGCCAGTATCACCGGAATCACCGCGCTGGGAATCGCGCTCTGAATCACCATGATGCGCTTGAGCAGCGGGTCGACCGGCAGCACCCAGGCCAGCAGCAGAATCAGCGCCGGGGCCAGCATGAGTCGCGTGAGCACCCCGGCCACCAGCATGCGCGGCTGCCAGGTGAAATGGCGGGTCAAATCATACAGCGAGCAGCCGAAGATAATCAGGCAGATGGGGGTGGAAACCGCGCCTATCATCTCCGCCGCCTTCATGATAGGCGGCAGCGCCACATACGGTCCCAATCCCACCCAGGCGATGATGAGCGAAGCAATGACCGCCAGCAGCGGGCCACGCAGCAGCAGTCCCAGACGCAGATTCTTCACCCCGCCGCACATGAGAATGATGCCCAGGCTCCAGATGAAGAGTTCGCACCCCATGTTGTGGATGAACAGCACCCCCATGGTCGGGTCGCCGGGGGCAGAAAAGAGCATCTGGATAATCGGCACTACAAAGAACACATAGTTCTGCACACCCGCGGTCAGCGTGAAGGTGCGCAGACCGGTGCCGATTTTCAACCGCAGACACCAGGCCACGGCATAGGCAGCCAGCACACCCACCAGCATTTCCAGAAAGCCGCACAGAATCCCCTGCAAGGAGAAAGCCACCGTTCCCATGGCCGGATTCGGGTTGAGCACCATATACTTCATGATGCTGTGGAAAATCAGGCAGGGGTAGCCCACATCCATGGCCAGCTGCAGAATCACGCCATCGTGTTCCGGCGCTATGGCTTTCTTATACCGCAGCCAGAACCCGATTCCGAAAAAGATGAATACCGGAATCGAAGCGAAAAAGGAATTGAGAACGAGGTCGAACATAATCAGCGTGCGCTTATAATATCATTTCTGGAAACAGGAAACAAGTCTTAGTCTTTCGGGCGATTTACCAGAACATAGCCCCGCCCCAGCAGATACCCCCAGCTGATGACCGCCAGCACCGCCGCCACCCAGGAGGGATTGGCCCAAAAAGTCATCAGCGAACACCATGCCACCGGCACCGCCACGGTACACAGGCAGAAATGCAGCACACTGCGCGGCCGCAGCAGCACGCCAAACCCGGTATAGCACAGCAACGCAGCCCCCAGAAACACATACGCCCACTGCCGGTGATGCTCCACCGCTGCCGGGTCAGCAGCTGTGAGCCAGGCCTGCATGAACGCCGCCGCCAGCAGGTAAATTGCCGCCAGGAAAGCCACTACACAAAAGACTTTGCGCCACATGACTGTATTATACTCCGCTTTCCTGCCATAACAAGCCCAAATAGCTTGCGCAGAGGCGTCTGCTGTGCGATACTGCGCACATGCAGCACGAGGTTCATGTATGTTCCAATGGTTTCACCACCGTGGTGGTTCCGCAGAAGGCGTTTCCGCTGGTTTCCATGCAAGTGTGGATACAGACGGGTTCCATGCACGAAGGGGAGCAACTGGGCGCAGGGCTTTCGCACCTGCTGGAGCACATGGTGTTCAAGGGGACGAGCGAATTTTCCGCCCGCCAGCTGAATGAACGCGTGCCGGAGCTGGGCGGCATGTGGAATGCCTACACCAGCACCGACCGCACGGTATTTTACATTGATGGCCCGGCAGCACACTGGCGCGAATTCCTGCACCTGCTGGCACAGCTCACGCTGCACCCGGCATTTCCTCGCGAGGAATGGGAACGCGAGCGCGATGTCATCCGCCGCGAGATGAGCATGTACAACGATGACCCGCAGGATATCGCCTACCACTCCCTCATCCGCACGCTCTATAAAGTTTCACCGCGGCGGTTGCCGGTCATTGGCACGAGAGAGGCATTTGATGCCCTGAGCTACGAGGATATGGTGAATTACCACCGCTCGCGCTATGTGCCGGGCAACATGTTCCTCTGCGTGGCGGGAGATGTGGACACAAGCGAGCTTTTTGCCGCCGTGAATGATGAATTCGGCACAGTGCCCGCCACGCCGGCCAAGCCGGTGGTGCCGGTAGCAGAACCCCGCCAGTGGGGGCCGCGCACCCACCGCTGCGAATTTGCCCAGCCCACCAGCACCCTCATGCTGGCCTGGCGGATTCCCTGCTCCAACCACGCCGATGCAGCCGCCATCTCGCTGCTGGGGGCGATTCTGGGCGATGGCCGCTCCGCCTGGCTCTACAAACGCTTCCACGATGAACTCGCCCTCGCGCACGATGTATCGCTCATGCCCATACCCGAGCGCAACGGTGAGGGGGCGCTGGTGCTGGAGTTCGATGTAGACCGCGACAAACGCGACACCCTGCGCGATGCCGTGCTGGAGTTCATGGCCACGCTTCCGCAGGCAGATTTCGATGAAGCGCGCCGCCGCTCGCGGCGTATGATGCTGACCGGGCGTCTGCGCGGGCTTTCCACCGTGCAGGGCGTGGCCAATGTGCTGGGCATCTCGTGGCACCTGAGCCGCAACCCGGACAGCATGGAGGAATGGGATGCCGCGCTCTCCCGCGTCACCAACGAAGACATTGCCCGCGTGGCCGCCGCCTATTTCACCCCGGCCCGCCTGGTAGAAGTGAGCGTAGACCCCACCGGCAGCAATGCCAGCGAAACAGCCACCAGCGCCAACGCCGACAACAACGCCCCGGAAACCCACGCCCTGCCCAATGGTCTGCGCGTGGTCACCCGCGTGGACAAGCGCGTGCCCATGGTCTATGCCGAGCTGGTATTCGGCGCCGGCAGCCAGACCGAAACAGCCGCCAACGCCGGCATCAATTCCCTGCTGGCAGAATGCCTGCTCAAAGGCACCACCACCCGCAGTGCCGCCCAGCTGGCTAACGAGGTGGAAAACCTGGGCGGTGCCATCTCCAGCGCCGCAGGCAACAACACCTTCAACCTCTCCGTTCGCGGTCTGGCAGCAGATGCCCCCGCCCTGCTGGAGCTGCTGGCAGATGCCGCGCTGCATCCCACCCTGCCCGCCGATGTGGTGGAAAATGAAAAGAACGCCATGGTGGCCGATATTCTGGACGCCGAGGAAGACCCCGCCGCTCTGGCGTTCCGCCGCCTGCGCCGCCTCTGCTTCGGCAATGTCTCCTACGGCAACCACCGCGACGGCACCGTGGAAAGCGTGCAACGTCTCACGCGCGAAAACCTGCTTGCCCAGCACGCCCGCCTGGTGTGCGCGCAGAACGCCGTGCTGGCCGTGGCGGGAGACATTGACCCGGAAGCCATCGTGGCCGCCGCAGCAGAACTCCTGGGCGGCATGCCCGCCGGAGTGCCCGCAGAGCGCACCGCCACCCCCGCGCAGATGCCCGCCGATGCCGTGGAAATACTGGATAAGGAACAGGCTGTGCTGGCACTGGCAGTGCCAGCCTCCACCGCGCTTTCTGATACCGCACCCGCCCAGTTGCTTTTCGAGGAATGGTGCCGCGACATGGCAGGCCCGCTTTTCGATGAAATCCGCGAAAAACGCGGGCTGGCCTACTATGCCGCAGCAACCTCGCTGCTGGGGGTGGATGCCGGCTGCCTGTACTTCTACCTGGGCACCGCACCGGAGCAACTGGCCGAGGCCCGCACCGTGCTGGAGCAGACCCTCAACCACCTGGCACAGGAAGGCATGCCCGCCGATGCGCTGGAGCGCGCCCGCTCCACCGCCCTCACGGCCCGGGTGCTTGCCCTGCAGAGCTGCGGCAAGCGCTGCAGCGGCATGGCGGTGAATACCCTGCTCGGGCTCGGCGCCGATTACGATGACCGCGTGCCCGACATGCTGCGAGCCGTCACCCCCGAAAGCATGAAACGTTTCCTGGCCGCAGTGCTTTCCCCCACGGCCACCCGCACCTGGATTGCGGTCCGCCCCTCGGAATAAACGTTAGAGGCACCGCGCATAACTTTGCTTGTAAAGCAACTACAAAGCGGGCATACTACCAGTATGCCCGCTCTTCATATGATTACGTTCCGTTGTAAAACCGACCTCTTTAATCGGCTCGAACGCTTTGCCCGGCAGCGCCAGCTGGACCGTACTTCTGTGCTGAAGCTTGCGCTGCATTACTACCTGAACTGCCTGAGCGACCGGAGTTCTAATCCACCGAACTAAGGCCACGGAATAACCCACCGGCTGCACCCAGCCAGGCACCCTTGCTACGCATGCGTGCCTGGCTGGCCTGCATTTCCAGGTCACGCGCATCATACTCACCCTGGGTGCGGAGGGTATTGGCCTCATGAAGGGCGGCATTGGTGCGGTTGTTGATATCGTCCTCCAGGCGGGTGGCCAGGTCCGTCTCGCGCACCGATGCGGTGCCCGCCGAGGCCAGGTTGGAAGCCGCCGCATCCACACGGGCCGAGGCCAGCTGCATCTGAGCATTGCGCAGCTCACGGCGCTGGTTTTCCATGGCGTTCCGGGTAACGACGCCGGCTTGATTCTCGGCGATGCGGCGGCGTTCGGCGGCGGCCTTCTCCATTTCGGAGGCCTGTTTGCGCTCGGCCTGCGCCTCCACAGCCTTGCCCGCCACGGTAGCGGCGGTGCTCAACAATGTCATAGCGGTTGCTGCTGTAAATCCCATGACGCCAGTTGTACACCCGCCGGCGCCGCATGCCAAGAAAAGAGCGACACCCGGCACCGCGTTCCACGGGGAACATTCATCCCTACACAAATGCCGCACGCGCGTGTAAAATGACGCCATGCAGACTTGACGCCGGGCGAAAAACTGGCAGAATGGTGCGGTTCACCTATACGCATCATGTTCCAATTCTTACAGAGCATCATTCATACACCGGCATTCTACTTCATCGTAGGCATTCTGCTCATCGTACTGTTTTTCTGGTACCTGGCAGCCGAGGAAGATAAAGTAAAGCGCAACGCGGGCACCTTCTTCATCATTGGTTTGTGCTCCTTCTCGCTGCTTTCGCTGTTCCTCAACGGCATGCACTACGGTATCGACATCCGCGGCGGCGTGGAGCTCACCCTGGAAGTGCAGCCCAAGCTGAATGACCACGGCGAGATGACCCCGCCCTCCCAGGAGGACATGCAGCAGGCCTGCGATATCCTCAACGAACGACTCAACGCCACCGGCACCAGCGAAGTGGAAATTATCCACTCCGGCAACAAGATTCTCATCCAGATTCCCCAGCAGGATAATGACCCTGAAAAGAACAAGGAGAAGCTGGACGCCATGGTCAAGATGCTCACCAAGATGGCCAAGCTCGAACTGCTTGCGGTCTACCCGGAATCCGACCGCGTTATCGGCGATGCTGAAACCTACGAGCTCATCTCCGCTTACGAGGAAAAAGTCGCAGCCTACAATGCCGAAGTGGCCGCTGGCAACACCAAGGCCCGCAAGCCTGCCCTGCCCCGCATTCCCGGCAAATTTGGTCTGAATGACTACATGATTCTGCCCTACCCGCACATCAACGAGGAAACCGGCCTGCCCGAGGTGGACAAGCACGGCCGCCCGGTGGTGGAATACCTGGTGCTGCAAAAGCCCTATGCCGCCATGCAGAAGGATATGTACATCACGGGTAAGGAAGTGGCCCAGGCTCACCCCGACTATGTGCGCAAGGGTTATGTTGATGTGGTGCTCAACCGCACGGGTGCCGACCGCATGGGACGCCTGACCGGCGCCATGCAGATTGGCCGCGACCGCCTGGCCGTGGTGCTCAACAACCAGATCAAGTGCGCCCCGGTGGTACAGGCTGTACTTCATAAGGAATTTAACATCAGCGGTCTGAACGGCAAAGGTGAACCCGAGGACATTTCCAAGGCTCTTGCCAACCCGCTTTCCAGCGACCTGAAGGTGGAAGGCCGCAAGGACGTATCGGCCCAGCTGGGCCAGAGCGCTCTGGAGCAGAGCGGCATTGCTGGTCTGGTAGGCCTGCTGGGCATCTTTGCCTTCTGCTACTGGTACTACCGCACCGCCGGCATGGTGGCCATGGTGGGTCTTACCTTCAACGCCATTGCGCTGCTGGGGCTCATGAGCCTCTTCGGGTTCGTGCTCACCCTGCCGGGTATCGCCGGTATTGTGCTGACCATGGGTGTGGCCGTGGACGCCAACGTGCTCATTTACGAACGCATGCGCGAAGAACGCAAGGCCGGGCGTCCCTTCCTGGTATGCCTGCGCCAGGCCTACGAAAAGGCCTTCTCCGCCATCTGGGACTCCAACATCACCTCCCTTATCACCGCCGTCATTCTGTTCTGGATTGCCAGCGGCTCCATCAAGGGCTTCGCTGTAACCACCAGCGTGGGTATCATCACCTCCCTCATCGGCGCCGTGGTTGTCACCCGTGTGCTCTTCTTCTGGGCCGAGCACCTGGGTCTGCTCAAGGAATTCACCTTTGCCCGCGCACCGTTCGAAGGCAAGACCTTCGACTTCATGAAGTACCGCAAGCACGCCATGATTGGCTCCTCCCTGCTGCTCATTGCCGGTCTTGCCTACTCCGTGTTCGTACGCGGTGAGTCTGCCCTGGGCGTCGACTTTACCGGTGGTACCACTGCTACCTATGTGGTTCCCGCCGACTCCAAGCTCGATTACAACCAGCTGGAGAACTACGTGGAAAGCATGCAGCTCTCCAAGAAGGCCTCCACGCAGCAGTTCACCTCTGCCACCGATACCAGCGTCAAGATTCGCTGCGCCAACAAAGATGAAGCCCTGCTCATCGATAAGGAACTGCGCGCCAACATTCCCGGCGTGAAGGAACTCCAGGCTCCCTCCATCGAAGAAGTGAGCGCCTCCCTCGGCTCCGCCTTCTTCAAGACCGCCATCATCGCCCTCGCGGCAGGCATGCTCGGCATCACCATCTACCTGGCCATCCGCTTCGAATGGTCCTTCGCCATGGGTGCCTTCTTCTCCACCCTGCACGATGCCCTGGCCATCATCATCCTGGTCGTGGTTCTCGGAACCGAGCTGAGCATCATCCACATTGGTGCCTTCCTCACGGTTATCGGTTACTCCATTAACGACACCATCGTGATTTACGACCGCATCCGCGAGCACCTGCGAATGGCAGAACCCGGTGAAAAGCTCGTTGACATCATGAACGATGCTATCAACACCACGCTCTCGCGTACGCTGCTCACCTCCGGCTCCACCATCGCAGCCCTCATTGCCCTGCTGGCGCTGGGTGGCCCCTCCATGTGGGACTTCTCCATCACCATGCTCCTGGGTATCTTCATCGGCACCTACTCCTCCATCTACATCGCCTCCCCGGTTGTGCTCTACTTCGACAAGCGCGGCGACCTGCGCAAGGAGCTCCAGGAAGCCGAAGATGCAGCAGGCGTTTAACCCCGCATGAACCGCGCGCTCTTCCACGCCCTGCTCCTGCTCTGCGCCGCTGTGTTTGCGGCCGCTGTGTGGGGCTCCGTGGATTGCGGCGCGCGCCTCGATTCTCCCACCCTGCCCCCTGATGTGGAATCCCACCTCAGGGGGCTCATCTATTTCCATTTTGCCCTGGCTCAGGCGGCCGTCATCGCCGCCATCATCCTGGTGTACGGCCACCACCACAGGTGGAAACGCCATTACCTCATCATCAGCTACAATGAGAAGGGCATGATGCTCAACCCACCCGGCATCCGCATGCCCCGGCGCCGGGTATACCGCGCCCACCTGCACAATCTGGACGCCTCGCAACTCCCCCCGGCCAACGCACCGGTGCTGGTATACCCCATGTTCATGCAGAGCGGCACCAGCAGCGGCCGCAAACTAGTGGAGAAACTGCACCAGGCCTATGCCGAAGCGCCGGTAAAACCCCAGCTTTTCTTCCAGCCGGTGCTGGGCGCCTCGCCCTGGCTGGCAGAAGCCGCAGCGCGCAGCCTGCGCCCGCAACTGGGCAGCGATACCGCCGTGCTGGTCGTGGCGCATGATTCCACCCTGCCGGAACCACCACCGGAGCCAGCCTTGTTCTGCCGCCGCCTGCGCGAGCTGCTGCCCGGGGTAGAAATAGCCCTGGGCTACACCAGCCAGGCTCCCCAGGCCAGCCAGGTAATGCCCCGCCTGAAGGCCCGGAAAGTACTTCTGCTGCCCTTCCTGCTCACCGAGGGCGTACACACCCGGCGCGACCTGCCCACCGCCGCCCAGGCAGCCGCCTGCGGCAAGGAAATCACCCGTCTGCCCGCCCTGGCCACCCTTCTCCCCGATTAAGCCCATGAAACTTGCCCTCAAAGTAACCCCCGGCGCCAAAAAGAACGAAATTCTGGGCTGGGAAGACGACTACCCCCAGGTAGGCCGCGTGCTGAAGGTCAAAATAGCCGCCCCACCCGTTGAAGGCAAGGCAAACAAGGAGATTGTACTCTTCCTGGCCAAAGCGCTGGGCATCCCCAAAACTGCTGTAGAAGTAGTACATGGCACCAGCGGACGCATTAAGCTGGTGGAAATCCCAGACGGAACCAACCTGCAGCAACTCGGCAACTAAATTCCGGTAAATTGTTGTTTATCGGCATGCAATGCCGATAAATCATACCTGAGCGGTGCGAAGGTATTTCATCCTTTGCGCCAGCAAAGGATTTCATGCACCGCTCCCGGTGCTTTCATACCGCCAACAGGCGGTATTTTTAACACGC
>JAZOTC010000026.1:0-12847 GCA_045657445.1 Akkermansia sp. | reverse complement strand
ACAGTAAAATCTTCCATAATTCATTAAAAATATGACAATTACCGAACATTAAATGCCACTAAAACGGAAGACATTGCGGCGTATAATTATGCCGCTAATGATTTATTTTCAAGCAAATAATTCAGAATCGCACAGGAAATGCGATGCGCAGGGATGCAGATGCAAATTCGGTTTAGGGAGATGGCGTTCCGTGTGGGACACAAAAATCCGCTCGCTGCCCTCGCCGGAGGAGGAGAAAAATAACAATTTAGCACACAAACTTTCTGCATTATGTTGGCCGGACAGCAATCTCGTAATAAAAACAGCAGGGGGGGAAGGTAATCTCTTTGTGGGAGTTTCGGTTTGCGTCTGCAAGTGCCTGTAAATTGGTCTTGTTGGGCTAACAGTGATACACCTGCGGTGGGGGAAGGTGTATGATGCAGGCATGAACCCGAAAATAGTCGATGCTGTCAATCAGCAAATCAAACTGGAGTTTGAGTCTGCGTTTCTCTATCTGGCTTTTTCCGGCAACCTGCGGCAGTATGGCCTGCCGGGCATGGGGCACTGGATGCGCGAGCAATACCGCGAGGAGTGCGGGCATGCCCTGCGTTTTGTGACGCACCTGGAAAACCGGCGGGCGAAGGTGGTGATTCCGGCGGTGGCATCGCCGGTGTATACCTGGGAAACGCCGCTGGATTTATTCCGGCTTTCGCTGGAGCATGAGCGGCGCATTACGGCGTCGATTCACGAGATGCTGACTCTCTGCCGCGAGGAGAAGGAATACGCCACGCAATGCCTGCTGTTCGATTATGTGAAGGAGCAGGTGGAGGAGGAACTGCAGGTGGAGGAGATTGTGGATATCATGACGCTCTGCGGCTCTCGCATTGATGAACTGCTGAGTCTTGACCAGAAACTGGCCGCCCGCACCACCCAGGCGTGGGAGTAGAACGGCCGGTATATAGGAAAACCGCGCATGGGCAATGCTCCCATGCGCGGTTTCCGGGGACCAGCCGGGGCTGGTGATTATTTTCTGGTAATGGTGATGTTGCCGCGGGTGTCGCGTTCTTTTTCACCGTTGTCGAAGGTGATGCGGATGCGCGGGTTCTTGACAGCAGCCGGGGCCGTCACAAAGTAGCTGGCAGGTGAGCTGAGGGTGAAATGGCGGTCATCCGCAGAGAGGGAGGTGTCGCCATCCAGCAGCTCGACGCGGGAGATTCTGGCATGGTGCTTTCCTCCTGTCGGGATGAAGCGCACTTCGTATGTGCCGGCTTCCGCAATGGGCAGCTTGCCGTACAGCTCTGCCGGAACTTCCGGGAGGGGAAGCGAATCGGAGGACCAACCGCGTGCAAGCTGCAGGCCGGCGGTCCAATCGCGCATGACGACCAGCGCAGAGCGTCCCAGCACGGAATCGGGCTTGAGGTCGCGCATGATTTCGGCGTAGTGGCGGATGGCTTCTGCCCCACCGGAACCGATGCGGCGGCGGATGAGGCCGATGGCAAAGGCGCAGGCATTCTGCTTCTGCTGCACGGTGTGCAGCGGGCTGGAGATGGCCTTATCCATTTCGGCCAGGGCTTCCAGAATCGGCATGTCATTGATGGCATCGCCCAGGGGATTATTGTAGAACTTCAGTGCAGCCAGACAGCCGGATTTATCCTCCGGGTCGGCAGTTTTGATAAGCTGTTCCACTTTATCCGGGCGTTCAATGCCTTCCACCTGTGCTGCCTGCAGCAGGAACTTGGCGCGCTCTGTTCCCTGTGCGGCATTGGCTTTGCCCATCAGCTGGTCCTGCTTGCTCTTGGCATTACGCAGCTGGGTGATGAGGCTGGCAATGTTGTCTGCCTTGGGATTGACCATGGGGCGACCGAATACAATGCCGTACTGACGGCCTGCCTTATCGTACAGCACTACTGCCGGGAAGGAATGCTTGCTGTGTGCATGGGGCAGTTGCAGCTTGCCCATGATTTTGTTGAAGCTTTCCTTCTGCTCCTCGTTCATGCTTTCAGGCAGGGGTACCAGCATAGTGGCAGCATTGCCGAGAGCTTTTTCCACGGCAGCGGCGTTGTAGAGCTTTGTGATGTTGCCCTTGGCGCGTTTGTCCCAGTCCTTACCGTAGATAAAGAGCGCATACCCATCGTCATTCACCTGGGCGAGAGCCTGCTCGTAGTTGCTTACCTTGTTGGCTGCTGTGAGCGGCTGCAGCGTGGTGAGCGCAGCTGCGCACATCAGTATCGAAAATAGAGGTTTCATATCAAGTGGTGGCTAGGGGTTATTATGCTGCGGGGGTACCATAGACAAAGAGACCATCAATGTGGAGCACTTCCTGTACACCGGGACGGATGATGCGGACGTAGAGCGCCTTGGGGTGCTCGCTGCCCAGACTGATGCGGGTGATGCGCTGCGTGTATTTGCCGGTCGGCTGTCCGACGTTGTGCCAGTCATCATCCCTACCGGTTTCCGATACCTGAATCTGTAGGTCATTCAGACGATGCCAGTTGGCGGAGTTGGCATGAGCGGCAATCACGATACCGCTGATGGTGGCGTATTTGGGTAGCTTGACACCAATCCACGGATCTTTGTTCTTGGCGGTGTGCACCTGTCCACCCTTCTTGGTGAGTACATTGGCATGCGTTGCGGGTCTGTCCCATTGGCTGGTGGAGGAGGCAATCAGGACACCGCCTTCCGATACCAGCTTGCCGGGGAAGCCTTCAAAATCACCGATGGGACGGTTGTCGTGAGACGCTTCGGGGGCAATGAGCTTGCTGACCGACTGGAATGCCGAGGCATCTCGGTTGGCTTCAGCTGCCAGAATGATGTTGGTGAGCACCTTGGTGCGAGCCTCACCCTCCAGCCCATTACCGTTGCCGATGGCGTCGGTCATGATGCCGAGCATACGGGCTTTGGCTGCATCATCCATCTTCTGCATGAGGGTGTTACCGCTCTCGAGGGAGTAGGTGGCGTAAGCGGGATTGTTAATCGTGCCCTTCAGCATGTGGCGGTAGAGGGCGCACTGGTTCTCCAGCTCGCTTCCCTTGCGGACGTTGTTCAGCAGGGTAATCTGCTTATTGAGGAGATCCTGCACTTTCCAGCGTTCGGGCCCCAGTTCGCGCGTGCTCTTCCAGAATTGCGCAAAGGCGGTTTCCAGCTTCTTGGGATCGATTCCGGCCTTGCCCAGCTGGTCATAGACCTGGTTGCGCATGAGCTCAGAGGCACATTCGGCAAAGACGGGCACCATGTTGGTGCAGAGGCTGTCATTGAGCTGCAACCATGCTTCTGCTCCAGCCTTGGTAGCAGCCAGCATGTCGGCATGCTCGCGGAATACCTGGTAATGGCGCGGCTGGGCAGCCTCTGCCATCAGGAAGTAATCGATGGCGGCGGTGGTGTTGCTGGCGGTGGTCGCCATGTGAGCCAGCGCACGGTAGGTGTTGGCAATTTGCAGGTTATCCTTCTGTGCGGAGGAATGCTGCTCTGTCAGCATGTGCAGAGATGAATAGCGCCAGTTGTCCAGCCATGGACGCCAGTGCAACCCGCGGTCCCATGAAACCGAGTAGGCCGGCGTCCACTTGTCATCCACCCATACCACAAAAGCACAGTGGGCGGGTTCTCCCATGGTCAGCGCAGGAATACCGTTGGCACAGGCTGCTGAGGCACCAAAGTGCGACAGACCGCCACAGACACCGCCCACTTCCTGCGTGAATTCGTGGTGACGTCCGGTGTACATGCCCTCGTAGGCCGTATAATAAGCTCTGCCGTGTACGCTTTCGCCGTACACATTGTGCAGTACATAGCCGCAGCGCCAGCAGCTGCCGGAGTAGCGGTCGTCGGGCAGGTTCACGTTGTTGAGCGCCCAGGTGAAGCTTTCGGGGGTGCCGGAGCTGTGGTCGCCCTTCCACCCGCAGACGACACGACGCTGCCAGAAAGGCAACGTGTCGAATATCTTGTGCAGCTTATCCTGCTGCCAGTTCTTTACGAAATATTCTGCGCGTTTGCAGGCGTTGTCCACGGTCCAGCCGAATCGGGCAAATTCCAGAGCCGTAGCCGTGGCTACATCGCGGGCAACTTGTTCGCCTGTCAGCATGCTTGGGTTGCTCTTCATCATGCTGCTCAGCATGTTGAGCGCGCGACCAGGCATGATGCATTCACCACTGTAGACAAAGTATTCCATCCACTCCAGGTCATTTACAAGAAGATTGATGAGTTTTGCCCCATGGGAAAGCTTTGCCACTTCGGCCAGGTTTATGGGCTGCTTGAGCTCGGCTTCCAATTCGGCAATTTCAATCTCCAGCCTTTCGATGCTGTACCTGGTGCTTTCCACGGCTGTGCCACCCAGGAGCGGCAGCTCCTCCTTCTTGGTGGTCAGCTCTTTCGTCTTATCCTGAATCTTCTTTTCAAGATTTTTCTGGAAATCCTGGCGGGCTTTTTCTGAGGCAACTTCAGCGTGAGCCAGATGCCAGTTGGCGAGCAGCAGACGGTTGTCGCCGCTCTTCAGGAAATTCTTGATGGAGCTTTCATCGGGTGCGCTGAGTTTTGACTGTATTTTTTCAGCCAGCTTATCGCGCAGGGCTGCCGGGTCCTGCCAGTCTTTGCTGGTGGTGAGCTGGGGTGCTTTGCTGGTGGCGTTCTTGCTTGTTGTAGATTTCTTGGTGCTGGTTGCCTTCTTTTTGCTGGAGGAAGCCTTTTTCTTGCTGCTTTTTTTTGCTGCCGACGATTTAGCGGCATCAGGCAGCACGGGAGCAGGTGCAATGGGGGATTGAGCGTGGGCAAACAAACCGAAGCCCAGCGTTAGTAGTGAAAGTAGTGTTTGTGCTTTCATAAGGGGGGGAACTTGAGATAAGTCTACCTTTTTTGCGCCGTCAGGTCAATCCGTTTGTTGGGAAAAAACACATGGAAAAAACACATGGGACCTTCCGGTTGCAGGTCTGAATAGGAGCCTTGATTATCGGGAACTTCCAGAGGTGGGAACAAGATGAATATGCGTGATTTCTGCCGGTGTCAGCAGACGGATGGGAAGCCCGGTCCAAATGGAGGTGGCGTTGGTTACATAAATCTGGAGTGTTCCCCGCTGGTACAGCCCTTGTACCAGCCCATCGTTGAAGAGTGCCACCAGTTGCCGCATGCCGGGTGCCATGCCGCCGTGCGTATGCCCCGACAACTGCAAGTCTACTCCGTGCAGAGCGGCTTCCCGAGCCAGTCGGGGCTGGTGCGCCAGCAGGACAATGGGCTTATCCTCAGGCGCGCCCTCCACGGCGCGTGCCATATCGGGAGCGGTGCAGTTGTCGCGCCCGGCTGCCGGGTCGGTCACCCCTGCCAGTACGATATGCCCCGGACCAGGCTGAACATGTTCGTTATTCAGGAAACGGATGCCGAGGGCACTCAGGTAGCGTTGCCATGCCTGGTGCCCGCTGAAGTAGTCATGGTTGCCATGCACGGCATAGGTGCCCCAGCGGGATTGGAGTTCGCTGAGAGGGGCGAGGGCAGACGCCAGCTCCCGGAGCTGACCATCCTCGAAATCGCCTGTAATGACGACGGCATCTGCCTGCAAGGCATTGGTTCGCTTGACGATCTCGCGGAAGAAATCAGCCTGTTTATAGCGGTCGGCGTGTAAATCGGAGAGCAGGGCAAGCCTGACCGGTTGTTTCAGCTGAGGCAGGGTAATGGTGATTTCCCGCACCTCCGGCAGGGCAAATGCCTGGTACATGCCCCATGCTGCCACGATGAGCGCCATGGGCAGGCTCAGGCTGTACAGCGTGAAGCGCACACGTCGAAGTCGCTGGCTTTGCCGCCAGATGATGCCCGGCACCAGGAATAGCAGCTCCAGAATGACCAGTAGCCCCAGCAGAATCACGAGCGCCATGAACAACCAGGTGCAGCCCATTTCCACCCATTGGGGGCAGGCGGGACGAAAGAAGTGTCCTCCGTAGATGCGGTAAAGCAGGGGGTATCGGAAGGCTCCCAGTACCAGGGGAATACAGAGCAGGAGCTTCCACCACCAGCGCAGCGGCAGCGGCCAGATGATGCGCCACAGCGTGTAGAGGAATAGAATGCAGCCAATGGCTATGGTGCTGATGACAAACATGCGTTATTTCTGATCAGGGGGCAGAGAGATGATGAATGTGGTGCGTTTTCCGGGGGAGCTTTCGGCGGTGATGCTACCGCCGTGGGCTTCCACCGCGTGTTTGACAATGGCGAGCCCTAATCCCGTGCCTTTTACTTTGCCGGTGGTGTCGGCGCGGTAGAATCGGTTGAAAATGAAGGGAATCGCTTCGGGCGCAATGCCTCTGCCATTGTCGGTTACGCAGATTTGCCTGTTGCCATTGGCAGTCATTCTGGCACTCAATTCCACCTGCAAGCCGGGCTCCGGATTGTTCTTGAGCGCATTCTCCAATAGGTTAAACAGCACCTGCGACCAGTAGAAGCTGTCTCCCCACATGGGGTAGGGCTGGGGCGAAATAGCAAGCCTGAGCTGGGCGTCCTGTCGGTTCGCGGTGGCGCTCAGCCGTTGCGTGACCTCATCCGCCAGCTGGACGAGGTCAAACGACTCCTGCTTCAGGTAGCCGGAATCGGGCGATTCAACCCGGGAAAGCGTAAGCATATCTGCTACAAGCCTTGACATGCGGTCTGCGTGGCGCTTCATGATACCCAGCGAGCGTTGCCGCATATCGTCATCCTGCGCGGTTTCCGGGTCATCCAGAAGGGTTTCGAGATAGCCCAGAATAAGGGTGAGCGGCGTGCGAAGCTCGTGGGAGGCGTTGGCAACAAAATCCCTACGGATAATCTGGGTGCGGTGTTCCTCGGTGATGTCCAGGAATACGATACCGATATGCCGTTCGCGCGAGGCAAGGTGGGTGGCTGTGGTGCGGTAAATGCGTTCGCCTCCAGGGCGCTCCACGTGCACCAGCGCGCGCACCTTGTCGGTTGATTCCGCAGCATGGCGCAGCACCTGTCGCAGTTCGCCATCCGGCAGTACCCGCAGGGGATTGGTGTGGGTCAGAGTCTCAAAGCCAAAAAGCTCGCAGGCTTTTCGGTTTGCCATAACCACGCGTCCGCTGGGACGCATGAGCAGAAAGGGCACGCCCAGCGCCTCCAGAAACAAGCCCTGGTCCCGTCGCACATGTTCCTCCAGCTCCGCGAGCATCCCTCGCATTTGCCTCACTTCGTTTTCGGCATCGCGGGCGCGTTCGCGGGTTTTCTTAACCTTGCTGTACAGGAAGATAAGGGGCAGGGTAAAGGCCAGCACCAGAAGCCCTAGCATGATGTCCCAGCTTACCATGACCCTGTGTCGAATGTTTTTATTCTTCCCCTGCGGAAGCAGCACCGTTCTTCTTTTCTTCGATGGCTTTCTCGAACATCGCAATCACTTTTTCGAGGCGTTCGCGATATTCGGGACGGTCTTCCTTCTGCAGATTCCGCTTGGCGTAGTCCATCGGCGTTTCGCCCTTATCATTGGCAATTTCGGGGTCGGCGCCGTATTTCAGCAGGGCTTCCACCTTTTCGACATAGGGCATGCCCACGCAGTAGTGAAGGGGAGTGTTGCCCTCCTTGATGCCCATGAGGGTGTCGTAATAAGTCTTTTCTGAGACCGGACCGGCAATTTCGTATTTGCTGCATTTGGCATTGGGGTCGGCGCCTGCCTTGGCTAGCAGCTCGATGGTGTGGGAGTTGCCGCGGAGGGCGCCAATGCACATGATGGTGGCGCCGGAGGTGTCATGCAGCTTGACGTCGAGCCCATTTTTGAGCATGAACGCAATCTTGGCTGCGTAGCTCTTGCGGCGCTTCTGGTACACGGCTTTTTGTTTTCCGGTGGTGGGTACCCATTCGCTGGTGTTCACGAGAGCACGGTCGACTGCGGCTGAATCGTGTGCATGCACATCTGCGCCCGCTTCAATGAACATTTTGAGGATTTTGTAATTGGGCGTTTCCGAGTTACAGAAAGGTCCCATGGGAACATTGGTCTTCTTGCCCTGGTGGTTCGGGTCTGCGCCTGCTGCCAGCATGGAACGCATCAATTTAAGCTTGATTGAGCCAATGGCCTTGGGGTTCTCATTGACTGCCTTGTTGATTTCCGGGTGGTCGCCATCTGCTGCTTTGCTGAGCAATTCTCCCTGCTCGCGGATGACTTCCGGTTTGTATTTGGGCATCAACATGCGCCCATTCTTAAGCTTGGCTTTCTTGCGCCAGGGCAGACTGGCAATTTCGTTGTACACCGGCTTGCCCAGCTTGTGGGCTCCCAGCAGCCACTTGCGTGCCTTGGTTTCATCTTTCTTTACGCCGCTGCCATCGCGATAGGCTTCATAGAGCTGGTAGCAGGCTTCGGCATCTTTGTCGGTGCGCTTGTACAGGGCTTCGAATTCTGCTTCTGTCAAGGCGTAAGCCATGCTGAAGGTGGCAGCAAGCAAGCTGAGCAAAAGGTGTTTTCTCATCATGTCAGTAATGGGTTAGTGGTCATAGACGGTACAGAACCGCCATGCCGCCATATTAGCGCATGTCAGCCCCTGCGTCAATGAGAAAGAAATAGGGACTGCGTTTGTATACAGAGAGATGAGTTGTGTGTGAATAAAGCCGTCAACGGAAGATGATTTCATTGAGTCTTGCTCCAGCTCCTTTCTTGACGGAAATTTCGATGGTACGGGTGCCCTTGGGCAGGTTGTGGTAAAGCACGCCGCCGGAGCGCTTTTCCGTTTTTCCGGGGGAGATTTCAGCCTCGGCTGTTCCCACCAGAATCACCTGGGTTGTCGAGGTGGAGGGAACGCCCAGATTGAAGCGAAGGGCGCTGTGGCTGCAATCGACGGAGGTGGTCAGGTCGGCATCCGTCAGCCAGCGGGCATCCAGCCACTCGCCCGGAGACGGAAGAATCAGCTTGAAATCCTTTATCTTAACCTGCTGGGGCGTGCGGGAGGTATTGGTGAGCACCAGTTTGCGCACTCCTCCCTTCAGTGCATCGCCGCCGAGATGCAAAGCCGTGCCACGCTGCTCCGCCTTTGGCTGACTTTTCCTTCCATTGGTGGTCTGAAGTTCTACGCGACCCCAGGTGCCGATGCTCTCGTTTTCCAGGTCAACGATGGCTTCCAGAGCCGGAGCGCCGGCGGGGACATTCAGTTCGATGCTGGCACCACCGGGCAGGTTATGGAATTCCATGATACGGTTGATGCTGATTTCTCTTTCTGTGTCGTTCACGGTGAGTTTTACTCCGCGGATGCCGCTGGAAGCAGAGGGAATGACAGAGGTTTTCTTGCTGCCGCCTTTACCTTTGGCAATGTTCTTGTAGAGCGCCTGGTTCTGGCGACGCAGAACGGCCTCAAGCAGCGGCATGAGGTGCTCCGTTCCCACCGTGACGCCCTGAACCGTGGTCACGCCGCTGCCATCCCACTGCGGACGCGTGGTCTTCTTCATTTCCGCCAGGGTATTGGTGGCTTTCAGGAAGGCGAACAGAGGCTTTTTCTCCTTGGAGGAACAGGAATCAAGCAGTCGGTCGCCCACATCCCCCAGCATTTCAAATTGCCTGAACCAGGGCTGGATTTCCTTTGCCAGCGCTGCGGCAGAGCCCTCCGCCTTGCGCAGTTTCTTACCTGCCTTACGGATATCCTTGAAGACTTTGCGGATGGTCTGCAGGGCTTCTTCCGAGGTAGAGCCTTGCTCTGCCTGCTGGCGCAGAGTCTTGAGCTGCGGTGCCAGGGTGGCAGATTCCTCGCGGTAGTATTCATGCACGTTGGGCAGCAGGTAGCTGTTGTGGTCGCAGAATAGCTGCATTTCTTCCTTGTATTCCGGGAACAGCCGCGCGATGCCTGCCCGCCAGGTGCTGTGCGACTCGAATCGCGAGATGTTCCAGGTGTAGTCCGCAACGCCGAAAAGCCCCACCTTGCTGGCCTCGGCGTGTTCCATGGGATTGGCAACGAATCCGCTCATCTGTTTCTTCATTTCCTCCTCTGTGCCCAGTCCGTAGGTGCGCCCCATGGAAAGGCGGTCGCGTCGGAAGTCATTGCATGGCCAGTTCCACCATACAAACGTGGGAGATTTGAGGAATCGGTTCACCCACTTCTGTCCGTCCAGCTTGATGTCGTGCACCACGGTGTTACCCGTCCACATCATGAAGATATCCTTCGGAAGCCCGTTGCCCATTTCGGTGAGCACTCCCTCATTGGTCCAGCCTCGGTTGTAGCCCGTGGGGCACATGATGAGTTCCTGGTTTGCGTCCGGATGCTTGCGGATGAAGTTCTGCTGGATGTAGTTGCAGAGCTGGATCTGGCGGGCAGGCTTGCCGATTTCACCATTTGAGTCATCCACGAATACACCGAAATCACGAACCCCGAGTTCGTAGAGTTGCTGCAGCTTGGCGCAGAGACTGTCCATGTGCGGTCTGCCGTCCTGGTTGTACCAGTCGATGGTGTTGGCAGGGTGAATAGCCCAGAAGAAGCGCACATGGTTTTTGCGGGCATGTGCCACCACCTTTTTCAACTCCGCCGCCTTGTCCTCCGGGTAGAGCTCGTAGCATCCGGCGCCGTGGTGGTATGGGTCATCCTTAGGAGCGTAAATGTAGGTGTTGAGCTTGTTTCTGCCGTAGAATTCCAGCTGTGCCATTCTTGCCTTCGTGCTCCAAGGAATGCCGTAGTAACCCTCCACTACCCCGCGGTAGGGTAAATCCGGCCAGTCAATGATAGTGCCAACTGGTAATTTCCCCTTTTTTGCTACTTCTTCCAGCGAATCAGAGGGGTAGGGGTCTTTGTGGGCATTCCGGGAACCCTCTGCACCGCGCAGTAACTGGCTGATTGTCTGCTTGGCATAAAATACGCCCGTATCGTCATTGGCATAAACGGTGAGCTTGTCGTCGGTAATCGAGATGGCATAGCCTTCCTTTGCGTTCGGGAGTTTGCTCCACAGCCCGCCTCGCGACTTCTTGCCTCGCTTGCGGACGCTCACTTCCTTGACGGTGGTCATTTGGGAACCCAGTTCCATGCGCTGGGGGCGCGGGTAAACCGGTGATTCTGCCGCAGAACAGTGCAGTGATGATACAAACGCCAGAACAAGAGTCAGCAGCAGAACCTTAATCATAGAAAGAGAAAACTTTCGCACATTCTACCATATCGAAGCAGGCAGACAAGGCAAAATCGTTCCAGTATGCAAGGAAATTAGCTCACGTACGCACGTATACGTGAGCTGCTAGGTCGGATGGGGGGATTTGTTTGCTTGACAGGAAAAGAAAATCTGGTAGGATGGAGAACGTGAAATTACGCGTTCTTGTATCTCTTGCCTTAGTATCAGCAGGTAGCCTGCTGGCGAATGATTTGCAGCAACTGGCCAATACCTTGCAGGTTGCCTCGCCCGCCGCCGGGGATAAGAAGCTTGAGCTTCCTCGGGTAAAAGGAGCGAAGGTGCGCCTCCTGGGCGCAGACTATGAACAGATTATCGATAAGAAGGGGAAAATCAAATCTCCGATGAGCGATACGCCTGTGCGCGTGAGTTTTGAGCTGAGCCGGGGGGAGCAGAAAGCAATCAGTCGTGATTATGAAATCACTGTGCCAGGGCAGGGTGGCGACACCGCCGGAGGGAATCCGAAGCCCAGGGTAATTCCCGAACTGCTCAGCTGGCGCGGCGGCAGAGGGGGCTGGAAGCTTCCCAAGGAAATCCTGGTGGCGGGAGATGCAGAGTGCTGCACAGAATTCATTCGCGAGCTGAATGCTGTGCTGCCCAAGGGCTACAAGGTAAGCAAGGGTGAGTCTGCCGAAACGGCTCATATCCAGCTTATGCGCCAGAAAGGAAAGGAATCGGAGGCGTATACGCTGCGCATTGACAACAAGGGCGTAGCTATCAGTTCCAAGGGCGAAACCGGGCTTTACTGGGGCACGCGCACGCTACTGCAAATGCTGGTGCAGACCCCGGAAGAACTGCCCTGCGGTACGGCATGGGATGCCCCGCGCTACAAGGTGCGCGGTTTCATGCTGGACGTGGCGCGTTTGCCTATCCCGATGGATTACATCAAGGATGTGGTGCGGCTCATGGCCTGGTACAAGATGAATGATTTGCAGCTGCACCTGAATGATAATTACATCTTCCATGAGCACTATGTGAAGGAAGGAGCAGATCCATTCAAGAAATCCTACTCTGCCTTCCGTTTGGAGAGCAACATCAAGGGGGCAGATGGCACGCCTCTCACGGCACAGGATTTGAGCTACAGTAAGGCTGAATTCCGCAAGCTGGTCAAGTTTGCTAATGCACGCGGAGTCAATATCGTACCAGAATTCGACGCCCCCGGTCACGCACTTTCCTTCACTCGTGTTCGCCCGGATTTGATTTACAAGGGCCAGATGAAGCATGTGGAACGCCGCTGCGAGATGCTGGATGCTGCTAACCCCAGGACGCTTGCCTTTATGGGCAAGGTGTGGGATGAATACCTCCAGGAAAAGAACGCTGCCTTCAAGGATTGTCCGGTGGTGCATGTGGGGTCAGATGAATTCTTCGGGGCAGCAGAGGATTATCGCAAGTTCACCAATGGTCTTCTGAAGCATATTCTGAGCCGCAAGCACACGCCGCGCTTCTGGGGAAGTCTGAAAGCCAAGCCGGGGCAGACTCCGGTGCAGGCTGCCGGGGTGCAGATGAACTTGTGGAGCCAGGACTGGAGCAGTGCCTGGCAGTCGGTGAGCGCGGGCTACGATGTGATTACGACCTATGACCGCGATTTGTATGTGGTGCCATTTGCTGGCTATTACCGCGCCGACAACAACCGCCGGGGGCTTTACGAGAATTGGATTCCCAACCGCTTCGGTGCCGAGACACTTCCCGCCGGGCATCCGCAGTTGCTGGGGGCTGCCTTTGCCGTGTGGAATGATGAAATTGACCGTCTGCACAAGGGGTACGGGGCCCGCGATATCTGGGGGAG
>JAZOTC010000025.1:0-96576 GCA_045657445.1 Akkermansia sp. | reverse complement strand
GAGGTCGGCATCGTTCTCGAAATCGAAATCGGTGTTGTGGGTGGTGAAGAAGACGGCGTGGACAACGGCGACGCCCCCAACGAGAAGCTCTACACCTCCCCCGAGGACATGCTGCTCACCTACGAGACCCTCAACGGCATCGGCACCTTCATGCTGGCTGCCACCTTCGGCAACGTACACGGCGTTTACAAGCCGGGTGCAGTGAAGCTGGCTCCCAAGATTCTCCGCGACGGTCAGGAAGTAGTGAAGGCCAAGCACGGTGAAGACATGCTGCTCGTGTTCCACGGCGGCTCCGGCTCCGACCTGTGCGACATCCGCGAGGCTATCTCCTACGGCGTTGTGAAGATGAACATCGACACCGACACCCAGTACGCATTCTCCAAGCCCATCGTTCTGCACATGTGCCAGAACATCGATGGCATGCTGAAGGTAGACGGCGAAGTGGGCAACAAGAAGGTGTACGACCCCCGCTCCTACCTGAAGAAGGGTGAGCAGGGCATCTGCGAGCGCCTCCAGGTTGCTTGCGCCGACCTCATGTCCGAGGGCAAGACCCTCTTCGGCCAGATCTAAGCATCCCGTCAACGATATTTCATCAAGCCCCTGCCTTCCGCAGGGGCTTTTTATTTGCCGGTAATTTTGTTATTCGGCTCCAGATATGCTTGACATAAGGCATGCACGCGCGTAAGATGTTGCACCTTACAAATTTTCTAACCGTGAGCAACAACAACAAACAAGAACTCTGGTCCTCTAACATCGGCGCCGTACTTGCCGTAGCCGGCAGCGCCATCGGCTTCGGTAACTTCCTGCGCTTTCCCGGCCTGGCCGCCCAATACGGCGGCGGCGCCTTCATGATTGCCTATTTCACCGCCTTCCTGCTGCTGGGCATTCCGCTGAGCTGGGTAGAGTGGGCCATTGGCCGCCGCGGCGGCGCACTGGGCGCCCACTGCTCGGTTTCCGCCTTCTACATGCTTACCCGCAGCACCGTATGGAAATATGTGGGGCTGGCAGCCGTGCTTACCCCGCTGGCCATCACCATGTACTACCTGGCGCTGGAAGGCTGGACCCTCGGCTACGCCTGGCACACCGCCGTGGGTGATCTGAACTTCACCAGCGGCGAGGAATACGGCAACTTCTTCACCAACTTTGTGGGTCTGAACGGTAACGGCAGCGTCTTCAGCGGCGAGAGCAGCATGCTCATCTTCTTCGCCATCGCCGTAATCTGCAACTTCTGGCTCATCTACCGCGGCGTGAACAAAGGCATCGAGTGGTTCTGCAAATGGAGCATGCCGGTGCTGGTGATTACCGCCATCATCATTCTGGTGCGTGTGCTCACCATGGGCACCCCGGATGCCACCCGCCCGGAGCGCAACGTGAACGAGGGCCTGGGCTACATGTGGAATCCCAATAAGGTGATGCTGGTCGTGGGCGATAAGGAAGTGGACATGGTGCCCGCCTCTGCCACCCCGGAGGAAAAGAAAGCCCAGCTGGAACGCCTCATGAAGGTGTACCCCGACCAGGAAATCAAGGAAAAGCCCATCACCCTGCTGCAGGGTCTCATGAACCCGGATTTGTGGATTACCGCCGCGGGCCAGGTCTTCTACTCGGTTTCCATTGGTTTCGGTATCGTCTGCACCTATGCCAGTTATGTAGACCGCCGCAAGGATATTGCGCTTTCCTCCCTCACGGCAAATGCCGCCAATGAAGTGGCCGAAGTAGGCCTGGCCGGCATGATGATTATTCCCGCAGCCGTGGCACTGCTGGGTGTGGCAGCCGCCGCCGGCACCAGCACCTTTGGTCTGGGCTTCAACGTGCTGCCGCAGGTGTTTGCCAGCATGCCGGGCGGCCAGATATTCGGCACCCTGTTCTTCGGGCTGCTGTCCATTGCCGCCATTACCAGCGCCATTTCCATTCTGCAGCCCGCCGTAGCCTTCATTGAGGAATTCTGGCAGCTGCGCCGCATCCAGAGCGTCACCATCATCGCCCTGCTGCTGATTGTAGGCGCCATGCTGGTGGTGTGGTTCACGGGCGATGGTCTCATTGCCCTGGACACGCTGGACTTCTGGCTGGGCATCATGAGCCTCTACATCAGCGCCTCCACCTTCCTGATTGTCTTCCGCGTGTGGGGCACAGACAAAGGTCTTGCCGAGCTGCGCCGCGGCTCCTTCATCCGCATTCCGCGCTTCATCGGCTACCTGACCAACTGGGTCACCCCGGGTATCATGATTTTCATCTTCGTGGCATGGCTGTACAAGAACCTCTTTGTGCAGCAGAGCTACCACATCACCAACCTGCTGGACGGTAAAATCGGAGCCATTGTTCCGCTCATCTGGGTGGGGCTGGTGCTGGCCTTCTTCTGCTTCGTGATTCACACCTCCCCCCGCTTCACCAACCGCAAGCAGGAGAAACAGGACGAAGACAACCCCTTTGCATAAGGCCCCATGAGCACCTGCGAAAAAACAGACCACTGGAAAACCAATCTCGGCGTCATGCTGGCCGTAGCCGGCAGCGCCATCGGTTTCGGTAACTTTCTGCGATTCCCGGGCCTGGCGGCGCAGTATGGCGGCGGTGCATTCATCGTAGCCTACTTCTGCTGCTTCCTGCTGCTGGGACTTCCGCTGTGCTGGGTGGAGTGGAGCATCGGCCGCCGCGGAGGCGTACTGGGCGGGCACAGCCCGGCCTCGGTATTCCAGCTCATTTCGCAGCGTCCGCTGTGGAAATACCTGGGCATTTTCGGCATTCTGGCTGGCCTGAGCATCAACGTGTACTATGTGTACATGGAAGGCTGGACCATCGGCTATGCCTGGCACACCGCCATGGGTAACCTGCACCTGGACACCCCGCAGGCCTATGGTGACTACTTCTCGAATTTCGTAGGCATGGGGGCCGATGGCCATTTCTTCAGCGGCCAGACCGACGCGCCCATCTTCTTCCTGCTGGCGCTGGGAGCCAACTTCTGGCTCATCTACCGCGGCGTGAGCAAGGGCATCGAGTGGTTCTGCAAGTGGAGCATGCCCCTGCTCTTCATCGTGGCCATCATTCTGCTGGTGCGAGTACTCACCATGGGCACGCCGGATGCCGCCCACCCGGAACGCAGTGTAAGCCAGGGTCTGGGCTACATGTGGAACCCGGATAAAACCATGCTCGTCGATACCGAAACCGGCAAATCCATCGGCATGGTACCCGCAGGCGCCACAGAAACCGAAAAAGCGGAACTGCTGAACCGCCTGCAGGCAGAATACCCGGAAGCCACCATCGGCGAAAAGCAGATGACCTTCTGGCAGAGTCTCTTCAACCCGGAAATGTGGCTGCGAGCCGCCGGGCAGGTCTTCTTCTCCCTCTCTGTGGGTTCCGGTTCCATCTGCTGCTACGCCAGCTATGTGCGCCGCCGCAAAGACATCGCCCTGAGCGCGCTGAGCGCCGGTGCCGCCAACTCTGTGACCGAGGTAGGTCTGGCCGGTCTCACCATCGTGCCGGCAGCCATGGCACTGCTGGGCATGGGCGCTGCCGCCACCGTGGGCACCTTCGGGCTGGGCTTCAACGTGCTGCCGCAGGTGTTTGCCGCCATGCCGGGCGGGCAATTCTTCGGGCTGTTGTTCTTTGTTCTGCTGTTCATCGGCGCCGTAACAAGCGCACTTTCCCAGGTACAGCCAGCGGTTTCCTTTGTCGAGGAATACTGGAACCTGCGCCGCGGGCAGAGCATCGCGCTGGTGGCCGGGCTTCTGCTGGTGGGTGGTTTCATCATCGTGTGGTACACCCAGGATATGCTGGCACTGGATAGCATCGACTTCTGGGTAGGCAGCCTTATCCTCTACGTAACCACCGGGCTCAACCTCATCTTCTTCAACCAGATATGGGGCACGCGCAACGGCATGAACGAACTGCGCGAGGGCTCCGCCATCCGCATTCCCGGGGCAGCCTGCTTCATCATCCGCTGGGTCACCCCGCTCATCATGGCCGTCATCTTCGGCGCCTGGCTCTGCCAGGAACTCTTCTTCACCCGCAGCCCCTATGTGGCCAACATTGTGGAAGGCCGCATCGGCGCCATTCTGCCGCTGGTCTGGGCAGTGGGCATCACCATTTTCTTCTGCATTGTAGCGGCCACCTCCCGCCGTTTCAACAAATAACCTTCACAAAGCATCCATACAACCGTGAGTTCATCTAATAAGACAGAAAACTGGAACACCAATCTGGGTGTTATGCTGGCCGTGGCCGGCAGCGCCATCGGCTTCGGCAACTTCCTGCGCTTCCCGGGTCTGGCCGCCCAGTACGGCGGCGGCGCCTTCATGATTGCCTATTTCACTGCCTTCCTGCTGCTGGGCATTCCGCTCAGCTGGGTAGAATGGGCCATCGGCCGCAAGGGTGGCACCCTGGGTGGCCACTGCACCGCCAGCATCTTCTACCTCATCAGCGGCAAGGCCCGCTGGAAATACCTCGGCATCGCCGGCGTTATCTCCACCATCGGCATCGCCATGTACTACATTCCGCTGGAAAGCTGGACCATCGGCTACGCCTGGCACACCGCCATGGGTGACCTCCAGCTCAACACCAGCGAGGAATATGGCAATTTCTTTGCCAACTTTGTAGGCCTCACCGGCGATGGTTCCATCTTCCTGGGCGGCGGCACCCAGCTGGTGTTCTTTGCCCTGGCCATCCTGGCCAATATGTACATCATCTTCCGCGGCATCGGCAAGGGCATCGAGTGGTTCTGCAAATGGAGCATGCCCCTGCTCTTCCTCACCGCCTTCATCATTCTGGCACGAGTGCTCACCCTGGGCACCCCCGATGCCAGCCACCCCGAGCGCAACGTGAGCCAAGGTCTGGGCTACATGTGGAACCCCACCAAGACCATGCTCTGCGTAGACGGCAAGGAAGTGGAAATGGTACCCGCCCAGGCTACACCTGAGCAGAAGTCCGAACTGATCAGCCGCATTCAGACGGCCAACCCCGGCAAGGCCGTGGAAGAAAAGCACATCTCCCTTACCCAGGGGCTGCTGAACCCCGAAATGTGGCTCACCGCCGCCGGGCAGGTATTCTTCTCGCTCTCCATCGGGTTCGGCACCGTGTGTTCCTACGCCAGCTATGTGCGCCGCCGCAAGGATATTGCCCTGGGCTCCCTCACGGCCAATGCCGCCAACGAAGCCATCGAGGTAGGCATGGCAGGCATGATGATTATTCCCGCAGCCGTGGCGCTGCTGGGCGTGGTGGCCGCAGCGGGCTGCGGCACCTTCGGACTGGGCTTCAACGTGCTGCCGCAGGTATTCCACTACATGCCGGGCGGCCAGATATTCGGCACGCTGTTCTTCCTGCTGCTCTTCATTGGCGCCATCACCAGTGCCATTTCCATGCTGCAGCCCTCGGTGGCCTTCCTGGAGGAATTCTGGCAACTGCGCCGCATGCAGAGCGTAGCGCTGGTAGCCTTCCTGGTGACCGTAGGCACCCTCATGGTGGGCTGGTTCACCGAGGGGCTCATGGCTCTGGACACCATGGACTTCTGGTTCGGCACCATGTTCCTCTATATCACCACCTTCCTCTTCTTCACCCTCTTCAACATCGTATGGGGTACCAGGAACGGTCTGGAGGAACTGCGCATCGGCGCAGCCATTCCCCTGCCCCCCGGCCTCGGCTTCATCATCCGCTGGGTCACCCCTGGCATCCTGCTCACCATCTTCATTGCCTGGCTCTACCAGAATATCTTTGTGAAGCAGAGCAGCCAGGTGGTCTATGTACTCGAAGGCCAGCCCGGCGCCATCTTCCCCATCGTGTGGGTGATTCTGGTGGCACTCTTCTTTGCCTTCGTCATCTACACCTCCCCCAAATTCCACAAACACACTAACCCCGAAGATTTAAACAATTAACCCCCCAAGCATACTATTATGACCATCGCAGGTATCATCACCATGTTACTCTCCATCGGCATCGTATGGGCACTGTTCATCGCCTGCTGCATTCGCCTCGTCAAGAGCGATAAGGCAGTCGAAACCGATGAAACGGAGTAAAAAATCGCGCTTGAATTCCCCAGGCGCATCCGCTAAACTACAGACACTATGAGCAAGCGTTCCCTATTCCTGCTTCTTCCGTTGTTCGCAGCACTTGCCCAGCCAGCCCCGGCTTTCTGGGACGATGCGGTTTCCGCTTTCACATCCACCCCGGCAGCAAAGAAATCCACCAAGGAGAAGGCCTCAAAGTCTGATTCCAAGGAAAGCCCCAGCGCCTGGGATAAGCTGGTAGCCGGAGCCAATGAAAAGCTGGGCACCAGCAATGACAAGAAGAAGAAGTCCGAGTGGGCCAAAGTTTCTGAAAAGGCAGACAAGGACCTGAAGGATTCCGAGACAGATAAGGGCAACGCTGATAATTTCAGCTGGGACCAGCTCAAGGACCGCGCCGGCAAATCCATGGAGCAGTTTGCCAAGGATGGCAAGGGCTTCGACATCATGCGCAAGCTCAAGCGCAAGGTGGAAAAACTGGCTGCGGACGAAGCCTCTGCCCTCACCGGCCGCTTCTATGACCTCAAGCAGCCCATTGACGGCAGGGCCCGCCCGCTGCACCGCGAACAGGTGGTCCATTTCATCCGCAACTTCATGGATTCCGACTGGGATCCCGAAATGCTGGAGAACTACTACTCCCCCAAGGTAGAGCTGGCCGCTCCCTACTTCTACCTGCCCCGCTGCAAGGCCTCCTACGCCCCCAAGGCATTCCGCTGCAACGAGGGTGAGCAGGAACGCACCGTGGAACCCCAGGACTGGATTGTGGTTTACTCCGGCAAAGTGAAAGCCCCCAAGAGCGGACACTTCCGCTTCGTGGGCATGGGCGACGATGCCATCGTGGTGCGCTTCGATAAGAAAGTAGTGCTGGAATCCGGCTGGAGCATCCCCTCCAAGGGCGATATGGTGCTGGGCACCAAGCGCGACTATCAGGACTACATCAGCTCTCCCAAGGGCGGCTGCGCTCTCTATAAATACGAGGAAACGCCGCACTGGAACCGCATGCTCGGCGGTATTCAGACCGGCACGAAATTCCACGTCAAGGAGGGGCAGACCTACCCCATCGACATCATCATCTCTGAAATCCCCGGCAACGAGTTCGGATTCTGCCTGCTTATCGAAGAGCTGGAAACCGGCAAGGCTCCCACGGGCAGATATGAAGTGGGCGATGCCCCCAAGGTGGCCATTTTCCGCACAAATGACACCCTGCCCGACCTCAAGGAAATTGAGGAAGCCCTCACCAAGGATGGCGATTACCGCGTGAGCAATAATCTGGAAGTTCCCCCGTTCCTGGAAGACTCCCCCGTGTGGGAAGTGGAGACCAAGGGACCGCGCCGCAATATCCTGGAACGCGCCGCCGCCAGCATGGGCGATGAAGACACCGCCATGGGCCGCCGCAAGAACAAGGAAAACAGCAAGGATTCTGACACCGCCGAGGAATCCGACGAAACCTCTGACAAATAATCAAGCATGAAACGCCTTTTTCAAACCTGTGCGCTGGCTACCGCGCTTCTGGTGCTCAATTCCTGCTCCATGCGCGGGCTGGTATACCCCGGCAGCAATATGGAGCTGCCGGATGCCGCCTGCGGATTCGCCTCCAATGCCATCGAATTTCCCAGCGATGACGGCACCAGCACGCTGCGCGGCTGGCTGTTCAACCGCGGCGCCAACAGCCCGCTGGTCGTCATGTACGGCGGCAACGCCATGAACGTGGGTATGATGGCCAACATGGCCGCCGCAGACACCACGCGCTCCTACCTGCTCATGAACTACCGCGGCTATGGCAACAGCACCGGCGAACCGGGGCAGAACGCCATCCTGGCCGATGCCCGCCAGGGTATCCGCTATGCCAAGGCCGCCATGGGCAACCCCAATGCCCAGCTCTACCTGGTGGGCTTCAGCCTGGGCAGCGCCGTGGCCACCCACGTAGCCGTTTCGGAGAATCCCGCCGGCATCGTGCTGGTCTGCCCGTTCGACAACATCAACTCCGTTGCCTGCAACATCGTGCCCATCATCCCGCGCTTCATGCCGCTGGATCCCTGGGATTCTGCCCGCGTTGCCCCGCAGATCAACTGCCCGGTTACCATCGTTCAGGCCACCTACGATAAGACCGTTCCCGAAATCAGCACCCAGAAGCTCATCCAGGCGTTCCGCACGCCCCCCACGGTGCACCGCTTCGAGGCTGACCACAACACCATCTTCTCTGCCGCCGGCTTCACCCAGGTCCTCATGCAGGCCATGCCGGTTACCGAGCATGCCCAGTTTGACTTCTGAGGCACGCCAGAGCCCTGAAAAACAGCCCGCTGAAAAAGCGGGCTGTTTTCTTTTTGGCTTGTGCCGGGGGCCAAATTATAATAAATTGGTACGCATGACCAGGATACCGCGTCTATCAGCCCTGCTTCTGGCAATCTTCCCCGCAATTTTCCAGCCGGTGGGCGCCACGCCTGCGCCTCCGCGCGCCATTGTTCTCTTTGTGGCGGATGACCTGGGGTATAACGACACCAGCGCCTACGGCAACGGAGTCGTCTGCCCCCATGTGCAGAAACTGGCAGACCAGGGGCTGCTCTTTACCGATGCGCACAGCACCAACTCCGTGTGTACGCCCTCGCGCTACTCCATGCTCACCGGGCAGTACGCCTGGCGCCAGAAAGGCACTGGCATCCTGCCGGGCGATGCCGCCCTCATCATTCCCTCGCGAGACAAGGCCACCACCCTGGGCACCCTCATGCAGCAGGCTGGCTACCGCACCGCCGCCATCGGCAAGTGGCACCTGGGGCTGGGTGCCGGCCAGATTGACTGGAACAAGCCCATCTCCCCCGCTCTGGCAGAAATCGGCTTTGATTATTCCTTCATCATGGCGGCCACGGGCGACCGCGTGCCCTGCGTCTATGTAGAAAACGGCCAGGTGCGCAACCTCGACCCGCAGGACCCCATCGAGGTCAACTACCGCGGGTACGCCTACCCGGGCGTTCCCACTGCCGCCACGCACCCGCAGCTGCTCAAGCCCTGGGGACGCCCCAGCAATAAACAGCACGCCTGCACCATTATCGATGGCATCTCGCGCATCGGCCACATGCGCGGCGGCACTGCTGCCCTGTGGAAAGACCAGGATATTGCCGACGACATTACCGCCGCCGGCGAGAGATTCATCGCCGAATGCGCCGGCAAGCCCATGTTCCTCTACTTCTGCACCAATGATATCCACGTGCCGCGCGACCCGCACAACCGCTTCCGCGGCAAGAGTCCGCTTGGCATCCGCGGCGATGTCACCCTGCAGATGGATGATTCCCTGGGCCGCCTCATGGCAGCTCTGGAGAAAAACGGGTACAAGCCGGAGGAAACCCTCATTATCTTCACCAGCGATAATGGGCCGGTCATCTCCGATGGCTACGAGGACGGCGCCCGCGAGGCCTGCGCCAACCACAAACCCTCCCACCCCTGGCGCGGTGGCAAATACACACTGTTCGAGGGCGGCACCCGCGTGCCCTTCATCGTCTCCTGGCCAGGCACCATTGCCCCGGGAACGAATGCCGCTCTCATGTGCCAGATGGACATTGGCCGCACCCTGGCCAGTCTCTGCGGCATCGGCATTCCCGAAGGCTCCATGCGCGACAGCGAGAACCACCTCCCCGCACTGCTGGGCCAGACTGCCACCGGCCGCACTGAGCTGGTGACCCAGGCCTTTGAGGGGCCGCGCTATGCCCTGCGCAGCGGCCAGTTCAAATACATACCCGACTACGGCCGCACCCGCACCGGCAAAGGAGAGCAGCTCTACGACCTGGGTTCCGACCCGGGCGAGGAACACAACATGGCTCCGCAGCAGCCCGGCAAAGCCTCTGAGCTCCGCCAGCGGCTCCAGGAGCTTACCCACGATTCAGCCCACTAATTTCCCATGGCCATACTGTTAAACGAAGGCAAACTCACCGTCACCGAGCAATCGGTATCGTACAAAGGAACCGAAATTCCCTACGCGGAAATAGGCAGACTGGAGCTGGAGTTTTGCCCGCATGGAAAAATGTTTGCCCTCCTTCTGGGAACACTCGGGCTGGTCGGGGTTCTCTATGGGCTGGGCATGAGCGAGCTGGCCGAACCAATCTCGCGAATCATCAAATATATTCCCTCCTGCTGGATAGTTGCTGTTCTGCTGGTATATCCCAGAATCAGGATTTACAGCAAAACCACTGGCAAGATACTGGCCACCTGGACATGTGTGAGGAAAGCCCGGGAGGCAAAGGAAATCATCGACCGCTACCTGACCTGAGACGCCCCTTGTTCTTTTTCCAGCTCGCGGGCTGCCACCCCCACTACGGATTTCGATAGACATGTAAACAAAAAAAGTCCGCCCCCCAAAAACATTCACGAGGACGGAGAGGTTTCCTCCAGGGCAGCTGCCAATAAAAGGAAAAAAACGCAGTATCGGGCATTCCGACCGGAAAGCGAAACCAGAAAAAGACCGCAGCGGCAGCCCGGAAAGGGGCTGCCGCTGTGGTAAAAACGGATTGTGCTTCAGCAGGTCTTACACCTCGAAGAGGTGGGTCACGGAAGCATTGTGGTGAATGTTCGCAATGGCCTGAGCAAAGAGCGGGGCGATGCTCACGGTATCCACACGCTCACCATAGGCCATGGGAACGGAGTCGGAGGTGAGCAGGCACTCGATGGAGCTGTTGGCCAGGCGCTGGCGGGCAGTATCCGTCAGCACGCCGTGGGAAACGCCGGCAAAGATGCGGGCGGCACCGTGTTCCTTGAGAATCTTGGCAGCGGCGCAAAGCGTACCACCGGATTCGGTCATATCGTCCACCATGAGCACATCCTTGCCCTTCACATCACCAATAACGGCGTGGGCATCCACCTCGGTGGCGGAGATGCGCTGCTTGGCAACGATGGCGAGGTCTGTGCCGAGAATGTTGGCATAGCTCTTGGCGTTCTTCACACCGCCGATGTCGGGGGAAACAACCACGAGGTTGTTCATATCCTTCACGTAGTTGGCCTTGAGGTGCTTGATCAGCACGGGCACACTGTGGAGGTGGTCCACGGGGATTTCAAAGAAGCCCTGAATCTGGGCGGCGTGCAGGTCCATGGTCAGCACGCGGTTCACGCCGGCTGCGGTCAGCAGATTGGCCACCAGCTTGGAGGTGATGGGTACTCTGGGCTTGTCCTTGCGGTCCTGGCGGGCATAGCCGTAGAAGGGCATCACGGCGGTGATGCGGCTGGCGCTGGCGCGACGCACGGCGTCCACCATCACAAGCAGTTCCATGAGGTTGTGGTTCGTGGGCGGGCAGGTGGGCTGGATGATGAAAGCGTCTGCGCCACGGATGGATTCCTTAATCTGAACGAAGCTTTCGCCGTCCGGGAAGGTATTGACAGTTGCATCGCACAGGGGGAGACCCATGACCTTGGCAATGTCCTTAGCTAACTGGGGATGAGCGGTACCGCTGATGATTTTCATGTATGCAGGTGAGGTGTGTGAGCGACTATTCTTGACATTTTCGCGAAAATTGCAATACTAAATGCACATTTAACCCGATTTTTTTTCATTTTGAGCACGCCAACCACTAAAAAATCATTCTGGAGCAGCCTTCCGACCCAATCGTGGGTCGGGCTGGGGGTGTATCTGGTGCTGGTATTAGGAGCAGTGGGCTTCTATCCGGCGTTTACGGAAGGAACGAGTAGCGCTGTGGATGTGCTTGTCATTTCGTGGAATCCCATCAATGATTACGAACACGGATGGATGGTGCCTCTGCTCTGCATCTACCTGCTGGTACATGCCTGCGGCAAACTCGAAGGTATACAGAAAAAAGCCAGTCTGCATGGACTCTGGCTCGTGCTTCTGGGCGGGGTATTTTTCCTCATCTCCATTCGTACCCAGCAGTGGCGCATCGCCATAGGCGGACTACCGTTCATGCTGACAGGTGGTATCTGGTACTACTGGGGCTGGAGCACGGCTATTCGCTGTGCGTTTCCGCTGTTCTTTATCTGGATGAGCATACCACTGCCGGGATTCCAGCAGGCCACCAATGGCATGCAGATACTGGCAACCAAGGCAGCGCACTGGGGTGCGGGCGTCTGCGGTGTACAGACCGTGGTGGAAGGCACCAATATCACCCTGGCCTCCGGCGAGTGGGACACCTTCAGCATAGCGGGTGGATGCTCCGGCATGCGTTCGCTCATGGCCCTCATCATGATTTCCACGGCCTGGGGCTACATGGCAGATAAATTACCGCTCTGGAAACGAGCCACCCTCGCAGCAAGTGCTATTCCCCTTGCCATTGCGGCCAATGCATTCCGCGTCGCCAGCATCTTCATCTGCGCAGAATACATCAATCCCGTGTTTGCTTCCAAGACCTGGCACGACTGGTCCGGACTTCTCTTCTTCTTCCCGGCCAGTCTGCTGGGGCTTACCCTTATTCACAGTCTGCTGGCAGGGGAAATTCCCTTCCTGAAACGCCGCCGCGTCATTACCCGCACCCAGACAGCCACTACCGGAAAGGAGGACGCCCGATGAAACGCACCAGTCTCGCCTTTCTACCCGCCATGCTGCTGAGCCTGTTGCTGGCAGGCATTTTCCTGCTCCCCGAAAACCCGGAGCTGGCCAGCCCCAGCATCAGCGATATCCTGCCGGAAGGTCACACGCTGGAGGGCTGGAACGGCTACAAAGTGCAGGAGAGTGAAGCCGAGCGCAAGATTCTGGCGGCGGATACCCGCTTCAGCAAAGCGAGGTACACCTCCGTAAAGCGGGTGCCGTGGGAGGAGCAGAAACCAGCCGTAGAGGTTTCCATCGTCTTTTCCGGGCAGGAGATGAATAATTCCATTCACCGCCCGGAAGTCTGCCTACCCGCCCAGGGGCATATCAACGTACAGGGGCAGGTCAGCGAGCTTCAGCTGGCAGATGGGCGCACCCTCAAGATGACCCGCCTCTCCTCCAAACTCCCCACCAGGCAGGAGCGGAGAATCGACCTGCACTATATCCACTACTACCTGTTTATCGGGAATGGAGCCATGGCCCATAGTCACATGGGGCGCAATATTCAGGATATTCTTGACCGCTGCATCCAGGGCAAAGTGCAGAGCTGGGCCTATTTTCAGGCAGGCACGTGCTGGGCTCCTGAAATCGGGGTGACAGAGGAAGAAGCCGACAAGCGTCTGCGCAAGCTCATCAGCGAACTGCTGCCCGGCCAGATTAAGTGGGATGAAATGTAAGGACCACATAGTCTGCTGCAAGTCATATTTTTCACTTGCCAGCGCCAGGCTGGCAGGGTAGAATGGGGCATCTTATGGCGGAACTGGATATACAGGCACAACTGGCAGAAGCAAAGCGGCGCAAATGGGATGATCGCACCCTGGCGCAACACTCTGCCGATTTAGCCCAGGAGCTCCTGCTCGCCTCGCTGAAAAGCATCCGTTCCGATGAGAGAACCCTCATTTCTGCGCTCTCGCGCCTGGCCACAGATAAAAAGAACCTCGCCTTTGTGCAGGAACTCTGCGGCAGCGTCTTCCATGTCACCGACCCCGCAGAACAGGCCGAAAACCTGCGCCGTCTGCTGGCGGAACACGGTGGCGTGCCAGCCATTTTCAGCACCGTAAGCAAACTGCGTTTCAAAGCTGCCGCCATGGCAGCCCGCAGCATGCAGGGGGCCGCCATTGCAGAAGTGCAGCGCATCTTCCGCTCCACCTTCGGCGAACTCACCCTGCCCACGCTGGCAGACAAAGTCGCCAAGCGCGTGCGCGAGTGCGCCAAGGACGGTCTCACCCTGGCACTCAACCCGCTGGTGCCCCAGGTATTCGGCCAGAAGAGCGCAGAGAAATACTACAAGCACCTGGAAGCCATCCTCACCAAGCAGGATGGCGTGGGCGTCGTCATCCAACCCTGGCGACTCTGCCCCGGGCTCAATCCCTATTCCCCCGAAGCCGGTGCCAAGGCGCTGGCGGAACGCCTGCGACCGCTGCTCAAGCTCTCTGTGCAGAGCAGCACCCCGCGCCCCATCCTGGTGGAAAGCGGTCTTTCCACCACCATGAACATCGTGGCCGAGGCCTTCCGACTGGCCATGGCGGGATCAGCCCTCTACAAGGCAGATGCCGCGCTGGAAATCCCGGCCTACCTGAAAGGCAGCCCTGCCCTGCTGCGCGAAATGACCGAATGGGCCACCGCCCGCGCCGCCAAGGGTGCCGCCCCGCTCAAGGTTCTCCTGGTCAAAGGCAGCCACCTGGATGATGAGCAGGAAATCACCTACGTTCACGGAGCCGCCAACGAGGTCTGCCGCAGCAAAAATGAAACGGAAGCCCGCTACAAGCAGCTCATCTCCACTGCCATGAGCACACGGGAAAAGGTGCTCACGCCCGTAGTCGGCACCCACAACCTCTTTGACATCGCCTACGGCCTGCTCAGCTGGGGCCGCGCCGGGCGCGAAGGCAACCCGCAGTTCTGCTTCATATCCGGTCTTTGCAACCACACGGGACGCCTGCTGGCCAAGACCGGCGCCCAGATACTGCTGACCACCGGTGTGACCACCGAGGGCGGGGAAGCCGGTTTTGAATCCTACCTGCTTTCGCTGGTGCAGGAACTGGGACGCCCGGAGGGTATTCTGGCTTCCGGTGGCGAGCTGGAACCCAATTCCATGGGCTGGGGACGCATGCGCCAGCATTTCCTGGCATCCCTGAGCGGCCGCGAGGAACAAGCCCGCGAACTCCCCGGAGCAGATGGCTCCTACGCCTTCACCCGCATCACCGGCATTGCCGACCGCGCCCGCATGGACGCCTTGCACCGCGCCGCGGCAGAAGAAGTCGAACGCCCGCAGAAACAGATTCCGCTGCGCGTGAACGGGGAGGAGGTAGAATCCGCCCTGCTCTGCATCAGCCGTTCGCTGACCGCCCCCGGCATGGAGGATTACCGCTATTTCTCGGCAGATTTCAACATGGTAAGCAAGGTGCTCGACACCGCCGCGCGCGAAGCCGTGCAGATGCCGCCCACGCAGGAAGAGCGCCGCATTCACCTGCTGCAGGCAGCCCGCCTGCTGGAAAAGCGCAGCACCGAGTTCATCTCCCTGCTGGTGCGCGATGCCGGCTTCACGCTGGAAGAAGCGGATCTGGAAATCACCAATGCCATCGATTCCTGCCGTTTCTACGAGCGCAGCATCGTGCAGGAGGGGCTTATGGACGGCACCGTGCCCACCCCGCTGGGTGTTGTGACCGTAGCGCCCAGCCGTGTTCACCCGCTGGAGGAAGCCGTGGCGGGCATCACCGCCGCCTGGGTCACCGGCAACGCCATCATCTACAAGCCCTCGGCACACACCGTTCTGCTGGCAGAAACGCTTACCCAGCTGCTGAACGAGGCCGGCTTCACCTTCCCGCGTTTGCAGATGCTGCCCTGCCTGGATAACCAGATTGCCCACAAGCTGCTCAGCAGCGAGCGGGTCAACGGCCTTATCTACCACGGCAGCGCCAAGCACACCTACGAAATGGCCGCCACGGCCGAGGGACGCCCGGTGCTGGGCGGCACCGGAGGTTGCAGCAGCATCTACCTTTCCTCCCAGGGCGACTGGGCACAGGCTATCCGCGATATCACACGCGTGCTCTTCACCCGCGCCGGCCAGAACCCAGCCATGCCGCACCTCCTCTATGTGCATGCCGAGGTGTATGACAACCAGCATTTCATGAATGCCCTGCGCGATGCCGTTTCCAGCATCACCGCCCAGCCCGGGTGGATGGAAGGCGTGGATATCGGTCCCATGGGACGCCCGCTCAACGATGACCAGCGCTTCATGCTCTCGCAGCTCGGCCCCAACGAGGCCTGGCTCGTGGCGCCCTCCACTGCCGAAATCGGCTCGCTGGTGTGGACTCCCGGCGTGCGCGTCGGCGTGAAACCCGGCAGCGCCTTTGCCCAGGCGGTGCACAATGTACCCGTTATCGGCCTCATCCGCGTGGAAAGCACCGAGGAAGCAGGCCGCATCCAGCGCAAACAATCGCAGGAGCTCACCGTGGGTATCTATTCCCGCGATAAGCAGGAAATCGAGCTCTGGAGCCGCCTGACCTCCGCCAGCCAGGTAAGCATCAACTGCTGCCCGCTGCACCGCCCCGGCGTGCGCCCGCGCATCGGCTGGCAAATCACAGCCCCCATGAGCGGCGGCAACAATTTCCTCACCGCCCTCTGCCAGTGGCAGGAGGTAGCCCGCCCGCAGCACCGCGGCACCCAGCGCAACCTGGCCTTCACCCCCTGGGAATCCCTTTCCCCAAAACCCGGACCGGATGACACCACCCGCCTCTCCTCTGCGGCAGACTCCATCGGCTACTGGTGGGAAAACGAATTCGGCACCGCCCGCGTGTTGGATGAAAGCCCGGCCTTCCGCACCACACTGAGCTACCGTCCGCTTTCCCTCTGCATCCGCGCCGAAAAAGCCACCAGCGATATCGACCTCTCCATTGCGCTCATGGCCGCGCTCAAAGCCGGGTGCGATATCCAGCTGAGCACCGCCAGCATGCGCGCCTGGATGCCGCGCGCGCTCGAACCGCTGGGCGTCATCATCGCCGTGGAAAGCCGCGATGAATTTGAGGGGCACTTCCCCGCCATGGCCACCTCCGGCACCATGGTGCGCGATACCGCCGCCACCGTCACCACCCTGCAACGTGCCGCGCAATGCCGCCTGGCGCTCTGCGCCGAGCCGGTGCTGGCCAACGGCCGCATCGAGCTGCTGCGCTGCCTGCGCGAGGTGGTCACCACCCAGCGAGCCGCCACCCGGAAATAAGCCATGCCTCCCCACGCCATCAGCATCGATGGCTGCACCATCACCCCCGCCACCCTGCCAGCCTGGCGACAGGGAAAAACAGGCATACGCGCAGAACTGGCGGCGTTTCTTGAGAAATGGTGGAGCCCCGAGCCCACCATGCCACTGCACACCAGCGGTTCCACCGGTACCCCCAAATGCCTGCATGCCACCAAGGCAGCCATGCGCGCCAGCGCAGCTGCCACCTGCCGGGCTTTTGACCTGCAGCGGGGCCAGAGCGCGCTGCTCTGCCTGCCGCTGCGCTACATTGCGGGGCAGATGATGGTGGTACGCGCCCTGGTCGGCGGGCTGAATCTTGTTACCGCTGAACCCAGCTCCACCCCGCTGGCCAATCTGGATGCCGACATCGATTTTGCCCCGCTGGTACCCATGCAGGTAGCCAGTACCCTTTCGAAGCCGGGCGGCGCGGAGCAACTCTCCCGCGTGCGCATCCTGCTACTGGGCGGCGGCTTTGTAGACCCGGCGCTGGAGGCACAGCTCCAGGCACTTCCCTGCCAGGTGTTCACCTCCTATGGCATGACCGAAACCCTCTCCCACATCGCCCTGCGCGCAGCCAATGGCCCCCGGCGCAGCCCGCTCTACACCCCGCTGCCGGGCGTCAGCCTGTCGCTCACCCCGGGCGGCACCCTGCAAATCAGCGTGCCCTACCTGGGTATCAGCCAATTAACCACCAATGACCTGGCAGAAATCGCCCCCGATGGCCGCTTCCGCATTCTGGGGCGCGTGGATGCAGTCATCAATTCCGGCGGCGTCAAAATCCAGGCGGAGGATATTGAGCGCCATCTGCACGCCCGGACCGGACTACAGGTCGTGGCGCTCCCCTGCCCCCACCCAGTGCTGGGGCAGAGTGTCGCCCTGCTCTGGGAGGGCGATGCCGGCGATGAATCCCGCCTGCGCGATGCCTGCGCCACGCTGCCGCGCTACCACCAGCCGCAATTGCTGCACCGCTGCCTGCTGCCCCGCACCGGGACTGGAAAAATTGCCCGCGCCAGAGCCGCAGAACTTCTCCCCAGACCATGAATTCTCCCCATACCCCATTGGCTCATCTCGGCTGTGCTGCCATCGTGCTGCTGACCGCCGCCAGCGGCTGCATCGCAGCCCAGATGCCGGAATTGCAGGAGTGGATACTGCAACACTACCTCATCATGCCGCTTGTATTCCTGCTCCTGGTCACCACGGCCTACCTGCTGGAACACGCGCTGACCAGCGGCGCCATTCTCCTCCTGCTTGCAGCGGCGGCAATAAGCGCCGGGCTCTGCCTGGGCGGCTTCTCCCTGGTGGGCGCAGCACTTGTCTGGCAGGTGACGGCAGGTCCACTGTGCTATTTCACCGCGGCGGCGCTGGTGCTTCACTGCTGGCCGGAGCGCCTCTACCAATGGCAGCTCTGCTGCCTCTTCACCCTGGCGGGAGGGGCTGGCGCAGCGCTTACCTGCTGGCTCACGAGCGCTGCCCCCGTTGCCACCCTCTGCGCCCTGTTCCTCACCTGTACCCTTGCCACCTTTGAGCTCATTGTGCTTTTCGGAAGGGAGTATCACGAAATCACCAGCCCCTCGCGCACGCGCAGCACCGTGCTGGCCATGCTCATGCTGCTGGCCATGCCTGTGTACAAAATCCTGTGGCACTCCGCAACAGCCACCCGCTACAGCATAGGCGGCCTGCTCCGCTTCATTTACCAATGGTTCCGCTGGATGTAAAAATCCGCCTGACCTCCCCCCCCCCGATACGCAGAACGGCCCCGATGCCTTGCAGCACCGGGGCGCGTTCTGAAACAACCTGTGTGAAAGGTTTCTGGTAAGAAGCTTAGGCCTTGGCGGCGCGAACCTTCTTGATGATGGAGGCCACAGTCTCGGAGGGCTGGGCACCGTTGGCGATCCACTTGTCCACGCTCTCCAGGTTCAGCGTGTAGTTCTCACCTTCAGCCATGGGGTTGTAAGTACCCACCTGCTCGATGAAATCGCCATCGCGGCGAGCACGGCTGTCAACGACAACGATCTTGTAGAAAGGACGGTCCTTGGACCCCTGACGGTTAAGACGGATTGCTACCATATCTAAAAATGTATAATTTCGGTTGTTTCTGCCCGCGCAGTGCCGTGATACATAGCACTCTGAGCGCATGGCGGTGCGGAAATGTACCACAGGGCAGCCAGCGTGTCAAGCATAAAGGCAGATTTTTTACACACAAAAGTTCACCTACAGCCAGAAAGCGAGCTTTACTCCCCCCGGATACGTGGTAAAATGGCATACATGAGATTTCTGCTACTTCCCCTGCTGGCGCTGACTCTGGTTTCCTGCGCCTCCCAGACCACACCCCGGAATGCCCCCACTGCCGCCCACCAGGTGAATACCCGCGAGCTCGGCCAGCGCATCTGGAAAAATGAATGTGCCGGCAGCGTGCAGGGTCTCGTTTCCTGGAATGCGGGCGAGGCTTTTCCCTCGCTGGGCATCGGGCATTTTATCTGGTATCCTGCCGGGGTGCAGGAAGCCTTCGATGAGAGTTTTCCCAGCTTTGTGCGCTTTGCCCGCTCCAGGGGCGTGAGCGTACCCAGCTGCTTCGATGGTCCGGCCCCCTGGCCGACCAAGGCTGCTTTTGAGGCCGACCGCAGCGGCCGCGCCGATACCATGCGCCGCTGGCTGGCCGCCAATATCGACATCCAGACCCGCTTCATCATGGCCCGCTCGCACCTGGCGCTCCGGCGCATGATGCAGCACAGCCGGCAGCCGGAGGCTGTGCGCCAGCGCTATGCAGCCCTGGCAGGCACCACCCAGGGAATGTACTGCCTGGTGGACTATGTGAATTTCAAAGGCGAGGGAATCAAACCCACCGAGCGTTACCGGGGCGAGGGATGGGGGTTGCTCCAGGTGCTGGAGGAAATGGAGGGCTATCCGACAGGACGCGCCGCCACGGCCGAATTCTCCCGCGCGGCCTCCGCAGTGCTTACCCGCCGCGTGGCGAACTCGCCCGCCAGCCGAGGCGAAAAACGCTGGCTTGCAGGCTGGCTGAACCGCTGCAAGACCTACCGCTGAACACGCGGTTCACTTTTTCAGGCTGAGCCAGTTTGCCACAGCTACCACAAAGAGCAGCGCACAGATGCCCGTGTAGAGCACGCGCTTTGCCAGCAGCTCATCCTGCGGGGCCAGATACCAATATGCCCCACCCAGTGCTGCAAAACCAATCAACAGTATAATAATACTCAGCTTATTTGCCTGCCACATAAGCAAAAAAACACCCGCCGCCAGAAAAGCCGGCGGCGGGCGATATGCAAATCATTAATAATTCACCGCCTCAATGCGGAAGTAGGACTGGGGATGAGCGCACACCGGGCAGATAGCCGGGGCCTTCTTGCCAATCTGGATATGGCCGCAGTTGCCGCACTGCCAGATTTCATCGCCATCGCGGGAGAACACAAGGCCGCCCTCAATGTTGGCCAGCAGCTTGCGGTAGCGCTCCTCGTGGTGCTTTTCTACAGCAGCCACGCCATCGAACAGCACAGCCAGCTCCTCAAACCCTTCCTCGCGGGCTTCCTTGGCGAAGGTGGCATACATGTCCGTCCACTCGTAATTTTCGCCGGCAGCGGCATCCTTCAGGTTCTCAATCGTGCTGGGAATACCACCGTCGTGCAGAGCCTTGAACCAGAGCTTGGCGTGCTCCTTCTCATTGCGGGCAGTCTCCTCAAACAGTTCAGAAATCTGCACATAGCCATCCTTCTTGGCCTTGGAGGCGTAGTACTGGTACTTGGTGTAGGCCTGAGCCTCGCCAGCAAAGGCGATAGCCAGATTCTTAGCGGTCTTTGTTCCTTCCAGGTTCATATGATGATATATGGGTGTGTTAAGTTTTTAAACTCCGCAGCAGAGTGGGAGCTAGCGTACAAACGCTACCATAAAGGCAGGCAAAGGTAAATAATTTTCTTGCGCACATGACGCTTTTTCTCGCATGCGCGCGCAAGCACGAAAAATGCTTGCTTTTTACATGCAATTCTGCTAGGGTAGCGGCGTATGAAGAGAAGCCTTACTGTACTTTGTCTGGGGGTCGGCGTGCTTGCGACCCTTTCTTCCTGCCGCTATTTCCGCAACAACAGCGACACCCTCGGCTACGAAGAAGCCATGCCCATGAGCGAAGTAGCCATTGGCGATGAAGAGCTTCCGCCCTGGGTATACGAGAGCGACAGCACCTACCAGGTGCCCGCCGGCGAGCGCACTCCCGAAATGAACCGCAACCACTTTGCCACCCCCGAGCCGGGCGAATCCATGGCTGTATCCAACGGCATCACCAGCCAGAACCAGCCCGCCATCGCCGCGGATGACACGGTGGTCGATTCCCACGTAGCGGATGACTTTGACCCCTACGCCATGCCGTCCACCCCCACAACGGCCAATACCCCCGCCCCGGCGCCCACCACACCCATTGCTGCTAATACTTCCACTCCCAAGAAGAAGACCACTACCAGCAGCAGCTCCAAGAAGCAGCAGAAGAAGATCAAGAAGGTCAGCGAACCCGCACTTGTGGTGTACAAGGTCCGCCCCGGCGACAACCTGTACGAAATCGCCAAACGCAGCAATACCACCATTGCGCAGATTCGCAAGGACTCTGGCATCAAGGGCGATATCATTCACCCCGGGCAGATCATCAAGGTGCGCTTCACGCCCAAGGGCTACAAGGCCAGCAAGGAGAAGCCCACTCCGGTGAGCACGACCTACGTGGTCAAGAAGGGCGATATGCTCTCCAAGGTAGCAGCAAAGAACGGCGTGACCCTCGCTGCCCTGCTCAAGGCTAACAACATGACCATGGCCCAGGCCAACAAGGTTCAGGCCGGCACCAAGATTATCATCCCCGGCAAGACCTCCACGGTCTCCAAGAAGAACCGCCGCTGATAACCGCCACCCCGGCCTGCCATGATGCCCCCCCACCACGGAATCCAGCTTCCCGCATGTGCGGCAGCCGCGCTGCTGCTCAGCTCCTGCGTTGTGAAGGACGGGAGTCTGGATTTCACCTGGTGGAAGGATGCGGCAGCTCCGGTCATGGAGGACGACGTCATCATTGACGCCGGCTCCGGCCAGCACTACCACGCCACACCGGCCCCGGTGCGAGTCCCCGATGCCTCCATCCCCAGAGAGGAAGCATCCCCGGCACCCAAACCCGCACCGGCACCCAAGGTAGCCTCCCAGAAGCAGCCCAGCGTGGCCCCGCCCAGCGGAACGCCCAACACCTACATCGTGCAGAAGGGCGATACCCTCAGCGCACTGGCACGCCGCTACGGCACAACAGTGCGCGCACTTGTAGCCGCCAACGGCATGCCCGATGCCAACGCGCCGCTGCGCATCGGCCAGACACTGGTCATCCCGAAGGCCGGGAAATCTCCCGCCCCCGTCACCACAGCCACCATTACCACCCCAGGCCTGCACACGGTGCAAGCCGGCGACACGTTATACGGCATCGCCCGCCGCTACGGCGTGGCGCCTGCCGCCCTCATGCAAATTAACGGCCTCACCCCGGCTACTGCAAACACCATCCGGGTAGGCACAACCCTACGCATTCCCGCGGCCAAATGATTATGAAGCGTCTTATCACCCTCTCTTTCCTCCCCCTGCTGCTGGCCTCCTGCTCGCAGAACGAACAGTTTTACACCCCCGGCAACGTACCGTTCCAGCCCGGGCTGCAACCCGGATTACAGCCTGGCACACAGCCCGGGTTCCAGCAGTCCGTCGAGGCCGTGCAACTCCCCAACCCGCTCAACCTGCCCGGCAAGGAACTCCCCACCTACGTGAACAGCTACCCGGCCGGTTCGCACGAGCACTTTGCCGCCAGCAAGGAATACCCGCTTACCCTGGAGCACTGGGCAGATGACTCCCTGCTCCGCCAGGTTACCCGCGCCAACTCCAAGCTGGTTATCTGCATTCCGCAGCAGCGCGCCCGCCTCTATGTAAACGGCCGTGTGGCCATGGACTGGCCCGTCTCCACCGGCACCAATGGCCACGAAACCCCCACGGGCGTCTTCCGCATCATCGAGAAAAACGAGGACCACAAATCCAGCCGCTACGGTAAGTTCATCGACGCCAACGGCAAAGTGACCAACAGCAACGCCGACCTGGCCCACGGCCTGCCCGAAGGCCACACCTTCGAGGGCGCAGGCATGCCCTACTGGCACCGCTTCACCCCGGATGGCGTAGGCCTGCACACCGGCAAGGTCGTGGCTGGCAAGCGCCTTTCCCACGGTTGCATCCGCACCCAGCACCACGTGGCCAAGAAATTCTTCCAGCACTCAGTCATGCAGCTGCCCGTATACATTACCCGCGCGGTGGAAGATTACTACCGCGGTGGCTTCGTGAAGCCCATCGATGTGAAGTACCGCCCGAAACCCGGCAACGACTACACCGATATGGCCCCCACGGAAATCAAGATTGTGCCGGCCAACTCACCCGAAGCCCACTTCCAGGCCTGATTTTTTCCAGCAGCCCTGCCCCGAACGGCGGGGCTGCACTTTACACCATGCCCACCATGCCCACCTTCCGTACCCTGCGCTGCGCCAACGCCCAGCTCTACATCGCCGCCACCATCATGGTACTGGCCGCCGCCATCTACGTACTCTGCTGCAAAGATGCCCTCTGGCAGCAGATTACAGCCGTGGCCGCCGCCATCATCACCCCCATATGGACAGCCTTCTACGCCGTGCTCCGCATCACCGTGAATGCCACCGGAGTCACCCGCCGCGCCCTGACCGGCAGCACCCGCATCTCATGGAGCGAGCTGGGCACAGCCACCCTGCGCGAAACCAGCACCCCCGGCACAGAGAGTTGCAGCATCGACCTCTGCGCGGGCGAAACCCGCATCACCATCAGCTCGGATTTATTCCCGCTGGATGACGTGCAGGAACTGGCAAAAGAGCTGCAGGAATGCGGGCTGTTGCGCGAACACGCATAGCTGTTTAGCAATTTTTCTGAAAAAAGACTTTGCAAACGGGAACTTTTTGGTATAATGCGCGCGTCTGACCACGGCACCAGCCGAACGGGCCGGAGCCGGGCAACCCAGACAAGCCCATACATTTATGTCTGATTACACAACACGAGTGCTGGAACAGGTGCGCGCCAAGAACGCGCATGAACCCGAGTTCCTCCAGGCTGTACAGGAGGTTATTTCCACCATTGAACCTGTACTTTCCGCCAACAAAAAGTACGAAGACAATTGCATTCTCGAGCGTATCGTCGAGCCGGAACGCACCATCATCTTCCGCGTGCCGTGGCAGGATGACGCTGGCAAAATCCACGTGAACCGCGGCTACCGCGTGCAGTTCAACAGCGCCATCGGCCCGTACAAGGGCGGCCTGCGCTTCCACCCCTCCGTGAACCTGGGTATCCTCAAATTCCTCGGGTTCGAGCAGATTTTCAAGAACTCCCTCACCACCCTGCCCATGGGTGGTGGCAAGGGCGGCGCCGATTTTGACCCCAAGGGCAAGAGCGATGCCGAAGTCATGCGCTTCTGCCAGAGCTTCATGACCGAACTCTACCGCCACATCGGCGCGGATACCGACGTTCCCGCCGGCGATATCGGTGTGGGCGCCCGCGAAATCGGCTATTTCTACGGCCAGTACAAGCGCCTGCGCAACGAATTCACCGGCGTGCTCACCGGCAAGTCCCTCAACTGGGGCGGCTCCCTCATCCGCCCGGAGGCCACCGGCTACGGCACGGTCTACTTTGCCCAGAACATGCTCGCCACCCGCAACGATGACCTCGCGGGCAAGGTCTGCGTGGTTTCCGGCTCCGGCAACGTGGCCCAGTACCTGGTGCAGAAGCTCAACCAGCTGGGTGCCAAGGCCGTAACCATGTCCGACTCCAACGGCTACATCTACGACCCCGAAGGCATCAATGCTGAAAAGCTTGCCTGGATTATGGAGCTCAAGAATGTGCGTCGCGGTCGCATCAAGGAATACGCCGATGCCTTCAAGAGCGCCCAGTACTTCGAAGGCCAGCGCCCCTGGGGCGTGCCCTGCGACTGCGCCTTCCCCTGCGCCACGCAGAACGAAATCAACGGTGCAGAAGCCGCCACCCTCATCAAGAACGGCTGCATGCTCGTGGCCGAAGGCGCCAACATGCCCACCGACCTGGAAGGTATCAATAACTACCTGGCCGCCAAGATTCTCTACGGCCCGGCCAAGGCTGCAAACGCTGGCGGCGTGGCCACCTCCGGTCTCGAAATGAGCCAGAACAGCATGCGCCTGAGCTGGAGCAGCGAGGAAGTGGACGCCAAGTTGTTCAGCATCATGAAGAACATTCATGAAAATGCCTACAACCACGCCCGCGAGTACTCCAAGGACTGCACCGATACCTTCACCAACTATGTGGCTGGCGCCAACATCGCCGGCTTCGTGAAGGTGGCAGATTCCATGATTGCCCAGGGCCTCGTGTAAAATAAATGCTCTGATTTACCAACATGCCGCTGCAGATTCCCTGCTTTCAGGGGCTGCGGCGGCATTTTTCCTCCCTTTCTGCCTGTTTTCAGCTTGTCAAACCCGGGTTCTGTGCTAAAATACAATATAATAATGCCTCGCATGAACAGAATCCTTTCCATCTTTCTTGTTCTACTACTGGCGCTGGGATTCCACGGCTGCCAGCAGCAGCTCAACAGCGATGCCCGCACGCCCAAATACGTGTACCACAAGGGCTATACCCCCAAAAAGCTGCGCAACGGCAGGGTAACAGTACCCCACAAAGCCCCTGCACGTATTAAGAAAGCCATTGCCGCCGGCAACAAAATCATCGGCAAGCCCTACCGCCTGGGCGGCGGCCACGGCAAACACTATGACTCCGCCTACGATTGCTCCGGCTCCGTAGCCTTCGTGCTGCACGAGTGCGGCATGCTCCAGAAGGAGAAATTCCCCTCCTCCGGTGAATTCCTGAAATGGGGGCACCCCGGATTCGGCAAATGGCTCACCGTCTACGCCAAGCGCGGCCACGTGTTCCTCATGATTGCGGGCATGCGCTTTGACACCACCGGCACCAGCCGCGGAGTCGGCCCCCGCTGGTACACCGAATCCCGCCCCTGCGGCGGCTTCTACGTGCGCCACATCCCGGGGCTCTGATCGTTTTTCAACTACCCACCCTGTATAACAACCATATTATCCTTAAAGATGAACGAACTCAATGAACTCAACCACGGCACCCAGCGTATTGACTCCATCATGCAATACTGGGGGCTGGATAATCACGACCTGGTCAGCGTCTCCACCGAGCAGCTCACCCACAAGCAGGTGCAGAAAGCCCGCCAGGGTCGCGAACTCACCCTCAAGATGATGCAGAAGGTCGCACGCGCCCTCAACGTGGCCATCTGGTACAAACTGGATGACGAAGCCCGCGAAACCTACTACGAGTATATCCACCGCGACCTCTTCACCTACGCCAAGGGCTTTGACCCCGCCTGGCAGGACCCCAACCAGCGGTAAATGCCTCTTTCGGTAACAGAACTAGTCTGCCGGCTGAAGCAGACCGTGGAGGTCAACGTGGGCGAGCAATGCGTGGTGGGCGAAATCGGCTCCTGCAAACCCGCCAGCAGCGGCCACATCTACTTTACCCTCAAGGATGCGCACTGCCAGCTGCAATGCGCCCTGTATGCCTTTCGCGCGCGCAGTCTGCGGATGCGGCTGCGCGAAGGCATGCTCGTAGAACTGCGCGGCAAAGCCACCGTGTGGGAAGGGCGAGGCTCGCTGCAATTCATCGTCGATTCCGTCAGGGAAGCCGGCATAGGCACCCTGCAGCAGCAGTTTGAAGCTCTGAAAGCCCGGCTGGCCGCCGAGGGGCTTTTCGACACCGCGCGCAAACGCCCCATACCGCGATTCCCGCAAAGCGTCGCCCTGGTCACCAGCGCCACAGGCGCCGTCATCCAGGACATGCGCCACCGCCTGGAACAACGCGCCCCATGGATAAAGGCCTATCTCTACCCGGTGCAGGTGCAAGGCAAAGGCGCCGAGCTGGGCATCGCCCGCGCGCTGGAGCAGCTGGGCACCCCCACCCGCTACAAACTCCCCGAGGTGGACTACATCATCATCGCCCGCGGTGGTGGCAGTCTGGAAGACCTGTGGTGCTTCAACGAAGAAGTGCTGGCGCGCGCCATAGCCGCCTGCCCCATACCAGTGGTTTCCGCCGTGGGGCACGAGACCGATTTTACCATAGCCGACTTTGTGGCCGATTTGCGAGCCCCCACCCCGACCGCAGCCATTGAGCTTACCACGCCAGATGCCGCCGAGCTGCGCGCCTGGCTGGGCAGCACCGCGCAGCAACTGCGCCACCAGCTCACCCGCAGCCTGCAAATGGCCCACCTGCGGCTCAAGGTCGTGCAGCAAAGCCGGCTGGGAACCCCGCTGGAGCTGCTGGCTCCCTACCAGCAGCAGCTCGACACCCTGGCCGAGGACCTGCACACCGCCCTGCAGACCCGCCTGCAGCAGGAGCGAAACCGCCTGGCCGTGTGCAAAGCCCGCCTTTCCGCCAACGCCGTGCTGCGCCACATCGACCACGCCGCTGCCACCCTGCAGCACCACCGGAAAACCCTCACCACCACCCTGCACACCCGCCTGGCTGCCCAGCGCGCCCGCCTCGCTACCCTGACCGCCCGTCTGGAAGCCGCCAGCCCGCAAAACGCACTCGACCGCGGCTTTGCCCTGGTAAGCACGGCAGATGGCAAACTGGCGCGCGATGCCGCCGCCCTGCACCCGGGGGATGAATTGCGCATCCGACTGGCCAGAGGAGAAACCACCGCAACCGTTAAATAAGCACCATGAAACAGGCACTCATCATTCTGCTGGCCCTCAGCCTGCTGCCCGCGCTGGCCGAAAGCTACTACGACCACACCGGCTCCTACCAGGGCCGCAGCGAAACCGACTCCCGCGGCAACAAACGCTTCTACGATAAAAACGGCTCCTACCAGGGGCGCATGGAAAACGGCCGCTTCTACGATAAAACCGGCGCCTACCAGGGACGCGTGGAAAACGGCCGATTCTATGATAAGACCGGCTCCTACCAGGGACGCCAGGAAAACGGCCGCTTCTACGACAAGACCGGTTCCTACCAGGGACGCCAGGAAAATGGCCGCTTTTACGATAAAAACGGCGCCTATCGTGGCAGAAAACAATAATTTTTTCTAATTTCCGCAAAAAAAGTCTTGCAATGCGCCGGCGTGTGGTGTATATTCGCCCCGCACCCAGTGCGAAACCAATGCTCGGATGGCGGAATTGGTAGACGCGTTAGACTAAGGATCTAATGGGGAGACCCGTGGGGGTTCGAGTCCCCCTTCGAGCATACAAAAGACCTGCAAGTTCAACTTGCAGGTCTTTTCCTTTCTTTCAACAAAAAAGCTTTACACCATATAGCGCCAGGAGTATACTGGCAGAGTAGTCAACCGCACCCTCTTCATCCCATGAAAGGCATCGTTCTAGCAGGCGGCTCCGGCACTCGTCTCTACCCCATCACCAAGGGCGTCAGCAAGCAGTTGCTCCCCGTCTTTGACAAACCGATGGTGTACTACCCCATCTCGGTGCTCATGCTGGCTGGCATCCGGGATATCCTCATCATCTCCACACCGCAGGACCTGCCCGGTTTCCAGCGTCTTCTGGGCGACGGCAGCGACTATGGCGTCAACTTCACCTATGCCGAACAACCCAGCCCCGATGGTCTGGCCCAAGCCTTCATCATCGGCAAGGAATTTATCGGGGGGGATGATGTATGCCTGGTATTAGGAGACAACATCTTCTTTGGCAGCGGGCTTGTCAACATGCTGCACCGCGCTGTATACCGAGCGGAGCATGAACGCTGTGCCACCATATTTGGTTACTGGGTGAATGACGCTTCAAGCTTCGGCGTTGCAGAGTTTGACCAGGAAGGAAATTGCCTTTCCATTGAAGAAAAGCCCCAGAATCCCAAATCTAATTATGCAGTAGTCGGGCTCTATTTCTACCCTAATGAGGTAATCCGCATCGCAGAAAACGTAACTCCCTCAGCTCGGGGTGAGCTCGAAATTACCTCCGTTAACCAGGAATTCCTGAAACGAAAAATTCTTAAAATTGAGCTCATGGGGCATGGATTTGCCTGGCTCGACACCGGCACCCACGATTCCCTTAGCGAAGCCTCCACCTTTGTGGAAGTCTTGCAGAAACGCCAGGGCTTTGTGATTGCCTGTCTGGAGGCCATTGCCTACCGCAACGGTTGGCTTAGCGCAGAGAAACTGCGCGAAGTAGCAGAACCTATGAGAAAAAACCCCTACGGGCAGCGTCTGCTGGAACTTCTTAAATAGTCCTCCCTTCATGAAAAATATTCTCATCACTGGCGGAGCGGGCTTCATCGGCTCTCATGTAGTTCGCCTCTTCGTCAACAAGTACCCGGAGTACAAAATCATCAACCTCGATGCCCTCACCTACGCAGGCAACCTTGCCAACCTCAGGGACATCGAAGACAAGCCGAACTACACCTTCGTGAAGGCTGATATCTGCGATTTTGATAAGATGTGCGCCCTCATGCAGGAGTACGATATCGACGGCGTGATTCACCTGGCAGCCGAAAGCCACGTGGATCGCTCCATCAAAGACCCCTTCACCTTTGCCCGCACCAACGTGATGGGCACACTGAGTCTGCTGCAGGCTGCCCGCCAGTACTGGAACGGCAACTGGGAGGGCACGCGCTTCTACCACATCTCCACCGATGAGGTATACGGCGCGCTGGAGCTCGACAAACCCGAAGGCTCCGCCCCCTACGGAAGCGAATTCTTCCTGGAGACCACCAAATACAACCCGCACAGCCCCTACAGCGCCTCCAAAGCCGGCAGCGACCACTTCGTGCGCGCCTACCACGACACCTACGGCATGCCCACCCTGGTGACCAACTGCTCCAACAACTACGGCCCCTACCAGTTCCCGGAAAAGCTCATCCCCCTTTTCATCAACAATATCCGCCACGGCAAACCTCTGCCCGTCTATGGCAAGGGTGAGAACGTGCGTGACTGGCTCTACGTGGTCGACCACGCCCGCGCCATCGATGTCATCTTCCACCAGGGCAAGACCGGCGATACCTACAACATCGGCGGCTTCAATGAATGGAAGAATATCGACATCGTGAAGGTGGTCATCAAGACCGTGGACCGCCTGCTCGGCAACCCGGAAGGCACCAGCGAAAAGCTCATCACCTATGTGACCGACCGCGCCGGGCACGACCTGCGCTACGCAATCGACTCCACCAAGCTCAAAAACGAGCTGGGCTGGGAACCCTCTCTCCAGTTCGAGGAAGGCATAGAAAAGACCGTGCGCTGGTATCTCGACAACCAGGAGTGGATGGATAACATCACCTCCGGTGAATACGAAAAGTACTACGAGGATATGTACTCCAAACCCTAATCATTGACTCTATGTCAAACAGTGCAATAGGTGGATACTTCGAACTTGAGTTGGCGTTTGGGCAAAATTATCACCCAGACGCACTACCTCTTAATTCTGCGCGCCATTGCTTGGAGTACATTTTGCGCGCGCGAGCATACAAAAATATATATGTGCCTATCTACACATGCAACGTTGTCAGAGACACCATTGAACAGCTAGGCATTACCTATACTCTTTACCGGATTAATCAAGATCTGGAACCAACAGAGTACCCTGTTCTAAAAGAAAACGAAGCATTCCTGTATACAAATTATTTCGGAATAAAACAAGCAGTTGTCAACGAAGTAGTTCAGCGATATGGAAGCCAAGCCATCATCGATAACGCCCAAGCCTTTTACGCCCCGCCAGCGATAGGAACAGATACATTCTATTCCCCGCGAAAGTTTTTCGGGGTGCCCGATGGGGGATTCCTTTATACTGATTGTCTGCAAAATGTAGAGTTAGAGCAAGACGATTCTCAGCACCGCGTCTCACACCTTCTCATACGTATCGAACAAGGCCCCGAGGCAGGCTATGCAGACTTCTGCAAGAACTCCCGCGATTTAGCGAATCAGCCTATCCGCCTCATGTCTCGGTTGACAACCCGTTTACTTGACAGTATCGACTACAACTCGGCACGTAAGGCGAGAAGAGATAACTATCTTTATTTGCATGAAAAATTAAAGCAGAACAACTCATTCAATGCAGATATCGACGACATGGCGGTCCCTCTGATCTACCCCTATTTAACGAATAGTAAGACATTAAGAAAGAAATTAATAGAAAACAGAATATTTGTTGCAACATACTGGCCAGGCTTGGATGACCGCCTCGACGAAACTGAGAGCATGCTTGTTAACCAGCTTATTCCAATTCCTATAGATCAGCGGTATACGCAGAGCGACATGCAAAAAATTATCGAAACAATAATAACACATGGATAAAGTATATCTTAGAGCCTTTGAGCCTGACGACTTCAAGACAACCATACACTGGCGCAAGGACGAATCCCTGTGGCCACTACTTGGCTCCCAGAAATATTTCGTTTCCCAGGCATATGAAAAAAAGTGGATAGAAGATGCTATCAACGGTAAGAATGGTATAAAACTCGCAGTATGCGACAAGGAAACGCACCAGCATATAGGTAATGTTTACCTTTCAAAAATCAACAACACATACAAGTCCGCGGAAATTGGAATACTGATAGGAGAACGAGCCTTTCATGGAAAAGGCTATGGGACAGCGGCTATCCGATTGATGCTGGATTATGCATTTCTGGAACTTGGTATGCACCGCATCACTGCTCTCATACTCGAGGACAACATCGCATCTCGCAAAACATTTGAAAAGCTCGGGTTTAAGGAGGAAGGGCTGTTGAGACATTCCGTGTTCAAGGGGGGGCAGTTCAGAAATCAGATTGCCGTTTCTCTGTTAGATTACGAATACGCAGTCGTCCGAGGCATATAATCCAACCATTTATTTTATCAAAAATGATTACAGTAACCTCACCTCTGCTTCCTCCGCTGGAGGAGTTCCACAAACTTCTGGAAGATATCTGGCAGCGCAAGAGGATTACCAATAACGGGCACTACCACCAGGAGCTGGAGAAAGCTCTGGCTGAGTACCTCGGTGTGCCTTATATCAGCCTGTTTACGAATGGCACCCTGCCGCTTATCACAGCGCTGCAGGCCCTTCGTATTACCGGCGAGGTCATCACCACGCCTTACAGCTTTGTGGCAACCACTCACTCCATATGGTGGAATGGCATCAAGCCCGTTTTTGTGGATGTCGACCCTATCACCGGTAATCTCGATCCGGATAAGATAGAGGCCGCCATCACTCCGCATACCACTGCCATCATGCCTGTGCATGTCTATGGTACCCCCTGCGATACCGAGCGAATTCAGGCGATTGCCGATAAATACGGCCTTAAGGTCATCTATGATGCTGCCCATGCCTTCGGCGTGCGGGTGAATGGCGAGAGCATCCTCAAGGCCGGTGATATCAGCACCCTCTCCTTCCACGCCACTAAGACCTATAACACCATCGAGGGAGGTGCTCTTGTCTGCCACGATGCCGCTATGAAACAGCGCATTGACTACCTCAAGAACTTCGGTTTTTCCGGTGAGACCGAGGTAGTTGCCCCCGGCATCAACAGCAAGATGGATGAAGTTCGTGCGGCATATGGTCTGCTGAGCCTTCGCTATGTGGATGCCGCTATCGAATCTCGCCGTAAGGTGGCAGAGCAGTACCGCGCTTCCCTTCGCGATGTGCCAGGTCTGCGTATCATGGAGGATATCCCTGGCGTTACTCACAACTATTCATACTTTCCCGTGTTTGTGAATGAGGAAGAATACGGCGAATCTCGCGATTCTCTGTACTTCCGCCTCAAAGAGCATGACATTCTCGGGCGCCGGTATTTCTACCCCCTCATTTCCACTTTCTCTACTTATCGTGGGATGCCGAGTGCTACGTCGGCCAATTTGCCGGTGGCAACCCGTCTTGCTGACCAAGTCATCTGCCTGCCACTTCACCATGAGTTGAGTTGTGACGAAACAGCTTCCATTATCAACTTGTTACTACGCAAATGAAAACGCCTTTAATTATGGTTATTGCCGGTAGTCGCTGGCAAATTCCTATTCTGAAAAAGATTAGGGAAATGGGGTATAGTTCACTGGTGGTGAACTTGTACCCGGACTCTCCGGCTTTCCCCTATGCTGATTATTCTGAGGTTGTCGACATTTTGGATAAGGAAAGTTGTCTTTCTATTGCCAAGAAGTATAGTATTGACGCTGTTCTCTCTGAGGAATGTGATATAGCAATGCCGACCGTGGCCTATATCGCAGATGCTCTCTCACTTCCTTCTCTGGGAGTGGAGAATGCTGCATTGTACACGAATAAGAGCATGATGAGGCGTTTTTCTGAACAGAACGGTTTGCCGTCCCCGCCAAGTAAAAAATGCTCGACCGTAGAGGAAGCCGTTGATTTTTACAAGCAGTACGGGGCGCCACTCATCATGAAGCCCTTGGATGCTAACAGCAGCAGAGGGGTTTATACGATAAAATCTCTCGATGATATTTCATCTTGTTTTGAAAGCAGTATGGCTTTTTCAAAACAGGAAAAGCAGGTAATTTTAGAGCGGTATATTCAGGGGTGTGAGTTTACCGTTGATGGTATCGTGATAGACGGTATTCATAAGACATTGGCAATATCTGAGAAAAAACATTATGACTTTAATGAGAATATTGCCTATGAACTGTATTTTTCTCATACAAATCCCAACTACGATTACGAAAAGTTAACAGAGACCAATGATGCTTTCGTCCACGCTTCCGGGCTGGCGGACGGGACTCTGACCCATGCAGAATATAAGTATGCAGATGGTCAGTTCTGGCTTATTGAGATTGCAGCCAGAGGCGGTGGTAATATGATTTCGTCTGACATTGTTCCGCTTATGTCCGGCTGTGATAATTACCATGCTCTGGTCAATTCTGCATTGGGACAAGCCGTTACTTTGCCTGAGTCTGGGACTATTCCACCGGGGCGTTGTGCAGTGCTGCGATTTTTTGATACAGAGTTTGAAGGCGGTGTAGTAAAAGAAATTCGTGGCGAGGAGTTCCTTCGTGAATCTCCTTTCGTGCATCATTATGAGTTTAATTTCAAGCCCGGAGATTACATAAAGAAGGCAGAGAATGATGCAGCTCGCATAGGTTTTTATATAGCGTATGCTGATTCCGATGCAGAATTGCGGAATTTAATGTCTGAAATTAGCCGAAAAGTGCAGATTATTCCAGAATCATAATAACACACATATAGACATGAGGGATAAGATTATAGACTATATCAAAAGGAATCGAGTAAGCACCACAGAGGTGGCTGATTGTCTCGGCAAATCCGGAGCTCTGGAGGGAGTTATGCCTATCTGCAAGGGGCATTTCAAGGTCGGTTCCATAAAGTGGGTATATGCTTGTTCGAACAGCAATTATCCCGTACACGATATGATTCGTGATACGAAAGAAGGAGAGATTATCTTTATCGAGTCTTTCAATAAGGAAAACAGGGCTATTATAGGTGACCTTGTATCCAAATATATTTTGCTTTACTTGCAAGCCGAGGCTATCATATGCAATGCGCGCTTTCGCGATGCCTCTGCGTTGTTGCGCGAAAATTATCCGATTTGGTGCACAGGTTTTACCCCGGTAGGGTGCTTCAATAAGAAGCCTGAACCTGATTTGGATATAGAAATTATTGAACAGCGTAAGGAACAATATGATGGCGCCATTGCTGTTTGCGATGATTGTGGTGTGGTGATTATTCCGAAAGAGTGCATTAATGAAGATTTCTACGCAAAGCTTGAGGCAATAGAGGCACAAGAGGATATATGGTTTGAACGCTTGGATCACTACAAGGAAAATACTCTTGATATCGTATGTCATAAGACTTATTTGAACGAGCCTCCTTCGCTTGAGGTCACTATGAATAAAGCGACAGTAGAAGATATCAAGGCGTACTTGATTAAGCATTCCAATGACTTCCTTGTTCCATTTTGTGAGCAAGTAGAAGTGGATTCATATGCCCAAAAATTAAGAACTTTTGGTAATACATATGAAATATGGCATGATAATACGTTAGATGCTTTGATGGTCGTTTACTTTAATATAGAGGATAAGGAGTTGTTTGTTCCCTATATTTGCACCGCCGGCGCCCGCTCCGGAAAGCGGCTTGGTCAAAGACTCTTCAAGGAAATCACGCAGATGGGAGCTCCTTTTACAGGGATTCGCTTATTCTGCAACAACAAAAATGTGAGAGACATGCAATTCTACACCCTGTTAGGCTTCCAGAAAATTGCCACCACAGAAGAAAAAACAGAATTTTTCCGACCTCTTTAATCATCTTAAGATTACAATTTAAACAACTAAAATTCCAATATTATGAACACTGTTATCAATGAATTATCTGACCTACTCGAGAAAGGATTTACGAAGAAACTGGCCAACTATTATCTTGATACCCTGAAGCAAGAGGAAGATTCAGCTCTTTTTGATACCGATCTCCTACAGTGGGCACACAGCCGAGGTTTTCTCGCAGAACATGCTATCGGCTATGGTATTAACGAGTCCAATTACAAGGAATATCTTTCAGACTACGAATTTTACAGAAGCTGGCCACTCAACAGCTGGGCTCGCATCTGGATAAATGATAAGCTCACCTTGAAACACATGCTGGCAGGTTCTGAGTTTGAGTACTTATTACCTAGGTATTATTATTATAGCATGCCCAATGGACTCCGACCCTGCCTGGATAATCATCTTGCCAATCCAGAAAGCTTGGATACCTTCATTCAACTGCTAAAGGCAGAACAGGACTTAGCATGCAAACCCAACAATGACAACATGTCTAAGGGCTTCTGCCATATGGAATACAAAGATGATGTATTCTACATCAACGGCTCTGTAGTGACGGAGCAGGATATCAGAGACTTTGTGTTGTCTCATCCGAACTATGTATTCCAAGAATACATTCGCCCCAGCAAGGACTTCTCTCATATTTCTCCTCTGATTCACACATTACGCATACTGGTCATTAACGAAAATGGAGTTGACCCGAAAATTGTCCGTTCCTATCTTCGTTTCCCCAGTAAATGGTCAGGTGAAGCAAACTACGTAAACTGGGATGAGAAGAGCTCGGATGCATACACCTTATACGCAGATGTAGATGTCAATACGGGACAATGGGGAAATGCAAAGCTGATATACATACATAAGATTCAGGATACTGAGGTTCACCCGGAATCTGGCGAAAAATTGAGTGGACACATCGCAGATTTTGACTCTCTCTGTACCATAATCAAAAATATATCAAGGCGTTTCAACACCTGTGAATACATGGGGTTCGACATTGGGATAACTGATAAGGGATTCCGAATGATGGAAATCAATACACATCCAGAAATCAGAGGCTTCCAGTATTTCCATTCCATGTACGCCACTCCCTATATCAAAGAGTATTTCACACGGAAGTTGGCTCAGATTGATAGCATGACCTCCGAGCAGCGCCAAAAACGCAATGAAATTCCGCGATAATACCACGCTACGTGTCAACAACTAATCCCCTGCTGAAATGTCTGAGGCACTTGTTACCATTCGTTGCTTTACCTATAATCACGAGCCCTACATCAGGCAATGCCTGGAAGGATTTGTGCGACAAAAAACCACATTTCCTTTTCAGGCACTTGTGCACGACGACGCGTCAACAGATGGAACGGCAAAGATTATTCAGGAATATGCCGAAAAGTACCCAGATATCATCGTTCCCATATTACAGAAGGAAAACTTATTCTCCAGAAAAGATGACAGTGTGAATCGTGCTGTAGATGAATACCCCCACGGCAAATACGTTGCACTATGCGAGGGTGATGATTACTGGACAGACCCGCTGAAACTTCAAAAACAAGTGGATTATCTGGAAGCGCACCCGGAATGTAGTCTGGTCTGTTCAGATGCCCGGGTACTGGGAACAGATGGAGAATTGAACTGGCATCGTTATGACACCAGTCGCGAGATTCCGCTGAAAGATATTATTTTAAAACGCGGTGCCTGGATATACACTGCATCCATGCTTTTCCGATGGGACTTAATGCAGGACTTCCCGGATTACGCCCTCAATTGTCACGTGCGAGATTATCCGACGTGCATCCACCTGGCGCTGCGTGGCAAGGTTCATTTCATTGCAGAAAAAATGGTTACCTATCGTTTCATGACGCAAGGGAGCTGGAGTTCATCCACCAAAATAAATGAAGCCTATTTTGATGTCCTGCTGAGCGAATTTCGCATGCTCCAAGGGTATGACAGGGATAGTAATGGCATCTACCACAAATATATCCAACGCGTTATAGGTAAACAAGCCATCATGTATCTCAGACACGTGCCACATATGCGCAAAAAAGTGCAAGAGGTGTTGCCTGACTTCCCCAAATGGCTTGACCTCGGAGACCGATGGAAATGGTGGAGGCTCAGGCTGGGAATAGCTAGCTCTAAACACCCTCGCAACTGAAAACGTACACAATACAACTCCAGATATGAGTAAGATAATACAGTCTGTAAAAAAATTCTTCCAACGCATCAAGGAAGCCCATAAACACCAGCAACTTGCCAGCAGGAATGAGATAAGGGTGGCGAAGGAAGACTTGCATCGTGTTAAGATCCGCATTCGAGGAGAAGGCAATGTCGTCCATATCGGCAAATTGACCCCTGGAAGTGGTTCCATCGAGATTCGGATAACGGGCAATGGGAACAGGGTACATCTGGCAGAGGGAATATCCGTCAGTAGTTCCCTTAAGATTTCAGTTGGAGCACCAGCGAGTACATTAGGCCCTGTAACGGATGTAGATGTGTCTATCGGCGCAGGAAGCGGTTTTGAAAGCACCAGTATTCTGACATATAACTCACACGCTTCCATCGAGATTGGTGAACGCTGCATGTTCAGCTTTGGAATACAAATCTATCACACAGATGGGCATGCAATCATGGACACAGAAACCGGCAAAATCATCAATCCGGTGCGAAAGCTGGTTATAGGAAATCATGTATGGGTTGGAGCGCATGTAACCATCATGAAGAACACCCAGATTGGGAATGACTGCATAGTAGGCTGGGGGGCTGTAATAAGTGGTCGGCACCCGGATTCAAACTGCATCTATGCTGGCAACCCCGCTACATTGAGAAAAACGGGCATCACTTGGGAGGTCAATGGAGCTAAGTGTGGCTACATCGCCAATGAGGGAACAAATTAACCCAGAAACCAATTCATATTTTCCTGCAAAACCAGGTTTGAACGCCTCGCATCCGGCAAAAATACGACAAGCAAAATGCTTGAAATAGAGTAGCGGGTCAGTTAGAATAGGGGCAACCGCTATGGCAGAAAAGCCCGCACTCAGCCCGATGATGGATCAGTACCTGCGCATGAAGCAGTCACTGCCGGGAGATGTGTGGCTGTTTTTCCGCCTGGGGGATTTTTACGAGATGTTCTTTGAGGACGCGGTGGAGTGCTCCGCCGCGCTGGGGCTCACGCTCACCAAGCGGCAGACCATCCCTATGTGCGGCGTGCCCTACCACGCGGCGGAGGGCTACATTGGCCAGGCGGTGAAGCTGGGCAAGCGCATTGCCATAGCCGAGCAGATGGCTACCCCGGTGCCGGGCAAGCTGGTACCGCGCGAAATCACCCGCATCATCTCCGCCGGCACCCTGGCCGATATGGCACTGCTGGATGCCGGGGAGCACAACTACATAGCCGCCTGCTACCACGATAAAGCCACCTGGGGGCTGGCCTGCGCCGACCACACCACTGGTGAGTTCACCGTGGCCGATTACCCCAGCCTGGAAGCACTGAGCGAGGAAGTAGCCCGCATTCATCCGCGAGAGCTGCTCATCAGCCAGGAACAGGCCGAGGATTTCCCGGGCATGCCAGTCACCCTGCTCTACGATGGCTACACCTTCCTGCCCGGCCTGGCAGATACTTTCCTTAAATCGCACTTCCGCGTTCACTCGCTGGAGGGATTCGGCTGCGCCCACCTGGGGCCGGCACTCGGGGCGGCCACGGCCATTCTGCACTACCTGAAGCACCAGCTGCGCCGCCAGACCGACCACCTGCGCACCCTTTCGCTGCGCGCCACGGAAAATGCGGTGATGATTGATACCGCCAGCCGCCGCAATCTGGATCTGGTGGAGGCCCGCGGCGGCCACAAGAACACCCTGCTGGGCACGCTGGACCGCACCAGCACCCCCATGGGCGCCCGCAAGCTGCGAGATTGGATACTGCACCCCACCTGCTGCATGCAGGAACTGCTGCGCCGCCAGAATGTGATTGCCGGGTTCCTGAAAGAACCGTTCCTGATGTCGGAACTGCGCAATTCCTTCAAAGGCGTGCGCGATACCGAGCGTCTGGTCTCCCGCCTGTCGCAGGGGGCTGGCAACGCGCGCGATCTGCTGGCGCTGGGCACCTCGCTGGAGCATCTGCCCGCCATTGTGGCTGATCTGGAGGCCCTGCAGCAGCATGCAGATGAATTTGCCCCCCTGCTCTCGCGGCTGGGCAATTTCGAGGAACTCACCGCCCTGCTCACCAGCGCTGTGGTGGATGAACCACCCGTCACCATCAAGGAGGGCGGCATGATTCGCGATGGTTACGATGCCCGGCTCGATGAACTGCGCGCCGCCTCGCGCGAGGGCAAGGACTGGCTGGCTGCTCTGGAAGCCCGCGAACGCGCCGCCACCGGCATCGATTCGCTCAAAATCCGCTACAACAACGTTTTCGGTTACTACATCGAGGTCACCAAGGCCAATTTCTCCAAAGTACCCGCTGAGCGCTACGTGCGCAAGCAGACCCTGGCCAACGCCGAGCGCTTCGTGACCGAGGAGCTCAAGAAAATGGAAGGCACCATCCTGGGGGCAGATGAGCGCGCCCGCCAGCTGGAATACGACCTGTTCTGCCACCTGCGTGAGCAGGTAGCCGCCTATATTGACCGCATTCAGACCACCTCTGAAGCGCTGGCAGAAATCGATGTGCTGCTCTCGCTGGCCGAAACCGCCCAGCGTTACCGCTACTGCCGCCCCTGCCTGGACATGAGCCGCGATTTGCACATTGTCAACGGCCGCCACCCGGTCATTGAGCAGGTGCAGACCGACTCGGCCTTCGTACCCAACGATACCGAAATCGAGGCCACCACCCAGCGTGTGCTCATTCTCACCGGGCCGAACATGGCCGGCAAGAGTACCTACATACGCCAGGTGGCACTCATCACCCTCATGGCGCAGATTGGTTCCTATGTGCCGGCGGATTCCGCCCGCATCGGCCTGGTAGACCGCATCTTCTGCCGCGTTGGCGCCAGCGATGACATCGCCCGCGGTCAATCCACCTTCATGGTGGAAATGAGCGAAACCGCCCTCATTCTCAACAACGCCACCGAGCGCTCCTTGGTCATTCTGGACGAAATCGGCCGCGGCACCGCCACCTTCGATGGCCTTTCCATCGCCTGGGCCGTGGCCGAGCACCTGCACGATGTGCTGGGCGCGCGTACCCTCTTTGCCACCCACTACCACGAAATGGTGGACCTGGAACACACCCACCCCGCCGTGAGCAACTGGCACGTGGAAGTGCGCGAGTGGAAGGACGAAATCGTCTTCCTGCGCAAGGTGCTGCCCGGCCCGGCAGATAAATCCTACGGCATCCAGGTGGCACGCCTCGCCGGTCTGCCAGCCCCCATCATCGACCGCGCCAAGCAGATTCTCACCCACCTGGAAATGAGCGCCGGCGCCCGCGAACCCAAGGCCGCCCGCCGCAAACGCGCCCGCGAAAGCGGTCTGCCCTGCGCAGAGGAAGCGGCGGATGTCACCCAGCTCGACATGTTCAGCATGCTGGATGAGGGCATCTGAAGCCCCCCCCGATAGGGTAAAACCCGCCAGAACCGGCCCTCTCATCGTCCCTTTAACGCAGCCCCCTGTGTCACACGCGTAAAAAAATGTGAGCGGGCTTGCAAAAATGAGCTTGACTTACACCACCACTGGCATATACTTGAGCTGTTATTGACCAACGCATGAAAACTCTTCCCATCCTCGCTCTCCTCGTTCTGGCTGCCGTGAATGTACAGGCGGCGCCTGCCGTGCAGCCTTCCGACCTCTCTGAAGACGCTCTCAAGGAAATCGCCACCAGCCGCCAGAAAGCCAGTATTGAACGCTACAACAAAGCCGTCGCCAAGGCGGAAAAGCAGCGCGAAAAAGCTATGCAGGAGGCTCAGAAGATTACCCAGCGCAACGATGCCGGCATGAAGAAGACCATCCAGCACCGTCACCTCAATTCCATGCTGCCGGCCTGCGAACGCGTTCCGGAAACTCCCCGCGAACCCAACGATTACACCATCCGCTACTGATTCCAGCAGCTGCACAAGCTTTTCCCAGGCAGGAAACGCCCCGCGTTTCCTGCCTTTTTTCGTCGCTTTATGCTTGAAAATTATGCATTTTGTGAGATAATAGCCTTGAAATAACTTGCAATATGGCAGTCGACGAAGAAGACTTTTACAAAGAACCGACCCGCAAGGAATGGGCCGGATTCTGGACCCTCGTTGCCGTGCAGGCACAAAATGCATTTAACGAGAAAGCCGTACAATTTCTGCTGATACCGCTGGGAGTATGGCTGTGGGGTGCAGATGGCAGCACGCTGGAATACATTCTGGGTGCCATCTTCGTATTGCCGTACATTCTGTTCTCGCCCCTGGTGGGCTGGTTGGCAGACTGTTTCTGCAAGACCCGCATCGTGCAGCTCATGAGCGTGGTGCAGATATTTGTGATGAGCTGCATGCTCTTCTGCTTCTACCAGCGCGACATGTACGCCGCCATTCTCTGGTTTGCGGTATTTGCCACGCAAGCCACCATTCTATCCCCCGCCAAGAAAGGCATCGTCAAGGACCTGCTGGGTTCCAAGTACATTGGCTTTGGCTCCGGCATCATCGAAATGAGCCTGGTTTTTGTGCTGCTGGTCGCGCAGATTGGCGTCTTCTTCTGGTTCTCCTACCTGCTGGGGGTGTACGAGTCTGAGAACTCGCCCAGTTACAATGCCGATATGCTGGCCGGCTGGGATTCCGTGATTCTGCCCACCTGGGTCTTTGTGGGGCTGGCCTGCCTGGTATGCGCGGCCTCGTTCCTGGTGCCACGGTACCCGGCTAAGAAAGCAAAACCCTTCAGCTGGAGCCTGTTCTACGAGCATTTCGGCCAGATTAAGTACCTGTGGCAGGACCGTCTGCTGCGCCTCAGCGAGCTGGGCATCGCCTACTTCTGGTGTCTGGCGGGCTCGTTGTTCCTGATTCTGATTCAGATAGCTAAGGGCATGCAGGCCGCAGACCCGAGCGTGGACTTCTCGATGCAGTGCGGTATTCTCATGGCGTGGATGACCGGCGGCGTGGTGCTGGGCGGCGCCGTGGCCTCGCACCTCTGCAAGGGCAAGAACGAACTGGGGCTCATTCCCTTCGGCGCCATCGGCATCACACTCTGCACCCTTCTGCTCACCATTTTCGAGGTAAACACCTACACCAGCAACACCCTGCTGGCGCTCACCGGCGCCTTCGGTGCCGCCTATCTGGTGCCGCTCAATGCCTTCCTGCAGGATAACTGCGACCCGAACAACCGCGGCAACATCATCGCCGCCGGCAACCTCATTGATAACCTCATGGGTCTGGTGGCCGTGGCTCTCATGTGGGTCATGTACGAAATCTTCGGCGCCACCCCGCAGCAGCAATTCTTCGTACTCTTCCTGCTGAGCTTCTTCATTCTCATCTGCTCACTGCGCCTGATTCCCCAGGAATTCATCCGCATGATTGGTATCTGGTGCCTGCAGCTGGTCTACCGTCCGCGCACCATCAATCTGGATCGCCTGCCCATGCGCGGTGGCGCGCTGCTGGTGGTGAACCACGTCACCTATGCGGATGCCCTCTTCCTCACCATGGTATGCCCGCGCCCGGTGCGCTTCATCGTGGCCGAGGAATTCATGGCCATGCGCCTGCTGGGCTGGGCACTGGAAATCTTCAACTCCCTGCCCATTTCGACCCGCAACCCGCGCGAAACCATCATCAAGGCAGCCCGAGCCATTGAAAACGGCGATATCATCTGCATCTTCCCGGAAGGGCAGCTGACCCGCAGCGGCTGCCTCACCCCCATACGCCGCGGCATGGAGATGATAGCCCGCCGCGCCAAGGCGCCCATTATCCCGGTCTACATGGACGGCCTCTGGGGCAGCATCTTCTCCTTCTCCCGCAACCGCTTCTTCACCAAGCTGCCCAAGACCCTCAATTACAACTTCACCGTTGCCTTTGGCGTTCCGCTCGACCCGGGCACCTTCACCAGCCGCAGCGTGCTGCGCTCCTTCCGCGAGCTTTCGGCCACCTGCCTGGAAACCTCCGACGACATCAGCCGCGAGGGTCTCATCCGCATGATGGAGGAGCGCGGGAACAAGCCGCTCGTCTTCTTCCCCGGCGGGGCGCTCACCGCCATTCAGATTGCGGCAGCCCTCATCAGCCGCCAGGCAGATGAGCAATTCCCCCTGCTGGCGCGCAAATGGCTTCAGTTGCTCATTGAAGGCACGGCAGACCGTCTGGCGTTCCACCGCCACTGGCTGAATGCCTGCCAGGTGCGCCGCGTCAACGCGCTCAAGGAAGGCCGCCACCACCTGCTCACCACCGTGGGCCACGGCGAGCCGCAGGAACTCGTGCTGGCCGTGCTCTGGCCGCTGATTACGCGCACACCGGTGCATCTGATTGAGAACCCGCAGGAGACGCTGGACACCACCATCTCACAGATAGTGGGTGGCGCACACATGCGCCGCATTCTGCTCACCACCATTCCGCCGCGGCAGATACCGTTCTACGACTTCAGCGGTTCCCCGGCTATCTCCACGCCCAACATGCGCTGGCGTCCGTGCCTCTGCACCCCCATGGGCAATATCATCTCCATGAGCATGTGCCACAGCGTATTCAAGATGAGCGATGGCACCATCCAGCTCGGCGTGCGTCCGCGCACCCGCGGGCTACTGCTGCCGGGCTACCGTGTCGACACCCCGGAGGAAGGCACAAACGCCGTCATCAGCGGCCCCTCCCTGCGCACGGAATACACGCTGCCCTCGCATATCTACCTGGATGAAAGCGGCTTCCTGGCCGAGCTTTCCTGATACCGGCCCCAGCCGCAAAAACATTTCACCGGTTACTGCCTGGCAGTAACCGGTTTTCCTATCACAGCTCACGGCCAAATACGCCGGAGGAACGCCCACTCTCCTCCAACGCAGCCAGGCGCGCCGGAGGCAGCACACTGCGGGGAAGCGGGTCGTAGTGCATGCGGTCGCGGAAATAATCCACCGCGCTCTGCGAAATAGCAAAAATGCGGGCAAACCCCAGGTTGCGTGCCTGGTTTTCCACAAAGCGGCACATGGCCTTGCCATAGCCACGGCCTTCATAATTCTTCTTGATGAAGAGGCAGCCCAGCTCGGCGCAGGCCTCCTCCGGGTACGGGTACAAGGCCACACAGCCCACAATGGTATCATCGAGCGTGTAAACGTAATAACTCTGCAGGTTTTCGCGGATATCCTCGTAGGAACGGTGCACCAGCTTGGCATCGGCTATGCTGCGGGCAATCATGGAGAGCAGCTCCGGTATATCCTCCACGCGCAGCGGGCGAATCTCGCCATACGAGTCGGCGTGTACCATGGTACCCACGCCCTCCTCCGAGAAAAGCTCATCCAGCAGCACGCCGCGGTGCAGACCATCCAGCAGATGCACACGCGGAATCCCGCAGCGGCAGACCGCTGCAGCCTGTTTCAGCAACTCCGGCCGTGTGCAATCCGCAAGGCGCTGCTCCACCTCGCTGGCCGGCGCTGAGAAAATGGGTGCTCCTGCATAGCTGGGCACGCCACCACTCAGCAGGCATATGTACTTGGCCGCCCCCAGAGCCTGCGCCATCTGCACGCAAGCCTCTGAAAAACACCCTGCCCCACCCGCAGCCACAATGGCCACCTGGCGGCGCTCCACAATCTCGCGCACGCGGGCAACTGCCACGGCGCCTCCCGTAAGCGGGTATTCGGCCACGGCGGTGTGCATCTCGCACATGCTGGCACGCTGTGCCAGGCAGGCGGTATCGGCCCCCTCGGCCACCAGCACCAGGCGCACGCCTACCTCGTGCAAAGCATCGGCATCCAGCAGCGTGTCCACCAGTTCCTCGGCCTGCAACAGCTCTGCTGCCACATGCACCACAAACAGGCGGCCGCAGAAATAAGGCACATACTCCAATGCTGAGCGAACATTCATAGCTCTGTAGAATCAACTGCTGGAGTATGCGCCCTGCGGGCGGAACAATCAGGCTTTATCGCCGTCCTTATCCACAAAGAACTCAGGCACGTAGCCGGAATCCACCGACCCCACGGTAAGGCCGTCGCCCTCATTGGCCAGCGGCATATCACCGGTATTCTTCACCACGTAGGCCTCCTTGTTGGCGGAGGGTTTCAGCTTGAAGCTCACCTTTTTCTTGGGCAGCGTCACCTTCTTTTCGCTGAAGGGGATAGCCTCGGTCATGGCGCCGCTGAGCGTGTCCTCATACATTTCTGCATCGGCAGGCAGGGGAAGCGGGGCTTCCTCCTCCTCAGCGAGCGTGGGCAGCGGAGCGGGTTCCAGACCGGCGGCGCGCTGGCGCTCGTGAATGAGCTGCAGCTGCTCGCGCAGAGCCGAAAGCAGGTCACCATTGCCCAGAATATCGGTCACGTCGGAATCTTCCTCCTCTGCACCGCTGGTGGGCAGGCTGGCCAGGAAGTCCTCGAAGGCGGAAAGGTTGGTAGTGCTGCGGAACATGCCGTTGAGAATCTCGAAATCGATGTTCTCCATCAGGCTTTCGAAAATGCCGTAAGCCTCGCGCTTGTATTCCACAAGCGGGTCGCGCTGGCCCTGGGCACGCAGGCGCACACCCTCGCGCAAGGCATCCATATCCGTCAGGTGCTTCTGCCAGAGCTTATCAATGGCCTGCAGCATGATGGAGCGCTCCATCTGGTCAATGCGGTCGGGGCGTTCGCCCGCCACCTTCTTTTCGTACATTTCCTTGACGCGGGCGATAATGTGCTCGGCCACCTCCTCGGGAGTCTTGCCCTTCAGGTCGGACTCCTTCTCGCTCCAGCCCATGGGGAAAGTGGAGTTCACCCACTGGAGGAGGTCGGTGTAGCGGAAGGCACCGCTGTCGTCCTCATTCAGGTAGAGGTTGCACTTGTTGTGCGTGCCGTTCACCAGGCATTCGTAAAGCATCTCGCGCGGGTCTTCGCACAGCAGGGCATCGTTGCGCATAGCGTAGACAATCATGCGCTGCTGGTTCATCACATCATCGTAATCCAGCACATGCTTGCGCCACATGTAGTTGCGCTGCTCCACGCGCTTCTGCGCGCCTTCGATAATGCGGTTCATGAGCACGTTTTCCACGGCCTCACCCTCCTGCATACCGAAGCGGTCCATCATCTTGGTCATGCGCTCGCTGCCGCCGAAATTGCGCATCAGGTCGTCCTCAAAGGAAAGGAAGAACTGGGATGCGCCGGGGTCACCCTGGCGGGAGCAACGGCCACGCAGCTGGCGGTCGATGCGGCGGGATTCATAACGCTCGGTGCCCAGCACAAAGAGGCCACCCAGCTCAGCCACGCCCTCACCCAGCTTAATGTCGGTACCACGGCCTGCCATGTTGGTGGACACGGTCACGGCGCCGCGCTGGCCGGCGCGTGCCACAATCTCAGCTTCGCGCTGGTGGTTCTTGGCATTCAGCACCTCGTGCGGCACCTTGGCAAAGCCCAGCATGCGGGAAAGCGTCTCCGAGGCTTCCACGCTGGCCGTACCCACCAGCACCGGCTGCCCCTTCTTGTGCAGCTCCACAATCTTGCCCACCACAGCGTTGTACTTCTCGCGGCGGCTGCGGAAAATGAGGTCATTCTGGTCCTCGCGGATGCAGGGGCGGTTCGTGGGAATCGGCAGCACATCCAGCTTGTAGATATCGTGGAACTCGGCAGCCTCGGTTTCAGCCGTACCGGTCATACCGGCCAGGCGGCTGTAAAGGCGGAAGTAGTTCTGGATGGTGATGGTGGCGTAGGTCATGTTCTCGGCCTCCACCTCGACCCCTTCCTTGGCCTCCACCGCCTGGTGCAGGCCTTCGCTCCAGCGGCGGCCCGGCATCTCGCGGCCGGTGTTCTGGTCGATGATGACAATCTTGTTGTCCTTCACCACGTACTCCACATCCTTTTCGTAGATAGTGTAGGCCTTGAGCAGCTGGCTGGTGGTGTGCAGGCGCACGCCGGTTTCATCCAGACGCTTCATGAGAGCCGTCTTGCGGGCTTCTTTTTCGCGCTCGCTGAGCTTCTCATCTTCATCGATGTTCACGAACTCGGTGCCGATATCCGGCAGCACAAAGTTCTCCGGATGTCCGGGGCTGATGATTTCGCGACCCATTTCCATGAGGTCGGCATCGTGCGTCTTTTCATCGATGGTGTAGTAAAGTTCCTCCTTGAGCTTGAAGAGCTCAATCTTGCGGGGATCCTGGTAGAGGAACAGCTCATACTTCTCCACCATGCGGCGGTATTCCGGGTCCTGCTGAGAGCGCATGTAGGCGCGGTTGCGGGGCTGGCCCAGCTTCACCTTGAACAGGCAGCGGCCTGCGCGTTCCGGATCGCCGGCCTTGGCGTACTCAACTGCCTTTTCCATGAGGCCGTTGCAGAGTTCCACCTGCTTGCGCACCACCTTTTCGATGAGCGGCTTGAGGGTATCGTACTGCTGCTCGTGCTCGATGACGGCCGGGCCGGAAATGATGAGCGGCGTGCGGGCTTCGTCGATGAGAATGGAGTCCACCTCGTCAATGATGGCGAAGTAGTGGCCGCGCTGCACCTGGGCTTCCTTGCTGGAGGCCATGCCGTTGTCGCGCAGGTAGTCGAAACCGAATTCAGAATTGGTGCCGTAGGTGATATCCTTGGCGTACTGCTGGCGGCGCAGGTCGCTGGGCATCATGCTCTGAATGCAGCCAATCGTAAGGCCCAGGAATGAGAAGAGAGCCCCCATCCACATCGAGTCACGGCGGGCCAGGTAGTCATTCACCGTCACCACGTGTACCCCCATGCCGGTCAGGGCGTTCAGGTAAACCGGCAGCGTAGCCACCAGGGTCTTACCTTCACCCGTGGCCATTTCTGCAATAAATCCACGGTGCAGCGCAATACCACCAATCAGCTGCACATCAAAGTGTACCATATCCCACTTGATGGGGGTGCCGCACACATCCACCGTCTGGCCGCACAGCAGGCGGGCGCCGCATTTCACTACGGCAAAAGCCTCGGGCAGGATGGTTTCCAGATACTTGGCGCGCAGCTTGGCAAACTTGGGCTCAATCTCAGCCAGAGCCTTCTTAGCGGCCTCGATGGATTCTGCCGTAGCTTCAACCTTGGGCAGCTTCGGGAACTCCGGAGCCAGGGATTCAAAGCGGGTGTTCAGCTGCTCGGCATACTGGGCAAGCTGCTCCGGCGAGGAAGCCAGCACCACGCCACGAGTGGGCAGGTCCATGGGAGTGAAGCGGTGCAGGTGCGCCTGCCACTCGCGGGTCTTGCCCACCAGGAAATCACGATCCTTTTCCTCCCAGGATTTTTCCAAATCCAGAATCCGGCGCACCACCGGCTTGAGTTTACGCACCTCGCGCTGGTTCTTGGAACCCACAATCTTGTTCAGAATCCACTTAATCATAACGAAAACTTGCAGAAAATATCAGATGACACTACAGCTCACCCGCGCGCACGGCATGAGCGGTGCGCGATTGTAGCACAACACCTGCTCATTTGCAAGCCTGCGTCTACCTGTCAAGCAAATATGACTCAATATGGAAGCACAAAGCACAAAGTGGGAAGCACGAAGCATGAAGTCAGGCAGGCTGAGCCTGCGGGTGAGATGCAAGCAAACATGCGTCATCCGGCTTTCAAAAGCCGGGCAGTAAGCTTCTGAGCGCAAGTGCAGGAAATACCCCACTTCGCACCTCGCACTTTCATCTCACCTCAGCCTTCGTACTTTCCTCCACTTCCTTGCGGTAGGTGGACCAGATGTAGCGCGTGAAGAGCACCTTGATGGCCGCCGTCAGCGGCACGGCCAGCAGCGCACCCACTACGCCGCCAATCACATAGCTCCAGAACAAGACGGAGAACATGACGGTGAGGTCGTGCATCTTGACACGGCTGCCCACAATGCGCGGCTGAAGCACCCAGCCATCAAACTGGCTCACGCAGCCGAAGATTGCGCTGACCACGAGCACATGCGTGACATCGTGCCAGGTGAACCAGGCAATCAGCACCGCGGGAATCCAGGTGGCAATCATGCCCAGGTAGGGGATAATGCCCAGCAGCGCGGCCGCCGCGGCAATGGTAATGGCATACGGCAGCCCCATGATTTTGAGAGCAACCGCCAGGATGATGCCATCTATCACACTCACGAGCATCTGCCCGCGCACAAAGGAAACGATGTAGTTGTTAATCTCCTGCAGCGTGGCGACCACTTCCTCGCGGAAGGCCGAGCGGCGGATGGGCAGCACCGTGTGCCAGTTCTGCGCAATGCTGGTACTTTCCAACAGGAAATAGAACAGGAACACCGGCACCATCACCGTGCCGACCAGCACCATGGTCACGCCCGAAAGCGCCCGCGTTCCCGCGGTGAGCCAGCCCATGATTGTCTCCGTGAGGTACGATGAGTTGAAGCTGAGAATCGCCTTCAGTTTTCCTTCATAACTTGCTTCATTGGAAAGGCTTTCATAATCTTCCACCGGCAACCCTGCCGCCCGGGCATCCTTGAGGGTCTTACCGTAGAGCATATCCACCCCTTGCTGCAGCAAGCGGTTTTCGGCCAGCTGCGACTTACCGCCCTCGACCACGCTTTCCAGAATCTGCTCACGCTTGGAAACCAGTTCCCCGGTCTGCTGCACCAGCGGCGGCACAATCGTCCACCCCAGCGCCACCAGAGCCAGCCCGGCCACCAGCATAACCGATACCACCGCCCAGATTCGCTTCGTGATGCGCTTCTGCACCAGCGCCACACAGGGAGCCAGCAAGTAGGCCAGGAATCCCGCTATCACCACCGGCAGCAACACCGGCTCCAGCACCACAAACAAGGTACCAAGCCCGAACAGGCAGCCGCAGGCCAGCGCAATCACCACGACCAGCGCAACGCCAGTCAATGCCGCCCAGCATACCTTTCGCTGGAACAAGGAGGGGATATCCTTATCCTGAATTTTCATGGCATCATCATACGCTCATCCCGCTTCATCGTCAATGCTAAAACATCTAACAATCTGCACGCGCCGCCAGAACATGCACAGGCAGGAGGCTCCGCCCCGGAAAAATCATAACAAGGCCGCTTCCAGTGCGGCCATCGTCTCGCACACTGGCGCCGGCCAGGCCCGCAGGGCAGCGGGGTCGGCCGCATAGCCCCAGCCAACCAGCACCAGCCCCGTGCCGGCATTTTCCGCGCAGCGGGCATCGAAGAGCGAATCGCCCACCAGCGTGATTTCTGCGGGGGAAACACCCCATTTCTCTGCAATGTGGTGCATGGAAGCCGGATTCGGCTTGCGGGGGAATGCCGGGGTATAACCCAGCACTACATCGAAGGCCACCGTCGGAAAAAGATGACGCACCATGGGCTCCGTGACCTCGTGCGGCTTGTTGGAAAGCACCGCCAGGCGCGCCCCGGCGGCGGCCAGTTTCTCCAGCAGAGAGGTGACCCCCTCATAGGCGCGGGTGTATTCCTCGCCGCACCAGCAGTGGGGGTATTCACGGCGAAAGGCGGCATGCACGGCTTCCAACTGGTCAGCGGGCGTCTCAGCCGAATCGGCATAGCCAATGGCCTGAGCGCAGAGATTCGCCGCACCGCGGCCAATCATGCTGCGGATTTTCTCCTGCGGGTGGGTCGGATACCCGCAGGCAGATAATGCACGGTTGATTCCCGCCGCTATTCCGGGCAGGGAATCAACCAATGTGCCATCCAGGTCAAAAACCAGGTATTGTTTCATTAATGGATGAAACCGCGCTGGGATGCGCGCAGGAAATCAATCAGGTACAGGATGTGCGGGTTACTGCCGAATTTTTCATCGGCCAGCACCTCGGCAAACTTGTCTTCCATCTTGGCGCCGGTATCCTTGTACAGGAACAGCTTGCGGTAGGCGAACTTCAGCGCGCGGATATCGTCCTCCGCGAAGCCGCGGCGGGTCAGGCCAATCGTGTTGATGGCACGCACAGCGGCAGGAGAGCCTTCCACGATGGTGTAGGGCGCAACGTCCTGCACGATACGGGCGTACCCACCTACCATGGCGTGGTCGCCGATGCGCACAAACTGGTGCACACCCGCACAACCGGAAACAATAACCCAGTTGCCCACCTCGCAATGCCCTGCGCAGGCGGCGTAGCCGGAGAAGATATTGTGATCGCCCACGTGGCATTCGTGGCCGCAGTGGGAGTGAATAAGGAAATTGTTGTAAGAACCGATAATAGTCTTGAGTTCCGGCGTGGTGGAGCGGTTGATATTGCAATATTCGCGGAACACGTTGCCCTCGCCCACTTCCAGGAACGTAGGCTCGCCTGCGTACTTCAGGTCCTGAGTCTTGGTTCCAATGGTGCAGAACGGGAAGAACTCGTTATTCTTACCAAAGGTCGAAGGGCCACCAATCACTACATTGCTATGCAGCACACAGCCGGAATCCAGCTGAACATGCGGCCCCACCACACAATACGGCCCAATCTTGACGTCGTCGGCAAGCTCGCAAGTCGGGTCAACAATAGCTGTAGGATGAATCTCTGCCATATTCCGCATCTTACACCCCACAACGCCCTGCTTCAAGCATAAAATAACTGATTTCGGGCAAAAATGTCGGTTTATGGCGCTTGCCGCGGCGGTCTGGGTGTGCTACAATGCGACCAGAACCATGGCAGACCGCATTCCTGTACGCAATCCGAATGAAATCAGCAAGCTTCGCAAGGCCGGTGAGGTATCGGCCCGCATTCTCATGGAGCTGCAGACCATTATCCGCCCCGGCATCACCACCAAGGAGATTGATGATTATGCCGCAGAACTTTTCAAACGCGAAAAATGCGGTAATGCCTTCCTGGGCTACGGCGGCTACCCCGGCCAGCTCTGCATCTCTGTCAACGAGGAGATTGTACACGGCATCGGCGGCTCCCGCGTGCTGCGCGATGGCGATATTGTGAGTCTGGATGCCGGAGCCATTGTGGATGGCTGGTATGGCGACAATGCTATGACTGTGGGCGTGGGCAACAACGTGAGCGAAGAAGCCCGCCGCCTGATGGCTGTCACCGAGGAGGCGCTTTTCCGCGGTATTGCTGCCGCCAAGCAGGGCAATTCACTCATGGAGGTCTGCGGGGCGATTGAGGACTATGTACGCCCGTTCGGCTTCGGCATTGTGCGCGACTATGTGGGCCACGGCGTAGGACGCCACCTGCACGAGGACCCGCAGATTCCGAACTACCGCCCGAACTACCCCCTGCCCCGGCTCAAGCGCGGCATGATTCTGGCGATTGAGCCGATGATTACGCTGGGGTCCTACCGCGTACGCGTGCTGGAGGACGACTGGACCGCCGTGACCACCGATGGTTCCTGGGCGGCGCACTTTGAACACATGGTAGCCGTGGGTTCCCACGGTGGCGAGATTCTGACCGAGCGCCCCCGTATCGCCCTGCCGGAGCAGCTGGGCATCACGCTGTAAACCCACCTCTGCCTATGCGGAACCGTCTCTTTTTGCTGGTGCTGGTGGCCGTCATGCTGCTGGTGCAGGCCGTGCTGCGCACCGCAGCCATGGCCACACCCCTCAGCAGTGCCACCCTCTGGGGCAGCTACACGTTCTGGGATTTGCGCGGGGTTCTGCCGCTGGGCGTTTTCTCAGCAGGTGCCCTGCTGGTCATTTCCGCCGCGGCAGCACAATGCGCCCAGGCCGCCCTGCAACTCGCGGGCAAGCGGCACGACCGGCTTTGCCGCATGCTTGGCAGCATTGCCTCTGCCGGCTTGTGGTGCGGCGCCCCCTGCATGGCCAGTTGCTACAATGCCCTGCCCCATATCTTTGCATGGTTATCCGGGCTTTATGAAGGAGCCCCCTGGCAGACGGCCCAGTATCTCGACTGGGTGCTGCATGGCAGCTTCATTGCCCTGATTCTCTGCCGCGTGCTGAGCACATACCAAAAGCGGAGCTGCGCCTATGTAATCCTGCCGCTCTCCCTGCTGATCCTGCTGGCATGCGGGCAGATGTGGTTCAACGCCGCCATGATTCTGCTCCCCATCGGCATTCTGGGAGCAGCTGGCGGAGTCATGCTGATGCAAGGGCGCAGATTATCGTATCTCTTCCTGCTCACCGCTTTCATTGCAAATGGATTACTGTTCACCATGTTCGGCGATGCAGACTACCAGTCGCCCCCGGTATCGCCTGTAGCACTGGACCAGGCTGTGTGGATAACCTACACCTGCACCCTGCTGCTGCTCACCCCGGCGCTTTACCTGAAAGCCACTTCCCTCTGCCCCCGACTGAAAAAAAACGATTTGACCCGGAATCAATGATTGCATTCCCTTACGGAATATGTTAAATGTATCAGGTACGTAGTATCATCTCTCACTATCTCTGAAATCAAGCCATGGCTACTCCCAAACTGAACACAGGTACTGGTGAAAACTCTCCCTTGAGCGCTCTGCGTCCGGCCGGCAACATTCCGGCTAAACAAGTAAAGCTCAAAACACCGGGCGCTGGCGCCGATGCCAAGCCCACTAAGAAGATTGCACCCAAGGCTGCGTCTACACCCGCCGTCAAAACCGCAGCAGCTCCTAAAACCGCGGCAGCTCCCAAGCCCAAGACCGCAGTCACCCCCAAAGCAAAACCGGCACCCGCGCCGGAGGTTGAACCCGCACCGGAGGTTGAACCCGCACCGGTGGAGGTGACCGATACCCCCGCTGTTGATCCCCAGATTGCCGCGGAAGAGGAAGCTGCCCGTCTCGCACAGGAGGAATACGAGCGCCAGCTTGCCGAATACAACCGCCAGATGGAGGAATACAACCGCCAGATGGCTGAGTTGCAGGCTGCAGAAGCTGCCGCCGCTCAGGCTGCCGCTCAAGCCGAAGCCCCGGCCCCGGAAAGCGCCCCGACCCCGACTGAGCCGGTAGCAGAGGCAGAATCCGCTGCAGCCGAAGCCGCCCAGGCCGCCGCCGTGGCACAGGCCCTCGTGGTGGAAGAAGCCGCAGATGTTCCCACCCCCACAGAAAAGCTCCGCGCCGCCAAGAGCGCCAAGAAGAAGAGTAACCTGACGGTAGCCGGCGCCAAGAAGAAGACCTCCAAACCCGCTGCAGCCGCAGGCAGCGCCCCTGCCGGAAGCGCTGACAGCGACATGAGCGATGAGGAAATTGCCCAGCGCGAGGCCTATCTGCAAGCCCTCAAGGAAGAAGAGCAGCGCAAGCCCATCTGGAAGACTGTTCCGTTCCTGGTAGGTACAGGTCTGGTCGTTGCCACCATTGCCACCTGTACCGTTCTGGTCATCCAGAAACAGAAGGAAAATGCCCGGATTCAGGCACACATCGACTACACCAACGGCCTGCTGCGCCGCGCCCAGGAAATCAACAAGAAGGCGGTGGAAACCGTGGCCGATGCCGGCAAGAAGGGCGTGGATGTCTCTTGCAGCATGAAGGATGCCAAGGCTCTCATGGAAGTGGTGGTAGATCCCTTCGTGAAGGGCGAAAACGGCAAACCGCGCTATGGCGCCCGCGCAGAGGGTGTGGCGCAGAACGCCTGCCTGCTGCTGGGTCTTGCCGCCGAGCAGGATACGGCCATCCGCGACATGATTTTCGACACCATGGGCAAGCAGTGCACCAAGATCAAGCCCACGCTTTTCCACTGGTTGCTGCAGCGCATCGCTATTTCCGATGCTCAGGGTGTCAACACCAACCTCAAGAAGCTGGCTAAGACGGTGGCCGACAAGAAGACCGCCAAGCCCTGGACTAACAAGTCGAAGATTCTTTCCCACATATGGGAATGCATCGGCCTGCGCGTCACCTCCGGCGACACCAAGGAAATTCTGGAACTTCTCAAGACGGACACCGCAGATGGCACCCTGGCGCCTATTCTCTGCAACTGCCTTGATAACATCCTGCTCATGATGGACAGCCAGGATGAAAAGGCCAAGCTGGGTGATGAAATCTTCAACACCATGCCCGAGAAGCTGCGCAAGAACACAGCTGTAGCCTGCATGCTCGCCCGCGCCTGCTCCCCCGCAGCCCTCGCCTACTACAAGCAGGAGCTCGAGACAGAAAAGGGATGGAACGGATCTGCGCCCAATTTCATCGGCGCCTGGGGCAATGACGACATCCTCGAATTCGTCATGGCAAAGAAGGAGCAGACGCAGGACAAGCCCAAGATTCAGGCTGCGATTGACAACGTGATTGCCACCATCCTGAAGCAGGACCGCCCGCGCTCTGTGGCAGAAGCCGACAAGCTGCTCGCCATGTGCTTCGATAACCCCTATGCCGATACCTCCGGCATCTCTGACCTGGTTCAGAAGACCGATGACATGTCCACGCTCTACATCGGCGACTCGCACCCGGATTTACCCAAGCTCAAGGAAGAGCTCAAGAAGCTGGAAAACCTGCGCAAGCAGAAAACCCAGATTATCCGCGTGCTCAGCGTACTCTCCGACCACGAATGGGTGGTGAGCATCCTGAACAAGTACATTGCCGATAAGGACGACAACATTCAGTACGAAGCCAAGAAGGCGCTGGAGAAGACCCGCGAAAACGCTGTGCGAGACCAGCAGATGCGCGAGGATTACAAGAAGCGCAAGAAGGACTAAACAACTTACCACTTGCAGGTGTTTTCATTTTACCTGCTGACTTATTACCTGGCACCGCATGGCAACCCCATGCGGTGTTCTTCATCTGCCCCACTACCCCGCCGCCAGATGATAATTTTCCCCGGTACACGCCCATACAGATGACATTTTTGCCCCGGAATACAAATTTATACTTGCCAAAGTTGATTTTCCATGTATAATTGCCCCGGCTTACAAGCACAGCGAGCTGTAGCGCAGGCTGGTAGCGCGCTTCGTTCGGGACGAAGAGGTCGCAGGTTCGAATCCTGTCAGCTCGATTTTTCTTTTCCGGCTCAGCCGGCAGCCGCCAATGGGCGGCAACGCAGCGAAGATTGGTCTTCGCCCTGGCGTTCGAATACCCCACCCCTACATGCCAGCGGTGGGAAATTCATTTTCACAACCCCATATCTCATTATATGTCCGGTCATAACAAATGGTCCAAGATTAAGTTCACGAAGGCAGCAGCCGACGCGAAGAAGGGCAAGGTATTCGCCCGTTTCTCCAAGGAAATCACCCTGGCAGCCAAGAGCGGCGGCGGCGATGTAGACACCAACCCGCGCCTGCGTACTGCTATCGAAGGCGCCAAGGCAGCCTCCATGCCCAAGGACAACATTGACCGCGCCGTGAAGAAGGGTACGGGCGAACTGCAGGGCGAGGCTATCCAGGAGGTGACCTACGAGGGCTACGGCCCCGAGGGTACTGCCATCATCGTGGAAGTGGCCACCGACAACACGAACCGCTGCTCCTCCGAAATCCGCACCATTTTCTCCAAGAACGGCGGCAACATGGGCACCCCCGGCTCCGTTTCCTACCAATTCGACCGCAAGGGCGAGGTGCGCTTCATCGATGCCAGCCTGGACGAAGACACCGCCATGGAGCTTGCCATGGACTGCGGCGCCGATGAATTCGAAACCGGCGATGAGGAAGGCGAATGGATTTTCACCTGCGGTCCGACCGACCTGGGCACAGTCTCCGAGGCGTTGAGCGCCGCGGGCAAGAACGTGACCGGCATGAAGCTCATCTCTGTGCCGCAGAACCCGACCACCATTTCTGATGTAGCCGTGGCACGCAAGGTCATGAAGCTCTATGACCTGCTGGACGACTACGACGACACGATGAACGTGTTTGCCAATTTTGAAATCGATGACGCTGTGCTTGAGCAGCTCTGATTTTAGTTTTACCAATCGTCTCTATACTACAGGCAAATGGGCGGGCGGATATCCCGCCTGCCCCATTTGCCGGAATTCACGCTTTTTTCTGAGGTCATGAGCGAGCCAGAAGAGAACCCGAACAGCCAGCGGCAGCAGCGCAACAACCAGCGCCGCCATTTTCACCACCGCAACCGCCAGCAGGGCGATGGCAACAAGAACACCCAGGGAGAACGCCAGGGTGGCGGCCAGGTGCGCCGGGAATCCTTCAACCGCAACAAACCCCAGAAGCAACACTTCAACAAGAACAAGCAGCAGAACCAGGAGGCTTCTACCCGCGCCTACGTTCCCGTGGGCGAGCCGGAGAGCATTACCGGTCTGCTGGAAATCACCAACAAGGGGTTCGGCTTTATCCGCACAGCAGATAATGACTGGGCTCCCTCTGATGCCGCCATTTATGTGCCGGCGGATATCATTTCCGAATTGCGCCTGCGCCCCTTTGTACAGCTGACCGGCATGGCACAGCGCTATGAGCGCGGCCACCAGCTCATCTCTGTGCAGAAGGTGAACGGCCAGGACCCCGCCGAGGCCGCCGCCAATCCCCACTTTGAAGACTTGAAGGCGGTGAACCCGACCCACCGGCTCTCCTTTGAGACCACCCCTTCCCGCTTCACCACCCGCACGCTGGATTTGATGGCTCCCGTGGCGAGAGGCCAACGCGGCCTCATCGTTGCACCGCCCCGCACCGGTAAGACCACGCTACTCATGCACATTGCCGAGGGCGCCCGGGAAAATTACGGCGATGACCTGCACCTCATGGTGCTGCTGGTGGACGAGCGCCCGGAAGAAGTAACCGAGTTCAAGCGAGCCCTGCCCGGGGCTGAGATTTTCGCCTCCAGCAACGACAGCAACGTGCGCGAGCACTGCCGCATTGCTGAAATGGCCATTGAACGCGCCAAGCGCCTCGTAGAAGCCGGCAGGCACGTGCTGATACTGCTGGATTCCATTACCCGCCTGGCACGCGCCTACAACAACGCAGAGCGCGGCAGCGGCCGCACCATGAGCGGCGGTATCGATGCCCGCGCTCTGGAGACGCCCCGCCGGCTTTTTGCCGCGGCGCGCAACACCCGCGGCGCAGGTTCGCTCACCATCCTGGCCACGGCTCTGGTGGAGACCAACAGCCGCATGGACGAGCTCATTTTCCAGGAGTTCAAGGGCACAGGCAACATGGAGCTGGTGCTCAACCGCCGCATTGCGGAAATGTATATTTACCCCGCTGTGGATATTCTGAAGAGCGGCACGCGCCGCGAGGAGCTGATTCTGCCCGAACTGTGGCTGGAAAAGGTGCGCCTCATCCGCCGCGGTCTGGCCAACCACAAGCCCACCGAGGCTATGGAGCGCCTGCTCTTCTTCCTGAAGCGCTGCCACTCCAATGCGCAGCTCATGCAGGATATCAAATCCCAGCGCTGAAGAGAATGAAAAAAGCCGCAGTTCACACTGCGGCTTTTCTCTTAAATGGGTAAAGCGGTGAGGTAAATCAATCGCCGCTCTTGAGCACGTTGATAAAGGCTTCCTGCGGAATGCTCACCTTACCGATGGCCTTCATGCGCTTCTTACCTTCCTTCTGCTTTTCGAGCAGCTTGCGCTTGCGGGTCACGTCGCCGCCGTAGCACTTGGCGGTCACGTTCTTGCGCATGGGGGAAATGCTTTCGCGGGCAATAATCTTGCCGCCGATGCAGGCCTGAATAGCCACCGTGAAGAGCTGGCGTGGTATCACATCCTTGAGCTTGGTGGCCAGCTCGCGTCCCACGGCTTCAGCGCGGTCGCGATGCACAATCATGGAGAAAGCATCCACCGGCTCACCGGCAATCATCATGTCCATCTTCACGAGCTTGGCAGCCTGGTAGCCATCGTATTCGTAGTCCATGGAACCATAACCACGGGTAGCGCTCTTGAGCTTATCGTTGAAGTCTACCAGGATTTCAGCCATGGGAATGCGGCAGGTAAGCATCACGCGGGTGTCATCGATGGTTTCGGTGTGGGTGACCTCACCGCGCTTCTCCATGACGATGCTCATGATGGCACCGATGTATTCGCTGGGAATCATGATGAACACCTTGACGACAGGTTCGCGGATTTCATCGATTTCCTGCGGTTCGGGAAGGATGCTGGGGTTATCAACGTTGATTTCCTCGCCATCGGTCTTGCGCACTTCGTAGATTACCGAGGGGTAGGTGGAAATCACGTCCATATTGAACTCGCGGCGGAGGCGTTCCTGGATGATTTCCATGTGCAGAAGGCCCAGGAAACCGCAACGGAAGCCGAAACCGAGCGCTACGGAGCTTTCGCCCATGTAGGTAAAAGCCGCATCGTTAATCTGCAGTTTGGCCATGGCCGCCTTCAGCGCCTCGTAATCGGCCGAATCCACCGGGTAGATGCCGGAGAACACCATGGGACGAATCTCCTTGAAACCGGGCAGCGGCTCGCTGCAGGGGTCGGCCAGGTTGGTGTAGGTATCGCCAATCTTGACATCGGCAGCGCTCTTCATGTTGGCGATAATGTAGCCCACATCGCCGGTGTGCAGCTCATCCACAGCCTGCATCTTGGGCGTGAAGATACCGACTTCCTTGACTTCGTAGGTTTCATCGGTGGCGAAGAGTTTCACCTTCATGCCGCGGGAGACGCTGCCGCTCACCAGGCGCACGTAGGACACCACACCGCGGTAGGCATCGTACACAGAGTCGAACACCAGAGCCCGCAGGTGATTATCATCATCCATGACCTTGGGGGCAGGTACGCGGGTCACAATGGCCTCCAGCACATCCTCGATGCCGATACCCGCCTTGGCGGAGCAGAGAATGGCCTCTTCGCGGGGGATGCAGACGATTTCTTCCAACTGGCGGTATACCTGGGGCAGATTGGTGCTGGGCAGGTCAATTTTGTTGACCACCGGGACAATTTCCAGATTCTGCTCCACGGCCAGGTGCATGTTGGCCAGAGTCTGAGCCTCCACACCCTGGGCGGCATCCACAATCAGCACAGCGCCATCGCAAGCGGCGAGGGAACGGCTCACCTCGTATGAGAAGTCCACGTGCCCGGGAGTATCCAGCAGATTGAGCTCGTAGGTGTTACCATCCTTGGCCTTATAGCGCATGGTAACGGGGTGAGACTTGATGGTAATTCCCTTTTCGCGCTCAAGGTCCATGGCGTCGAGCAGCTGGTCCTGCTTGTCACGCTCGCCGATGGTGTTGGTAAATTCCAGGAGACGGTCAGACAGGGTGGTCTTACCGTGGTCAATGTGGGCAATGATGGAGAAATTGCGTTTGAATTTGATGTCCGTTGCCATGCGCGCGCAAGGATACGCCACAATCGGCCGGAAGTCAAGCGAATTCGCTTATTCCCAGAGGTAGGACTGGCGGGAATCCACCAGCTGGCCATCCACATAGAGGTTCATCTTCCAGGTCATGATATCGCCACGCTTGGCGCGATCCTCACCGGAGAAGTGGAATTTTTCGCGACGCTTGCCGGCTTTCTCGCGCGGTTCATTGTATTCAACCGTCCGGGTCATGACATCGGCGCCGGTGAGCGCCTGGGTGTAGAGCATTTCAATACGCACCGGCTTCTGCGGCTCGGCATCATACCAGCGCAGGAAGAAGAAATCGCCCTTGCGCAGCTCGCGCTGCTTATCCGTATTGGCACCATACATCAGGAACTGAGCATTGGCGCGCATGGGAGCCTCCTTCCACCCGTCTCCGGGCAAGGCTATCGTCTTGAGCGGCAAATCTGCCAGGTCTGTAATACAGGTTGTCTGCGGCTGCGAGCAGGAGACAACAAAGAATGCGCAGAAGCCAGAAAGAGGAAGGAGAAGTCTCATACCGCTATTCAATACCATTATGAGCGATTTGTCAATGTATTTTCTGATAGAAGAACCATGCATTTTGCTTGCAGAAGTGTATTTGACAGGTTATAACATAGCATATGGCCGTTCCGCAGAATACAATTGCTCTTATTTTCGACTTTGACCAGACGCTCAGCCCGCATAATATGCAGGAGGATACGCTCTTTCCAGAATACGGCATCGACGCCGAGCAGTTCTGGAAAAAATGCAATGACCGGGCCCGCGATGAGGGGTGGGACGGCGAACTCTGCTACCTGAAGGAGATTCTGGACACTCTGAGTCTGGACGGTGTAAGCAATGACCACCTGCGCGAACTAGGAAAAAAACTGACCTATTACAAAGGTATTCCTGAATTCTTTGAGAAATTTGCCGAGCGAGCCCTCAGCAAGGAACACATTTATTCCGGCGTAAGGGTGGAGTTCTATATCATTTCCAGCGGAATCAAGGCCATTCTGGATGGTTCCATCATACGCCCCTATATGCGCGAGGTCTTCGGCTGCGAATTCAGTGAGCAGGATGGGCGCATCTGTTTCCCGAAGCGGGTTATCTCGCACACGAGCAAGACGCAGTATCTCTTCCGCATCAACAAGGGAATGCTCAACTACATTGAGGATGTGAATGATCACATGGATGGGGATTTACGCCCCGTTCCCTTTGAGCACATGATTTACATCGGCGACGGCCCGACGGATGTGCCCTGCTTCACCGTGATGCGCCAGCAGGGCGGCACCAGTGTGGCGGTGTACAACCCGGATGACGCCTCCCGCCGCAGCTTCCGCAAATGCTACGCGCTCAAATCCAGCCAGCACCGGGTGGATTTCTTTGCTGCGGCAGATTTCCGCGCTGGCAGCCACCTCTGCAACATTCTGGAGGAAACGGTGCGCAACATGGCCGATTCCATCGTACACGCCCAGAGAATGTAAGTCTTTCTCATGAAAAAAGCTACCCCCGGAGCATGAGCTTCCGGGGGTAGTTTTGTTTCAGAGACATCAAAGTTCTTACGCCTCGGGCTTTTCCTGGGGTGCCTCAGGCACACTCTTGCCCAGGTAATCAGGCAGCTGCACGCCCACGCTCTGCGCCAGCTCATGCAGCGGCAGGGTGCCAGTAACCAGATTCTGCACAAAGCCGCCCACGGAGCCGCTCTTGCTGTCGCCACCGCCCATGACCACCACCTTATCGAAGGAGAGGTTGCGGATGGCGCTGGCCTGGGTTTCAACAATCTGCGGCAGCTGCTCCGTGACCAGCAGGCCGGAAGCGGCACGAGCATCGCCAGCGGCAGCAACGATATCGCGGAAACCATTAGCCTTGGCTTCCAGCGCAGCCTGAATGGCCGCAGCATTACCACGACCCACCAGCTCAAGGCCTTCACCTTCGGCCTTCTTCTTAAGAAGCAGAGCATCGGCTTCACCCTTGGCGAGCTTGGTAGCGGCAAGGCCTTCGGCCTCCTTCTCAATCACAAGGGCATCTGCCTTACCCTGCTGCTCCTTCACCATGACGGAGGCCACGGCTTCTGCCGCAATTTCCTGCTTGCGCTTCTGGATTTCCGCCTTCACGATTTCATTGGCCGTCTGGGTAGCGCGCTCAAGTTCGGCACGCTTCATTTCGGCCTCGCGGTTGGCGATATAGCCTGCGGCCTCAGCCTGTGCGGCCTGCTCCTTCTCGGCCACCAGGGCAATACGGGCAGCTTCGGCCTGGCGCACCTTAAGGCGGGCATTGGAGTCCGCCACCTTCATCTGGGCTTCGTTGTTACCTTCCACAGCCGCAGCATTGGCCATAGCCACCTGCACAGTCTGCTCACGCAGTGCTTCGGCCTTGCCGATTTCACCACGGCGGGTTTCTTCGGCCACCTTAATCATGGCGTCGTTGATGGCTCGGGCAGCGGCTTCCTGGCCCAGGGCAGCAATGTAGCCGGAGGCGTCGCGAATGTCGGTAATGTTCGCATTGATGAGGTAAAGGCCTACCTTATGCAGCTCAACATCCACGCCGCCGGTGATACCCTTGATGAGCTTTTCGCGGTCGGCATTGATTTCCTCAATGGTAAGAGAGGCGATAACCACACGCATCTGGCCCATGATGATTTCGGAGGCGAGGTCGCGGATATCCTGGCGCGTGCGCCCCAGCAGACGGCTGGCCGCATTCTGCATGATTTCCGGCTGAGTGCTGATACCGACGATGAATGAGGAAGGAACATCCACACGGATATTCTGGCTGGAGAGAGCCCCCTTCAACGGTACATCAATGTTGATGGGGTTCAAGTCCATGAAGGCATAGCTTTGCACGATGGGCATGATGAACGTGGCGCCACCATGAATACACTTGGCGGAACGCCCGGCGCCCACATTACCGTAGACGATGAGAATCTTATCGGACGGGCACATCTTGTAGCGGCTGAAGAGCCATACTACAGTACCCAGCAGGAATGCCACCAGAATGATGATGGCCACAATGTTGCTGGCTCCCGTAATGGAAGCGGCAATCGGGGTCGCGTTTTCTATCATAGTTCGTTGTATCGGGTTTGTTGTTTATTGGGAAATGGGTTGAACAGTCACCAGCCCCGAGGAAGAGGCAATCACGGTGATACGGGTGCCGGCAGGCAGCGGAGAAGCCCCCTGCTGCACGGCTGCAATGGTGATAAGCTGGTTCGGATGCGCCACCTGCACCTGGCCACCAGGCTCACCAGCCGGGGGAATGGTTACATAAACGGTTCCGCTGAGACCTACCAGGCTGTCAGGGGAGATATTGCCATCCGAGCGCAGGCCATATATCATGCGGATGAGCATGGCAACCAGCAGGAACATGAGCACGCCCACGCCCACACCTACGCCACAGGACATCCAGATATTGCCCGAGGCCTGCTGGCAAATGTAGCCACCCCAGCCAAACCCCAGGAAGAAACCGACAACCGCACGGAATGAGAAGATACCGGTATCCGTGCCATCAGGTGCAGCGGCATCGACATCGCCCCCACCATCAAAATCGGTGAAGAAGGAAATCACAAACATGAGCGCCGCCAGGAGAGTGGCTCCCCAGGCAATGGTGCAGAAGATTGCGCGTGCTGAATCAAAACCAGGCATCAGTTCCATAACGGATTTAGCATACCACAGCTGGCAGCAGTGGCAAGCAAAAAGCGAGACAATGGCTACTTGTTAGATGATTTTTTTACATTTATGCTTGCAAATAATGGATTTAGTGCTATTATCCACTCACCTTGTAGGTCGATTTGCCGCAGCCACGAAAAATCAACCACTAACACAAGATATACTAAAATGAGCGATATCAACGTCAACGACTTCAAGACGAACGAGAAGGACACCGGTTCCACTGGTTTCCAGGTTGCAGTGCTTACCAAGCGCATTGCCCACCTTACGCAGCACCTCATCGCCAACAAGCACGACCACGCTTCCCGCCGCGGTCTGCTCATGATGGTGGCTCGCCGCCGTAAGCTTCTGGACTATGCCAAGCGCACCAACCCGGATCTGTACAAGGATCTGCTTGTGCGTCTCTCCCTCCGCCACTAATCAGCGCGCCAGGGAGGCTTCTACGAAGCCGAACGCCCAATCAACAAAAAACCGCCGCAGAAAGGTCGATTTCTGCGGCGGTTTTCTTTTCGAATGTTTCTACGACGGCTGCCGTAATTTATCACCATGTTCCTCAATCATAAGCGGAACATAGCGTCTATGCTGCAACAGCGGCACAACCAAACCTTCCTCTCTCGCAATGCAGAAGAGCAGTTTTGCAAGCGCTATGGTTGTAAACGTTGAGAAATAGGTATCAACGCTACCCGCAGAGAGATAAAACGCTATAGATTTTACAGAAAATGGCATCAGATTTATCACAGCCAGCGGAAACATGGGGCTGCCTCTATATGACGAGCATACTCGAAACATCAGTATAAATGAGTATATGTATGTTATTGTAATCAACACCAACCCCACTACTCCCAGACGATGAATCGCCGTAATCCATCCACTGTGCCATTCCCCAGCTGTAGCATAAAAATCCTGATCTCCATGCCTGGCTTCACCGCGCATGATTGCACGGCTATTTCTCCGAATGGCAGAAAAGGACATACCGAATCCATCACCCCATATATAGTTTTTGATATATTTGGTTCTGGGGTCCATAGCCCATTTCCACATAACGACTCGCCAATCAGTAGAATCTTTACCTGAACGACGGGCCTCCTCAGTTACGGTCACGCCAGGAAGCGACCCCAAAGAACGTTGAATACCAAAGGGAAGCGTACGAACTGTCCCCACCGCGCTCATCATCAGCAAGCCACCGTATGCCAGGACACCAAAAGTCAGCACCATACAAAGCTCCTTCTTCACAATTGCCATGAACGAAAGAACCATCGCCTGCGAAACCAGAGCGGAGCGGAATCCCGACCATGCGATAAACACAAACCCAACCAGAACCCCACCCAACAGGACAGGATTAATCACAATCCTAGAAAGGGAAAAACAGGCGTATATCATGTTCGACATGTATACACCTAGTGGCATGAAATTAGCAAATCGAGAGCTTGTCATTGCCTCCTCCAACCCCATCGAATCGTTTACCGAACTAAAACCGACCAGCCCCATAACTAAACCCACTATACAACAAAACAGGCCCAACCAGAGTTTCCAGTTCAACACTTTTTGCATCTGAGCGTAACTAACTGGTATAATACTCAGAGTTACATAGTGAACGACAGCACCCGCAACAACTGCATACACAGCGCCGCCAATATTGTCCATTTCCAGACCTAAGAATACTACGGTCACAGGGCGACGAATAAAAGCCGCTACCATTAGCGCAACAGACAACAAAAACAGGATATCGAGGAACCACAGGCTCCTCCATCGGATTCTGACATATCCCATTGCCCACAAGATGACCCAGTATACCAAAACAACGCCGCTTATCAAAAACGTCTTGTTACCCGGCAATGGAAGAAGCTGCATAATGGGCGGGATTAGAAAAAGCAACATCCAGCTGCGGCTTCCCATAACCAACATGAAGAAAACGCCCACAATCGCCACCAAAATTACAAGCGAACCCTTAGCGCCCTCTGCGGCCTGGGCGCCAATCACAAAACACAGTAGCACCAGGATAATACAGGCAATAATCTTACCAATTATGGAATGAGACATAATGCTATTTTCTACTTCCTCCCGAAAAAGAACGACTCACATGCCACAACATGCAGCATGTGAGTCATGAATACTCATTTTAGAGTGCGGATGGAATTTCCTTGCCTAGCTCAGAAGCCCTGCGGCCCTTGCCATCGCCAGCAATGCGTTCCAGGAGCACATCGCGATAGCCCATACCGCCGGGAATCATGGGAAGCACATGCACATCGTACGGTACCATCACGTCCAGCACATAGGCTTCCTTGGATTCCAGCATGCGCTTGATGGCGGGAGCCAAATCGGCGGGGTCGACCACACGCTCACACTTGATACCGAAGCCGGCGCAGAGCACCGGGAAGTTCGGGTAAAGAATTTCCGGGGTACGGTGAGTGCGGTCGTATTCATCAGCCGGGTCAGCCAGGAAAGTCTGGGCTCGGTTGGAATCATATTTAAGGTCTTCCCACTGCACCACCATACCAAGGTGCTGGTTATCCAGAATAATGCACTTGATGGGCATCTTCTCAATGTGAATGGTACCCAGTTCCTGCACATTCATGAGGAACGAACCGTCGCCATCAATGTTCACCACAGGTTTATCGGGATATGCTACATGAGCACCCATCGCGGCCGGCAGACCATAGCCCATGGAGCCCAGACCGCCGGAAGTAGACAGGCGGCGAGGCTGGTTGAACTTGTAGAACTGGGCGGCAAACATCTGGTGCTGTCCCACGCCGGTGCAGATGATGGCATCCTCATCCTTCAGCTGGTTATAGAGTTCCTCAATCACCTGCTGGGGCGCAATTTCACGCTCCTTTTTCTCGTAGCAAAGCGGGTACTGCTCCTTCCATTTTTCAATAATGCCGAACCACTCGGGGCGGTTGGACACGGCATACTCGCGCGGAGCCATCCCCATTTCCTCCAGCTTGGAGTTCAGGTAAGCAAGAGCCTCCGCCGCATCAGAGCGAATAGCATAGTCAACCTTCTTATTCTTGTTGAGCTCGGCGGCATCGTAATCGATGTGAATAATCTTCGCATGCTCGCAGAACGTACGCACCGCACCCGTCACGCGGTCATCGAAGCGCGCACCAATCGCCAGCACCACATCGGCCTCATTGACCGTATTATTCGCATAAACAGCACCATGCATTCCCAGCCAACGCACCGAAAGCGGGTGGTTTTCCGGCATGGCGCCAATACCCATAAGGGTAGTAGCTACGGGAATCTGAAGTCGCTCCGCAAACTCAAGAAGCTGCTTGGAAGCATCCGAAATCACCACACCACCGCCAGCATAAATAGCGGGACGCTTGGCATTCAGAAGAAGCGGCAGCACCTCATCCAAAGCCTTGGTATTCAGCGGAATCACCGGCTTGTAGCCGGGCAGATCAAGCGGTGCATCGAAATCGGGAATAAACTTGCCCTCCTGGAAATTCTTGGGGATATCAATCACCACGGGCCCCGGACGACCAGTACGGGCCACATGGAACGCCTCGCGCACAATGCGGGGAATATCATTCAAATCCGTTACCAGGTAGCTGTGCTTCACGATGGGGGCAGTCATGCCGAACACATCCGTTTCCTGGAAAGCCGAAGTACCGATAAGGCCGCTGCCTACCTGCGCCGTAATCGCCACCATGGGAATGGAATCCAGCATTGCATCGGCAATGGGAGTAATCATATTCGTGGCACCGGGACCAGAGGTAGACATACACACACCCACCTTACCCGTAACACGGCCATAACCCTCTGCAGCAAAGGCTCCACCCTGCTCGTGGCGAGGCAGAATCGTGCGAATGGACGGCTCGTGGCTCAGCGCCTGGTGAATCGGCATGCTGGCACCGCCGGGGTAGGCAAATACTACATCTACACCCTCACGAACCAGGCTTTGCACAAGGGCTTCGGCCCCGGTCATCATTTTACCTTCAGACATGGACTTACATGCGGACGTAGTGTTCATAGTATTTTGGAATGTAGATGTTTACAGCAGAGTTTCTATCACAACTCTGAAATCGGGCGAAATTATACCAAACCGATGAGCGCATGAAAAGCATTATTTTCGTCTCTCATGCCAGATTGTATCGCAAATCAGCGTTCCGGGTAGGAAACCAGCACCTCGGAACCGCAATCCAGCATCAGCGCAAGCTCATTCAAATCCTTCTGGTCCATCCGCAGGCAAATAGCAGCGCGGCCGTTCTGCCCACCAGCCAGAGCCATACCATTTCCCAGCACCAGCACACGTTCGGATGCGGGGTACTGCGGCGAGCGGGGCAGCACAGCCATTCCCTCCACATACCCCTCGCGAGCTACCACCTTTGTCTTTTGTGTCTTCTGGCGAGCCCGGGGGATTTCATCCATCCCGATAATGGGGTAATCAGCCACCAGCTGCTCACCATCCCACACAGATACCTCCCGCTGCAAGGGGTGAACTTCCACACGCAGACGCATGGGCACGACCACCAGCTTCTGCCCGATGCGTATATTAGAGGGCTCCACAATTCCATTGAGCAGCATAATGACATCCTGGGGGCATTTTTCTCTGGCGGCAATGCGGGCTATATTATCACCCTTGCGCACAGTGTACACCCTCGCACCTGGATGCATGCGGGAAAGATAGCGTGGCACATTGACTCGCCCGCATATCTGGCGGGCTTCGCGTCCTGCAATGCCGGTATCGGTAACAAAAGGCTGAAGCAGCAGCACAGCCTCCCCGCCCTTCTGCTCCTGCATGAGCCGACGGGCTTGTTCCAGTTCCTCCGGGCGGCGCGGCCAGAGCGAGTAATTCTCCGCTGCAACCACTGCACCAGCCAGACTAAAGAAGGCCCCTGCGACGAAAATCGAATATATTGATTTCATGAGATTTCTGAATCATTTCCAACATAAAGAAGAGCAACGACACCTCCCAGGCATCATCCACTCCTGCTATAACCGCCCTGAAAGGATCGCCAGAGCTGAGCGATTCCTGCACCACGCGCTCCGTCACATCAGCCGTGACATCGTGTACCAATTCTTCGCTTACATCCGAGCGGCCAAAGCGAAATCCATATTCAAACAAAGCCTGCAAACGGGCTCCATGCGCCTGCATCCATTCGAAAAAACGGGCTGCATCTGCACCAAACCCCTCGGTTTCAATGCCGCGTAAATCCGCAGGGCGCAGGATGCGGGGGCGATTTGCCTCCACCCACCCGCTGCGGATGCGGCACACCCCGACCTCATCCATCGGCTCCGTAATCAGCCGGAAATTAAACCGGGTATCCCCAAATGAATCAATGCGGCGGTCGGGCACGTACAGCACCCGCGTGTTTCGCATGGCATAATCAATGGAGCTCCGGTTCATAAAAGCAAAGGGCGGCTCCGCCGGATGAGGGAGGAACCGCCCGTTATCTTGAAAAAGCCACCGGGCTTATCAGGCCTTGTGAGCCTCGATGTAAGCCACAACGTCAGCCACGGACTTGAGCTTCTCGGCGTCCTCGTCGGGAACTTCCACGGAGAACTTATCCTCGAAAGCCATCACGAGCTCTACGGTGTCAAGAGAGTCGGCACCAAGATCCTCGATGAACTTGGCATCGGAGGTCACTTTTTCGGGGTCAACGCTGAGCTGAGCAGCGATGATTTCTTTTACCTGGGATTCGATATTGTCGGACATAAGATGTTCAGGTTTTAAGCGCATTCATTGTAGCGTGTTCCAAGGCTTCTTGCAACAAAAAAACTAAAGCATGCTCAAAAAAAACGCGTCAAAGCTGAATACCAGCGGCAAATGCAATGCCTCTCAACGTGAGCAATGGGTCAATTTTGCAGGAACGACGCAAAAGTGGAGCAATAGCGGCGGCATCCCCGCCGGTCAGCACCACGTTGATTTTCTCTCCCAGTTCGCGCTCTATAGAGTCCAGGATGGCATCCACCATGGCCGGGTAGCCGATTCGCAACGCAGCCCCCATGGCTTCCTGCGTATCCTGACCGATGATGACCTCGCGCTGCCAATCCGTCACCAGAGGGAGCTGCGCCGTCCTGGCCTGCAGAGACGCCGCCATTGAAGCAATACCCGGAGCAATCAGGCCTCCCTTAAAAACCGGGGTACCGTCCTTATCGCAAACCACATCATAAGTAGTGGCTGTACCCAGATCCACAGCCACCAGCGGACGTTCCAACTGCTGCACAGCCCCCAGAACATCTGCCACACGGTCTGCCCCCAGCGTCTCCACGCCCCGGTATCCGGAAAAATCCACGGCAGTGGATGACTGATAGTTTATATAATGAACCTTCGCATCTGCACAGGCCTGCGCTACCAACGCAGCCACCTGCGGCACAACAGAACATATATACACCTCATCAAAACACCAGTCGCGCAGCAAATCAGCGAGGCGAATCAAGGAAAGCTCGGCAGTGGGAGCTATTCGCACCTCCATTTCCTTTTCAGGGCTCCACAGAGCAAACTTTGTACGAGTGTTCGAATTATCAACCAGCAAACAATTCATACTTTTAATATACGTTCTATGGCAGCTGCAATACACCGCGCCCCATTCTGGCGATGTGCCGCTGCCATTTTATCCCTCATCCGCATCCACCCCTGCGCCCCATGCGCCAGCAGGCGACGCACTGTATCTACCAGGTGCGCAGTAGATTCAACATGACAACCGGAACCATCCTCCAACAGGAGTTCAAGATTCCCCTCCTCCTGGCCGGGCAAGATGAAATTAACAATCGCAGGCACTTCGGAGGCATAGCACTCAAACATAGTAGCAGCCCCCGCCTTGCCCACATAAAAATGGCTTTCTCGCAGCAAGTCTGCCATCTGGTTGCTTTCTCTCAGCACAAGCAGGCGGCCATCGGCGCAGTATGCTGCAAACTTCCGCTGCAACCTTTTCGCATGACGTCCGGCAAGAACAGTAAGCCGAAGTTGGGGAAATGCTCCCAGCATGCAGGCAATATCATTCACCACGCCGCCAATCTGGCGATACGCACCATACAGGATACGGAGTTCCCCATCCCCCGGCACACAGCGGGTCGATGATGGAGAGAATTTGCTACTCACAGGGAACCCTGCGGCCACAATCTCGCATTGCCCCCTGGCGTAGCGCTCCATCACACAATGGCGTGACCCCTCGTCTGGCACAATAACCATGGGAGCGTCAGAACACATCCAGGGGCGGCTAATCTCACGAGCATCCGTGACCACCACAGCGTATGGCACATCTGTATACCCCTTATTCCTCAGCTCATCGAGCATATAGGCAAACAAAGGATAGGTACAGATAACCAGGTCCGGTTGCATCTCGGCCAGAAGACGCCGCAGATACCGCACCACCGGCCGCAGGAATGGGCTGTGAATCAGAAGCGCCCAATCGGCAGCATCGGTCAATCTGTAGGTCAGTCCCCATATCCACGGAGCCTGGCGCACACAGAAGGAATAGAAACGCTGAGTCAGGCTGAAAAGAAAAGGTTGCGATTCCTCGCACACATCAACCACGCGGCTCTGCCATCCGAGCTCAGCGTATGTCTCAGCCAGAGCAGCTGCCGCCGAATGATGACCTTTTCCATAGCCAACACTCAACAGCAGAACCTTCCTCGTCACCGCTCCAGGCATAACCTCGTACTTTCTTCCCGAAAAACAAGCTCCGGCAGAAACTGCCGGAGCCATCAATCCGTTATATCAATTACGGTCCAATCTTATCCGGTCGGCCCTCGAATGCCGGACGTCTCGGAACATGGACCGAATCGTTTGGCAGAAGCTTGATGGAGCGGTCACGTGCACTGAAATAGTCATATGTACGAGTCACCTTACCGCGGGTCACCTGAATCTTACGAGAGCCGAAATCCGTGATATCACCGCAGTCAATCAGAGCCTGAATCAGTGTCATGCCCTCACGATACGGCAGATTCCGCTTATCTCGCACATAGCCAGCCACCTGAATGTAGCGGGTATCCACAGGAGTTTCCCCCTTGGGCCCCACATTCGCCATGATGATAGGGTCAGAGTATATCTGCTGAGAGAGGTACAGCGAACGCAACGCATTCTCCACCTGTCGGGCAGTCTGCCCCACCACCTTGACACGTCCCGAAAGATACGGCACCGAAATAGTACCATCCTCGCGGCTTACCGGATATTCACCGTTGACGTTGTTGACATCCTCACTCGGAATATTCTTGAACTGCAGCACCACAGTTCCACCTTTGGTGGCACGGGGCTCCGTTGCTGCATCCTGAGCAAACAAGGGCATAGCCAGCACCCCCAGGACAACAGCCATCAGCATCTGCATGAATTTCTCCTTCATAATAATCTGTTATTAGTATAAATCGTCCTCTGTTTCAACCTTCTCCACACGGCTGCCGACCTTCGCAACCTTCTCCTTAACTTCGCTTGGCTTCGGTTCCGTACGGTTATCCCCCTTACTATAGTACGAGTAATAAGTCGTGTAGTACTGGTACTGCGTATCACCCGCAATATCCACATTATTCATCACAAGACCCATAATCTTGCCACCAGCCTGTTCCACCAGCATCTTGGCACGCTTCAACGCCTTGATGGGCATCTTCCGCGGCTGAAGCACCAGCAGCGTGGCGTCAGCACGGCTGACCAGCAGCGAAGCATCGCTCACACCCAACACAGGCGGCGAGTCAATCAACACGATATCAAAGCGCTTCGATACTTCACTCAAGAGAGCCTGCATACGATGCGAACCAATAAGACCACTCGGATCTACCGGGATGGGACCACTGGGAAGCATATACAGATTATCATGACCGGTCTGGAACACCACATCGCGCAAATCTGCCGCACCGGCAAGGAAGGTTGAAAGACCTACCTCGCTCTTTAATTCGGCATACCGGGCAAGACGAGGACGACGCAGGTCAGCGTCAATCATCAGCGTGCTGTACCCGGCCTGGGCAAACACATACGCCAAGTTGCTCAGCGTGGTCGTCTTACCTTCACCGGCGTTAGCAGATACAATCGTAAGAGTCGTTGCGCGGAACATCTCTCGCTTCAACTCAATGTTCGTGCGGAGAATGCGGTACGCCTCGGCATCCGGGCTATCACCACCCTGCAGGATAAGAAGACCGGCATCCTGCGGGATAACACCCAGAACCGGCAGTCCAAGTGCGCGTTCAGCATCCTCCAGAGACTTGATGGAGGTATCAAAGTAGTTGCTCATGAATGCAACAACCACACCGGCAAGCAGACCAAGCACCGCACCAACAATCAGGTTAAGGCGATAATTAGGTTTAGACGGCGCCGTTGCCAGCCCCGGAAGGCTGTATACCTCCAGGCTGGTACGCGGAGCCATCAGGCGCATTTTATCCGCTATGTAATCATTCTCAAGCTTGTCGTAACGGGCCTTTTCAGCAGCATATTCCTCAAGAGCATTCTTGACCTTCTGGTCCTCCAGTGACTTATCGCGCAGGCGGTCCTTGGCCTGGGTATAGCGCTGCTCCAGATCCTGCAACTCTGATTTCTTGACATCGAGCTGGTCCACCATGGAATCGCGCATACCTACCAGTTCCTCATACAGCTGGTCACGGGTTGCCTTGTGCTGCTCATCCAGGCGAAGCACATTAGGATGTTTCACCCCATAGCCACTCAACAGCATCTGCGTGCGGTTATTTTCCTCCTCCGTGTAGCGATTATTCAATTCACGCACCTTGGCAGAGCAATACGACTCCGCCGTCAACAACCCTGTGCGAGTCACGTAGCTAAGCAGCTCCGCGTCTTTTAATCCTTGCAGTTTTCCGATATGAACCGTCATCTGCGCAATCTCGGTTTCCATCTCCAGGCGGTTATTATTCAGCTGCTGCAGCGTCTGTTCCTCCGCACCGGTCGAAATCGGAGAACCATACCCAGCCTGCCCATTCCACATACCCTGGACATACTTGCCGGAGCGAATATACTGGCGCACCACGTCAGCCTTGCGTTCCAACTCATCCTGACGGGAACGCAACACCTCGTAGCGCTTGTTAATGGCTTCATTAATAACGCCATTTTCCTTCTCCTCGCGAATCTCCTTATAACAATCCACCACGGCCTGGCATACCTGCTGCGCCACGCGAGGGTCATCCATCTCCACCGCGATATCCACGAGATTCGTGTTTTTACGAGGCATCACATCAATTACTCCCATCAATCTGGCAGCTGCACCAACCTCGTCTACTCCCCATTCGTTCGTTAAATCCAGTTTATTAGCCACAGCAATCAGGTTCTGCTGGGATACCAGAATCTCAAACTGCGTCTGCATATAGGCGTTGCTATCCGCCATAGCAGCAATGGGGTTTCCTTCACCCCCCACTGCCACGTTGATGATATCACGCGGCATTTTAATTTCGAATGACATGCCGCTTCTATACTGCGGTGTCATCATCTTCGTGATAACCGCACTACTTACAAAAACCAACAGAAACACCAGCAGAACTACCTTCCATCTACTGCGCAGAACCTGCATATAGTCCTGAGCATGCAATACTGCCTCCGAGCGCATCTGCGCACTAACGCTTTCGTTCATAGTCATTATATAACATCAAAAAACGGAGGGGTCGTGGTTTCCACAAATCCCCTCCGGAAAAATATTTACATTTATTAGAAGGTGTACGACAAGCCAGTCGATATTATGTGTCGTGTATAATCCGAATTCCGACGCTTCTTATCCGCATTGTAAATGGTATACTCGTATCTGATATCGCCCGTCAGGTTCTCCGAGAACCGGTATTTCATACCAATTTTCGGACTGTAGGTGACATTCGTTTCATCCTCCATACCTGCAGTACCATCTGCATACTGAGAATACAGCACGGAAAGCCCAAAGGTAAACGAAACATCCGGAGAAAGCGTGTATACACCATCCACACCGATACGCACCGTCATATCAGAGAGATAGTTGAGATTAGCACCACGGTAAGTATCCACGTTCTCATTAGAAAGCATCAGGTACGAATTCACGCTGAAGCCCTCAGAAGCCTTACGGTTGTAGCCGAGTCGAACATTGGGACTCAGAATCGACTTATTATGGACAAACTTCTGCTGTACACCAACACTGGCACTGAAGCTGGAAACCGGGTCAATTGCCTGGTCGTACCCAAACATCAGGGTCATATTATCAGAGTTATAACCATAATCGCGCTGGTCGTTCTTGTAGGTGAAGCGGATATTGTAGCTCACCAGCTCAGAGGCGCGGTAATTCAGCCCGGCACCCACCGTAAAGTACTGGCGGTCATCCGTCTGATATTCCGATTCACTGTAAAGAATACCGCTGTAACCAGCACTCACATTCCAACTCCAGCGAGCATCGATAGACTGATTGTAGCTGTTATTGAAAGACCAGTTAAAGCATTCACCCTGGCGACGAGCAGCAGAAATCCCAGTCGCGTAATCAGGCTCAGGGCTATAAGAGACATTCAGCGCAGCGGAGTACGAACTACGAGAATTAAAGGCGTGTACCAGCGTACCTGTTAATCCCATATCCATGTAAGTCTTCTTTCCAGAAGCTCCTCCAATGTTACCTTCCCCTGAAGACAGGTAATGTGTTGCGCCCAGATTGAAGCGATAAGAAATCTTATCAACCGACTCGTAGTCCGCAAACGATGCACTCAGGCCAGCATTAACAAACGCACTACCTTCTTCGTTAGTTCCCAGTGCGTTCATATTGCTGTCATACCCGACGCGACCATAAACACTATACTGAGCCGCATGAGATTCCGGCAATCCCACCATGGGGGCCGTATCATACAAGGAGATTGCGCTCGCACTACCAGCACACAAACCTATCAGCAACAGCTGCTTATAGAAATGAGATTTCATATCGTCTCTTTACTCTGCATTTAGTTATTGGGAGAAGCTTCAGGTGCCGTAGCAGGAGCATTCGGCACATAGGACTCCAGGGAATCAGAAGAAACACCATTACCTACAGGTTTACCCGTAATCGTGCTACCAACCACACCCTGAGCTACCACACTTGCCACCGGCTGAGTCTGCGGCATCGTATACAGCGTAGAAAGCAGCTGATACCCCAAGGAATCCACTGCAACGGGAGCATAACTTCCCGGGTTATTGTTGTACGCCGCGGCATTCTGCACAAAGCCATGTTCCAACGCAGGGGAAGCAAGCAGAATAGAACGCAGAATAGCGTATGTCTCCGTAGCCGTCCATGTCTCACGCTGGCTCATCACCGTCTTAAAAACATCCACAGCCTTGGTCTCATCAGCTTTCACAGCCTCATATACAGCCATACACAATACATCCAAGGGGGTCTTGGATTCTTTCTGCGCCATCTTGGCAAGCTGAGCATTTGCCACAGCAGCATGACTCACACCGCCGGAAAACAAACCTGCAAGCAGTAAAACAAGGAGAGCTTTTTTCATGACTTTGTACGTTTAATTGTTAAAGTTAAGCGGGTAGCGGGAATCGAACCCGCATGATCAGCTTGGAAGGCTGGAGCTTTACCATTAAGCTATACCCGCGCTCAACGAGCTCATGCTAGCACAATTCCCCCTTTATGACAAGACTTATTTACCACTTTTCGATTTTTTTACCGTTTGAGCTTGACACCTTTCCGCTCTCGCGATAGAATGCCGCCGCATTCAGTTGCGGGCGTCGTTCAATGGTAGGACGCGTGCTTCCCAAGCATGAGACACGGGTTCGATTCCCGTCGCCCGTATCCCACCCCATCGGCAGAGACGCCAGTCGCCTCTGCCGATTGTTGTATCATAACAGAAGATATTGGCTTGACATACACAGCCAAAACGTTTAACTTTTCCAAAACATTTTGCACACGCGCATGATGAAACCGGCAGGGCAGTACCGACAGATGGAGCTAAATCCCCGCATAGCGGATGGGGAGATGCACTCACCTGAGCAAGTACGCCAGCAAATGGAACAGGCGCGCCAGCAGGCGGAATTTTACGAAGCGCAGCGCGCGCAGTGGGAGGCGCAGAGGCGGGAGTTGGAGGAGAGCAACGAAAAGAAAGCCCTGTTCAACGAGAGCCTGAACGAAGTCGGAATGAAGCTGCACAATGCAATTCGCCGGCTGGAGAAAGAGCTGGAGTCCATGGAGCGGGAGGCCAATGACGTTGCCCAGGTGAGCGAGTGCCTGAAACGCCACCTGCAGATACTGTCAGCCATGCAGCCGCAGACCTGGAGCACCGAAGGGTTCAACGAGCGTCTGCGCGAAGCAATGCCCAAACTGGAACGCGCCGCCAATGATTTTGAAGAAGCCTACAGCGGAGCGCCGCGCTACCGGCACACGCAGATATTCAACCACAAGCCCGGAGCAGAAGCCCGCCAGGGCGCCGATTGGGCAAGCATCCGCACCCAGCTGGTGCATGGGTTATTCTTTCACCTGCCACTTTTCTTTCTCTTGCTCCTGACCTGGGGAGCGTACCTGTTCATCACCCGATACTGCTAACCTCGCCACCATGCCGTACAACAACTCCTCATTCGACAAGCTTCGCGAGCTGGAACTGCGCCGCAACATGCGCCAGGAGCCCAGCCCGCAACCGCAGCGCGCCTACCAGCGCCGCTACCCGGCCAACACACTGGGACCGTCTGAAGATGTACTGGAGCGCCGCCGCGGGCAGCATCGCAAGCATGTCACCATCACCGGCGCTGCGCCGCAGAACCGCAGTCTGCTGCTGGAAAACCTGCTTCTGCTGATTGTACTGGCAGGTTCTATCTGGGGACTCTACACCCTCACCATCTATCTACTCACCCACGCCTGATTTTTCATAAGCCATGGAACAGACCAACCTCATTGATGTCGCCTACATCGCACGTCTGGCCAAATTAGAACTCACCGCCGATGAAACCGCTCGTTTCACGGAAGACCTCAACCAGGTGCTGGCCCATGTGGCCCAGCTCGACCAGTGGGACACCAGCGGCGTAGAGCCCATGTACCACCCCCTGCCCGTATTCGATGCCCTGCGTGAGGATATTCCCGGCAACAGCCTGAGCAACGAAGACGCCCTCCGCAACGCCCCCGCGCAGGAAGATGGCCAGTTCCGCGTACCCAAAGTGGTAGAATCTGCACACTAAACCCATTTCCCCTATACCATGCTCAACGGAACCATTTCACACTGGCGCAAGCAACTTACCAGCGGAGCCATTTCCCCCACCGAATTAGTGCAGGAAATCGCCCGCGCCATGGAGGAGCGCAATCCCGGCATCAATGCCTACCTCTCCTGGGACACAGAGGCAGCCCTGGCCGCAGCCGCGCAGGCCGACCTCAGCAAGCCGCTGGGCGGCATCCCCATTGCCGTGAAGGACAACATTGCCATGCTGGGGCAGCCCACCCGCTGCGCCTCCCGCATGCTGGAAAACTTTGTCTCGCCGTATGATGCCACCGCCATCACCCGACTGACGGCCGCTGGCGCCATTCCTTTCGGCCGCACCAACATGGACGAGTTCGCCATGGGTTCCTACGGCCAGAACTCCGCCTTTGGCGAAACCCAGAACCCCGCAGCCCCCGGGCATGTGCCGGGTGGTTCCTCCAGCGGCTCAGCCGCAGCCGTTGCCGGGGGTATGGCCATCGCAGCGCTGGGGTCAGATACCGGTGGTTCCATTCGCCAGCCGGCCTCGCACTGCGGCGTGGTAGGCATCAAGCCCACCTATGGTCGGGTCTCGCGCTACGGCCTGGTAGCCTTTGCCTCCTCGCTGGATCAGATTGGCCCCATCACCCAGAATGTGGAAGACGCCGCAACCATCCTGAACGCCATTTGCGGGCACGATGCCAAGGACTCCACCTCCTCCACCCAGCCGGTGGAAGACTTCACCGCCGGGCTTGGCAAAGACATCAAGGGACTCCGCATCGGCCTGCCCAAGGAATACCTCTCCAGCGGCAACAGCCCGGAGGTTGCAGATGCCCTGCAGCAGGCCATCCGGAAACTCACCGAGCTGGGCGCCGAAATCATTGAAATCTCCCTGCCGCACGCTGAAGCCGTCGTAGCCGCCTACTACATCATCGCCTGCGCCGAGGCCTCCTCCAACCTCTCCCGCTTCGACGGCATCCGCTATGGATACCGCGCCGCCGGCACCAACGGACTGGACGACCTCTACAGCAAGACTCGTGAAACCGGCTTCGGGCCGGAGGTGAAACGCCGCATCATCCTGGGCACCTACGTGCTCTCCAGTGGTTTCTACGATGCCTACTACGCCAAGGCACAGAAAGTCCGCTCCCTTGTAGCGGGTGATTTTGCAGCCGCTTTTGAGCAGGTAGACCTCATCCTGGGCCCGGTAGCTCCCACCAGCGCCCCGCGCCTGCACGACGACAGCATGACCCCGCTGCAAACCTACCTGGCCGATATCTACACCATTCCGGCCAACCTGGCAGGTCTGCCCGGCATCTCCATTCCCTGCCCTGTGGCAGAAGGCCAGCACCCGGTCGGCATCCAGCTGCTTGCGCCGCACTTTGCCGAAACCCGCCTGCTGCAAACCGCCTCCGCCCTGGAAAAAGCCTTCAGCTAAAAGCGACACACCATGGAAACACCTGTCTACCTCAGCATCGCCGGTTCTGACTGCTCCGCCGGGGCCGGACTGCAGGCCGATTTAAAAACCGGCTTCGCCCTGGGTTGTTACCCACTCACCGCCGTCACCTGCGTGGTGAGCGAAGTTCCCGGGCTGGTGGAAGGCATTGTCGCCATGGAGCCGGAATTTGTGGCCTCACAGGTTGATATCTGCCTGCGCAGTTTTCCGGTGCGGGCCATCAAGACCGGCATGCTGTACTCCCCGGAAATCGTGCGCGCCACCGTAGCCGCACTCAAGGATTTTGAGGGTTCCATCGTGGTAGACCCGGTCATGATAGCCACCGCCGGCGAGGCACTCATCCTGCAGGAATCCATTGCGGTGTACGAACAGGAACTCATTCCCCGCACCACCCTGCTCACCCCCAATGGTGACGAACTGGCCAAACTGGCCGGCACAGCCCCCATCACCACCGTAGAGGAACTGGAAGCCGCCGCCAACACCCTCTGCGCCCGCTACAAGTGCGCCATCCTGGCCAAAGGAGGCCACGTAGGCGGCGCCACCTGCACCGATATTCTGGTGCAACCCGGCAAAGCCACCCTGCGCTGGAGCCACCCGCGCACCGAAGGCATCTCCACCCATGGCACAGGCTGCACGCTATCCAGCGCCATCGCCGCCTTCCTGGCCAAGGGACAACCGCTGGAGCAAGCCGTGGAAAACGGGCTCAACTACATTGCCCACGCCATTGCCACCTCCCACAAGCTAGGGCAGCAATACGCTGTAAATCACAGCATCTGAACATCTGCCGCAATCTGCGCGCGCAGCTCTTCCACCGAAGCAAACCGGCGCTCCGGCCGCAGAAACCGCCGCAGCTCCACCAGCAGCTCCCGCCCGTATAAATCACCCTGCCAGTTGAGCAGGTGAGTTTCCAGGCGCACCACCTTCTCTTTCTCCACAATCGTAGGCCGCAGTCCCAGATTGGCAATACCGCGGCAGGCCTCCCCCGCCACCTGCACCGATACCTCGTACACCCCGGCAGGCGGCAACACCGCCAGCGGATGCACCGTCATGTTGGCCGTAGGGAATCCCAGCTGGCGAGCCAGTTTCTGCCCCGGCTCCACCACCCCGGCAATGCAGAAGGCATGCCCGAGCATCTCCTCAGCCCGCGGCAGCTCCCCCGCCTGCAGCAACTCACGAATGCGGGTAGAGCAGATACACTCCCCCTCCAGCACAGCCATATCCTGCACACAGGCGCGCAAACCATGCTCCGCGGCATAAGCCTCCACAAAAGCAGCATCGCCCGCCCCGCCCCGGCCAAAGCGCCAGTTGCGCCCTACCGAAATACCTGCCATGGGGCAATTCTCGCGCAGCGCATCCAGAAACACGCGCGGCTCCATGGCCGCCAGCTCCCGGGTAAAAGGCAGCTCCAGCAGCACATCCACCCCCAGAGCCGCCAGCAAAGCCTGTTTCTGCACAGGTCGGGGCGTAATCAGGCGCGGCTGGCGTTCCGGGGCCAGCAGCGCCAGCGGGTGCGCCGCAAAAGTCAACACACCGCGCAAGGCACCAGGCGTATCCGCAGATTCAATCACCCGGCGATGCCCGCGGTGAACCCCGTCAAAGAACCCCAAAGCCCAGTGAACCGGTTGGTTCAGAGCCGCAAGGTCATGCATGGAGTGCAGAATCTTCATCACGCACGGTCAGCTAACACCTTATCCACCGGCAGCAGGCGCGCCAGCAATTCCTCACGGCTGGCAGCCTTCAGGGTGGGCACATCCACCGCCTCGGCAATATCAAAATGCCCGCTGCGAATGCGACGAAGCGCGGTCAGATGCGCCCCGCAGCCCAGGTACTGCCCGATATCGTGCGCATAGGTACGCACATAAAACCCCTTGGTGCAATGCACGCGGAAATCCACCTCTGCGGCAGCCAGGTCCACGCGGGTAATCTCATAATCCAGCACTGCCACGTGGCGGGCCTTGCGTTCCACCTCTTTTCCCTTGCGGGCCAGCTTGTAACAAGGAACACCATTTATCTTCACCGCCGAATACATGGGCGGCACCTGATCAAACTCACCGCAGAAATGTTCAAAAGCCGCGCGCACCGCCTCCTCCGTAAGCCCCTCGGTCGGTTTCACGGCCACCACCTCGCCATCGGCATCCTGACTATTCGTCTCCACGCCCAGCTTCATCGTGGCGGTGTACACCTTATCCTCACACATCAGCAAATCCTGCATCTTCGTGGCCTTGCCAATCACCACAATCAGCATACCGGTGGCCATGGGGTCCAGCGTGCCGCAATGCCCCACCTTTTTGGTCTGCAGAATGCGGCGGCAGGGAGCCACCGCATTGTGCGAGGTAAAACCCGGATCCTTATCCACCAGCAGCACACCGCTGGGCTGCGTCTCCTCACTCATACCGCCAGCTCCTTTCTGATAGCATTGAGCACCTGCTCGCGGCAGGCCGCCAGCTCGCCACGCATGCGGATGCCGGAAGCCATAGCATGTCCACCACCACCGAACTGCGCTGCAATAGCAGCCACACTGATAGCAGGGTCCTTGCTACGCAACGACATACGGATACGACCATCCTCCAAATCCTCAAAAATAACCGCCACCTTCACCCCCTGCAGTACACGCACCACATCCACCAGGTCCTTGGTATCCTCCAGGGTCACGCCCAGCTCAGCCTTGCGCCCGGCAGGCATGGAATAATGGGCCAGCTGCCCAGCAGCCTCAACCACCATATGGTTCAGCACCTCGCGCTGCATCAGCAGCGAGGTATACGGCACCTCCTGGTACACGCGGCGGTTCACATCTGCCACATCCACCCCGGCCGCCAGCAGCTCACCGGCGGCGTGCATCACCTCCGGCGTCGTGCTGCCGTACTGGAACGAGCCGGTATCCGTGCTGATGCCCACATACAGCGCATCCGCCATCGGCTTGGTAAGCTTCACCCCCCAGGCCTTCAGCATATTGAAAAGCACATAGGCACAGGCCGCCGTCTCCGGCTCAATCACCTGCATATGCCCATAGCGCGTATTGGTGCCGTGGTGGTCAATATTCACAATAAGCGGAAAATCGGCCAGCATCTGCTGCGTGCGGTCACCCAGGCGCTTCCAATCGCCCGTATCCACGCACACCAGCATCTCCACATCTGCCGGCACCGATTCCGGCAGCGGCAGAATCTGCTCAGTTCCCTCCAGAAACGCATAGCGCGCCGGCACCCCATCCTCATTCCACATATAAACCTTCTTGCCCAGGCTCTGCAGCGCCAGGCCCAGCGCAAGGGTAGAGCCAATAGCATCGCCATCCGGGCGGAAATGAGAAGTCACAGCAATCGTGCTGCACTGCTGAATACGGGAATAAAGTTGCTCGTACATGTGGGTCTATAATAGCCTGTTTCAGCGTGGCGGTCAATAGCATTCACCGCCAGGGCTTCGCCTGAAGCAGCGCCATGGTGCGCGGCAGCACCCGCGAAAGCCCCACCGCCAGCAGCACCAGCACCGGCAGCACCAGCACCGGCACCCACACATTCCACGCCCAGCGCAGCTCCTTCCACTGGTACAGCGGCGCCAGCAGATACGAATGCCCCGCGTAGATAAACAGCATCCGGCGCCCGCAGGAAGCCAGCGTACCCGCCACGCGCGGCATCACCCGCACCAGCAGCACGCTCACCAGCAGGAACATGGTCATGAACGCCAGGTTCCACAAGGGCAGGTTGCAGTGCCGCCACGAAACATCCGCAAAATCGGCGTAATCCTCCAGCACCTCCGGCTGCAGAAAGACACCCTGCACCACCAGCGCCAGAATCCACCAGTTTTTCCAGATATAACCGCGCACAGCCTCCAGAGAAGCCGTTTTCGCCGCAAATCCCAGCAGGAAAATCCACATGTAGTCAAAACGCACGCTCAAATGCTGCGAGGGCGAGGTAGTATAGCTGCACAGAGCCAGAAATACCACCAGCACCCAGGCGTAGCGCGGCAGGAGGCGCAGCGCCAGCAGCCCCGCGGCCACCAGCTGGTAAGCCACCAGCGTTTTCAGAAACCACAGCGGCGTATTATAAGCCGCCACCTGCCAGCCGACCACACGCTGCCACTCTATCGCCTGATAAGGCTTTACCACCAGCAGAAATACCACACTGACGAGTGACCACGCCGCCCAGGCCAGAGCCAGCCGCCCGGTGCGCCGCATCACCTTCCCCGCCGAAACAGGCAGAAAATACCCCGCCAGCAGGAAAAAGAGCGCTATGGCACCGCCCACCACCTTACCCGTCCACGCCGGGGCAGCTGCCGCATGCAGCCAGATGATGAAAAACATGGCCAGCGTGCGGGCACAATCCACCCATTCCTCTCTGTTGGAAGCTCCGCTCATTTGCTCACATTGCGAATCAGCGCGCAGGTCAGCTCAATACAGGCCTCCAGGTCGCGGTCATCCAGAATCCCATTGTGCGAGTGGATGTAACGAACCGGCACGCCAAACACCACCGCCGGGCAACCATACCAGTGCGGGTAACTGGCAGCGGCATCGGTACCGCCCGTGCGGCGCACCGTAGGCTGGCAGGCTATCCCCTCTCGCTCCGCCAGTTCCAGCACGGTATCAGCCAGGGCCGGGGGTGTGATATTGGTCGGGTCAAACAGGCGCACCTGCACCCCCTTGCCCAGCACACCCTGACGGCAGATTCCGCTCTGCCCGAAAGTATCATCCGCAGGCGGTCCCTCCAGCACAATGGCCAGATCCGGGGTCTGCTCCAGAGCGCGGGCACCGCGGGTACCCACCTCCTCCTGCACCGTGCCGATAGCCTGCAACGTGCATTCCAGCGACTCGCCCGCCAGGCGGCGCATCACCTCAATCATGCAGTACACACCGGCGCGATTATCAAATGCTTTGCCCATCCAGCGGTGCGGAACATCCAGCGGCTGCAGCTCCACATCCGGCGTCACGGCGCAACCGATACGAATACCGCAGGCGGCCACCTCCTCAGCGCACGAAGCGCCAATGTCAATGAAGAGCGATTCGGTATCCATCACCTGGCGGCGCTGAGACTCCGGCAGCAGATGCGGCGGCCGGGTACCAATCTGTCCAGGAATCCGGCGGCCATCGCGCGTGTGCACCAGCACACGCTGGCTGGGCAGCGTATGGTTCCACCAGCCACCCAGCGGCACAATCATCAGAAAACCATCCGGGGTAATCCCCTGCACCATAAAGCCAATCTCATCCATATGGGCCAGCAGCGCCACCACAGGGCCATCCCCGCTCCCCTTCAACTGGCAGATCAGATTTCCCGCCACCGTTTCCGTGATATCGCAGCAGTCCTGCAATTCCCCGGCAATAAGAGAACGCACCTCTCCTTCAAACCCGGAAACACCAGCTGCATTGCTGCAGCGCTCAAGCAAATCTCTGTTCAGCATGCCCCTACTTTACACCGCCAGCGCCGCAGGGTCAAGCCGATACAAGAAAAACCCCCGCTGTTTATCACATCCAGCGGGGAGGCAGAAAGCTCAGGGAATCTCCTGCGGTTCCGGGCCCTGGGAGCGGATGGCCTCTTCAAAATCGCGGCGCGCCAGAACGGCCGCCACGGGATAGTTCGATTCCACCTGCTGGTTGATGACCACGCGCGTGCCGAGCTTCACAATATCGTAAAGCATGGAGGAAATCCGGTGCGGCATGCGAATGCAGCCGTGCGAGAGCCGCATACCCGCCCTCACCTTGCCGGTGTGCATCCCGATGCCATCATAGGTCAGACGCATCCAATTCGGCATGGCAGAGCCCTCAAAGCGCCCACCCTCAGGGATTTTCTGGGTGAACACGTCGGCGTTATTATCGATGCATTTTCCCTTGGCGTCGAACATCTTGCCATAGCGGTTGGAATAATGCTCCTTCTCCATGAAATTCACACGATACCGTCCGGTAGGAGTCAGGTGGTCATCCGCACCGGTGGAAACAGGCCAGTCTGCCGCCACCTGGTCGTGCACGTACAGACGCCCGCGCTGCTGGTCCAGGCAGATGATGATGGGGCACTTGGAGTCTGCATCCTTCAGCAGGCCATGGTCCAGGTAGATATCCATCACCGTAGGGTAAGCCTTGCTGTGATACACAAAGCTCTCGTAGGGAGTCATTTCCTTGGTGAGCGGGGTCACGCGCTCCGGGAACTGCTGCTGTTGCTGCTGGCAGGAGACCAGCAGACCTGCAAAACCGGCGAGCACCAGTCCGAATCTATTCAGAACCGCCATCATGATTACTTAATTTCCACAGGGGTGCCCACCGGGGTGTTATCAAAGAAAATCTTGGCCATGCGCTTGGGCAGGCGAATGCAACCGTGGCTTTCCGGCGCAGAGGTCACAATACCCTCATGCATCCAGATACCGCTCCAGGTAAGCTGCATACCGTTGGTCATGGGAGCCCCCTTGTAGATACCACCGGGGGGAATCGGCTCGCCCTTGGTGTAATTTTCCACCAGCGTATTACCATTGGCATCCACAATGCTGCCGTATGTAGCAGAAACATGGTCCTCATCCTTGGAAAGCACAGGGAACACCCCCTTGGGCGTGGCCGTACCCGCCTTGCCGGAAGAAATAGTACTCCAGCCCACGCGGCGCCCGGCTATATAGTAATGAGCCTGCTGCAACTCCGTATCCACAACGATCCTGCGAGGCCCGTCCAGCCCGTAGGGAACATCCCACTGCCCCACACTCACAGCTTCGGTCACATTCATCCTGTTCTTGGGACGAGCAAAGGCATAGCCCGTAGCCATCTGGGCCAGCTCATCCGGGGAATTGATACAGGAAGTAACGGTCATGGCAGCCGCCACAAGCATGATAATGTTGCGTTTCATGATGAGATGAAATTAATTACGGAGATGCCTATTTACAAGCATCATTCTGTTTCGGCATTTATGCACGCTTATGAGGTTTTTGTCAAGCTCATTCCGCCGCGAGTTCAACATTTTCGCATACACATGACAAGGCCGGATAATCCCGCTTGCCTTAGCCGCCGCCGCATGATAGCATGGGCGCATGAAACTGGCCCTGGCCCCCATGCAGGATGTAACCGACCTGGCATTCATGCGCACGCTGCACCGCATCGGCTCCCTGCCGGATGTGTTTATCACGGCCTATTTCCGCAGCACAACCACCACTTGCGCCCTGGCAGAGCACAATCTGCGGTGTATCGATGAAAATGAAACCGGCGTACCCATACTGGCACAGCTGGCAGGAAGCGAAGCCCCCGCCCTGCTGCGAGATGCCGCCATGCTGCTGGCGCGGCCGGGCGTGGCAGGCATCAACCTGAACGCGGGCTGCCCCTCACCGCTGGTGAACCGGCACGGGGCCGGAGCCGGGCTGCTGCGAGACATTCCCCGCTTTGCCGATATTCTGCAGAGGCTCCGGGATTTTCTGCCAGCCGGGCAATTCAGTGTCAAATGCCGGCTGGGGTGGGATGATGCGGCGGGCGAATTCCCGCGCCTTCTGGATTGTCTCTGCGCAGCCGCCCCGGATGAAGTGGGCATTCACGCCCGCACCCGCAAACAACTCTACGGCGGCACACCGGATTTTTCCTACATCACCCAGGCGGTGGCAGCGCTTCCCTGCCCGGTGCTGGCCAATGGCGACCTCAACACAAAGGAACAAGCCGAGGCTTGCCTGAACACCACCGGGGCAGCCGGTCTCATGCTGGGGCGAGGCGCTGTGCGCAATCCGTACCTTTTCCGGCAACTGCGCGGAGGCGCCGCTCCCACCGCCGAAGAAATGCGGCAATACTACAGCATCCTGATCGAAGAAACGGGGCGGGTACTCCTGCACAAGAGAACCGAAAAAGGGCATTGCAACCGCATGAAGAAATACCTGGCCTTCTGCTATCCCGATTTCACCGCCGGGCAGGAATACCAACTGCGGCGCTGCACCTCGGTAGGCGAAATGGAACGCATCCTCACACATGGCGAAGATTAGGCTTTTCCGCGCGCCCCTGTTAGTGTAGAATAGGCGCGTTATGTTACAGGCAGGTATTGTAGGTCTTCCGAATGTAGGTAAATCCACTCTGTTCAACGCCGTCACCCGCTCCCGCAAGGCAGAGGCGGCCAACTATCCGTTCTGCACCATTGACCCCAACGTGGGTATGGTGGAGGTGCCGGATGCTCGTCTGGCCGTGCTGGCAGAAATGAGCAAGAGCGAACGCATCGTACCTGCTGCCATCGAGTTTGTGGACATCGCCGGCCTCGTGAAGGGCGCGGCAGAGGGCGCAGGCCTGGGCAACAAGTTCCTTTCCAACATCCGCGAGACAGATGCCATCGTGCAGGTGGTGCGCTGCTTTGAAAACGACGATATCATCCACGAGCTGGGCTCCGTAGACCCGGTGCGCGATATCGAAATCATCAATGCCGAGCTCATTCTGGCCGACCTGGCCGCCATGGAAAAGCGCAAGGAAAACCGCATCAAGAAAGCCCGCGGCGGCGATAAGGAAGCCAAGGCCGAAGTGGCCCTTATTGAAAAGCTGCTGCCGCACCTGGATGCCGGCAACCCGGCTATCACCCTGGAACTGAGCGAGGACGAGCGCAAGCTGCTGCGCAGCTTCTTCCTGCTTTCCGACAAGAAGAGCATTTTCGCCTGCAACGTGAGCGAGGAGGAACTGGCAGAAGCCGTGAAGAACCCGGATGCCCACCCCTACGTTTCCGCCGTGCGCAAGTATGTGGCCGAGCATCACAATGCCGAAGCCATCGTTATCTCGGCCCGCATCGAGGAAGAACTTTCCGAACTTGACCCCGAGGAGGCCCGCGAATACCTCAACGATATCGGCGTGGAGGATTCCGGCGTGAGCGACCTCATCCGCGCGGTATACCACCTGCTGGGTCTGCGCACCTACCTGACCACCGGCGTAAAGGAAACCAAGGCCTGGACCATCCACGCCGGCGACAAAGCCCCCCGCGCAGCTGGCGTGATTCACACCGATTTCGAGCGCGGTTTCATTGCCGCCCAGGTGGTGGCATACGAGGACCTGGTGGCCGCCGGCTCCATGGCCAAAGCCAAGGAACAGGCTAAGCTCCGCATCGAAGGCAAGGAATACGTGATGCAGGACGGCGACGTGGTCGAGTTCCGCTTCAATGTTTCCAAGTAACGCTTCATCAGACCAAAAAGGCAGGGGGGTCCCGGAAACCCCCCCCCTTTTCTTGCACCGCGCCTTCTCACAGGCGGTGGCGGAAATCATCCTCCGGCTTGAGCGCGGCCACGAAAGCCACCAGCAGGTCGATGCAGCTCTGCACATCGCGCATATCGGCGGTTTCCACCGGGCTGTGCATATAGCGCAGCGGCAGGGAGAAACAAGTGGCAGGCACACCGCTGCGCGAGCGGTACACCTGGTCCGTGTTCGTACCCGTCACGCGACCGGAAGTCTCGCGCTGCATGGGGATATTCTGCTCATAGGAAAGCAACTCCAGGCGGGCATTCACATTCGGGTGGCACACGGGGCCGAAGCTCAGGCAACCGCCCTGCCCCAGGCGCACATCACCATAGCGTCCCTTATCCAGTCCGGGGGAATCGGTGGCGTGCGTCACATCCAGGCAGATGGCGGCATCCGGCTGCAGGCGGAAAGCCAGCATACCCGCGCCCACGCAGCCGATTTCCTCCTGCACAGTGTTGGCAAACACCACATTCCACGCAGGTTTGATACCCTTTTCGGCCAGCGTGCGGGCCACCTCGGCCAGAATAAAGCCACACAGGCGGTCATCCAGCGCGCGGCACACCAGGCGGCGACCCTCATTCAGCATGAGCGGGCCATCGCAGTACACGCCCACGCTTCCCACGCGGATGCCGAGCGCCTCCACCTCCTCGCGCGAGTCGCAGCCGAAATCCACATACAGCTCATGCAATTTGGGCGCCTTTTCATCCGCAGCTCCACCGCGCAGGTGAATGGCCGTGTTGCCGGTAATGCCAATCACCTCGCCATCCGTCCCCAGGAAGCGGATGCGGCGGCCGCGGGCGATAGTCACATCGCTTCCGCCCACGCGCTCCACGCGCGCAAAGCCGTTGTCGTCAATGTAGCGAATCGAAAACCCGATTTCATCGGCATGCGCATCCAGCATCAGCGTGGGAGCATTCTCACCCGCTGCCCGCAGCAGCGCCCAGGTGGAACCGTAGGCATCACACTGCACCTCATCGGTGTAGGGCTTAATGTACTCTGCCCAGAGACGCTGGGCATCCATTTCCAGCCCGGTGGGAGCGGGCGTTTCCAGATATTCGCTCAAAAATTCAGCAGATTGTTCGTTCATAATCGTGATAGTATAAGAAAAAAACACCGGTGCCAGGCACCGGTGTTGAAAATTGGTTTCGGGCTTTACATATTGGCGTAGCCGATGTCGCTGCGGCGCTGGGAGCCGTCAAAATCCACCTTGGCCGCCTCCGCATGAGCCAGGCTGCGGGCCGCTTCGAGCGTATCGCCCTGCGCCACGATGGCAAGCACACGGCCACCGGCCGTCACCCACCCCTCGGGGGTAAGCTTCGTGCCGCAGTGGAACACGCGGGCCTGGCAGTTCTCCAAGCCGGAGATGATATCGCCGCTGTGGGAAGAAGCCGGGTATCCGGCACTGGCCAGAATGCAGCAGATGCTCCAGCCCTCGCTGAAGGAAATCAGCTCCGGCGTGAAATCACCCTTGGCGCCATTGAGGCAGAAGGTGGCCAGGTCGCCCTGCAGCAGGGGCATCACGGCCTCGCACTCGGGGTCACCGAAGCGGCAGTTGTATTCAATCACCTTCGGTCCCTGCGGGGTGAGCATCAGGCCGAAATACAGAAACCCGCGGTAAGGCAGGCCATCTGCCTGCAGGCCGCGCACGGTGGGAGCCACGATTGTTTCCTCAATCGTCTTGAGCAGCTCCGGCGAAGCCAGCTGGCGGGAAGCCACAGCGCCCATACCGCCGGTGTTGGGGCCGGCATCGCCCACCTCCAGGCGCATGTAGTCACGCGCCGGGCACAGAATCAGGTACTTATCATCGCAGATAGCACCAAAAATGGAAATCTCCGGGCCGGTGAGGAACTCTTCCACCAGCAGACGGCCGGCGCCGAAGCGCTTCTGGATAAAGACCTCGTTGAGGAATTCCTCGGCGCTGGCGGCATCGGGGCAGACAGCCACACCCTTGCCGGCAGCCAGGCCATCAAACTTCAGCACCGTGGGGTACTGGCCATTGATGGCAGCGATTGCCTCATCGTAACTCTCCACGGCAGTAGCCATACCAGTGGGAATATTGTGGCGCAGCAGGAAATTCTTGGCAAATTCCTTGGAAGCTTCCAGCTGGGCGCTTTCCTTCTGCGGGCCCCAGCAGGGAATACCAGCGGCGGCGCAGCGGTTGGCCAGGCCATCTTCCTTCACGAGGTAGCTTTCCTCGCCTGCCACACAGAGGTCAATCTTGTTGTCCACCATCCATTGGATAAGCGCATCAAAACCATCTGCCTCGATGCGGGTGGCAGTGCGGCAAATGGCATCGCTACCGGGGAACGTGTACAGCTCGGGTTTGCACGGGCTGGCGGCCAGGGTCTCTACCAGAGCCTGCTCGCGCCCACCTTTTCCAATGACGGCAATTTTCATGTTGCGGGCATTCTATCATATTCACCCACGCGGAGCAAGGCGAATATTACACCCAATTCTCAGCGGCTGCGCTTGCGCAGGGCCAGGCGGGGTTTCTTGCTGCGCACCGTGCGCTTCTTAAACCGGGTGGAAGCCATTTCGCGGCGCGACCAACGGCCGTGGGAACCGCGCGCACGGTAGCGGTGAGTCGGGCGCAATCCATCCACCGGGAGCTTGGCAATCGCCTCCTTGGGCACCATGATACTGCCCTTGGTGTAGTCCGCCGCGGATTTCATGTAGGTCTCCTGGGTGCAGCTTTCAATAGCCACCGGCATGCCGCGGTGAACACGCCCGAAGAGATCCACGATATCATCGCTCTTCATGCGGATGCAGCCATAGGAAGCAGGTTGCCCGATGAAGCGTTCCTCGGGGGTACCGTGAATGTAGATACGGCGGTTGTGGGTCGAACGGTTATCGCGCTCCAGCCCGGCAAGCTGAATCACGCGGGTCACCACCGGGTCGCGCCCGGCAGCATCCACATCCACCACCTCGCCAGTGGGTTTGCAGCCCTTGAACACCATACCCGTGGGCTGGCCGGCACCATTCTTCTGCGAAATAGCGTGAATACCCAGCGGCGTGCGGCAGCTGCCATTCACATTACCAATGCCGTATTTGGAGGAGCTGATGCTGTAGTCCTTAACCTTCTTCCCTTCCTTGAACAGGGTGATTTTCTGGTCAGAGAGCGTGACGGCCAGACCATCGCGCACCACAGCCTGCGGCGGAATATCATCGGCATACAGGCGCTTCTTCTGCTGTCCCAGACGCGCACAGGAACTCAGCGCAGAGCACAGCACCGCCAACAGGCAGAGCACCGGAACCATGCTGATTTTCCTGCGAATCATCATCGTAAGCATCAGGCGTTAGCTGCTGCGCGGCGTTTCTGCACCACACCATCAATGAGACGGGCAAAGGACGCAAAGCTCGTGTAGAAGAAGCCCAGGAACGGCGTCATCAGCACAAAGGTCAGGTAATCACCGTGCATTAAGTTGATGGTTTCCACCACACCGAAGAACACAGCAAAGCAAAGCTCCAGCACCGGCACCAGCACGGACTTGATAGCCTTGTATCCCTTGGCGCGTTTCTCAATGGAAAGAGCCCCCTGCTTCGATTCACCAAACTTGGGCGTACGCACAAATTCGCTCTGCTGGCCGGCCATGGCTTCCAGCACAGCCTTGGCATTATTCACCGCCATGCCCACACCCAGAGCCAGAAGCGGAATCATCAGCGGGAATACCATATACCAGCGGCGGGGCTTCACTATCATTTCTGCCACCACATAGAACAGGCACACGGAAACCGTTGCAAAGAAGAAAAGCGTGAAGGTAAGCAGCATCATCTGCCACTGGTCCCAGGCCCACTCACCCGTGGGGGCAACCAGCCCGGTGCATACCGGCATCACCAGGAAGCAGAGCAGAATCAACGCCAGGTAGGAATAGTTGCAGGTCAGGTGAGTAGTAGCCTCCATCTTGGCCTTGAAAGGTGCCTTGGAGCGCCAGATATCCCACAGCATCTTGCGGCAGACCTGGATGCAGCCCTTGGTCCAGCGGTGCTGCTGGGCCTTGAAGCCGTCCATATCCACCGGAAGCTCGGCCGGGGTTTCATAATCGTTGAGGTACACGAAGCGCCAGCCTTTCATCTGGGCACGGTAGGAAAGGTCCATATCCTCGGTGATGGTATCATGCTCCCAGCCGCCGGCATCCACAATGGTGCTCTTGCGCCACATGCCGGCCGTGCCATTGAAGGTGAAGAACCGGCCGGAGCGGTTACGGCAGGTCTGTTCCAGCGCAAAGTGGCCGTCCAGGAAAATACTCTGCAGGCGGGTCAGCAGGTTGTAGTTGCGGTTGATGTGCGCCCAGCGGGTCTGCACCACGCCTATCTGCGGGTCTGTGAAATAGGGCACGCACACCTTGAGGATATCCGGTTCGGGGCGGAAGTCAGCATCCAGAATCAGCAGGAATTCACCCTTGGCCACAGCATCGGCAGCCTCCAGAGCGCCTGCCTTGAAGCCCGTGCGGTCCGTGCGGTGCAGGCACACGATATCAAAACCCTGGGCCTTGTAGTATTCCACCTGCTGCAGGCAGAGGTCGTAGGTGTCATCCGTGGAGTCGTCCAGAATCTGAATCTCGAGCTTATCCTTGGGATAATCAATGGCGGTCACTTTCTTCAGCAAGCCTTCCACCACAAACTTCTCGTTGAACATGGGCAGCTGAATCGTCACCATGGGCCACTCGTCCCACTGGGCCTTCGGCTGCGGAACATGCTTGCGGTGCTTAATGTAGAGCAAAACCATCAGCAGGCGGTGGCAGCCATAGCCGGACATGCCGACAAGCACAAGGAAATAGGCTACAAGCCAGATAAAGTTGAACCAGTACTGAGACGATTCCATAATCTGTTTTTTTCGGGTGATAAGAGAGACGCCTGGAGCATGTCAACGCGCAGGCATTTTTGCGTCAGCATTCCAGCAGGTACTTGACGCGGGCTGATAGTAATGTAAACTGGGTATAGAGTCAAGTCTAAATTAACCGCACATTCAGCATGATGAAAATGCCTTACAGCCGTCTTCTGATTCTCGCCGCAGCGCTGATTCTCCCCCCGGTGACAGCCCAGGAAACACCTGATTTCTGCGAAGAAACCATTGATACTGCAATGGATGGCATTCCCGAGGGGCTGGCGCAGGAAGACCCGACCCGCAAGCACGGTGAGGTTCCGGCCATGTTCCGCGATGATGAATTGCTGGACGACTCACACTCTAACCAGGAACTGGGTATCAATGTATACACGGCTCCCTCCATCAGCAAGATTTTTGCGCAGCTGGACAACCTGCCCGCCATTCCGGATGATTACGTACTGCGCAACCGCCCGGAAAACCTGCCGCTGGATGCCGGCAAACTCGCGCTGGAAATGGGCTACCTCATGGCAGATGGCTTCATTGCCGTGCGCTCCGGCCACATGAACGATATCAAACCCATTGCGCTGGACCTCTCCCGCTATGGCAAAGCCATGGGCGTGGGCGAAAGAATGAACAGCTACTCCGCCAGCCTGCTGGAAAATGCAGAAAAGGGACAACTGGAGGAATTCAAACGCATCCTCTCCTCCACCCAGGGCGCTGTCAATGAAGAACTGACCGCCCTGCGCGACCCGGATCTGGCGCACCTGCTGGCGCTGGGGGGCTGGGTACGCGCGCTGGAGGCTTCCGCCGCAGCCATTGAGCAGAAATTTGACACCACCCAGGCCATCAACATCTTCTACCCGGACGCCCCGGCCTATTTCAACGAAATCCTGCAGGGCCTGCACCCCCGCACCGCCAAGCGTCTCAAGGTTTCGGAAATGAGTCTCCTGCTGGAAAAGCTTGTTGCAGCCATGACCCTGAACGAAGGCGAGCAGCCCAGCGTGGAAAAAGTCCGCAACATCCGCGAAACCGCAGCCAGAATATCGACTATTGCCGTAGGCGCAGGCTATGAGCACTGATACACGCAGCCTTCCGGTCTATGCTCCGCTGGAGCTCAGACTCATCATGTCCGGGGTGCAGGCCATGCGCCGCCCCCGGCCCGTGTATCGCTCTATCTTCCGCATCAATATCTGCAACACCGGCAAACACCCGGTACGCCTGCTCGGCCGCAAATGGATTCTGCGCGAGCGCAACGGCAACACCCGCATCGTGGAGGCTGCCCGGATTTTCAACGAAAGCCCGGTGCTGGGCCCTGGTGCCGTATTCGAATGCAGCGGCACCCAGGAGTTTGACACCCCGCCCGTAGCCATGGAGCTGCGACTCTTCGGCACCGATGAACTCGGCACCCCCTTCATCTCTGCCCCGCTGCACTTCCCCAGAAGTTGTTTCCAGCACTGAATACTGCCCTTATTCTCAATTGACACGCCGCAGGTGGGGGTGTATCATCCCCTCCAGACATGAACACCTATAAGATTGCAGTCCTGGCGGGCGATGGTATCGGCCCTGAGGTAATGGCTGAAGCACTTCGCGTGCTCGATGCCGTAGAAAAGAAGTTCGGCTTTACCACCGAACGCACTGAATGCTATGTGGGCGGCGCCGGCATCGACAACTGCGGCAAGGCTCTGCCTGCCGAAACGCTGGCTGCATGCGAAGCCGCAGATGCCATCCTCTTCGGCTCTGTAGGCGGCCCCAAGTGGGATTCCCTGCCGCCGGATGAACGCCCGGAACGCGGCGCCCTGCTCCCGCTCAGAAAGCATTTCTCCCTCTTCGCCAACCTGCGCCCCGGCATCTGCCTGCCCGAGCTGGTGGACGCTTCGCCCGTGAAAAACAGCCTCATTCCCGGCGGTTTTGATATCCTCTGCGTGCGCGAACTCACAGGCGGTATGTATTTCGGCGAGCCCAAGTTCTACGGCGAGCGCGATGGCGAAATCATCGGGCTGGATACCCTCATCTACAAAAAGAGCGAGGTGGAACGCATTGCCCGCGTGGCCTTCGAAGCCGCCCGCGGCCGCAACAAGAAGCTTTGCAGCGTGGACAAGGCCAACGTGCTGGCCTCCTCCGTCATGTGGCGCGAGGTCATGAACACCATTGCCGCCGAATACCCGGATGTGCAGCTCACCCACATGTATGTGGACAACGCCGCCATGCAGCTGGTCCGCAACCCGAAGCAGTTCGATGTCATGGTCACCGAAAACACCTTCGGCGATATCCTCACCGATGAAATGGCCATTGTCTGCGGCTCGCTCGGCATGCTTCCCAGCGCTTCCCTCAGCCACGGCAGCAACACTTTCTTCGGCCTCTACGAACCCTCCGGCGGCTCCGCTCCCGATATCGCCGGCCAGGGTATCGCCAACCCCATTGCCCAGATTCTTTCCATGGCGATGCTCCTGCGCTACACCTGCAAGGAAACCGCCGCGGCTGATGCTGTGGACGCCGCCGTGCGCAAGGTCATTGCCGCTGGCTACCGCACTGGCGACCTCGCCACCGGCGCCGAAGGCGAAATCCGCGTCGGTACCCGCGGTATGGGTGATGCCATCATCGCAAATTTGTAAATTTTTAAGTTTTTTATAAATTTTTCTTGTAATTATTCTAAAATAGGATATACTACAGCCATGACAACAATCGATAACCTCAAGACCGCCATTATCGGCGAAAGCACCGCCAGCGCCAAGTACGCTGCCTATGCCACCCGTGCCGCCCAGGAGGGCTATCCGCTCATCGAGAAGCTCTTTGCTGCGGCCAGCCGCGCTGAGCGCATTCACGCCACCAACCACAACAAGGTTCTGGTGAAGATGGGTCAGGAGCCCATCAATGTGGAGATGCACATCGAAGTAGGCACCACAGCCGAAAACCTGCGCGATGCCATTGCCGGTGAAACCTACGAATTCACCGACATGTATCCGCCCATGATTGCACTGGCACAGGAGGAAGGCAACGCCGATGCCGTGCGCAGCTTCACCTGGGCCAACGAAGCCGAAAAGGAACACGCCGACCTCTACAGCAAGGCACTTGCCCAGCTGGAAGCTGGTGAGAAGCTTGACCTGCCCGCCAAGTACTATGTGTGCCCGCTCTGCGGCGACACCTTTGCCGAGGGTACCGAGCCCGAGCGCTGCCCGCTCTGCAATTTCCCCAAGGCTAAGTACATTGAAATCTAAGCCCGGGTTAATAGGCACGGCGAAGCAGAATTGCGTAGCCGTGCCAGCCTATCCTCTCACGCGCCGCACGGCGAGTTTTCATTTTTCATGAGCAAACTCTGTTTGCTTTTTCATTCACGCGTTCAGCGTGTTTTCATCTCTCTTTTTACAATGAAAACTCGCGCTGCGCGCTCGTGTGAAAAATGAAAAATGAAAACATGTGCTCCGCACATGTG
>JAZOTC010000024.1:0-53839 GCA_045657445.1 Akkermansia sp. | reverse complement strand
GGGCACGGTGGCATCGGTCACCAGGCGCAGGGTGAGACTGCGGCCGCAGATGCGGGGGGCCAGCTCGGCCATGAGCTCGCTGAGGGCATCGCCCAGCAGAGCATCGCGAGTGTCGGTGTCTTCCGGGTGAATGGCAATAGTGGCCAGGCCGTCGTCCTCGGAAATGAAGAGCGTGTTGCCCACGGAGCCGGCCTGCAGCGGCGAGGCTTCGCGCATGGCGGCCAGCAGGGCATCCCAGCGTTCCGGGGTTACGGGACCACCGGCAGGGGCATCCTCACCCGCAGGCATGGCGCCGGGTTCGTCATCAAACAAGGGCGGTGCGGAATCCTCCAGGTCGGGGTCAAGCGCGAAGCTGGGCGGCGCGTCATCGATGGGTTCCAGCCCGGCGGGCATGGGGGCGGGTTCCGGCTCCGGTGCGGGTGCGGGTTCAGCCACTGCGGGAGCCGGCGCTATGGGAGCCTGCTGCGGTGCCGGGGCCGGGGCAGCGGCCATGGGAACGCTGGGCAGGGCGGTGGTGGCAATGGGGGTTTCGGGCAGGGGGGCGCCGTTGAGCGCGCGGATGATGTCGCTGATATTGGCTTCTGCGAGGGAATGCACGGCCTGGATGAGGCCCATTTCGAGGTGCAGGCGCTTGTTGGTGCTCCAGCGCATGTGTTCCTCGGTGCCGGAGAGCACCTCCATGAGGCGCACAATCTTATCTGCCGGGGTGCGGGAAAGCAGCTGGTTGAGCGTATCGCGCCATTCCTCGGGCAGGGAGAGGCTGGCTTCCTGCGGCGCCACCTTGCTGATGAGCAGTTCGCGCACGGCCCCCATGATTTCGGAGAGCAGCTGCCCCATGTCGCGCCCGGCTTCCGAGAGCTCGTGCACCAGGTGCAGCAGGCTGGGCAGCTGGCGGTCCAGAATGTAGGCGAGCGCGCGGGCTACGGTTTCGCGGCTGGTTACGCCGAAAATATCGTTCACGTCCTGCTCGTCGATATTGTTGCCGCAGAAGGAGACGAGCTGGTCGAGCATGGACTGCGCATCGCGCATGCCGCCATCGGCCACGCGGGCAATGGCAAAGGCCGCCGGCAGGCTGAGGGTCACGCCCTCCTGCGCGGCGATGTTCACCAGGTGGTTTGCGATGATTTCTGCGGGAATGGGGCGCAGGTCAAAACGCTGGCAGCGGGAAAGGATGGTGGGCAGAATCTTGTGCGGCTCGGTGGTGGCAAAGATGAACATGACGTGTGCGGGCGGTTCCTCCAGCGTCTTGAGCAGCGCATTGAACGATTCCTTGGTGAGCATGTGTACCTCGTCAATGTAGATGATGCGGTACTGCCCGCGGGTGGGGGTGAACTGCACATTGTCGCGCAGGTCGCGGATGTTGTCGATACCGCGGTTGGAGGCGCCGTCGATTTCCAGCACATCCAGGCTGCGGCCTTCTGCGATTTCGAGACACACATCCTCATCCGGGTCAAAATCCACCTTCGGCCCGCCGGAGCAGTTGAGCGCTTTGGCAAAGATTCGTGCGGTGGAGGTCTTGCCGGTACCGCGCGGGCCTACGAACAAGTAGGCATGCGCCAGGCGTGTCTGTTCAATGGCGTTGCACAGCGTGCGCACAACATGATCCTGCCCCAGCACATCCTTGAAGGTGCGGGGTCGGTATTTTCTGGCAAAAACCTGGTAGCTCACGCTCGCTATTTTACATGAAAGCACTTGCCCCCGCAAGGACTATGTAAGTCAAAATGCAGATTTCATACGCAGGAATCATTATGTCACGCGGCATACACGTTTCCTGCTTGATTCGCGGGGTGGATTGGGTATCATGAGAGCATATTCCGTATGAAGATTGCGCGTTCAACCATGACTCTGCTTGTGATGTGCAGCCTGGCGCTGGCCGGGGTGGCACCGCTGCAGGCTCAGGGGACAGGGTCCAAGGCGAAGGTGCGCAAGCGCGTTATGGACCCTGCGGAGTATTACCTGACCGCCTACCGCCTCTGCCGCGAATCGGAGCAGCTGGCTGCGCGCCAGAACTACACGGCGGCAATTAACAAGGGCGTGCAGGCCGAAAAGGTGCTGGCTCGCATTGTGAAGGATTATCCGCAGTGGAAGAGTAATCTGGTGGCTACCCGCCGCCGCCTGCTGGCGGAAAATCTGGCTACCTATCGCAAAAAATCTGCCGAATCTCCCATACCGACCGGGCGGCAGCCCGGGCGTCCCGTGGCGCTGGATAGGGAACTGCCTTCCACGCCCGGTGCCTATGACCCCGCTTCCAGCACCTACAGCCCGGTGGAGCTGCCGGAGTATGATTCGACCGACAAGCGCTTGTACAATGCGCTGGCGGCCGCGCAGGAGGAATGCCGCAAGATGGCCGTGGCCTACCGCGAACTGAACGCCAAATACGAGGATTCGCAGCGCCAGCTGGCTTCTGCCCGCATTGAGCAGGAGATGTACAAGAAGCGCTATGATAACCTGCAGCAGCAGGTGACTTCCGAACGCGTGGCGGGTAACGAGGTGGTGAATTCCCTCACCCAGCAGCTTGCTGAGCTGGAGGCCAAATACCGCGCCAGTGAGGCCGCCCGCGAGCAGGCCGAGGCCCGCATCGTGGAACTGGAAACCGACCTGGCCCAGACCCGGGAGGAACTGGACCGCGTCACCCGCGAGCGCGATGCCCTGAAGGCTGAAAATGAACAGCTGCGCGCCATTGTAGAGCTCAACAGCCCGGAAAAGACCAAGGCTCTGCTCGACCAGAACCTGACCCTCGACCAGCAGCTCAAGGAGGCGCTGGCTCGCATTGCCGAGCTGGAATCCCGCCAGGCCGGGTCGGATGACGAGCGCTCGGTGCTCCAGCAGCAGCTCGATACCGCCCGAACCGAAGCCGACCGCCTGCGCGATGAAATGAGCGGTATTTTCGAGGAAAACATGGGCTACCGCCGCCGCGTGAGCGAGCTTACCGAGCGGTTGAATAACATTGAGGCCGATTTGAACAAGACGGCTGAGCAACCGCCGGTGGACCCTGCCCTGGCCGAGGAAAATGAGCTGCTGCGCGAGGTGATTGCCAAGCAGCGCCGCAGTCTGGCCATGCAGGAGGAAGGGCGCAAGCTCCTCATCGAAACCTACAAGCAGATTAAGAACCAGGACCCCGCCACGCTGCATGCCCTGCAGCGGCTCGATGAGCAGAGCTCGCTGGATCTCACCGCCGCCGAGCGCCGCGTGATGGAGGCAGCAGTGCAGGGAAGCAGCGAGGAGGAGACCTCCCAGGCGGTGCGCGAAAGCCTGCAGCTCGAAACCCTGGCTACCCTGGCTTCCAAGGCATTCAGCAAGGGGCGCTACACCGCCGCCGAGCAGCTCTACCGCACCCTCAACGAGGCCCAGCCCAACCATGTGGCCGGTCTGGTGAACCTGGGGACCATCCTGCTCTACCGCAACAAGTGCGATGAATCGCTGGAGTTCTTTAACCGCGCTATCCGCCTCTCGCCAGACCTGGCTATTTCCTATTTCCTGGCCGGTGTGAGCTACTACCGCCTCGACCGTCTCAACGAGGCGGCGCGCATGTTTGCCCGCACCATTGAGCTGGACCCCGGCAATGCCGAAGCTTTCTTCTACCTGGCCAATATCGAGGGTGTGAGTGGCCAGTTCGAGCTGGCGCTCAAACACTTTGCCTCTGCGGTCAAGCTTAAGCCGGGGCTGGGCGATGCGCACTACAACATGGCGCGACTCTACGCCGAAATGAAGCAGATTCCCGAGGCTGCCCGCGCTTATGACCGCGCTATCCAGAACGGCGCTGCCCCCGATCCCGAATTCGAAAAATACCTGCGCAACCACCCGGATAGCAGCCACCAGCCCGGCGAGGATATTGTCAAGACGGTGAATCCCGAAAACGAGGCTGCTGAGCTTCTGAAGCAGGACCCCGAAATGGAGAAGATTATCCGCGAGCGCGATGAGGAGCGCCAGGAGACAGCCCCCACCCCGGACCCGGTGTCCGAACCTGCCGGGGTGCAGGAACCCGCTGCCCTGCCTGAAAATGCCCTCATGCAGGAGGCCTCGGCCGACCCTGGATTCCTGGAACGCCTCAAGGCCAAGTTCTGGGAGGCCAAGGCGGCCCCCGATGCTTCGCCCGCCGGTGCCGGGCATGAGACGGATAAGGCCCGCTTTGATACCGTGCGCGTGCGCACCTATGTGGATGGCAAGCGCACCCGCGTGAAACTGCGCCTCAAGCGCCCTGAGCCGCAGCGTGTGCGCCACCGTGGCGGCAGCATTGAGGTGCTGAAGAACCAGACCAGGTAAGCGGCGCATCCCCGGCGGCTCGTGGTGCCCTCACGCGCCGGGTGGCTGGAAATAATCCGGAATCCGGCCAGTGAATCAGCAAATCCGGGCTTCGCGGAGCCAGGCTTCGAACTTGCGCAGAGCCTCGCCGCGGTGGGAGATGCTGTTTTTTTCCTCGGCAGAGATTTCGGCCATGGTGCAATTGTAGCCCTCGGGGATAAAGAGGGGGTCGTAGCCAAAGCCGCCGGTGCCGCGGGGATTCAGCGTAATCTGCCCCTCCACGGTGCCTACGAAGCAGGCCAGTTCCTTGCCGCCGCGCGCCACCGAAATGGCACACACATAGCGCGCCGTGAAGGGCTTGTCGCTCTCCGGCCGGGCGGCTAGTTCTGCCAGCATCTTGCGGTTGTTGCCCTCGTCATCGCCATGGGTGCCGGCATAGCGGGCAGAGTACACCCCCGGCATGCCACCCAGTGCATCCACACAGATGCCGCTGTCGTCCGATACCACCAGCCCCGGGAATACGGCAGAGATGCTTTCGGCCTTGATGGCGGCGTTTGCCTCGAAGGTGGTGCCGGTTTCCTCCGGGTCGGGCGCGCCGGGGAAATCGGCCAGGGTCTTGAGCTCGAACTGCGGGGGCAGGATGCGGGCAAACTCGCGGGCCTTGTGGGCGTTGCGCGTGGCGATGAGCAGGGGAATGCGGTTGAGGGTCATATCTTTGGAGTTGGTATCGTGTTTGTGGAATACGCGTTTGAAGAATAAGTAGATGACAAGGTAGGAAAGCAGCGCGCAGAAGCCATCCGCCGTCATCTGCGAGCACCAGATGCCCTTGCCGCCCAGCCAGAGTGGCAGCAGCAGCAGGCAGGGAATGAGCACCAGAAACTGGCGCATGATGTTCAGGAACACGCTCATAATCGGCCGCCCGATGCTCTGGAAGAAGTTGCCGATGATAATCTGCGTGCCCACCAGCGGGAACACCAGCCCCATGATGCGCAGCCCCTGGGTGGAAAGCTCAATCAACTGGGTGGAATTCGCGTCTGTTTCCTTTACGAACGCGCGCACTACGGCCTCCGGGTACAACTGAATGCCTACCCAGCAGAGCAGCGTGAGCAGAAAGGCCGAGGTGACGGCATAGTAGAACACCTGGCGCACACGGCTGTAGAACCCGATGCCCAGGTTATACCCGGCAATGGGTTGCATGCCCTGCGCAATGCCCAGCACCACCATGGCCACGCCCAGCAGCACGCGGTTCACGATGCTGTAGGCGCCCACGCCCATGGGGCCTTCATAGCGCAGAAACTGCGTGTTGAACACAATGACCACCAGGCAGCCACACAGGTTCATGAGGCACGGCGGCAGGCCCAGCAGGCAGATGCGCCGCATGATGGGGCCGCAGAGTTTCCACATGCGCCCACGGAAGTATATGACACTGCGGCGGTTCAGGAAGTGCAGCAGCACCCAGACCATGCCCACGGCCTGGCCCGCGGTGGTAGCCAGCGCTGCACCGGTCATGCCCCACTCCAGCACATAGACAAAGAGATGCGCGCAGACGATGTTCACCACCATGGAGAACAACAGGCTGTACATGGCCTTGTAGGGGTAACCGCTCGCGCGCATCACGTGGTTCAGGTTCATGAACGAGAACGTGAGCGGGCAGGTCAGCATGAGCACCAGCATGAAATCCCGCGCCGGGGCCACCGTGTGCTCGTCCGCACCAAACAGATACAGAATCTCATCCATCCACGGCAGCGGAAACCAGCCGATGACTACCCCCAGCGCAAAACCCATGATGGTACAATGCCCCAGCACACGGAAGGCACGCGGAAAATCCTGCTGCCCCAGGGTAATGGATGTCGTGGCGGCGCCGCCCAGCCCCACCAGTGTGCCCAGCGCCACCAGCAGGTTCATGATGGGAAACAGCAAGCCCATGGCGGTAATGGCATATGCCCCGCAGCACCGCCCTATGTAGATGGAGTCTACAATGTTGTAAAACGACATGGCCGCCATGCCCACAATGGCCGGCAGCGAATACTGCGCCAGTAGCCGCCCCATGGGCTTCTGCTCCAAATCCACCAGCTTTTGGTCTTTCTCCATGGCTTACCCCCTGAATTTACTCCTCCCGCCCCATGGCGTCAAGCATATTCCCCCGGAAGTCAACCGTTTGAATGCAAGATGCCGTGAGCTTATGTATTCATTTCAGGTCGTAAAGAAAGCCCCGCAGTATCTGCGGGGCTTTCTCCAACTTACTACCTATGAAACTCAGACCTCCTATTTTCAGTCTGCGGCGCTCTCTCCTTCACCGCAACCCAGGGGTTCTGATACAATAGGGACGCGCCGCGGGGCGCCGGTGTTCAAAATTTCTTTAAAATTTTAATGAATTGGGGTCAGAATCCGGTTTTTCCTCCTTATGTTTGGGTTCCAGGTCCCATTCATCGGGGCTTTCGGCAGGAATTTCATCCTCATCCGGCGGCAGGGGGCCGGGCTGCACCAAGGTCTTATCAATCACATGCAGCTTGCCTGCCCAGAGGTAGGTGCGTGTTTCGGCCACCAGCACCGGGGTGAGCGCCACCATGCAGATGAGGTTCGGAATGGCCATGAACGCATTGGCGCAGTCGGCAAAGTGCCACACCAGGCTGCTCTGCGGAATAATGCACCCCACAAACACCGCCGCCACCCAGATGCAGCGGTAGGCGGTGATATGGCTGCGGCCACCCAGATACTGCACTGCCCGCTCACCAAAGTATGACCACGCCAGTATGGAGGAAATCACAAAGGTGACCAGACTGAAGGTCAGCAGCATGGAACCCAGCCCACCGGCCGTGCCAAAGGCATAGAAGGCAATGAGGTCACCATCCGGCGCATGCATCACAAAGGGCTCTGCAAGGCCGGCCGTGGTGAAGGTCACGCCTGTGAGCGTGCAGATGACGATGGAATCCCAGAACGGTGCCGTAGAGGCCACCAGTGCCTGCTGCACACTGTTGGGGGTGCTTGCAGGCGCCGAAATAATGGCCGAGGAACCCATGCCGGCCTCGTTGGAGAACAGACCACGGCGCACACCTACCTGCATGGCCAGCATGATGCTGGAGCCCACGAAACCACCCGCTGCTGCCTGGTTGGTAAAGGCGCATTCCCAGATGCGCACCATGGCCGGCACCACAAAATCGCTATGCACCAGCAGCACCAGCACGCAGCCGATGATGTAGACCAGGGTCATGATAGGCACGAATGCCGAGCATACGCGGGCAATGCCCCGCATGCCACCCTGAATCACCAGCGCCGTGAGCGCCGCCAGCAGCACCCCGGTAAACCAGGTGGGCACCGACATGGCGCTCTCATTCAGCACGCGGGCTGCGGCATTTGCCTGGGTGATGTTGCCCACGCCAAATGCTGCCACGGCTGCACACACCGCAAATGCCACCGCCAGCCACTTGCACTTCATCCCCTGCTCAATGGCATACATGGGACCACCCACCAGATTGCCATCGCCATCCAGGCGGCGGTATCGCACTGCAAGCAGGCTTTCGGCATAGCGCGAGGCCATGCCCAGCACACCCGTGAGCATGCACCAGAACACTGAGCCCGGCCCGCCCATGCCCAGCGCCACCGCCACACCCACAATATTGCCGGTGCCGATATTGGCCGCCAGCGAGGTCGAAAGCGAGGCGTAGTGCGAAATGCTGTTGCCGGTGGATTTGCGGCGCAGTGAATACACGATGCCGCGCAGCAGATACCGCTGCGGCACGCGCAGCACTATCGTCAGGTACAAATGCACCCCCAGCAGCGCAAAAATAAGAAAATACCCCCACAGCGCATTGCTGATGGTGGACAAGAGAGAATCGATGACATCCAACATATCTGTTCCGTAGCATACTCCTTTCGCTTTTAAGAGTCAAGCTTCCGTGGCTAATGCTGTGAAATATGACAATCCATCCGCGGCGGCATCATGGTGCAATCGCCCCCAAACCGGGGCTCCCAGATGTAGAATGTATTGAGTTTCATGAACCAATGGTGCGGGAGCGTCCATATTCAAATCCCAGGCGAGGGCAGGGCCGTTACGCTATCCCCACCAGACGCAGGAACCGCAGTCCGGAAGACTGCGGTTCCTGGTCAGATAGTTTTTTCAAGCTCGCATCAGAGCTCGCCACGCTCCAGAGCGGGGAGGATATTTTCCTCGTAGTGGCGCACAGCGCTTTGAAGGCGCGGGGCAAGGCGGGAGTCCGGGGCGGCCTCCAGGGCGTTTTTGTAGGCCTCGTACACCTCTTTGAAGCGGCGCTGGAAGGCGTAGGTATCGCCCAGAGCGCGCCATGCCATCTGTGCCAGTTCGGGCTCCAGTTCGGGAGTTTGCAGGTATTGCTTGAGCATCAGCTCAGCGGCGGCCAGGTTTTCGGCGGTCACGTTACCGCGCATTTTCTGGGTAATGTCCTTGAGGGCGGCTTCCTGCTTCTGGTAATTGGCATGGCGGGTCAGCACGCGCGCATAGCCCAGGGTATTCTGCGGGTCCAGGCTGTTGATTTCATTGACCACCGCCGGGTACTTATCGCGGCAATTTTCCGGCACGGCATTCAGCCCTTCGGCCAGGGCCTTGGCGCGGTCGATACCCTGCAGCCCCTTGGCTTTGGCAAAAGCGGCATCGCGCTTGCCCTTAGCCTGGGCGGCTTCATCCAGCGCCTTGAGGTAATCGGCCGTGGTGCGGCGGGCGCCGGCCACCTGAGCATAGGGGTATCCCTGCGCATCCAGCAGCAGCACGGTGGGCAGGCCGGTCTCAATGCGGTGGTAGGCCAGCAGTTGTTCATTCGCGTTGCGCTGCTCCTCCGGAATAGCTGCCACGGCAGCAGGCAGACGCGGGAAAACTACCTCGACCAGCACATATTGGTCGCCCACAGCCTTCTCGAATTCTGCTGTATCCAGAATTTTGGTACGCAGGTGAATGCAGGGCGGACACCATTCCTTGCCGGTGAATTCCAGCATAATGTCGCGCCCTTCCTTCTGCGCCTGCGGTAGCGCAGCCTCTACACTGGCCGCCTGCGGCAACGCCCAGGCGTTACCCACCAGCAGCCCCATCAGCATACATGTTGCTAATCGATTCATGATTATAATTTCCTCCTATGCCAATAGTATACACGTTATTTTACTACAATGCCAGCAATTTATTTCACCGGGGTGCATATTTGGGCCTGTTCCGGATTTGCATCGTAACGCAAAAAATAGTTATTTATCTTGCTGAACCCAGCAACGCTGGGTTCAATTTCGGCCGCCGCAGGCGGCAGTCGAAATTACCCCTGACACAGGGGTATCGAAATCTTCGCTCCGCTCAGTCGAAATTGAATACCGCTGACGCGGTATTCAGTAAGAAAAATATCAATTCAGCATTTGCTTTTTAATGGCATGAATGTTGGCACTATTCACTATTCCCTATTCAGTGGGATTGTGATAGAATGCTGCTGACATGCATTCGATAGTGCGTAAGACAATTTCTGTGATGCTGGCGGTGCTGCCTGTGGCACTGGCCGATTCTCTGTCGTATTGGGAACAGCAGGGGATTATCAATATCAACTTTTCTGAACCGGTAGTCACGCAGACTGTACTGGAAAACCAGGGGCGCCAGAGTGCCAGCGCGGCGGATAAGGGGCTGGATTTGTTCAGCCTCAGCGGCGATGAGGCGCACCTGCCGCGCGTGGTGTGGGTGGAGCAGGATTGCCTGCGCATTGAGCCGGTGCCTGGTACCAGCATCAAATCGGAATACACGCTGCGGTTCCGCGCAGATGCCCGCTACCTGAGCGGGCGTGCCTTGCAGCAGAAGGAATACCGCTTTCATGCGCCGGCCAGTCCGCTGCTGCATGAGGATTTGCGCACCTGCCCGAACGGGGCGGCTCTGCTGGCGGCGCGTTTCCAGCACACACAGGAGGCGGCGGGGCTGAGCCCGGAGACCCCGATTCAGTATACCTACACGCGCTTGAAGATGGATAGGCGCGGGGATTTCTTTGAGAGTGGGGAAACGGCCGGGGCTATTGTGGAGCAGGCGCGGCTGAGCCATGGCAATAGTTTCAGCGTGCTGCAATCGCTGGCGCGCCGCGGGGTGAAGTGGGAGGAGTTGCAGCAGGATTCCCCGCTGCCGGGTTATGTGGTGGTGCGGCCGGATAAACCGGTGCCGGCCGGCAGTATCTGGCGCCTGAATGCCAGACCCGCCCCCGGCTGCGGCATTGCAGATAGCAACCTGGGCCCCATTTATGTGAACCGCAGCCTGAGCGCCAGCCTGGAGCAGGTGAACACCCCCGGAAAACAGGAGGAGAAGGCCAATGTGCTGCACTTGCAGTTTAATTCCCTGGTGGAGCGCACTTCGCTGCAGCAGGCATTCCGCGATATGCGGCTCACGCTGGATGGGGTGGAAACCTCGCTTTCGGAGGATGGCATGACCCGCACCGCCACTGTGAATGGGCGCGAGCTGCGCGTGCGCTACCTGGGCGAGCTGGAGCCGCCGCAGTTCAATATCAAGCCCCAGGACCCGGAGGACGATGCTGTTTCGGCCGTAGCGCTGGAGGAAAGCGAGACTGAGCGCCTGGTGTGCTACTCGCATCCCACGGCTTCTCCCGGCATGCGGCTGGCGGTGGAGAGCCCGGTGCCGGTGCTGGTGGAATGCACGCTCAAAGCCGGGTTGAAAGGGATTCACGAGCTGCCGCTGGAGCAGGAATTTACGTGTCGCTACAGCCTCACGCCCATGGTGCCGGGGCTGCCGGAGCGCATTCAGCACCAGTTGCCGCTGCATGGCCCGCACAAGCTGCGGATGGAGGCGGTGAACGGTTGCAAGGTGCAGGTGCGCCTGCGCCATTGGAAGGCAGATGAGGTGCTGGCCGCCCTGCCGAAGATTCAATCGCACCTGGAGCAGCAGAGCCGCCGCGGCGATATGGCGCTGGATGCCTACCAGCGCGCGGTGGATAAGGCTCGCCTGGAGGCCGGATTGGCAGAAGATGAGCCGGGACCGGTGGAGAACCTGGAGCGTGCGCGCGAGGTGTACCGGGGGCGTGAGTTCCTGGCGGGCGCGGGCGGCACGGTGGTGGGGCAGCAGATGCTGGAGCTTCCGCCGGTGGAAAACGCGCTGATGGGGGTGACCACGCTGGAGGTGGATATGGATGCGCTCTGTGGCGGGCAGCCGAAGCCGGGGCTTTACCTGGTGGAGATGGATTTTTATCCCTCTGCGGCGGTGCAGGAGGCGGTGCGTGCCATGGGGCAGAAGCCGGAGGAATGGGAGCTGCGTACAGATGCGCTGGTATCTGTTTCGGACCTGGCTCCGCTTGCGATAAGTGCATCGTCTGTGTTTGACAGTGATTTGCTGGTGCTGCGCCACAGCACGGCAGAGCCGCTGCAGGGCGGGCAGCTCATCGTGGTGCAGGGGGAGGAGTGCAGACCCTCTGCTCCCGTAGCAGTGGAGCATGGCTATGTGCGTCTGCCGGCGGGTGAGGGAGAGCTCATTGTGAGGGCGGGCGAGGATTATTTCCTGATGTCGAATCCCGGTGAGTTCAACAGCCCGGATGAGCGGGAACAGGACGGCGCTGCCGAGCTGCGCGCCATGGTGTGGACCGACCGCGATATCTACCGCCCGGGGGAAAAGGTTTATGTGCGCGGCTTCCTGCGCGCGGTGGATGGGCAGAACCAGATTGCCCACGCGAAACACCGCACGCTGGAGCTGCATTTTGAATCGCCGGACGGCACGCGCCTGTTCAGCCGCACGTTTGATGTGGATGCCTACGGTGCTTTCAGTCAGGAACTGACCCTGCCGGCGGGCGAGGAGGATGTGTGCGGCAGCTACATTGTGCGCGTGGGAACCACGCGTCCCCGCACGCTGGTGAAAAAGGAAATCACCTGCCAGGTGTACCGCCGCGATTCGTTTGCCGTGGAAACAGAGGATACCACGGAGCATATTGCGCCCAGAGAGCTTTGCCTGAAGGTGAAGGCGCAGGATATGAATGGCCTGCCGATGAATGAGGGGCAGGCCGAGCTGCGCGTGTCCAGCACGGTGCCCCTGCAGGGGAGCCGGGTGGAGGACCGGGAGAACCCGATGATGTATGTGTGGCAGGGCCGGCTGCCGCTTTCGGCTGAGGGTGTGGCAGAGTTCAGGCTCCCGCTGGCCGAGGGCGTGACGGAGAATATAATGGCGTTGTATCAGGGTTCGGTGGTGAACAGCCGCGAGGAGTACCACGCGTTCAGCGACCTGGGGATTTACGAGCCTGCGGATGTGCTCCCGGAGCTGCGCTCCGACAACACGTTGCAGCTGCTGTGCAATGGCTGTGGTGAGTTGTTTGGCAACGGCATGTCGGTGCGCGTGGCGCTGCGTGTGCCCAAGCGGGTGGAAAACCGGCTGCCCAATGGCTTTGCCCTGCATGAATACCGCCAGGAAGAGGTGTGGAGCCAGTGGGTGAGTGTACCGGCGTCCTGCGAGGATGGCGTGCAGCTTCCTCTGGCGGAAATGATTGCGGCCCATGCCGACCCGGAGGCTGTCATGCCCTGCACGGTGGAAATCAAGGGGCGCGATGAGCGGGGGCGCGTGTTCCGCCGCATTTATCGCAGAGATGCGGAGCGTTCGCTGGGGCAGCAGGTTTTTGAGATACGGTCCAGCGGGAAACCTGGTCATATTATCGTGGAAAATGGCAAGGAATGCAAGGTGTTGCTGGTGTTGATGTTTGGTAGTCGCGTGCAGGCGCATACGCTGGAGCTGCAGCGCGGGTACCACGAATTCATGCTCCCGCTGCAAGGCGATGAGGAGGGGCTGGTGAGTGTGTGCGGCGCGCGCCTTGTGACAGATGCCGCCGGGCGCTTCGATGTGGAGAATGAGCGGCGCCTGCTGGTGAATGTGCAGCGCCACCGCAGCAACCTGCTCGTGAATCTGGAGCTGCCCGGCACGGTGCGTCCAGCCACGGAGCAGCGGCTGGCCGGGCGGGTCACGCTGCCGGATGGTACCCCCTCGCAGGCAGTGGTCACGCTTTATGCGGTGGATGAAGGGATGCTTTCCGTGTCGCACTACGAGCGGCCGGATGTGGTGACCGACCTGAGCCGCTGGTCAGATGGCGGCATCGTGGTGCGTGGTCTGAGCATGCCGGGGGCGGAGTTCCGGGAGGGGCAGTTCCTGATGCAGCGGCGTTTCCTGCCGGGTATCTGGGCAGGTGAGGGGCGCCAGGCCGGGGCCTCCTGGGCACGCCAGCCCTGGTGGATGCGCGATGCCGGTTCTCCCCAGACGGCACCGAGTGTCACTGTGGGCGCGGGCTCGCACTTCCATAGTAGGTTCAGGAATAGGCCGCAGGCTTTGAATGACATGCCGGATGCGGAAGCGGCCGCGCCGCCTGTGCGCCGGAATTTCCAGCCGGTGGCGCTGTGGTGCAGCGCGTTGAAGACCGATGCCGATGGCCGCTTTGCCGCCACTTGCAAGCTGCCGGATACGCTGACCACCTACCGTGTGTTTGCGGTGGCCGCCGATAAGGGGGGGAGTCGCTTCGGCTCGGAGGAGGGCGAATTCACGGTGAATCAGCCGCTGATTCTGCGCGCCGGCCTGCCGATGTTCATGAGCGTGGGCGATACGCTGCAACTGCCGGTTACGGTCACGAATAATACAGAGGCCGAGGGCACGTGGCAGGTGCAGCTGCGCGAGGGAGGCGAGCCGCAGCAGGTGACGCTGGCGCCGGGGGCTTCCTCCACGCTGGTGTTCGGGGTGACGGCCCGGCAGGCAGGCCGGAATACGTACCGCTGGGTGGCCACGGGTGCCACCGGGCAGGATGCCGTGGAGGGCAGTTTTGAGGTGCGCCATCCCGCCCCGATGCTCAAGGAAAGCCACCACCTGGTGCTTGAAGGCGGGCAGGGGAACCTGGTGCCGCGCGAGAAACTGGCCGAGGCGCTGGCTACCTCGACCAACGGCGAGATGGAGCTGTATTTCTCTGCCAACCCGATGCTGCACCTCCAGGGCGGGGTGGATTTCCTGCTGGAGGAACCCACCAGCATGTTCACGGAGCGCCGCGCGGCGTATATTCTCCCCTGGCTGCTGCACGACCGCCTGGCGCCGCTGTGCCCCGGGATGTCGCGCATGGCAGACTGGCGCGTGCCCTATGCCATTGAGCGCATGGCCAGGGAGTTGTTCAAATATCAGAATGAGGATGGCAGTCTGCCGGCGCTTTACCGCCAGGGCGAGGGCAATTTGTGGACCAGTGCCCATGCCGCCATGGTGCTGCGTGTGGCAGAGGAACGGGGGCACAAGCTTCCCTCGGCGCCCTGGAACAAGCTGCTCGCTTACCTGGAAAAGGCAGATTTGAAACAGGCTCACCCGCTCACCCGCTATGCGGTGGCGCGCGCGCTCCAGAACCAGGAGGCACTGGGCCGCGCGCTGAATGAGGCGCTGGCCTGCCCGGAATCAGACTGGCGCTGCAGCGGCAGCGTGCGCCAGGATATCGAGTTCCTGCAATACCTGCGCACGCACAATGAAGGCCGCCACGAGGCATTCCTGCGCTGGGTGCGCTCCCGCGCAGCAGATTACCGCCACCACAGCAGCTGGCGCAGCGCCTGGTCGCTCTACTCGCTTATTACCTACATCGGCCAGTCCAAGGGCGCACCGCTTTCTGCCACGCTGCGCCTGCCCGATGGCCGCCAGGTGGAGCTCAACCGCAGCGCCTGCCGAGTGCAGGATGTGGTGGCCGATGGCCGGTACAGTGCGGTGCGCGGCCTGGTGTATGCCGTGCTGCGCGCCAAGGCCCAGCCGCAGCAGACCGAGTACCCCGGGGTGACGGAGCATGGCCTGCAGATGACCCGCGTGTATGAAAAGAAGGGCGAGGATGGTATCTGGCGCCCGGCCACGGAGTTTGCCGTGGGTGATGTGGTGCGCGTTTCGCTTACCTGTGCCAAGGCTGGCGAGCAGGAGCTCAACCACCTGGTGCTGGAGGATTATCTGCCCGCCAGCATGGAGGCCATTAACCCCAACGTGCCTACCCAGGCCGCCGGGCTCGAACCGCTCGACTGGAGTGAGTATTTTGACCAGCGCGAATACCTGGCTGACCGCGTGCGCGGATTCTGCACCCGCTGGCCCGGCAGCACCACGGTGAATATGCGCTACTATGCCCGCGTGAAACGCGCCGGCAGCACCACCGCTCCGCCCGCCCAGGCCCAGCTGTACTACGAGCCGCAGACCTATGGGCTCTCCCCCAGTGCCAGGTTGGAATCCAAGGGTGAATGATGATTTCTCCCGGCAATGCCGCTGTTCGTTTTTGCGGCGTTGCCGGGGCTCAGATATAAAGCTTGAAAACCGGGGTGAAATCTGGTATGCTGGGGCTTTCACCTGTACCGAAAACACATATTATGAGCGCTATTCCGAATGTACTGGCCGGGCGTTACGCCTCCGATTCCATGAAAGCCATCTGGTCTGCCGAAGGCCGCATTGTGCTGGAGCGTGAGTTCTGGATTGCTGTGATGAAGGCCCAGAAGGACCTGGGGCTGGATATTCCCCAGGAGGCAATTGATGCCTACGAGCGTGTGAAGGAGCAGGTGAATGTGGACAGCATCAATGCCCGCGAACGAGTGACGCGTCACGACGTGAAGGCCCGCATTGAGGAATTCTGCGATCTCGCTGGTCACGAGCATATCCACAAGGGCATGACCAGCCGTGACCTTACCGAAAATGTGGAGCAGCTGCAGATTTGGCGCTCCATGCACATTATCCGCGATAAGGCGGTGGCGGTGCTCGACCGCATGGCCAAGTGCGCCAATGGCTGGCGCGATATGGTGTTTGCCGCCCGCACGCACAATGTGGCTGCCCAGGCTACCACCATGGGCAAGCGCGTGGCTATGTTCGGCGAGGAAATCGTACACTGGGCATGGGCCTGGGTGAGCATGATGGAGCGCTACCGCGTGCGCGGCCTCAAAGGCGCTGTGGGTACCCAGCTGGACCAGCTTTCCCTCTTTGCCAAGAACCCGGATACGGTGCGCGAGCTCGAAGCCCGCATCTGCGCCCACCTGGGTATTTCCTCCAAGTGGATGAATGTGGGGCAGGTGTACCCCCGTTCGCTGGATTTTGAGATTATTTCCGGCCTGGTGGGTCTGGCCAGTGGCCCCAGCAGCTTCTGCAAGACCTGGCGCCTCATGGTGGGGCATGAGCTCTGCACCGAGGGCTTTGCCAAGGGGCAGACCGGCTCCAGCGCCATGCCGCACAAGATGAACCCCCGTTCCTGCGAGCGTGTGAACGGCTTCCACGCTATTCTGAAGGGCCACCTCACCATGATTGGCGGCATTATCGGCGACCAGTGGAACGAGGGCGATGTGTCCTGCTCCGTGGTGCGCCGCTGTGTGCTGCCGGATGCCTTCCTGGCGGCCGATGGTCTGTTTGAAACCTTTATCACCGTGCTGGACCAGATGGGTATGTACGAGCCTGTGGTGCGCACGGAGCTGAACCGCTACCTGCCGTTCCTGATGACCACCACCATCATGATGGCTGCGGTGAAGCGCGGTGTGGGTCGCGAAACGGCTCACGAGGTCATCAAGGAGCATGCCGTGGCCGTGTCCAACGACCTGCGCAACGGTCTTATCTCCACCAATGACCTGCTGGACCGCCTGGGGGCCGATGGCCGCCTGATGCTGACCCGCGAGGAGATTCAGGAAATCTACGATGCCAACGCCGGCGATACCGGCATGGCTGCCCAGCAGGTGAACGCCTTTGCCGATATGGTGAAGGAACTGGCTACTCGTTTCCCGGATGGCGTGGGCTATGTGCCCGGTGCTATTCTCTAAGGCTATCCCGTATGGCTGCGGAGCAGGAACAGCTTCTCTTTGACAACGGCGCCTACCGCCTGACCGCCACCCGGCTGGAGCAGCCGGGACTGGTGGCAGAGCTGGTGGCTCCCACCTGCCTGCGCATCACCCGCGGTTGCGAGGTGCGCGAGGTGGCCATTCCTGCCACGCTGCCCCAGGGCTGCGCCGGTGTGCGCAGTTCTATTCCGGTGCTTCAGGCCATGTATGCCCTGGCGGTGCAGGAATTGCAGGCCGATATGACCCCGGATGGCCTCCTGCTGGCCGGGGCAAACTGGTCCACGGTGTGGACTCGCGATATTGCCTTTGCGGCGGCTCTGGGCACGGCTCTGGCCGCGCCGGAGGCCACGCGCACCAGCCTGGAATCGCGCGTGCGCAGTGGCGTGGTGTTGCAGGATACCGGCACGGGCGGTGGCTGGCCGGTTTCGACGGACCGCGTGGCCTGGGCACTGGGTGCCTGGGCGGTGTACCAGGCGCAGGGCGATAAGAAATGGCTGGAGTATTGCACCGCGGTGCTGGCTGCCACGCTGGAGCAGGATGCCGCAGTGCTGCCGGCGGAGGAATGCCTGCGCCCGGGTGAGACTTCGTTTATTGATTGGCGCGAGCAGAGCTACCCGGATTGGATGACCCCGGCAGATATTGCTGCTTCCTATGCCTTTGGTACCAATGTGCTGCACTATATATGCCGCCAGCTGATGGCGCGCATGCTGCGCGAGCTGGGGCGCACGGCGGAGGCCGATGCCTGTGCTGCGGAGGCAGTGGCGCTGGCAGCGCGCATCGATGAGCGGTTCTGGAGTGAGGGCTGCGGCCACTATGGCATGATGCGCACAGCCGAGGGGTATCTGGATGAGCGCGTGGATTCTCTGGCCTCGGCGCTGGCTGTGCTTTGCGGCCTGGCGGGCGACCAGGCGCTGCCGCTCATGCAGCATCTGCCGCGCTCGCCCTATGGTACTCCGGTATTTACCCCGTACAAATCGCGGCAGGCGCGGGTGTACCACAACCGCAGCGTGTGGCCGTTTGTCGAATCATATGTGCTGCTGGCGCATGCCGAGCTCCAGGACGCTGCCGGGGCAGAGTTTTCCATGTCGTCGCTTCTGCGGGCGGCCATGGCCTTTGGCTCCAACAAGGAGAACTTCCAGGCCGTGAGCGGTGAGGCGGGGGACACGATTCAGAATTCCGACCGCCAGCTGTGGAGTGTGGCAGGCATGCTGGGCATGTATTATTATGCCATTTTCGGCATTCAGTACCAGGGAAATAACCTGGTGATTGCCCCTTGCGTGCCCAAGGCCTACCGCGGCAGCCACTGGCTTACCGGCCTGCGTATCCGCAATATGGTGCTGGATATCCATATCAATGGTTATGGCACCGAGGTGTGGTCGGTCATGGTGAACGGCAAGCCGGATTCGCCCATCATCCCGCTGGATGCGGAGGGGCATATCCAGATTGAGCTGGAGCTCATGCCGGCGGAGGATGCAGCCGCTGCACCGCTGATTCCTGCGGCGCAGGAGGATTTATCGGAGCCGGAATGGGATGCCCCCACTGCAGAGCTGCTGCGCTGGCACCCGGTGCCCGGGGCGTCGAGTTACAATGTTTTCCGCAATGGTGTGGCCTTTGCTGCCACTCTCGATTGCCAGTGCGCCCTGCCGGCCGCCAGGGGGTGCTACAATGAATACACCGTGCAGGCTGTGAACGAACGCACCAGTTCCTGCTTCAGCCGGCCATTTGAATGCCCGGCACCCGGTGCCCGCCTGCTTCTGCAGCCGCGCGGCGTGGGCGAGCAGGGGGAATTTGAAGTGGAGCAGGGCCAGGCCTGGCTCGATACCCGCAGCTGCACGGCCCGCCTGGATTACGAGGAGGTGGAGCTGGAGGCTGGTACCTATGCGGTGCGCGTGTGGTATTGCAACGCCACCAATTCCCTGCGCGATGGCGATACCTGCGCCCTGCGCGAGCTGATGGTGGATGGAGAAAGCCACGGCGTGCTCCTGCTGCCGCAGCATACCGAGGCTGGCTGCTGGGAGAATTACACACGCTCTGCAGCGCTCACTATCCAGCTGCCTGCGGGCAGCCATGTGCTCTCGCTCTGCTACACATCCCGCTGTGTCAACGCCAATGTAGACACCAACCAGTGCATGGTGCGCCAGCTCGAAATCACTCGCCTGGCCTGAGCCGTAAAACGTGGCAATTAAACGGCCTGCCTCACTTCAGCAGCTCGCTGATGAGGTAGTCGCCGGTAATCATCCAATAGCGCAGGGTGAGCCCGGCCAGGAAGGCAAGTGCCAGTATGGCAATGACGTAGAGCCGCCGCGCAATGATGAGCCCGGTGCTGTCCTCCTCGGTATAGGTGGCGGGGGCTTTAGCGGCAAATCCCTTTACGCGGCGGACAATCTTCCTGGTCTTTTTCTTTTTCGGGGCGTCTTCAGTTTCGGGGTATGGCTCTTCCAGCTCCTCCTCGGTGAGCAGCATTTCCTCTGCCGGTATGTCCAGCGTGGCATCGCTGTACATCAGCACCGCCGCGCCGATGGTGTACACCACGTGCTGCTGCAGCAGTATGGATTCCACAGGGGTGTTATCAACCAGCACCGTGGCATCGGGTTCGGGAGTGAGTACATAGCCCTCTGCCTGCAGCGATATGGTGCAGTGCTGCGGGTAAATATCCGGTATCTGCGGCAGGGAAATGGAGCAGTCTTCTGCGGAACCGATGAGGATGATGGAGCCGTCCTCCGGCAAGGGGTAACGGAGGTCGTTGCCACTGGGTTCAATGATGTCGATATAGGGCATATGCGCGGAAAGTGAGAGAGGTTCAGAGGGCGGCAAGGATGGATTCCACCACCAGGTCTTCATCTACCAGGCGGCCTTTGCCGCTGGTGCCGCAGGCCAGCATGCCGTCCTCCGCCGGGCCGATGATGCGGTGCCCCTCGCGGGCGGCCAGGGTGGTGGCATTGGCCTGGGTGGCGGGGTGGTCCCACATCATGCCATTCATGGCGGGGAAGATGAGCACGGGCCCGCGGTAGGCCAGGTACAGGCTGGTGAGGGCATTGGGGCACTGGCCATGGGCCATGCAGGCCATGGTGTTGGCCGTGGCGGGTACGATGGCCAGTACATCTGCCCGCTGTGCCAGGTCAATATGCACGGGTACCCAGCTCCCGGTTTCATCCTCGAAGGTGGTGATAACCGGGTTGCGGGAGAGGGTCATGAGCGTGAGCGGGGTCACAAATTCCCGCGCCGCCGGGGTGCAGACGCAGTGTACCTCGTGCCCCAGCTTGACCAGGCGCGAGGCAACACCCGCTGCTTTATAGGCTGCTATGGAACCGCAGACGCCCAGTACAATGGTGGCCATGACCGTTTCTCCCGTGGATAATGGTGGAATCAGCAGGCGGCGGGGTCGAACTCAACAATCATGTTGATTTCCACGGCTACGCCCAGCGGCAGGCTCGGCACGCCCACGGCAGAGCGCGTGTGCGCGGCTTCCGGCCCCAGCAGCTCGACCAGCAGGTCGGAGGCGCCGTTGAGCACCTTGGCCTGGTCGGTGAAATCCGGTGTGCAGTTTACAAAGCCATTCACGGCCACAATCTTGCGCAGCGGGGCAAAGCTGCCCAGCTCGGCCTGAATCACGGCCAGGCGGTTCAGAATGGCAGCCTGGGCGGCGCGCTGGCCATCCTCGATGCTGACCTCGGCGCCCAGCTTGCCGTAGATGGCTACATCACCGTTGATGGAGATGCCGCCGGAAAGGTGCAGGTAGTTGCCGGTGCGGATGCACTGAACATAGGAACCAACGGGGGCGGGAGCGGGGTTGAGCTTCAGCCCCTTCTTCTCGAGTGCTTCAAAATTGAAATTCATAATAGTATAATCGCTTTGGCTGCTCCCAGCATACACCGCGGCGGGCGCCTTGGCAAGGAAAAACAAAGAAGCCCGGCAAGTTGACTTGCTGGGCTTCTTTACTCCGGCGGTTGGGATCGAACCAACGACCTAATGATTAACAGTCATCCGCTCTTCCGCTGAGCTACGCCGGATTTTGCTTCCCCCGTAGTCGGGGTGCGGGCAGATATTACTACTTTGCCCGCATCATTGCAAGCCTTTTTTTGGAAAAAAATGAAATTTTGTTGCAAATTGCCGGTCAAAAAGGGTAAAATGCGCTCATGAACAGCCCCTCCCCCAACGCCTGGACCCTCCGTTTTTCACTTTTTGGCATTCCTGTGAGCATTCGCCCCATAGCGTGGGTGGTGCTGGCCATTCTGGGCGGGGCGTTCGGGGTGGATGATGGTGGCGACCTGGGGCGTGTGCTGATGTTTGTGGTGGTGGCTATGCTGGTTCTGCTGGTGCATGAGTACGGCCACGCGCTGATTGGGCGCGCCACCGGGGCGCTGGTGGAGGGAATTGAGGTGGCCGGCCTGGGCGCTACCACGAGTTTTCAACTGCTGCCCTCGACCCGCTGGGGATTCATCCTGACGCTGCTGGCGGGGCCGCTGGCTTCGCTTCTGCTCGGTGCGGTTTTCGGGCTTATTTTCGGCCTGCAGATAGGAAATGCCTGGGTGGGGTTGCGCGTGGCGTTTGAGATGCCCTGGGCCAGCACGCTGGATCTGGATTTGCAGCATGCGCTCATGGTGGGCCTGTATACGCACCCGATGCCGGAGTGGCTGCTGCATTTCTACACCACGGGCATGGTAGTATGCTTCTGGTGGAGCGTGTTTAACCTGCTGCCCATTTTCCCGCTGGATGGCGGGAAGCTGGTGGGCTCGCTCCTCAATAACTACAAGATACCCTGTGTGCTGGGGCTGGTGCTGTGCCTGGGGCTGGGTATCTGGAATCTGCTGAATGCCGCCTGGTTCAATGTGATGATACTGGGCTACCTCGGCTATATCAACTGGCAGTATCTGAGCGTGTTCCGCCGCGCCAGATAAGCGCCGGGCGTATGACCAGATAACAGCTGGAGCTCAGCTCTGCATGAGCAGGTTGATGGGGTTGTACAGCAAGGCCCCCAGACGCGCCGCGATGCGGTTCGCGATGGCGGGTTCTATCTCGTTGGAGATAAAGAAAGTATAGGGTAAATCAACCGAACGCAGGTCTTTGCCACCCGCGCGGATTTCGGTCTTGGGAGAGTGCCCGCGCGTCACAAAAGCAAACAGCGGGCGGTGGTTGCAGCCCAGCGAAGCTGCTACCTGCTGGCGCGTGGTATCGGTATCGCACACGGTGATATGCGGGCAGAAACCAGCCGGAATGTCGCCTGAGTTCTTCTGGCGTTCTTTGGCGATGCGGTACACGCTCTTGCGGGCGGCATCGCAGATGCCCATGACCTTCTCACCGCATTCTGCAAAGAGCAGCAGGTTCACGGCTTCGCCCTCAGCCAGCCAGGTGCGGTGCTCCATGCAGGCTTTCACCACAGCGCGGATGATGAAGTCGAACAGGGCGTATCGGTTCTCCAGCAGTTTTTCGCATTGCACGGCGATGGGCAGGCTCACGCGGGCAAGCGCCCCCATGTTCACCACATTGTCGTAAACGTAGTAGCCGTCCACCTCCGGCCCGGTGGGGGGTATGGCAAAGTCGTTCACCACGGTTTCGCCGCGGCGGGGCGGGGCGGTGCTCGGCACCGGGTTCGTCACATCTGCCGCCATGATGCGTCCGCGTGGTCCGGTGCCGCGCAGCGCAGTGGGGTCAATTCCTTTCTTCTGGCAGATTTTGCGGGCAAGCGGTGAGATGAGCATGGCGGGAGTTTGTGCGGAGAGAGGTTTCTGGGAGGGGAGATGTGCGGGGTGCCGAGCACCCCGCACGGCAGGGAGGTGGTTCCTTATCAGGCCTGGTAGCGGAGTTCGCCGTCGATGATGGTCATCACGGTGTCGTACTCTGCGTTGAGCACCACCATATCGGCGGTATAGCCGGGGGCAATCTTGCCCAGGTCGTGCAGGCCCAGGCTCTGTGCCTGGTTCCAGGAGGTGGCCTTCACCAGCTCGCTGAGCGGCTGGCCGGTGAGCTCCTGTACATTCTTGAGACCCTTGGCGTAGCGCAGGGTGGAGCCGGCCAGGTTGCCGCTTTCCAGGCGAGCCACGCCGCCCTTCACGATGATGGGCAGACCACCCAGCTGGCCGGGGCCATCGGGCATCCAGGAGCAGGCCAGAGAGTCGGTAATCATAATCATCTGGTCGATGCTCTTGTTGGTGAAGGTAAGCTTGAGCATATCTTCGCAGAGGTGAATCTTGTCGCAGATGATTTCAATCTTGATATCCTTATCCAGCATGCCGGAGCCTACCAGACCGATTTCGCGGTGGTGCTGGGGGCTCATCTGGTTGCAGAAGTGGGTCAGGTGCTTCAGACCGGCAGCCTTGGCCTTCTTGAAGTCGGCATAGCTGGCGGCAGAGTGACCGGCAGAGCAGGTGATGCCGGCAGCGGTGGCCTTGTTGATGAAGTCGATGGAGCCGGGCATTTCCGGAGCCATGGAGATGAGCAGCACCGGGTAAATGGCGTTGAGCATGGCCACTTCCTCATAATCGGCCGGACGCACGAAAGCGGGGTTCTGGGCGCCGCACTGCTTGGGGTTGATGTAGGGCCCTTCCAGGTGTACGCCGGGGGTCTTGGAGCCATTCGGGCTGGCGGCGTATTCCTTCACAGCCTCGCACACGTCGGCCAGGGTCTTGGTGCCCAGGGTCAGGGTGGTGGGCAGCCAGGTGGTCACACCTTCCTTCATCTTGCAATCGGCAATGGTGCGGATGCTTTCCACCTTGCAGTCGCAGGTGTCGCAGCCGCCGGCGCCGTGGGAGTGAATGTCGATGAAACCGGGCATAAGCATGTTGCCGCCGGCGTCGATGGTCTTGTCGGCCTCGGCGGTTTCGCCGGGCTGCAGCACAGCAATAATCTTGCTGCCTTCTACCAGAACAGACCCACCGGGCAGGTCAATGCCGGGGGAGATGATGTGGGCGTTTGTGATAAGTGTCTTCATGATGATGTCAAGGGGTATGCAGGGGGACTCATTCCTCCTGCTTACGTAGTAATTTTAACCAGAAGCGCATCGCGATGCAAGGCAAAAGCGTGGATTTCTGATATTTTTCGCCGCAGGTGGGAGACAGTCTGTTTTTGAACTTGAAATGTGAGGCGATAAATAGTACGATGCCCCGCGCATTACCTGGAAGAACCATGAGCCCCGAAAGAGACGAAAAACCTGACTTGAAAGCTGGAGCCCGCAGTGTGAGCACGGCCAATGTGGTGATGCCGCAGGCCCCGCAGGTGGAAAAGAGTCTGCTGGCCATGATGACGATTGACCCCAGCAACATTGTGTCTCAGTGTGTTTCGAAGGGGATGACGGGTGATTATTTCTACATTCCGGCGCACCGCATCCTGTGGGAAATTTTCCACGAGCGCTATGATAAGGGCATTCCTATTGACGTGACCTCGGTCATGCAGCAGCTGGCAGATAAGAAGCAGCTGGAGGCCGTGGGCGGCGCCGCTGGTCTCATGGATGTGTTCTCCTACGCCACGAATACCGGGCTTTTCAACCTGCATTTCGAGACGCTGAAGGAGAAATACATACGCCGCAGCATCATCCTGACCGCCAACCAGGCCAGCGAATCCGCCTACACCAGCGAGGCCGAGGTGGATGCCCTGCTGGATGAAACCGAACAGGCAGTGCTCAAAATCCGCCAGAGCACGGATAAGGGCGGCGAGTGGAAACTGAGCGCAGATATTGCCGCCGCCGTGACCAATATGGAGCGCATGATGAGCAGCAAGGGCGAGGTGCTGGGGCTTACCACCGGCTATCCCCGCCTGGATGCGATGATTAACGGCCTCAAGGGCGGTGAACTCTTCATCATTGCCGCGCGTCCTTCCATGGGTAAGACTTCGTTCCTGCTCAATATCATGGAGCACCTGGCGCTGAATGTCAAAAAGCCCATTCTCATCTTCTCGTGCGAAATGCCCAGCGTGCAGCTGGTGGAGCGTTTGCTCTACGCCCGCAGCGGCGTGAGCAAGCAGACGCTTGTCTCGCAGCGTGGCAGTGTGGTGAAGGAGGACCTCAAGCGCCTCAAATACGCTATCAATGAGCTGAAGGCCAGTAACATTGTGATTGATGACACGGCGGCTATCTCCATTGCAGAGCTGCGCGCCAAGGCCCGCCGCGTCATGCGCGACCACCCGGATCTCTGCTGCATCGGCATCGACTACCTCCAGCTCATGCGCTCGCACACCAAGCAGGCCCAGAACAGCCGCGAACGCGAAATTGCTGAAATCTCCGGCGGTCTCAAGAGCCTGGCCAAGGAGCTGAACCTGCCCATTCTGGCGCTGGCTCAGCTGAACCGTGGCCCGGAAAACCGCCCCGGCAAGAACAAGGGTGTGCCCATGATGAGTGACCTGCGTGAATCCGGCGCCATCGAGCAGGACGCCGATATGATTGGCCTGCTGTACCGCATGGCGTACTACGCCGAGGACGATGAGGAGCGCGAGAACGTGGGTTCCGATGCCAACCTGGCGCTTTCCAAGAACCGAAACGGCCCCACGGGCGATATACCGCTCACCTTCATACCGGAGCTCATGCGCTTCACGCCGCGCATCCCGCGGGCAGATGAGGAAGAGGGAGAAGGCTGATGAACCCGCTGCCATCCATCATGTTCCTGCTGGCCATGGTGTGCATGGCACCTGCCGCTGAGCCGGAATTTCCAGGGCCGCCTACCGAGGCGGTGGTGCTGGATATTGGGCATTCGCGGCTGGATAACGGGGCTATATCTCCCAAGCTGCCAGATGGCACACGCCTGGCGGAGTTTGATTTCTGGTACGAATACTGCTACTTCACCAGGAAGGTGATAGAAGAAGCGGGGTATCCCTGCGTGGTGTGCAACCGGGGCATGGCGCCGGAGGGCGCGAAATACAAGCCCTGGGCAGAGCGGGCAGATGTGCAGCACCTGGGCAAACCCACCGATACACTGAGCCGCGCGGCCTCGGTATATTCGCCGGACCGCGTGACACCCGGCATCAACAGCGCGGATTACGCCGTATACCGCAAGGCACCGGCCATGGTGTTTCTGCACCACAACAGCCTGGGCATGAAATGGACCACTGCAGCCATGCCGGCGCTCATTCTGACCAACAGGCACAACGGCGCCCCGCTGGCCCAGGCAGTGGCCGAGGTGCTCAATACCACCATTCTGAACCATGGCATGGATAATGGCGGGCGCGAATGCGATATTGAAACCCGGCATGTGGACAGCTCCCGCGGGGCAGGCTGGCTCAATGTGTGCGATGATGCCGGCATCCCTGCCATCATTCTGGAGGTGGCGTTCATGAACAACCTCCACCATATCAAATTTCTGACCAACCCGGAGACAGCCCGCCAATTTGCCGAGGCGGTGGGGCATGGTGTGGTGCAGTATCTGAAGAATCGCCGGGGGACGCCCCACCTGCGCCCGGATTTCAACCTGCCGGATGAAGGCTCATTCGGCTACACGGCAGAAGCCCGCCGTTATAAAAAAGAAGTGCCGGGTGCGCGCTATTTTTACCGCGAGCTGAAATCAATCGCGGGGTGGGAGGCTAATAATGCGGGGGGCCGCATTGGCAAGCTGGCGCAGCGGGTTACTGGCCAGGGCTGCGGCAAGAAGCTTAAGCGCCGTGCTCACCAGGATGAGGCCCGGAGCATCGAAGCTCAAAACCAGCAGGAGTAGCACCGGCAGCGCCACCAGACACGCCCGCAGCTTCCATTGCGCCGCTGCCATGCGGGGGAGATTGACTACCGCGGTGAGCAGCAGCAGAGCAATCAGGATATACGGCAGCTCTACCTGCCGGTAAAGCAGGAGCTTGCCGGTGAACAGGCTGTAGCACCAGCAGATGGGGGCCATGGGGGATAACATGGCTCCCATCCACATGAGCCAGCGGGTGACCACATTTCCTTGCCCGGCCAGCAGGACGGTGTGTCCCCAGGCTGTCAGAACAACCAGCAGAAATACCCCGATGTGCAGCAGAAAGGAGGAGATCATGCCGCTCAGAATTCCCTCCAGCGGCAGGTGCAGCACCAGGAGTGCCGGCTCTGCCAGTGCCAGCCCGGCGCAGATGTACAAGACCCAGCGGGTGATGCTGGCCAGCCGCGCTACCGCGCTTCGCACTACGGGCAGGATGTGGTACTCAATGCTCTCCATCACTCTCCGGGGCGGGTTGCGGGGCAAAGCCCATGGGGAAGCGCGCTTTACCGCTCATATCGGTGAGCACGCGGCACTGGGTGTAGCCCAGCGCAGTCATCAAATCGCGCGTGGCGGGGCCCTGGTCGTGGCCTACCTCCAGCATCACCAGCGCGCGCGGAGCCAGGTGGGGCAGGGCATCGCTCAGAAAACGCCGCACAATATCCAGCCCGTCCGGCCCGCCGTAGAGCGCCGTGGCGGGGTCGTGCTGCACCTCGGCGGATACCTCCTCGCCCTCGGGCACATAAGGCAGGTTGGCCAGCACTAAATCGAAGCGTCCTTCCGGCGGCTGCACCGCACCCTCTGCGGGGGAATCCCAGGCGGCAAACAAATCGCTGCGGTAGGTCTTGACGCGGGCGCCCAGGGCGGTGGCATTCTCCAGCGTGAGCGAGAGCGCCGCCTCGGAAATATCGGCCATGATGACCTCCGGGGTCTGGCGTGCCAGCTCCAGCGCCAGGGTGATACCGATGATACCGCTGCCGCAGCCCATGTCGAGCACGCGCATGCCGGGGCGGCGGGGCGCCATCTGCAAGGCCAGCTCGACCAGTTCCTCGGTTTCCGGGCGGGGAATGAGGGCGCGGGCATCGGTCTTGAACTCGCGGCGGTAGAATTCGGTGCTGCCCAGCAGGTGTTGCAGCGGCTCCCCCTGGGCGCGGCGGCGCAGCAGCTCGCGCAGCGGGGTGAGTTTGTCCTCCGGCAGCGGGTCATCGTAGTGCAGGTAAAGCCAGGTTTTGTTGCAGCCCAGCACATGCACCATGAGGCTCTGCATGGAGTGGCGCGCGGCATCAATACCGCGGCTTTCCAGGTATTCCGTGCCGCTGCTGAGCACCTCTTGCACCGTTTTCATACTCATAGAAATTATTTGAGTTCGTCCATGCGCTCCTCCATTTCCACATGCTGCATGTGCGAAATGACTTCATCCAGCGCGCCGGTGGTGATAACGATGTCCAGGTTATACGCTGTGTAGCCGATGCGATGGTCCGTGAAGCGGTTCTGGGGGAAATTGTAGGTGCGGATTTTTTCCTCGCGGCCACCGCTGCCAATCAGTGCGCGGCGCTGGGCAGAGTATGATTCCTGCGCTTCACGCTGCTTCATTTCGAACAATCGGGCGCGCAGAATACGCATGCCGGTTTCCTTGTTCTTGAGCTGCGAGCGCTCGTTCTCGCAGCGCACCATGATACCCGTGGGCAGGTGGAATATCTGCACGGCAGATTCGGTGCGGTTCACGTGCTGACCACCGGCGCCACCCGCGCGGCAGGTCTCGATGCGCAAATCCTCCGGGCGAATCTCCACATCCACCTCCTCGGCTTCCGGCAGCACGGCCACAGTGGCGGTGCTGGTGTGGATGCGCCCCTGGGTTTCCGTGGCGGGTACGCGCTGCACGCGGTGAACACCGCTTTCGTATTTAAGATAGCGGAACACCTCCTCCCCGGAGATGCGGGCGGTTACTTCCTTGAACCCGCCGATATCGTTCGGGCTGGCATCCAGCACCTCAACCCGCCAGCCGCGGCTTTCGGCATAGCGCTGGTACATGCCCAGCAAATCTCCCGCAAACAAGGCCGCTTCATCCCCGCCGGTGCCGGCGCGGATTTCCACCAGTGCATCGCGGTCCTCGGTGGCGTCCCTCGGCAGCAGGCTGTACTGAATCTGTTCGGTAAGCTTTTCTACACGCGGTTCCAGTTCCTCCAGCTCGGCAGTGGCCAGTTCGGCCATCTCCGGGTCATCGCCACCGGCCAGTTCCCGGTTCTCCTCAATCTGCTGCAGGGTCTGCTGCAGGGTTTCCCAATCGCGCAGCAGTTCCTGGGTGCGCCGGTGCTCGCGCATCAGCTCGCCGGCGCGCTGCCGGTCCTGAAACAGCTCCGGGTCGGCAATCTGTACCTCCAGCTCTGCCAGTCGCTCGCGCCGTTTTTCTATGAGAGGGGCGTAATCCATATCGTGTGCGCTCATTCTAGCCCAGCCCTCCCGCACGCGCAAGCGTAATCTGTGTGTTCATCGCTTCCAGAACCGGGCTTATCAGCCAGGGGAGAATTCATAATTGTGTCAGCGCTGGCATGGTGAATGATTTTGTGCTTGAAAGAGCGTGCCTTTGTGATAGAAGTATAGAAGTCAATTTTCTCCGGCTAGCTGGAGAGACCTGCAGATTCTAAACTCAATCAAACAAATAATACTATGGATATTCAAGTTGCTGTCCTTTGCGACTACGCCGCCGATTATCAGGGCAAGCTCTGCGTGCAGGGTGCCTTTGATACTCTTTTCGCCCGTCAGTTCCCGGTGATTCACCCCGCCTGCGCACTGGCTCTTCGCCTTTGCCTTACCCCGGAGGATTCCGGTGACCACAAGCTGGGTATCTCCATCATCGATGAAGATGGTACTCCGCTCGACAAGGAACGCATGCCCATCGTGGGCGATCTGAAGGTGGCTCTGCCCGAGGGTGCTTCCTTCCTGACCCGCAACCTGATTATGAACTTCCAGGGCCTTCGTTTCGAGAAGGTGGGCACCTATGCCATCAACATCACTCTCGATGGTGAGCTCGTGTCCTCCACCCCCCTGCGCCTCGTGCTGGTGCAGCAGGGCGAGCAGGCCTGATCTGGTCTCCCTTTGTTGAATTGATTTTTACCCCCGGTGCGGAAATGCCGTACCGGGGGTGTTTTTATAGTGATTATTCAATATACTGCGGAGTGGGGGGGCAAGAGTATTCGCCCCTCATCAGGCGCGGACGTAGGCGGCGGCAGCCTCCGCGCAGCGGCGGCCATCCAATGCAGCCGAAACGATGCCGCCAGCGTAGCCTGCACCCTCGCCGCAGGGGAAAAGCCCCTCTAAATCCGGGTGTTGCAGTGTTTCATCTGCGCGGGGGATGCGCACCGGTGAACTGGTGCGCGTTTCGCAGCCGATGAGCAGGGCGTCCTCGCCTGCAAAGCCACGCAGCTTGCGGTTGAAGAACTGCAGGCCCTCGCGCATGCGCCAGCACACACTGTGCGGAAGCAGGGCGTTCAGATCCCAGCTGGTGATACCGGGGTGGTAGGTGGTTCTGGGCAGGGTAGCAGAGGTGCGGCCAGCCAGGAAATCCACCACGCGCTGGGCGGGGGCTTTCTGCATGCCGCCACCGGCCTGGCTGGTGGCAGTCTCGAGAGCCTTCTGGTAGGCAATGCCGGAGAGCACACCGTGCTCCGGCAGGAAAGCATCTGTATCCTCGGGTTCCACGGTGACCACAAAGCCACTGTTGGCAAAGGGGGAGTTGCGGCGGGAGAGCGACATGCCGTTCACCACTACCTCGTCGTTTTCTGTGGCGCTGGGCACAATGAAGCCACCCGGGCACATGCAGAAGGAATGCACGCCGCGGTCCTGAATCTTGGTGGCCAGGGTATAGCGGGCGGCAGGCAGGCCTTCCGGGCGTTCCTGGCCGGGGCGCAGGTGGTACTGTGCGGTGTCGATGAGGCTTTGCGGGTGCTCGATACGCACGCCCACGGCAAAGGGTTTGCGCTCCAGGCGCACGCCCTCGGCATGCAGCATGCGGTACACATCGCGCGCGCTGTGACCTGTGGCCAGAATGACGGCATCGCCGGTGAATTCGCGGCCATCTGCCGTGCGTACTCCCAGCAGGCGTTTGCCATCTGCGCTTTTGAGCAGGCCGCACACGCGGGTCTGGAAATGCACCTCGCCACCGGCGGCGAGAATGCTGCCGCGCATGGCCTTGATGATATTGGGCAGGCGGTTGGAGCCGATGTGGGGGTGGGCATCGGTCAGGATTTCCGGTGCGGCACCGTGGGCCACAAAGGTTTCGTAGATTTCCATGACCGGGCCGCGCTTGGTGGCGCGGGTGAAGAGTTTGCCGTCGGAGAAAGTGCCGGCGCCACCCTCGCCGAAGCAATAGTTGGAATCCTCGACCACATAGCCCTGGCAGTTGATGGGCTGCAGGTCAAAACGGCGGGCGGAGACATCCTTGCCACGTTCCAGTACCACTGGGCGCAGCCCCAGCTCCAGGCAGCGCAGGGCGGCAAAAAGGCCGCCGGGGCCGCTGCCCACGATGATGATGCGGCGGGCATCCCCGGCCACGGGGGCGTAGTGGCGCTCGGGCAGGGAAGCAGGGGGCAGTTCCTCATCCACCCCCACGAGCAGGCGCAACTGCTTGCAGATGGGGCGGCGGCGGGCATCGATGCTTTCTTTGATGAGGCGCATCCCCTTGATGCGGTGCGGAGAAATCTGCAATTTCTGGGCGGCCGCCTTGCGGCGGGCATCCTCGCGCAGGGCGCGTGCCAGCGGCAGGTGGATGTCCAGTTCCGTTATCATAGCTTTCTAAAATTAATCCAGGCAGTGTTGCATGAAGAGGGCGGGTTCGCCCACAGAATCGCCCACTTCCACCGCGGGAATACCCGCTACGGTGGTGTGCGGGCGCACATCGGAAAGCACCACGGAAGAGGCCGCCACCTTGGCGCATTCGCCCACTTCCACGCGCCCCAGCACCTTGGCGCCGGCGCCGATGAGCACCCCGCTGCGCACAATGGGGTGGCGCGCTCCGCCTTTTTCCTTGCCGGTGCCGCCCAGGGTCACCTCGTGGAAGAGAGATACATCGTTCTCAATGATGGCGGTTTCGCCCACCACAAAGCCGGTGCCGTGGTCGAGCAGCACGCCGCAGCCAATGCGGGCTGCCGGGTGAATATCAATGCCGAATACCTCGCTCCCCACACTCTGGAAGAGCAGGGCGAGCATGTGGCGCTCCTGCTGCCACAGAATGTGGGCCAGACGGTAGGTGGCCAGAGCATGAAAGCCCTTGAAAAACATGAGCGGCTCCAGCGCGTTGTGGCAGGCGGCATCGCGCTCTACCACGGCTTTCAAATCGGCCGCCATCATATCCACCACCGTGGGGTCGCTCTTGAGCAGGGAGCGGATGAGGGGTTCCAGGTCGTCGCGCCCGATATCGCGGCGGGAGAGCTTGCGCGCCAGGCGCACGGAAACAGCCGTGGCCAGTTTGTTGCGGCTCAGCACAACATCATCCAGCAGCCCGGTGAGCTTGGGTTCCTGCCCGGCGGCCTGCTCGGCTGCGCGGTAGATATCCTGCCAGATGCTTGTGGCAAGCTCCGGCTCCTGCGGCACCATTTTTTCCGGGCGTATCATGAAAGAACAGGGGGGGGATTTAGTCCACGCAGCACTCGCGCAGCATTTCATCCAGACGGTAGGTCATTTCGGCCAGCGCTTCGCGGGCGGGGGATTCCGGAAGCATCCAGAGTACCTCGCGGGCTTCTTCATTGCGCATGAGCCCTTCCTCCACCGAAAGGCGGATAGCTTCGGCAAAGGCCTCGGTGTGGCGCAGGCGGGTGTAGTCGATTTCCTCGTGCTTCTCCACGCAGTTGCGGGCGTAGATGGCCACATCCTCGCTGGTGGATTCCATGAGGAAGAATACCGGCAGGGTGAGTTTGCCCTTCTCGTTATCCGTGCCCAGGGTCTTGCCGGCGGTGTCATCGCTGCCGGTCAGGTCGAGGCAGTCATCGTAAATCTGGTAGGAGATACCCAGCAGGGTACCCATGCGGTTGAGCTGCTCAATCATCTCATCATCCAGCCCTTGCAGGAATGCCGCCCCGGCCATGGCCATGGCAAAGAGCGTGGCGGTCTTCTTGCGGATGAGTTCGTAGTAATCCGCGCGGCTCATTTCCATATCCCACAGGCGGGTGGATTGTTCAACCTCGCCTTCGCAGAGGTCGCGCACGCCCAGCGCCATGCGGCGGATGAATCGTGCATCGCCAATCTCTGCACCCATCACCATGGCCTGTGCCAGCATGGAATCACCCAGCAGCACGGCCAGTTCATTGCCCCACAGGGCATTCGGCGTGGGCTGGTCGCGGCGGGTTTCGGCCTTGTCCAGCACATCATCATGCACCAGCGAGGCCATGTGCAGCATTTCCAGCATGGCGGCAAAGGTGGTGTGTTCCTCTTTGATACCACCGGTGGCGGCTGCGGTGAGCAGCACCAGTCCCGGGCGAATCATCTTGCCCTTGCCCTTGCACACCTGGCGCATGTAGTCGCGCATATGCGGCGAAAAATGCTCGGTCTGCGCATCGATGGTATCGCGCACTTTCTGCAATTCGTTCTGCACGATTTGCATGTACGCTTTCTTGTTACGCAGTTTGCTGAAAAATGGAAGCCCCATGAGAGATAATTGATTTTCAGGGTAAGGAAAGCCCCTGTTGCGGCGAGTTTAGCAGAGAATGAGCCGCTTGGCAACCTTTTCCCCACGCGCTGGCAGGAAAATGTGGACATGAATCTGATGTTAATGCTTCCCGAGGGCGAAAAATTACTTTTTTTTGATGCCTGGCTGTGGTAGATTGGTGGCATGGATAAAGCCGGATTACGCAGCTGGGTGGAGCAGAACAAGCAGGCGGGCGAGGAAATTGTGTGGGCTGGCAGCCCGCGCCTTGTGTTCATGCGTGGTCTGTTTCTCACCCGTGTGCTGCCGGGGGTGGTGCTTTTCGGGCTGGCTACGTGGTTTCACTACGGGGCGCCCGGCATTCCGCTGCCGGAGTGGGCCATGTTCCTGACAGCGGCTTTCCCCAAGGAAGTGGTGTGGCTCATAGCGGTGATGCTGCTCACGCTGCCTCCGCTGCGCGCCTACATGCTGCGCCATACCCGCTATATCATCACCAACCGCCGTGTTATCAAGGCTCGTATCTTCACCAGCCGGGTGCGCCAGTGGCCGCTGGAGTTGGTGGCCAAAGCCCGCCGTATTGATTATGGCGATGGCCTTTCTACCTATCTCTTCGAGGATTGGGAGAATGGGCCCCGCCGCCACGAACGCATCAGTCGCGGTATTTACTTTGTGACCCGCGATTTCAATGATGCTCTCCAGAAAGCCCGCGGATGAGTAGAAGGCAGACATTCTGCTGGGCAGCGCTTATCGCGATTGTGGCGCAGATAACCCTGCTTCCCCTTGCCGGTGCAGAGCCGGGAGGCCTGCTGAACTGGTGGGCGATTATCTGCCTGTTCTACCTGCTGGCGCCGGCGCTGGTTCTGCTGCTGCTGGTGAGTCTGCCGGTGAAATGGCGGTGGCATCCGCTCTGGCTCTTGGGTGCTGCTGGAGCCGCTGGTGGCATTTGTGGTGGTGGCTGTTGCCACGCTCTGGCCAGCAGGGGGTGATGGTGAGCCGGTGATGATGTTGATTGCCTCGTGTATTCTGGCTGTAACCCACATTCCCGAAGCGTTGCTGCTGCTTCCTGTGGTGCGGCGGGTGCTTTCTTGAATTTTTACACCGGTGGTATGGATAAGTCTGCGCTTGCCATGTGGGCGTGAGTGTGTTATAATCGCCGCATGGCAGATACGTCTTTTACTGCGCAGATGGCAGCCAAACTCGGGCTGGATGAGAAGTATGTGATTCCCTATGGCTATGATAAGGCCAAGGTCAGCCTGGAGGTTCTGAATCAGGCCCGCAAGCAGGGGCGCCTGATTCTGGTGAGCGCGCTGACTCCCACGCCCGCCGGTGAGGGTAAGACCACGGTTTCCATTGGCCTGGCCCAGGGGCTGCAGGCCGTGGGGCAGAAGGTGTGTCTGGCGCTGCGTGAGCCCTCCATGGGCCCGGTGTTCGGCCGCAAGGGCGGTGCCACGGGTGGCGGTGCTTCCAGCATCACCCCGGGGGAAAGCATCAACCTTGGCTTCACGGGCGATTTCCCTGCCATTACCGCCGCTAACAATCTGCTGGCCGCCGTTATTGACAATGCCCTTTTCTACAAGACTACCCGCCTGGACCAGAACAAGGTGACCTGGAAGCGCGTGATGGATATGAACGACCGCGCCCTGCGTCAGATTGTCATCGGTCTCAACAAGAACGGCGTGCCGCGCGAGGATGGCTTCAACATTACCCCCGCTTCCGAAATCATGGCCTGCTTCTGCCTGGCCGAGGACCGCGATGACCTCCGCCGCCGCATCGATAACATTGTGATTGGTTTCACCGCCGATGACGAGGCCGTTTATGCCCGCGAACTGGGCGTGACCGATGCCCTGCTGGCCATTCTGAAGGAAGCAGTGAACCCGAACCTGGTGCAGAGCCTGGAAGGCGTGCCCGCCTTTGTGCATGGTGGTCCCTTCGCGAACATTGCCCACGGTTGCAACTCCGTCATCGCCACGAAGATGGCACTTTCCTGCGCTGATTACGCCGTGACCGAGGCCGGCTTTGCCTTTGACCTGGGCGCCGAGAAGTTCCTGGATATCAAGTGCCGCCAGAGCGGACTTTCTCCGGATGCCATCGTGATTGTGGCTACCATCCGCGCGCTGAAGATGCACGGTGGCGTGGCCAAGACCGATTTGGAAACCCCGAATGCCAACGCCGTGCGTCGCGGTCTGGACAATCTGGCCGCTCACATTGAAAGCGCCCGCCTTTACAAGCGCCCGGTGACAGTGGCCATCAACCTCTTTGCCGCCACCGATACGGAGGAGGAAATCGCCGCTGTCAAGGAAATGTGCGCCGCCATGGGCGTGGGTTGCGCCGTGGCCGATGTCTTCGGCAAGGGTGGCGCCGGTGCTACCGAGCTGGCCGAAACCGTGCTTGCCAGCATGCAGCCGGAATACGAGCCCTTTGAGTGCCTCTACAGCCTGGATATGAGCGTGGAAGAGCGCATGTCCACCATCGCCCGCAAGATTTATGGTGCCAATGGTGTGGTGCTGACCAAGGCTGCGCAGAAGAAGCTGGCCCTCATGGCGAAGAATGGCCTCACCGACCTGCCCATCTGCATGGCCAAGACGCAGAATTCGCTTTCTGACAATGCGGGTCTGCTTGGCCGCCCCACTGGTTTCACCGTGACGGTGCGCGATTTCGAGATTGCGAATGGCGCCGGCTTCCTGGTGGCTCTCTGCGGCGATATCATGCGCATGCCGGGTCTGCCCAAGGTGCCCTCTGCCTGCGATATCAAGGTGGATGCCGCCGGCAACATCACCGGCATGAAGGGTTGATTCCCTCCGGAATCCAGAATTTCAACAGCTGCACATCCAAGGGTGTGCAGCTGGTTTTTTTTGGTTGCTGGTTCAGATTTTTTAGTAAGCCATGGGCAGTTCTTCCGTAACTGCCGGGGCGGTTTCCTGTACCTTGGGCTTTGCAAAATCCAGGTACTGGCTCAAATCAATATCAAACCCCACCTTGAGCACCAGAAACACCACGCAGAGCGTGAACAGCACGATTGCCACCGTGCGCACCACGCGCACAAACATCCAGATGCCCACCAGCGCTATGGCTGCGCACACCCCACTGGCCACTGCGGGATCCCACCCGGTGAAAAAGGAGGAAAAACTTTCATTCAGGTTGTTCAGGAACTCGGAATTCATGGTGTGTGTATGCGTTAGGGGTGAGCTATCTGCACAGAAGCTACCACACAAGCCACCATCTGGCAAGCGTTTTTTCTCAGGGCTGCAGGCGCTCAATGCTCCAGCTGCCATCGGGCTGCAGGGTGTACATGAAGCGGTCGTGCACGCGGCCGGGGCCTCCCTGCCAGAATTCCATGTGGTGCGGTACAATGCGGTAGCCACCCCAGAAATCCGGCAGCGGCACCTTGCCCTCGGCAAACTTGTGCTTCAGCTCTGCCAGCTTCATCATGAGTAGTTTGCGGGTGGAAATCACCTGGCTCTGGTGCGATACCCACGCCCCCAGCTGGGATTCATGCGGGCGGCTCAGAAAGTATTTCAGTGTCTCGGCGCGCGAAATCTTTTCTGCCCGGCCATACACGATAATCTGGCGCTCCAGCGTGACCCACGGCAGCAGCATGCACATTTCCGGGTTGGCCTCAATTTCCTGCGCCTTGCGGCTGGTGTAGTTCGTGAAGAAAACGTACCCGCGCGCATCGTAGTACTTGAGCAGCACGGTGCGCAGGCTGGGCATGCCCTGCGGGGTGGCCGTGGCAATGCTCATGGCGTTCGGCTCCGGTATGCCGGATTCGAGCGCCTGCTTGAACCAGCGGTCAAACTGTTCAAAGGGCGTGGCGGCCAGGTCACGGCGGTGCAGGGTATCTTTCAGGTATTCTTCGCGAAAGGAGGATAAGTCCATGCGCGTAGTATACCATGCCTTCTCCCCTGGCTGCAAGCGAATTTCCCTGACTCCGGCGATTGTGGGGATTAGGACGCAATTTCAATCTTGAGGGAGGTGAAGTAATTTGCTATAGTAGTAACATGTTCAGAAAATCTCTTATCACCCTGTTCGCCTGTGGATTGGCGTGGGGAACGGAAAGTTTTGAGAAATTGCCGGCCGGGGCTGTTACGAGTGGGGAGCTGGAGTATGGTTCTCTGAGTGCAGATGCCGGTGCGGCGGAAATCATCAAAAGGGCGCGCACGGGTTCCCAGTCTCTGCGTATTCTGGGCGGTGCAGGCAAGCGGGTAAGCATTAAGCTGGCCTCGGCTCTGGATAAGGACACCCGCTGCACTTTCTGGGTGGAGCGCTGGACCAGGAAAGACCCTTTCGGGGTGAAAGTGGTGGCGGTCACAGGCGCAGGTGAACAGCAGCTCCACGAGATTAAAGGCTTGAACCCTGGTGGTTTTAACCACAAGGTTGATGTGACGCTGCCCAGCGGTACTACGGAGCTTCGCCTGGTGGCGAACACGGTGGAAAATGGTGGTGTGATGATTGATGACTTGTGCCTGATGATGGGCAAGATGACGCTGGGTGAGGTGAAGGTGCATCATCCCGGAGTATGGCCCCTCATGAAGCGTGCCCGGTATAATCCTGCCTTCAAAATCAGCCTGCAGACCGAGGGTTCCGAGGATGCCAAGGTGATTGACCGATTGGAACTGACTCTGGATAAGCCGGAGCAGGTGGCCAGGGTGACACTGCGCAGCGGCAGTGCAGATGGCATGAATTTCAGGGACAGCATTGAATACGGCTCCGCTACTCCCGGTGAGAACGGCAAGGTGATTATCAAATCGACCACCGGACTCGAAGGGGGCGAAAACAACCTCTGGCTGGATGTAGAACCCAGCAAGTCTTCTGTCATCGGGTCTACCGTTACCTTCAGCGGGGTGAAGCTCAGTGTCGGTAACCAGGTGATTGAGCCCGAAATGACCCCGGTAACCCAGCGCATTGGTATCATGCTGGCTTTCCCCGGGGATAAGGTGGGCCAGCTTCAAGGGGGCACGCGCGATTGCGCGGCATTCCGCATCCCCGGCCTCATCCAGACCAAAAAGGGGACCCTGCTCGGCGTGTTTGATGCCCGCTATGAGAATGAGGTAGACCTTTGCCGCGATATCGATGTGGCGGTGGTGCGTTCTACCGATGGCGGGCAGACCTGGACGCTGCCGGAGGTGAATATGGACTCCGGCCCTGGCATGGACAATGGCTGCGGCGACCCCTGCATTCTCCAGGATAAGAAAGGCCGCGTCTGGATGCAGGCGCTCGCCTGCCACTTTGCCCCGGGCGCCCGCGCTATCAATGCTTCTGGCACGGGTACGGCGGTCGATAAGACCGGGCAGTGGGAAATGGTGTATTCGGACGATGAAGGCAAGACCTGGAGCAAGATTATGAATGTCACCGAGCAGGTGAAGAAGGATGAGTGGCATCTTATCCTGGCGGGTCCGGGTAATGGTATCTGCATGAAGAATGGTACGATTGTGTTCCCCGCGCAGATCTGGCAGCACAATGCCTCCCCCAACTGCCGCAGCACCATCTGCTATTCCAAGGATGGCGGCAAGAATTGGAAAATGGGCACGGGTGTGCCGGCCAAGACCTCGGAGTGCCAGGTGGTAGAGCTGAAGGATGGTTCCCTCATGCTCAACTGCCGCAATGAAGCCTATGGCGGTAAGCGTATTGTTTATGTAACCAAGGACATGGGCGAAACCTGGGAAGCGCATGAATCGAACAGCAAGACGCTGAATGATCCCACCTGTCAGGCTTCCCTCGTGGCGGTTCAGAGCAAGAAGTATGGTCGCCTGCTGCTTTTCTCCAACCCCTGGATTCACGGGCGCAGCAACATGAGTATCCGCGCTTCTCGCGATGAGGGCGTGACCTGGAGCGATGGTGTGCTCTACGATGCGCGCGCCTGCATGGGCTATTCCTGCATTGCCATGACGGACCCTGACCACGTGGGTATCATCTATGAAACCTGCCACAAGAATGGCGAGTCTGATTATCGCGGTATCGGCTTTATCCGCCTGCCTCTGCAGACTGTCGTCACCGGTGAGGAGGCAGAGGTGAAAGCCCCCGCTACCCCGGGCGATGGCAAAAAGGCTAAGCGTTCCAAAAAGGGCAGCAAGGCCAGAAAAAAGAAGAAATAATAGGAAAGATTCTCGTTTCACCAGGCAATTTCTGATAGGAATTGCCTGTTTTTTCTTGAACCTACTGGAATTGTATGTTATTACTGTGGGCATGAATCGAGCAATTTTATTGAGCATGCTGGCCTGTGGGCTGGCTGGCGCAGCAGAGCGTTTTGAAGATTTACCGGCTGGAAATATTAAGCAGCTGACCACGGCCTATGGTGTTCTGACCGCCGCCCCCGGGCATGCGGAAATCAACCGCGGCCACGGTCGCAACAGTGCCCAGGCTCTTCGTATTCTGGGGGGCAGGGAGCATGCGGCAGAACTGAAGCTGCCCAAGGCGCTGGAGACCGGCACAGTCGGCATGTGCTGGGTAGAGCGCTGGACAAGTCGCAATCCCTTCATGTTCCGCATTGTGGCTGTCACCCCCGAGGGTGAGAGTGAAGTGGCCCGGCTCGACAAGAGCGGGGTGGGTGGGTATCATCACCACCTGAAATGGCAGATGCCTGCCGGTACAACTGCCCTGCGCTTTGAGGCAGATACTGCCGAGGGCGGTGGTGTGCTGATTGATGATCTGGAACTCCTGACCGGTGCTATGAAGATTGAGCAGGTGGCGGTGCATCATCCCGGGGTATTCCCCATCATGAAGCGCGCGGCATTCAACCCTGCGCTGGCTCTGGATGTCAAGGCCTCGGGTTCAGAAGCTCCCCAGGCGGTGCAGGAAATCTGCTTCAAGGTATCGGACCCGGCCTATGTGGCGGGCGTGACGCTGCGCAGCGGCAGCGATGACGGCCTGGATTTCAGCAACAGCAAGGTTTATGGCACAGGTGTACCCCTGGCAGATGGCACGGTTATCATCAAGTCTGACACCGTGCTTGAAGGCGGAAGCAGCCGTCTCTGGCTGGATGTGCAGCCCGCTGGTTCCACTCCTGTGGGTGCCAGCATCAGCTTCAGCGGGGTGAGCATCACCATCGGCGGCAAGGAATACACCCTCCAGGGGACCCCGGTGACCCAGCGCGTAGGCACCATGCTGGCCTTCCCGGGAGATAACGTGGGCAACCAGCCCCAGGGCGCCGCCCCGCGCCATTGTGTGGCGTTCCGCATTCCGGGCATGATTCGCACCGCCAGCGGAGCACTGATTGCCTGTTTCGATGCCCGCTATAACCACGAGGGCGACCTCTGCGCCGATATTGATGTGGCCACCGTCCGCTCGACGGATGGCGGCCAGAGCTGGACCATGCCGGAAGTGAGCATGGATGCCGGCCCCGGTGCTGCCAATGGCTGCGGCGACCCCTGCATTCTGCAGGACAAGACCGGGCGCATCTGGATGCAGTCGCTCGTGTGCCACTTCAGCGGTGGCGCCTCGCTCTGGACCTCCCAGACCGGGTTCGATAAGAACAAGACCGGCCAGTGGGGCATGGTGTATTCGGATGACGATGGCAAGACCTGGTGCAAGGACTATGTGAACCCCACCCGCCAGATTAAAAAGGCCGAGTGGACCACGATTCTGGCCGGCCCGGGCAATGGTATTGTCACGAAGAACGGCACCATCGTGTTCCCCGCCCAGATATGGGACCGCGCTGCCAATCCCCGCTGCATGAGCACCATATGCTACTCCACCGATGGTGGTAAGAACTGGGTATATGGCAACGGCGTGCCCCACAGCACCTCCGAATGCCAGGTGGTGGAGCTGGCAGACGGCGCCATTATGATCAACTGCCGCAACGAAGCCCGCCAGGGCAACCGCATCGTCTACGTGACCCGCGACCTCGGCAAAACCTGGCAGCCGCACGCCACGAACAACAAGAGCCTCAGCGAACCCACCTGCCAGGGCTCCATCATTGCCGTGGATTCCGCAGAGCATGGGCGCCTGCTGCTCTTCTCCAACCCGCGTATCCATGGCCGCAGCAACATGACCGTGCGCGTCTCCCGCGATGATGGCAACACCTGGAACACCGGCCTGCTCTACGATTCCCGCCGCTGCATGGGCTATTCCTGCCAGGCTATGGTGGACGATAAGAACCTCGGCGTCATCTACGAAACCTGCCACACCAACGGCAGAAACGGCAACCGCGGTATCGGCTTCATCATCCTGCCGCTGGAGGATATCGTCAACGCCAAATAAGCGAAAACAGCACACATAATCATAATTTTGGCTTGACAATCAGCTGCTTTTAGGGCATCTTTGCGGCTCACCAAACCCAATATATCTGAGTTATGGCAAACATGAATGTTATTCTCGCTACGAAAATCGAAGGTCTGGGCTGTGAAGCCGACCTCGTTACCGTGAAGGCTGGTTACGGCCGCAACTACCTGATTCCTCAGGGCCTTGCGTTCGAGGCTACCCCCGCCAACCAGCGTTTCATCAACATGCTCCAGAAGAAGCGCGCTGAGCGCGAGGCCGCCGAGCTGGCCAACTTCCAGGAGATCGCTGCCAAGATTGCTGCCGTCACGGTTGAACTGACCCTCGAGGCTGGCGAGAATGGCAAGGTGTTCGGCGCCATCACCAACCAGCAGATTGCTGACGGTCTGGCCGCTCTGGGCATCGAAATCGACCGCCACGCTATTGAGCTGGAGAAGCCGCTCAAGAAGTCCGGCACCTACGAGGTGGCAGCCAAGCTGCACGCCCAGGTGACCGCCACCGTGAAGGTGGTGCTCGTGGTGAAGGGCGAGGTTGTGGCTCCCGCCGAGGAGACCGAGGCCTGATAACGACCCGCATCCGACTTTACAAACGGGAGAACAGCACTCAGGTGCTGTTCTCCTTTTTTTCATCGCCGTGCGGGATTTTGGTTTTGCCAGGGGGGGCTGTGGTGTAGCTTTCCGTGTTCCTTTTCTCTGAATGCCAGGCTCGTGCGTGGCAAAATTCAGGTATACGCTCTGGACGATTTGCCCGCGGCGGATACTATCCGGAATAATGGGGCAGACGATTTTGGAGAAAAGGGCGTGGATTGAGCTTGACCGGTGGGGAATGGGTGTAGTATGCTATCGCGCGAACTATGTTAGAGACAATCGATAAGATGCTGGATAGCGTCAGTGGGTTTCTGTGGGGGTATATCCTCATTTTCGCCCTGCTGGGTACGCACCTTTACCTGACCTGCCTGCTGCGTTTTCCGCAGCGCCATTTCTTCACCGGCCTGCGCCTGTATTTCGGTGGTAAGGGCGAGGGGCAGATTTCGCAGTTTTCCTCGCTCATGGTATCGCTGGCGGCCAATGTGGGCACCGGCAACATCGTGGGTGTGGCTGTGGCCGTGACCAGTGGTGGCCCGGGAGCCGTGTTCTGGTGCATGCTTACCGGCGTATTCGGTATGGCCACGCGCTATGCCGAAAGTCTGCTGGCTATCCGCTACCGTGTGCGCGATGAAAAGGGCAACATCATCGGTGGCCCCATGTATGCCATTGAAAAGGGGCTGAAGTGCAAGTGGCTGGCTATGGTGTTTGCGGCGGTTACTGCTATTGCGGCCTTCGGCATCGGCAACCTGACCCAGGCCAACGCTGTTTCCCAGGTGCTGGCCAGCAGCTCGCTGGAAGTTCCCACCTGGGTAACCGGCGCGGTTATGGTTCTGCTCATTGGTGCGGTGCTTCTGGGTGGCTTGCAGGGCATTTCCCGCGTATGCACTGCACTGGTGCCCACCATGGCGGTGGTCTACATTGTGGGCTGCGTGGCCATTCTGGTGACCAATGCCTCCTATGTATGGCCGGCTGTCTGCCACATTGTGGACAGCGCCTTCAACCCGCAGGCCGCTGCGGGTGGCTTCATCGGCTCCACAATCATGCTGGCCATGCAGCAGGGTGTGCGCCGCGGCCTGTTCTCCAACGAGGCAGGTCTGGGCTCCTCGCCCATTGTTTCTGCCCCCTCGCAGACGCCCAACTCCGTGCAGCATGCGCTGGTGGCTTCTACCGGCCCGTTCTGGGACACCGTGTTCATCTGCACCATGACCGGTATTACGCTGACCACCTGCATCATGGCGCACGACCACATCAATACTAATAATGGCGAGCTGCTCACCTATGTTTCCTTTGCTACGCTGGGCAGCTTCGGCAGCTGGATGCTCACCATCAGCCTGGCCGCCTTCGTTATTTCCACCGTGCTGGGCTGGTCCTATTTCGGCGAACGCGCCCTGGAATACCTGGGTGGCCGCCGTCTCATCTATCCCTACCGCGTAATCTGGGTCATCGTTGTCTTTGTGGGCTGCGTCATCCCCAAGAGCAGCATCGTCTGGAACTTTGCCGACCTCGCCAACGGTCTCATGGCTCTGCCGAACCTCATCTGCATGGTCGGTCTTTCCGGTGTGCTCGTGGCCGAAACCCGCAAGTACCTCTGGGAAAACCGCCTCTTTGAGGTCGACCACACCCTTCTTGAAGGAAAAAATGATGAAAATTCAGAAAAAATCTGAAAAAATCAAATTTAAGTGATAGAAAGCTACCCTGACCCTCGTATCCCTTATAACAGTCCACCGGTCGCGGTGAAGGAGAGAGCGCCAGCGGCCATTAAAAGGGAGGACTGAGTTTCATAGGTAGTAAGTTGGAGAAAGCCCCGCAGTATCTGCGGGGCTTTCTTTATGGATGAATTTTCACACTGGAAAATAAGTAACCGGAATCCGGGATTCAGCATTTCATCGTTGCGGGAGCGGGCGGGGTGTGATAGGCTGGTGCGCATGGGGAAACGGATACTTATTTTTGGCGCGAGCGGGCGCACCGGGCAGGTGGTGAAGCAGGCAGCAGAGCAGGCGGGGTACGAGGTGCTGGCGCCGGCGCATGCGGAATGCCCGCTGGAGCAGGCGGAGGCGGTGAGCGACCTGGTGCTGGGCAGCGGGGCGCAGCTGGTGGTGAATTGCGCCGCTATCAGTGGTCTGGAGGCTTGTGCTGATGACCCGCTGCAGGCGCATCTGGTGAATGCGGTGGCGCCGGCGGCCATGGCGCTGGCTTGCCGCCACACCGGGGCCCGGTTTGTGCATTTATCCACTGACTATGTGCTGGATGGCCGCCGCCCGGGGGTGAAGGATGAGAGCGCAAAGTGCCGCCCCATATGCTGGTATGGCGAGAGCAAGCGCGAGGGCGAGTTGCAGGTGCTGGAGGCACTGCCGGCAGCCGTGGTGGCGCGTGTTTCCTGGGTGTGCGGCAACCCGCAGAAGCCGTCATTTGTGGAGAGTGCGCTGGCCCGGGCGCTGGCAGGGCAGCCGCTGGCGGCGGTGGCCGACAAGGAATCGCTGCCTACGGATGCCGCAGATATTGCGCGGGCGGTGCTGGCGCTGGGGGAGGGAACCTACAGCGGGATTGTGCATGTGTGCAGCAGCGGAGAGCCACTGAGCTGGTGGCACTGCGCGCAGCTGGCCTTGCAGGCGGCGGTGGAGCAGGGCGCTCTGGCTGCTGCTCCGCCTGTGGAGCAGCAGAAGCTGGAGGCGGTACCGTTTTTCCGCGAACCGCGCCCGCGCTACACGGCAATGTGCAATGCCCGCCTGACCCGGCAGCTGGGTATTTTCATGCCCACGGCGGCCGAAACCATTGCGGCGGCTGTGCGGCGGTATCTGGCCACTCGGTAGGCAAATTTATTGAAAGAAGTTACCCTGCGGGCGCGTATATAAAGGCATGAAGATGAAGCCGCTTATTCTTGCCACCGCAGTATGCATGCTTGCCGGGAGCCTGGCTCCGCTGCAGGCAGAGACACCCCGGGAGGAGCTGAGCGCCGCGCAGCACCCGTATCTGGCGTGGGGTGGGTTGTACCCCAGCTGGTCTGCCCTCACCCCGCAGCGTGGTGTGGCCGATATCCGCAAGGCAATTGAGCTGGCGCAGCAACGCATTGAGGCGATTTGCCAGGTGCAGCCCGGCCAGGTTACCTGGGAGAATACTTTTGCGGCTTATGATGCCCTGGATCTGGAGCTGGGCTATGCAGACCAGCTGATGAGCAATATGGCGTATCTCATGGATTCGCCGGAGTGGCGCGCGGCCATGGATGAAGCCAGCCCGCTGATTGCGGAATACAATGCATCGATTACCTCTAACGAGCGACTCTGGGCAGTGCTGCGCGGGGCGAGTACCCAGCCCTGGGTGCGCCAGCTTTCCCCCGCCCGCCAGCGCTTTGTGCAGCAGGTCATAGATGCATTCAAGGACAGCGGGGCAGATTTGCCGGCGGCTAAGAAGGCCCGCAAGCTTGAAATTGAAAAGGAACTGGCAGGCCTTTATCTGCAGTTCGATAAGAATTGCAAGGATTCGGCTAATGCATGGCAGCTTGTGATTACGGATAAGGCGCAGCTGGCCGGTATGAGCCCGGAGTGGATGTCGCGCGCGGCAGCCGTGGCGCAGGAACGCGGATTCGGCACGCCGGAGAACCCCCAGTGGCTCATTACGCTGGATTACACCAGTGTGGTGGATGTGCTGCGCCACTGCGATGTGGCGGAAACCCGCCGTCTCTGCTGGGAGGGGCGCTGCTCCGAGGGCAACACGCCCGAGTTTGACAATGCGCCGGTGGTGGACCGCGTGATGGCGCTGCGCAGCGAGTTGGCTACCCTGCTGGGCTTTGGTACTTTTGCCGATAAGGTGACCGCCCGCCGCATGGTGGGCAGCGGGGCTGCGGCGCTGGAGTTTGTGGATAATCTGATGTGCAGTGTGAAGCCGGCATTTGACCGCGATGTGGCGCAGCTGCTGGATTTTGCCTCTAAGCGCGAGGGTCGCCGCCTCACCCAGGTGAATCCCTGGGATGTGAGCTACTACATGTGCCAGATGAGCAAGGAAATCTGCGGGTTCGACAGCGAGGCCCTGCGCCCTTACCACAAGAAGGAGAATGTGGTGAGCGGTATGTTCTCCATCTATGAGGGCCTGTACAATATCCGCATCTCGGAGATTCCCACCCGCTGCCTGCAGCCGGGTGAGCAGCTGGCGCAGGGCGAGGTCGAGGTGTGGCACCCGGAGGTGAAGCTTTACGCGATTCACGATGTGGCCACGGGCCGCCACATGGGCTCGGTGTACATGGACCTGCACCCTCGCACCACCAAGCGCGATGGCGCCTGGGTCATGGGTGTGCGCCATTATCCGGTGGTGAATGGGGAGCGCCCGCCGCATCTGTGTGTGCTGGTGTGCAACCTTAAGTCGCCCACGGCGGGCAAGCCGGCACTTTTTACGCACATGGATGTGCTTACCATTTTCCACGAGTTCGGCCATGCGCTGCACAGCATGCTGAGCGATACCGAGCTCTGCTCGCATGCCGGCACCCGCGTGGCGCGCGATTTTGTGGAGCTTCCGAGCCAGATAAATGAGAACTGGGTGTGGATTCCCGAGGGGGTGATGACCTATGCCCGCCACTGGGAGACCGATGCCCCGCTGCCGGCGGATATGCTCAAGAAGTTGCAGGAGAGCCGCTTTTTCCTGCCGGGCTTTGATATGATGGGCCAGCTGCGCATGGCCAAGCTGGACCTGGAGATGCATATCAACTACGAGAGCAAATTCCGCGGGCGCAATCTGGACGAAGCCAGCCGCAAGCTGCTCGACCCCTGGACTCTGCCGCTGAGCAAGAGCTCGCCCTCCATCATGCGCTGCCTGAGCCACTGTATTTCCTCGGGGTATGCAGCGGGTTACTATTCCTACAAGTGGGCAGAGGTGCTGGCAGCAGATGCTTTTACTCGCTTTGAGCAGGAAGGCCCCACGAACACGGTTACCGGGGCGGATTTCCGCCGCGAGGTTCTTTCCACCGGCGGCAGCCGCACCGCTGCGGAAACGTTCCGCGCTTTCATGGGCCGCGACCCGAACCCCGATGCTCTCCTCCAGCAGCAGGGTATGGCCAAGTGACCTGAAAACCCCGCCATTTGAATATCATGCATTCCCTGCGCACCCAGTGTGCAGGGAATGTGTTTTATGCTCCAGCCCCTTTTTCCCGGCACTGGATGTGTTTCTCCGGAATATGTTTCACTTTATTGTTGCGTAACGAGGAAAAGCTGGTAGAGTATAAGCATGTCCGCAAAACGCTTTATATTGAATGAGACGAGCTACCACGGCCACGGCGCTGTGGAGGCTATCGTGACTGAGGTGAAGGGCCGTGGTTTTACCAAGGCTCTGGTGGTGACTGATGCCGACCTGGTAAAGTTCGGCGTGGTGGCCAAGGTGACCAGCCTGCTGGATGCCGCTGGTTGCGCCTATGAGATTTACGACAAGGTGAAGGCTAATCCCAGTGTGGATGTGGTGAACGGCGGTGTGGCTGCTTTCAAGGCTGCCGGTGCCGATTACATGATTGCCATCGGTGGTGGTTCCCCGCAGGACACGGCCAAGGCTATCGGCATCATCATCAACAACCCCGAATTCGCTGATGTGGTGAGCCTGGAGGGTCTTGCCCCCACCAAGAACAAGTGCGTGCCCGTTATCGCTGTGGCTACCACCGCCGGCACCGCTGCCGAAACCACCATCAACTACGTGATTACCGATGAGGCCAAGCGCCGCAAGTTCGTGTGTGTTGACCCGCACGATATCCCCGTGGTGGCTGTGGTTGACCCCGATATGATGAGCTCCATGCCCAAGGGCCTGACCGCTGCTACCGGTATGGACGCCCTTACCCACGCTATCGAGGGCTACACCACTCTGGCTGCCTGGGAACTGGCCGATACGCTCAACATCAAGGCTGTAGAACTTATCGCCAAGAACCTGCGCAAGGCTGTGGAGAACGACCCCGATGGCCGCGAAGGCATGGCTCTGGGCCAGTACATGACCGGTATGGCATTCTCCAATGTGGGCTTGGGTGTGGTGCATGGTATGGCTCACCCGCTGAGCGCCTTCTACAACACCCCCCACGGTGTGGCCAACGCTGTGCTTCTGCCCTATGTGATGGAGTACAACGCTCCCTACACGGGCGAGAAGTTCCGCGAAATCGCCCGCGCCATGGGTGTGCAGGGTGTGGATTCCATGACCCAGGAGGAATATCGCAAGGCCGCTATCGATGCCGTGAAGCAGCTTTCCGTGGATGTGAACATTCCCCAGACGCTGGCTGAAATCGGCGTGAAGGAGGAAGACCTGGAGGCTCTTACCGATGCCGCCATGGCCGACGTATGCACCGGCGGTAATCCCCGCCCCTGCACCTGGGAGGAAGTGCTGGGCGTTTACAAGACCGCTTTCGGCAAGTAACTCCGGGATTTCCAGTCATTTCGTCTTCCCACCGGTTTCACAGCCGGTGGGAATTTTTTTTCATTGGAACGAAAAAATGCATCATTTTTTTGTTGCTATGAGAGAAAAAATCGTGTAGTGTAGCACGGTGGTTGTGGTACACGTTAGCGTGTATTGCATATCCACAAATTACTAACTCAATATCTCCTATTTACTAAAATGAAAAGCAAGCTTGTTCTTACTCTTCTCGCCACCGCCGCTGTTGTTCTGAGCAGCTGCGCCGCTCCCCGTTACGGCGCTTGGTTCACCGATGTTAAGGCTCCCATCACCGCCACCACCGCTGGTGGTTCCCGCGTGGGCACCTCTTCCTCCCAGTGCATCCTGGGTCTCGTAGCCACTGGCGACGCTTCCATCGCTGCTGCTAAGCGCGCTGGCGGTATCTCCACCGTGAGCTCTGTTGACGAGCACGTGCACAGCATTCTGGGTATCATCACCACCTACACCACCACTGTGCGTGGCAACTAATATTCTTTAACAGAATACATGATAAGAGAACCCCGGAGGTAGATTCCTCCGGGGTTTTCTGCATGTACAGGTCGGCTGGGTAGTATCAGAATTTGAAGACACCCTGCACCTGCATGACGAAGGCTCCGTCATCGCCATCGGTGGCGTGTATGGGGTTGAAGATGTACTGCAGATCCGGCTGCAGGTAGAAGGTGGGGGTAATCTGCATCACCATGCTGAGCTCCAGGCCGTATTCATCCTTGTGAACCACGGGTTCCTGGTTGGAGGCAGCCCGCTGCCACAGGAAGCCGAAGGAGATATTCTCGTGGTTGCTGCGGCTGCCCCAGCCGCTCTGGGTAAAGGGCGCCTGCAGCATGAAGCCGGCGGAGGCACAGGCCTTGATTCCGCTGACGGCTGCGGCGTCCTGGTCCATGAAGGCTGCGCGGGTGAAGAGGCCCAGCGGGGAATTCTTGCCCAGCTGCTGCTGGATGTTGATACCGCCGCCCATGCCGCAATCTCCGCCGTTGTCAATCATGGTATATTGCAGGCGGTAGATACCGGAGCCCAGCCCCATGACATCATCCATGATGAAGCCGGCTTCGACCATGTGCATCCAGTAGTTGGCGCTCAGGTCGCTGAACGGGTTGTGGTTAATCTCGGTATTGGTGCTGGTGGTGGCATACATGGCATAGAAGCTGTGGCAGGGCTGCCACGCTGTCAGGAAGCCCAGGTTACCCCAGGTGAGGGGCAGGGCGGGATTGTTGCCAAAGTTGTTGTTGAGCAGGCCGCCGCTACCCCAGCCGGGGGTGTAGGCGTTCTGGTCCATGTAGTTGCTCACATTGAGCGTACCGAACATGGCAACCCACTTGCCATCGAACCCGCTGTAGCCCAGTGCCACCTGCGGCAGGAACACGCCCTTGCTGCCGCGCAGGCTGCCCTGCGGGTTGCTCAGCGAACCCAGGGTGCGCTGGGCACTGCGGTGACGCTCGCTGAAGTTGGTGCCTTGTCCCCAGTCCGCCTCAAAGGTGAGGAATACGCCCTGGCTGTTGTCGCAGTCCTTGGCCAGGAACCAGGTGCCGGTGAGCGAGTGGTTGAACGAGGAGAACTCGCCCTGCTGGCCGCGGGGTCTGGGATGCACCGCGGCGTAGTCGTACGACATGGTCAGATTGTACTGCAGGCCATATTCGCTCAGGAAGGTCTTGATGCGCTGCGCTCCGTTCGATACCGGGCAGTAGCTCACCCAGCCGCCGGGTTCCACGCAGGTGTTACCAGGCACAAAGAGGCTGTCCAGGTAGGGCATGAACTTCTGCGGCGTGGCTGGCATGAAACGCCAGCCGTGACAGCGCATCTTCGATTGGTCCTCATCGCGGTTGCGGCTCTGTTGCAGCACTTCGGGCGAGGTGGGCACACCGGCAAAACGGCGGGCCTGCTGGGTCTGCGGTTCAACGGGACCCACGGCGATGAGCTCGATGAACTCCGGCTGCCAGCCGAAGGAGGTGTCCAGATATTGTGAGGCTGTCTGAGCCCCGGCTGTCCCGGCCACGCTTGTGGCCGCCAACATGTAGCAGAGTGTGGATGCTTTCATGGTTGCCGTGTTGACCGACTAACCCATGCCAAACGTTACAAAACAAGTAGATATGTTAGTGCTTCCGGGGTGGGGCGGTGTCAGTGCGACCAGAGCTGCATGAGCTCCGCCGGAATGGTGGTGAGGAAGCGCGAGGGCGGGCAGAACTGCGCATCGTAGCTGCGGCCGTTGTAGCGCGGGAACGAGAGGTAGAGCTGGTCCTGCGCGCGCGTGACCGCCACATAGAACAGGCGTGTTTCTTCCTCGATGTCATCGGTGCTGCCGCTTTCGATGACGCGGCGGTGGGGAAATTGCCCCTCGCCCAGGAAGATGATGAACACCACCTTCCACTCCAGCCCCTTGGCTTGGTGAATGGTGCTCAGGGTCACGCAGTCGTCGTCATCCGCCGTGGGGGAATCGACCTCGCTCAGCAGGGCTATCTGCGCCAGAAATTCTTCCAGGTTTTCTTCCTGTCCCACGTTGCGAGCCAGCTGTGCCAGGTCCTCGGCGCGCTCCTCGTAGTTATCGTAGGTGTGGCTCAGGTAGGGCACCAGGTAGGCATGCACGGCGTGCACCAGCTCGGCGGGCAGCAGGGTGTGGTCTGCGGGGTGCAGACTGTCCATGAGGCTCAGGAACGCCAGCCAGCTGGGGCGTATGGCGAGTGTGACCTTGACTGCGGGCTCCATGATGCGGCTGTGTGGCTCGCTGAGTGCTATCTGGCCGGGGTGGGCGGCTGCCCAGGATTCATAGGCGGCAAGCCACTGGGTCCACATGCGGCCGGCGGTGGCATCGCCCACGCGCGGGAAGGTGCCCACGATGCGGCGGAAGGCGATTTCATCGCGCGGGTTGCAGAGCAGGCGCAGGAAGGCGACCACATCCTTGACGTGGGCCTGCTCAAAGAAGCGCAGCCCGCTGGTGATGCGGAAGGGAATGTGGTTGCGGGTAAGCTCCATCTGCACATCCATGCTGTGGAAGTGCGCGCGGTAGAGAATGGCGATATCCTTGCCGGGAATGCCGCCGGCCATCAGCTCATCGATGCGCTGCGCCACAAAAGCGGCCTCGGTGCGGTTATCGGGGGCTGGCACCACGGCGGGTTTGAAGCTGCTGCCGCTGCGGGCGGGTTGCAGTTCTTTGAGAATCTGGTTTTCGTTGAGCGCAATGGCAGCGTTGGAAAGCGCCAGAATGGGGGGCAGGCTGCGGTAGTTGGTGGTGATGCGGTGTACCTCGGCCTGTGGGTATTGCTCGGTGAAGCGCAGAATGTGCTGTACGTTCGCACCGCGCCAGGAATAGATGCTCTGGGCATCATCGCCCACGGCCATGAGGCAGCTGCCCGGGCCGCCCGCCAGCAGGCGCACAATTTCATCCTGCGGGGTATTGGTGTCCTGGTACTCATCCACCAGCACGTGGCGGAAGCGCTCCTGGAGCTCGCGGCGGATATCGGAGTGCTCCTGCAGCAGGCGCAGCAGATTGGTGAGCAGGTCGTCAAAATCCATCACGTTGAGCGCGCGCTTGCGGGCGGTGTATTCGGTGTAGATTTTGCCGATGATGTCCTCGTGTGCTTCCAGATACGGGTACTCGGTGCTCAGTACCTGGTGCCAGTTTGTGGCGGTGTTCACGGCCAGGCTGTGCAGCGAGAGCAGCACCTCCGGCTTCGGAAAGCGGTCGGCTTTGGTCATCTTGCCCGCAAACTGCTTCACCAGGGCTTTCATGAGGGCGCGCTGGTCGTCCGAATCAAATATGGTGAAGCCGGGCAGGTAGCCCAGGCGCTCGGCATGGCGGCGCAGCAGACGGTTGGCGATGGAGTGGAAAGTGCCGCTCCAGAGTTGCCCGGCGTCTGCCCCGGTGAGGGCCGTTACGCGCTCCAGCATTTCGCGGGCGGCTTTGTTGGTGAAGGTGAGCAGCAGTATACGCCAGGGAGCCACCCCATGCTCCAGCAGCCACGCCACGCGGTAGGTGAGGGTGCGGGTCTTGCCGCTGCCGGCGCCGGCTATCACCAGCGCCTGAGCCGCTGTGGTGGTCACAGCGGCGTATTGCTCGGGGTTGAGCTCTGCGGCATAATCGTGCGCCGTGGGGATGGGGCGCAGCGGGGACATCATGACTCGAAGTCGAGGTAGATTTCGGCACGGCGGTTCTCACCGCGGATGTAGTCAATCTGTTCGGTGGTGTCCTCGGTGGTGTAGAAGCGGCGCGGCTGGCTCTTGCCCATACCTTCGGTGGAAATCTGGGCTTCCTCCACGCCGAAGGAGACGAGCGCTTTCTTCACGGTTTCAGCGCGGCGCTGGGAAAGTTCCATGTTGTACTTCTCGGAGCCCACATCGTCGGTGTGGCCGCTGATGTCGAGCTTGCCCTTGCTGGCCTTGAGCAGTTCTGCCACAATCTGCAGCTGGCGCATGGAACGCGGCGTAAGTTCGAATTCATCGAAGCCGAAGAAGAGGGCCAGGGAATCGCCGCCCTTGGGGTTCTTCACGATGGGGAAGTAGTGGCCGCCTTCATCGGAGGCGATGCTTTCGTAGCTGCTCAGCAGGGCATCGAGAGCCACGGCTTTCACGCGCCAGATGTTGCCTTCGAGGCGGGTGAGCTCAATACCCACATTGGCCGGGCGGGTGCTGATGGGGGAGAGCACGTACACGAGGTAACCGGCGTTGTTCTCGGTGGTGAAGGTGTTGCGGATGGGGGCCTGCTCGCGCAGCTTGAATTCACCTTCCTCGAAAATCATGCAGAGACCAGCCACGGTGGCGTCTGATACAGCGGAACCAGTGACCATGGTGCGGGCAACCGACATATCGCCACGGCGCACGGCTTCCACAAAGCCTTCTGCCACGGTGATGGAGTCTGCCGTGGGGGCAAGCTTGGTCTTGTCGGAGGAGGAGGGCTTGGCAGATTCGATGTAGGTGCGGCCGTTCTTCTCGCGCACCACGTCGATGAGGAGGTCTTCCCCGCCGTTTTCAGAAACCAGGCGGTAGCGGGTCACGCGGTCGCCATTCGGGCGGCGGCTGTTGCCCACTTCTTCCACGGCCTTCACCTTGTTCTTTGTGCCCCAGGCGGCCAGCTGCTCGGCTGCTTCCTGGGTGATTTCACCTTTCTCCAGCAGGTTCTTGAGGGCGGCAGCAGGGTCGTTGGCATCCAGCACGGCAGCTGCGGTCAGGGCAGATTTGTGCTCGGCATTGCGCGGTGTCTCCTTGAGCTTCAGTTCCTCCGGCTCCGGGGTGGGCTCCGGGGTGGGCTCGGGCTGCTCCGCCGGGGTGGTGGTGGCGGGCTCCTCGCCGGGGGTCGGGGTGGTGGGCGGTTCCTCGGTGTGGTCAGGGTGCTGGGGAGGAGCCGGTTC
>JAZOTC010000023.1:0-16442 GCA_045657445.1 Akkermansia sp. | reverse complement strand
AAGGACCAGGCAGAACAGAAAACAGAACAGGAGCAGAAGGAAAAGACAGTACAGGAAGAAACGGCTGCTACCTCAGCAGCCGAACCAACATCCGCCCCCGAGCCCACCGAACCAGCTTCAACCACCGAACCAGCTTCAACCACCGAACCCGCCACAGCCAAAACGACAACAGAAAAAGAACCAGAGCAAGAACCGGCTTCGGTTCCAAAGCAGAATCTCACCCCCACCGCCTCGACAACAACAGAGAAAACGGTGCCCACTCCGGCCGCAGATAAACCAGAACCGGAACCACAGAAGGAACCCGCCCCCCCTGCCGCTCCTCAACCAGAAAAAGTAGTAAACGTCTCTGATTTCCAGATATACATACGCGATATTCCTGATGCGCGAACAACGGTCCGGTACAATGAGGAAGGACTTTTCTTCTCCGTGAGCATTGCGGATATCAGAATCTCGCTCAACCAGCTGCATACTGCATGCAACCAGCTGGAGCAGCGCACTGTATACCATGATTCTGAAGAAGTTCTCCCCAGCCAGCGCATTAAAGTCCTTAAATTTAGTGATACACACGATGCCTCGAAACAGCTCCGCGATGCTCTGGAAAACAGCATAACAACAAAGGACGAACTGAAAAAAGCGCAGAAAAAATGGAATAAAAAGGGAAAGTACCAGACGGATAAACCGCTTCACCAGTTTGAGAAAGAAATCGCGCAGGAACAAGACAAATGGAAGCGTAAAAAACTGGAAAAAGAAATGGAAAAAGCCCGCGTCTGGTACCATTACCTTCACTGCCAGAAACAGCAGGAAAAAGCACTTGCCCACTATAAGAACCTCCAGAATCAGGAATTGAAACAGGTAGAAGCACTGTACAAATCCGGCGCCTGTGTCCATTTTACCGTAACCAACCAGGACAAGCGCGAGGTTCATCTCCTCAGCGATGTGAAATTTACACATTAATCTCAACTATTCTTCCAACATGGCAAACGACTTCACCAAAGACCTCTACAAAAAATTACGAGCCGCCACCATCAAGCGCGACGATGCCGAAATCCGCTCAATTCTGGCCAAAATCGTTCAGTGTGACCCGGCAGACCGCAACGCGATTACGCAGCTTAAGGAGCTGGAAGCCAAAATCGCCACACAAACACCGCAAAACGTGGCCAAACCCAAGGCGGCAACCAGCAAACTTTACGCAAAATTCCGCAATGCCTGCCTCACCAAAAACGATTTGCAGGCCTATGAAATCATATGCCAGATTCTCGAAATCACCCCAGATGACCAGGAAGCTCAAAAGCAGAAGGTTGAACTGGGGCTCCGCGTTGCCACAGCTCGTGCCGGAAAACTAGAGAATGCACTGGAAACCGGGGATGAGCAAATCATCTCTCGGGTAGTAGAGGAGTTTCTGCCGTTGGCATCTGTGAATGACCTGCTGAATATCCCCAACTTCTCAGCAGCCCACGCCATTCACCAATCATACCTGCACAAATCATACCTGAATGAACTTGCGCAATTAAGGCAGGAAATGCAGGACACCGAAGGCGCCTACGAAAGAGAACAGAAAGCAAAGGCGGTCGAGGCCTACGCCGCAGACAAAAAGCTTGTACTCGCTCCGGATATAAATGCAGAGCTTGAAACAATACACCAGGACTGGATGCAAGTCTGTCGGGAATCCGCCCAATACGCCACATTCAATTCTCTGGTAAAGGAGTACAACAATCTGCAACAGCAAGTCGCCTTAAAAGAGAACCTGGATGACGCGAAGATACGCCTGGAGGAAATACAGCAGACTGCGGAATCTCTCGATGAAGTTCCGGAAGCGGCAAACATGCTGCAGCAACTCAAGCTCACGCTGAAAAAAACCAAAGCAGGGCTGGCAACACAACGTCGCAACAGGAAGATGGCCATGAACCTGCTGACGCTCATGACGGGCGCGCTGCTACTGAGTGCTGGGGTCGGGTACTATGCCTATTCGCACGTTCCCATGCGCACCAATGAGTTGAAAACAGCTGTACAGCAGAAGAACATCACTGCCGCCCAGGCGTTATTGGACGAAGCTTACCCCATGAGCAAAGTCTACAGCCAGTTCAGCACCGAATACGCCGAATGGCTTGACCGCACCACAAAATGGGTTGAAAAATACAACAACAGCATTGCCAGACTCCAGGAATTCGAAAAATGGCTGGATGCAAATCTCAATCACGCCACTAGCGATAACGCCAGGGAGCTCATGAATGAAATGAACAAACATTCATTGATGATTGACGAACTCGTCCACGAATATAACTACAAGATAAGCTCAGACCTGAGTCATAAGGCTTCCACCTTCAATCAGGAACTTACAGAAAAAGTTAATTACGAAGCATGGGCACGGTTCTATAATCCACCAGCAGATGCCACCATTGCCCAGCTGGCAGAATTATACAGCAAATACAAGGATTTCCGCGATTCGGTAGGGTCCTTTGGCCCGGAAGAAAACAGAGCCATACGAACGGCATTCTGCACACGGGTTGAACGCATCATATCGGGCAACAAGGATAACCCCGAACAGCTCGACGCCCTCAACAAGGAAATCAAAAAACACGCGGCAACACTAGAGTTGCCCCAGGAATTACTTGACCTGCTCGCGGTCTACCATACCCAGGCGAAGGATTTTGAACAGCTCCCCACACGGCTTGGTCAATGCCTGACTATTTCGGACTACATCAATGCCATCCGGAAATGCGAAGCCCTGGTAGTGGCCGGGAACAAGGATTTGTCTGTCGACACGCTGTCCAGACAAGCGGCATATTTACCAGAACTGGTAATCAAGTTGAAGGCCGGGCAGTACTCTGCCACCCTGGGAAATCTCAACTACTCGGCGCTGCTGAAAAAACTGGCTGATATCCGGAATGCATACAGTGCAAACGGCTCCATCTTTGTTAATTTTTCACCTACCGAATACACGCGTATCGTCGACCTCATGACCCAGCCTAAGAAGGCTCCTGAATGGTCGAACTCCTATCACCAGGTGGTTGCAAACGCCACCGTATATATCGGCAGCATGACCAAAAATGCAAAGGGAATTTCCTTGCGCGAAGTCACCCCCGACATGAAATTAGCCCGCAAAGCTACCGAATTAGGCAAAAACCGCCAGACCCAGCAGCTTACGCATGCAAACATCCGGCAGGAAATGGGCTTTGACCGGTTTTCGCTGCAGCAGGGAAATGTGAATCCGCTTCACCTCATGAGTAATCTTTCCAAGGCTTCGTCAAAAAGCTATGCCCAGCTGGCAAAAGCCTATCTCTATTCCCTGTCCATCGACCTCCTGAATCTGGTGGACGCGAGCGACTCAGGGGCCGTATTCTCCCCCTCACTCCAGGAAAACATACGGAAATTCAATGAACTGAGACAAGAACTGGCAACCAAGGGTGTCTCTCTGACTCCCGGCTGCTGGTGTTTAAGCCACCCCATTTCGGCCGATGAGAAATTGCAGAAATTCTTTGAGAAGAGTTCGCGCAATGACTATATCAAGGAAATCCTTGACAACATCTCCCGGCTCCAGACGGCTAAAGCTGAGTTTGCTGGCTACATTAACAAAGAAGGAAAATACACATTCACCAAATCATATCCTTCAGAAAAGCTCTATTACCTGAAAGGCGGCAAACTCAGCCCGCTGGACAGCTCCGTTACGGTGCCATTCACACCTGTATTCTATATCGACTAATCAGTAAGGCCAATATATCAAGAACCCATTTCAGTTTCTTTCTCTCACCATGAAACTCGCCCGACACATTCTTCTTTCCCTGAGTATTCCGCTCCTGGTCTCGATTTCCACCGCAGATGCGGCATGTCGCATCAGCTGCGGAGCACTCGCATCATATGTAAACTGGCTCCACGGCGGGGGCGATTCCTGGGGCTCAGGCGTTATCAACAAATCTGAAGTAGCCGCATTGGCACGAAAGGCTAATGCCGGCGATGTTGAGGCCATGCGCCGACTGGGTATCATCAGCATGAAGGGGATCCGCGTCAAGCCGAGTGCCACCATTGCCATAAAATGGTGGAAGAAAGCCGCCCAGCGTGGTGATGCCCAGTCCATGATGTACCTGGGTGATGTTTACCGCGGAGGTAATGGTGTTGCCAAAAACCTCACCACCTCCATGAAATACTACGCCGATGCCTACGAGGCCATGGAGCAGGAGAACGGCGAGCAAATCATGCTAAACAAGGACAATGTGCTCGTACAACGCATTGAGAAGCTCCCCATCAGTAACTCCATCTCATGGTGGAAAGGACGAGCTGAGAAAGACGATATCTATGCCATGTATCACCTTGCCACTCTTAAGAAAAAGGAATACAACGGCATCCTGTCCGAGGCTCAGGTTACACGGTACATGGTTAAGGCTGCCCTCAACGGGCATGAGAAAGCCATCAAAAAAATTGAGGATGCCGAGCCAGAGAAATACATGGAATACTGGAAGGAGAAAGCGCCCAACGGCAATGTGGATGACTGGATGAAATATGCCCGGGCCCTCTACAAGAACGGGAAATGCTCTGAGGCGGACGAAGTCAAAGCCATGGTATATTTCAAGCGGGCCGCAGATGCAAATATCATCGAAGCCCAGTCCTGGATTCAGAACTACAAAAAGAAAGCCTCGGATCAATACGTTGAATTGCTCTTGAAGAATAAATTGGCAGAAGCCATGGAAAAACGAAGATTCCTGCGGAAGCATGGCGTTTTCGATTCCCCCTATGTTTTCGAAAAGCTGCTGACCAGCGGCAGCAACTCAACAGCCGCCATACATCTTCAGGCAGAGGACTTTGACGAGATTATCAACAACGAGAAAAAAGTCCCCTGCCCCTACATCATACTGGCCGTGCGGAACAACCAGTCCCATAACGTTGTCGACGCGCTTATAGACGCAGGTTTCGACGTCAACGCCACAGACCCGCAAACCGGGGAAACAGCACTTATTGCAGCAACGAAATCCAACCAGGATTCCATAATAGATACCCTGCTCCATGCTCCGGATATCAATACCTCCATTAAAGACAAAACGGGGCATGATGCTCTGGCCTATGCTGCAAACGATACCATTAAAGCAAAACTGACCAATGCCTCACCCCGCATTGTGACCCCCCCAGACACTGAGGCCCCCCCTGAAATTGAGGAAACACCAGATACCAACTCTGCTGCAATTCCTGGAAAATCCGCAAAGGCACCCAAAGAACCGTCTCCGGCCCCCGAAGCGGATGCACCTGCACAAAAGGAAGCAAAGGTTGACCTTCAGGCCATACTTGATATGCAGGGAGATGCACAATTTGATGCCATCTGCGCTCTCATTCTGGAAAAGAAAAACAATGAAGTGCGAGAACTGCTCTCCTCTGGAGTTTCACCCAACCTTTCCCGAAATGGATTAAAAGCACAGCTCCACCAGGTTCAGGGAAACAGAGCCCTGGCCCTGCTGCTCGCGAAAAACCTCGCGCATAACCTCGGTGAATTCACCCCCGATTCCAGCAACCTTGAAAAGCTGCTCTCATTCGACCACACGCTGCTCCTCTGCGCAACAGACTGCAAAAACCAGGACATCATCAAAGAGCTGATTCAGAGGGGCGCAGATGTGAACGCCGCAACCAATTTCGGATATACCCCACTATACGAAGCCTGCGTCAACAACGATCTTCGCACCATTGATACACTCCTCAGTGCCGGGGCTCATGCCAGTCTTTTATGCCCTGTATATGTGGAGGCCAACATGCAGCTGAAAAATATACTCCACGATATACAAAACGAAGAAATCCTCGCCATCTTCCTGGAAAAAAGCAAGGACATTGTATTCCCATCTACAAATTCCACGGACTTGATTCAGATGGGCAAGGCCATGATGCTGCCGCACGAGGTATACAACAAATTGCAGCCCTACCTCCAGATGTCTCAGGAAGAACTTACGAAATTGGCAACTGACAGCAAGAATAAGAACAAACCCGGTGCCGATGCCAGCCCTGACTCATTGATAGCAAGCCTTATCGGGGGCGTTGTTCTCATTATCATTGTTGCGACCCTCATCAAGAAGAGCCGGGGAACTACCTCCTCAAAACGCAAAAAGAAACACGGCCAATCAGTTCCCATGGCAGAAGATATGACCGGAGAAGCCCCGGAAGAAATGCCCCAGCCCGTGGAGAGCATCCCCATGCCGCCCCCCATGGGAGGCATGCCGCCCCTCCCGGGCAGTATGCCGCCGCCCCTCCCCATGGGAGACATGCCCCCGCCTCTCCCCACTGGTGGCATGCCCGTGCCGCCGCCCATGGGGAATATGCCTCCGGCACCCCCGACGTGGGCACCTCCGTACAACAAAAACTGATAACTCATTTACTATAAAGCATTATGGCAGATTATTTCATAGTAGCAGCAACGGGCCAGCAGGAAGGTCCGTACAATGAGGATATCATCCGCGCCTTTATCGCCAACGGTAAATGCAACGGAAACACACTGCTATGGAGCGCAGGCATGAGCGGCTGGGAGCCGTTGCACAAGCACTTCGTCCTCTCTGATACCCAGCAGGGCGCTGCCACGCCACCGCCGCCGCCTCCTCCCCCCTTCGGTTCCCCGGCTCAGCAGGCTGGGTCCAGCCAGAACTGGAGTGAGACTGGAGCCCGTCTTACCGATACATTCTACAGCAAGGCAAAAAACCTGAAGCAAGCCAGCATGAACGCCGCAGACGTAGCCAGCAAGGCCACGGGGCTGGGAAAACTGGATGGTTTTTCCTTCAAGGAATTCTGCAAGGAAATCTTCCGCAAGCACACGATTGACGACATTATCGACACCTTCTGCTGCGGCACCCGGAAAACTACCCCGAGCATCCAGGAAATCAACGCCACCTGGCCAGCGCCCTGGATATTCTCGCGCATTCTGGTATTTCTTTTAGTCATTTACGCAGGCTTCAGCTTTGGTTACTCCCATTTTCATAATCCCAATTTGATTCCGGGGTTGCTGTTCGTGGGATGCTTTGCCATTCCGTTCTGCTTTTGCATCTTCTTCTTTGAGATGAACCTCAAGCGGGACATGCCGTTTTTCGAAATCACCAAAGGATTTGCGTTAGGCGGCATATTCTCGCTCATCATCAGCCTGCTTTTCTTTGAACATCTCAGCTTATTCGACGGAGCCTGGAGGGCCGGATTCATAGAGGAACCGGCCAAGCTGCTGGCCACTCTTTTCATTGCAAGCCCCATGTTCCGCCGGGGCAACGTATTGCACGGCATGGCCATAGGCTGCGCCGTGGGGGCCGGCTTCGCAGCCTTTGAAACCGCCGGCTATGTATACCGTTACATGAGCCTGAACGACGACTTGCAATTAGCGAAGGAACTGGGGCATTATGATATCATCGGGCTTTCTGCAAGACTCTACGGTATCGATGATATTTTTTCCTTTCTAGCCAACAACAGAGAACTGTTATCGAATCCGCAGATTCTAATCAGCTACCTCGAAGAAGATTTCGACCCATACAACATACTCTGGCGTCGCGCCATCTATACGCCCTTCATGCACGTTATCTGGACCGCCATTACAGCCGGTGCTTACTGGCATGTGCTGGCTAAGCGCAAAAATGAACCAGACAAAGCAGAATGCAATGTCGATGTTAGCGGGCTCTGCAACTTACTCACCTTCGGGCTTTACAAATACACCGTTAACTACAACACCGTACAAGACGAAGAAAAATTCACCAACAATATCAACCTGCGCGTCTTCACCGATTATCGGTTCCTCAGCATAGCCCTCTGCCCGATGCTGCTGCACGCCTTCTGGAACACCCCCCTGCTGCTCCAGGATTGGGGGATTATCCGCAACATCGGCATCGGCGTAGCAGGCTGGACGCTTGCCCTGCTGCTGGTGCAAATGGGAATTCACCAGGTCAAGCGGGAAAAGCTCATGAGCATGCATGGCTCTGACCACCAGTAAAAATCAATACCCGGGCGGATTTCTGCAAAGAATCCGCCCGGTTCAGTCTTGGAAGGAACCGCTTACTGAAGCCGCCCGGCGGCATAGTCCGCCGCCATGAGACCGGCGCCGATGATGCCGGCATCTGCCCCGAAATGCGCGGGCAGCAGGCGCAGGTTTTCGTAATGCACCGGGAAGAGCTGCGCCTTCAGGCATTCCTGCAGCGGGTTGAAGAGCAAATCCCCGGCCTTGGCCACGCCGCCGCCGATGATGCAGGCCGAGGGAACAAAGGCGTACATCATGTTCATGATGAGGCAACCCAGTTTCTCCGCAAAATCGCAGTATAGCTGCCGCGCTATGGCATCGCCCGCGCGGGCAGCCAGCTCCAGCTGGTACGGTGAGCACTCCGCCACCGTTTTCCGGATTCCCGCCCCGGCATAGCGCGCCACGGCATCGGCCGTGAATTCATTGTGCCCTATGTATTCCTCCACCGCGCCGCGATTCCCGAAGGGACCCACCCGGCCATCAAACGCCACGCTGGTCTGCCCCAGCTCGGCGGCTGAAACATTGCGCCCGCGCAGAATGCGGTCGTGCACCACGATGCAACCGCCAATCCCCGTGCCCAGCGTGAGGCACAGCAGGCTGTCCAGCCCCCGGCCCGCGCCCAGCTTCCACTCCGCATAGCCCATGCAGTTGGCATCATTATCCAGCACCACGGGGAGGCGCAGCTCGCGCTCCATCACCTCGCGCACCGGCACCTGGTGGTTCCACACCGGCACATTCGTAAGCTGGTAGAGCACCCCCTTGTAAAAATCCACCCAGCCGGGCATACCCAGCCCCACCGCCACCACCTGCGGATGCCGCCGCTGCAGCTCCTTCATGGTAGCGCACATAGCGGCCATAATCGTCTCCGGGCTGTCGAACTCCGGCGTGGGCAGCGGCGCAGCCTTATCCACCAGCTCTGCCCCGCGGGTCACGCCAATCTTGATGCTCGTACCGCCGAAATCCACCGCTATAGCCAGTTTATCACTCATGCCGCCCATTATAAAAACCAGGGGCGTCTTACTCAAGCAATTTCAGGGACAGCCCTACCCATCAGGTCCCCAAAAATGATTTTTTTCATCATTGTAAATGAATTTGCTTGCCCCCCCGCATGGTAGGATTTCGGCGGATTATGATACAACTTTATTCTCTTCTCTGAGCCGTCCTGATGGCGGCATTCATGGTGTTATCTGCGCCTCCTGCCAATGATGTTATCATCATTGATTAAAAAAGTAAGAGGCTACTCACGCTTTCGGAACCGGCACAGTCCACACGCGGCTGTGCCGGTTTTGTGTTGTAAAGAACACGCCAGGAGCCGCCTGTTTTTGAGAGGCTGGCGGTGGTGGCAGCGTCATCACAACACCATGAACACTCATTGTGATAACGCAACGACCAGTTTGTTCGGGGCGGCAGATGTGGCCAGGCCCCTGCCCACCGATAAGATACCGGAGCAGTCCATGCGCCCGGAGGATGCCTACGAACTCATCAAGACCGAGCTGCTGCTGGATGGCAACTCGCGCCAGAATCTGGCGACATTCTGCCAGACCTGGGATGATGACCAGATACACCGGCTCATGGATCTGAGTATCAGCAAGAACATGATTGACAAGGACGAGTACCCGCAGTGCGCCGAGCTGGAAATGCGCTGCGTGCGCATGATTGCTGAACTCTGGCATGCTCCGGCTCCGGATTCGGCCATAGGCTGCTCCACCATAGGCAGCAGTGAGGCCTGCATGCTGGGCGGCATGGCAGCGCTGCGCCGCTGGCGCGCACGCCGCAAGGCTGCGGGTAAGCCCTGCGACCGCCCGAATCTGGTGTGCGGGCCGGTGCAGATCTGCTGGCACAAGTTCTGCCGCTACTGGGATGTGGAGATGCGAGAGATTCCCATGGCCCCGGGGCAGTTCTGCATGAGCGAGGCCGAGGTGCTCAAGCATGTGGACGAAAACACCATATGCGTGGTGCCGACCTTCGGTGTGACCTACACCGGCCAGTATGAATTCCCGGATGAGGTGTGCCGGGTGCTGGATAAGCTGGCGGCCTCCGGCGGCCCGGATGTGGATGTGCATGTGGATGCGGCCAGTGGTGGTTTTCTGGCGCCGTTCTGCGCACCGCACATTCCGTTCGACTTCCGACTCAAACGCGTGAAGAGCATCAGCTCCAGCGGCCACAAATACGGGCTTGCCCCGCTGGGCTGCGGCTGGATTATCTGGCGAGATAAGACCGACCTTCCCGGCGAGCTGGCCTTTGCTGTGAACTACCTGGGGGGCAGCGTGCCCACCATTGCCATCAATTTCTCGCGTCCGGCGGGTCAGGTTATCGCCCAGTACTACAACTTTGTGCGTCTGGGCATGCGCGGGTACCGCGATATCCACATGGCAGCCTATGCCGTGGCGGCGTATCTGACGCAGGAAATTGCCAAACTGGGTGATTTCGAATTCATTGCCACGGGCGACCCGAAGAAGGATATACCGGCCGTGTGCTTCTACTGCAAGCATCCGGAGAGCGCCGGGTACAACCTGTACGAGCTTTCGGACCGCCTGCGCATGCGCGGCTGGCAGGTGCCGGCGTTCTCGCTGCCTGCCAATGTGCAGGAAACGGTGGTGATGCGCGTGATGGTGCGCCAGGGCTTCACCATGGATATGGCCAGCCTGCTCATCGGGGATATGAAGCGGGCCATCGAGCATCTGGGCAAGTACCACGCCACCACCAGCTTGTGCGAAAAGGACGCCATGGCGTTCAAACACACCTGATGCCGCGTCAGGCGTACGAGCTTTTGCGCGGACGCAGGCCGCGAGGGTAGCAGGTGCGCTGCTGCTCCTCGCGGCAGAGCGCAAAGGCCTTTTCCGGCGCATCCGGGTGTTCCAGCAGGCAAGTCAGCACCCGGTTGCGCGTGGCAATTGCAGCCTCTAGTGCCGCGGCTTCTCCACCGTACTGTTTATCGGAGAAATACCGGGTGAAATGAACCTGGTTCCGGCACAAGGTAACCCGCCAGCCCTGAAACGAGGTAAACTCATACGTGAACCTGGTTATGTTGCGAATTGTTTTCATAACGCCCAGCAGCATATCACATACGTTCATACACGGCAAACTATATTAGGATGTCTTACTAAGCCCTGAAGGACAATCTTTCAACGATTATCGGTAAGACTTCTAACTAAGCTCGCTAACAAGATGAGAAGGCTCTAAACTTGCCCGCATGAGCATGAAATCCATCACCTTCCGATGCACTGCCGCGCAGTATGAACAACTCAACAACACCCAGCCTGGTGCGGCCAGCAACCGCACGGAACTCATCACCACGGCACTGGATGCTTTTCTCACCTATGCCGAGCAGCCCCACGTCCGCCAACAGGACCTTTTTCACCTGGTGAAGGAGCTGGATAACGCGAGCCACGGGCCCCGCTTTGCGGAGCTGGCCTGAAAGCGGGCCGGAAGTCCCGCAATCCGGCGATTTCCGGAAGGCGTCAGGGCTGAAAACGTATACCATGACACAAGGCAGGAGTTTCCGTGTCACTCATTCCATTTTTTTCTTTCCTAGATGAGTTTTTGGGTGTATAAAATCGAGAGTCTCGCGAGGGCATCGAAACCAGCCGCGGGACACGTTCCCCTTAGCACATTCTATATACCATTACCATGAGCAAGTCATTCCTGCCGGCGCAATATGCGCATCCTTACGAAATTGACGAAAAATACAGCAAGTCTGTGGCCTATTTCTGCATGGAATACGCCATTGACAACGTGTTCAAGATTTACTCCGGTGGTCTGGGTTACCTGGCCGGCTCCCACATGCGCTCTGCCGGAGCGCTGCGCCAGAACCTGGTGGGCGTGGGCATTCTGTGGTCCTACGGCTACTACAACCAGATTCGCGCCGAGGACGGCTCCATGGCCGTGCAATACCTGCGCAAGGATTACAGCTTCCTGGAGGACCACAACATCAAGTTCCTCATCCGCATCTGCGGGGCTCCGGTATGGGTGAAGGCCTATTATCTGCGCCCGGAGACATTTGGCACCGCGCCCATGTTCTTCCTCACCACCGACCTGCCGGAAAACGATGACATCTCGCGCTCCATCACCCAGCGTCTGTATGATTCCAACCCCATGACCCGCATCTCGCAGTACATTGTGCTGGGTCAGGGCGGTGCCCGCCTCTTCGAGGAACTGGGCGTAGAGCCGGAAATCTACCACATGAACGAGGCACACGCCATCGGCGCTGCCTTCAACATGCTGGCTCGCAACGGCGGCAACGTGGACGAAGTCCGCAAGCGTTTCGTGTTCACCACCCACACCCCGGAAGAAGCAGGCAATGAGAAGATGGACATCAACCTCATGGCCAATTTCTCGTTCTTCGATGGTCTCAGCCTCGACCAGGTGCGCGCCATGCTCAAGCTCGACCCCAACGAGCAGACCTTCAATTACACCCTCGCGGCGCTGCGCCTCTCCCACATGGCCAACGGTGTGTCTGCCCTCCACGGCGAGGTTTCCCGCCAGATGTGGCAGGGGTACAGCGATATCTGCCCCATCACCCACGTGACCAATGCCCAGAACCGCGAATACTGGCAGGACCCCGAGCTGGCAGAAGCCTATGCCATGCGCGATAAAAAGGCATTCCTGCACCGCAAACGCGCCCTCAAGAAGGAACTCTTCCGCGTGGTGGGCGAGCAGACTGGCCACCTCTTCGACCAGGACACCCTCACCATTGTGTGGGCTCGCCGCTTTGCCGCCTACAAGCGCCCGGGGCTCATCACCGAAAACCCGGTCATGTTTGAGCGCATGCTGCAGCGCACCAACCGCCCGGTGCAGATGATCTGGGCAGGAAAGCCCTACCCCACCGATTTCACCGCCGTGGATATCTTCAACAAGCTCAACAGACTGAGCGAGAAATACCCGCGCTGCGCCGTGCTCACCGGCTATGAACTGGGCCTCAGCCGCCTGCTCAAGAACGGCTCCGATATCTGGCTGAACAACCCCGTGGTCACCCGCGAAGCTTCCGGCACCTCCGGTATGAGCGCCACCATGAACGGCTCGGTCACCATTTCTACCAACGATGGCTGGGTGCGCGAGTTTGCCCGCGATGGCGAAAACTGCTTCATTATCCCCGAAGCCAAAACCGGTCTCGCCCCCGAGGCCCGCGACCGCTCCGACCGCGACAACTTCTTCAGCGTGCTGGAAAGCAAGGTGCTGCCCCTCTACTACGACAACCGCGACAAGTGGATGGACCTCGTCTTTACCGGCATTCACGATATCTGCCCCGCCTTCGATTCCGACCGCATGGCAGACGAATACTACGTGAAGATGTACAACTGCTGATAGCAGGAATTGCAGATTCTGCAAAGCCCCGCTGCGTTACTGGCAGCGGGGCTTTTTTTGCAGGCAGTTCGGCATAGGCGCGAAAGCAAATCACTCCTTCCGGGAATGATATGTCGCGCCGTGTTGTTTCAACAGCTCAACAGCGGCTTCGGACATTTCCTCGCCACGGAACATTTCGGCGAAGTCCAGCAGGGATTGTTCACCATAGCGCAACTCCTGCGTGTCTGCACCGGCCTTCAGGAGGATTTCCAGGCTTTCCTCGGAGCATTTCTTCAGATTCAGGATAGGCATGGCAGCCCACACAGCGCTCCAGCCGTCGGCACTGTGGGCATCGGGGCTTACCCCGGCGGCCAGCAGGCGGCGCACCTCATCCGCGTGGTTATGCATGGCATGCCACACCAGCTCGTACTCCGGCTTGCTGGCCTTCACCCCCTTCTCGCGGAGAATCCGCACCAGGTTTGCGTTATCATACTGGCAGAGCGCCAGGTCCATCGCATTAAAGCCCTCCGGGGTGCGAGCCTGCACATCTGACCCCGCTGCCAGCAGCAGGTTCAGCGATTCTGCGGCCTCCTCCTGGCGCGGGTCATCCTCAAATAAATCGCGGCCCACCCCATAGGCATTCAGCAGGGGCGTGCAGCCTCTCTCGTCCCGGGCATCCACATGAGCTCCCGCAGCCAGCAACCGTGCCACATCTGCCGCATCCCAGTTTCCATACTCAAAAGTAACCGCCTTCAGCAGCTCGGCATCGCGTTTTTTCTGCTCCTGCTGCACCACCCCGACACAGCCCGCCAGGCAGAACAACGGCAGCAGATACGTTATCACCCCCCATGATTTCATGCGCTTATTCTAGCAGTAGGGTAACCTGATTTCAAGCTCTATATACCCCCGGCGGATTTCCCGGGCGTCATTCAGGGAAATCGCGTTCTGCCCGTTGAATCCAGTAATATTTACAGGAACGGTCTCCCGTGATATTGTACAAATCGGTTAGATGCCAATCATCCGCAGCATGCGGGTGTGGCTTATCTCTCCGGGAGAGGTTCAGGTGTCTAAACCCGATAGGAGATAGGAAGCGCTTTTCTTTCACATCATAATAGCGGAGCTGATACTCATCATCCTCTCTTTCCCACAAAACCAGAAATCCATCGTACTCCACCGAGACATCGAGCGGATATTGCATGAAGCGGCAGCAGACAGTCTCCCCACGCCAGGTGACAACTTCTACCAGGCACGTGTTGGAGTCCGGCAGCTGTATATGCCACCACATAATCCCACCCACATGCGCGCAGCGCGGCACATAGAACAGCATAAGCAAGCCCACCGCCAGCAACAAGCCCATACACCATTTCAGACCTGTTAATCTCCCTTTCGCACGCGGTGTACTGCCACCTTCTTCTGCATTTAGCCTTGTCATTTGATTCTATGTGGTTAACTCTCCTTATCAAGCGGCATTTCCCGCTGTTGCTGCCCCTGCTTTACCAACCAGAACGGGCCGGCAATGATGGCAGAGGGCGCCATCACCAGCACATGGGGAATATGCTCCACAATCTTGAAGGCCCAGGCTACCGGCTGCACCGCATAGTGAAGCCCGTTTTTCCGCTTCGGGACATGGGGCATATAATACTCATTGTACCAGAATCGCTCCAGCCCCGGCTCATCCAGTTTCTCCGGATTGGGAGTGCAGCGCACGGCCCGGCTGAAATCAAACCGTTCCTTTGGAATCACGCGCTCGGCGTCCTGCGGTGGATGAGCCACCTTGATTTGCAGACAATGCTGCACCGTTTCCGCATCCATCAGCACCATGTTTGCCTCCACTGGGATTCGCGCCAGCGCATCGTGGTCCTTCTTAAACAGCATCACATACTCCATATCCCCACCATGAGGAACCCACAGCCGAAACAAACCACGCTCCCTGGGCACATACTGGCAATACAGCTCCATGTAGTACAAATCATCCAGCTTGAAAATACGCAAATCATGCGCCGTAACACCCGGTGGAGCTGGGGTTTCATTGCCCGGCTGCACCGGGTGAAGCACCATATCGTCCGCAGAAAAAGGCTCTGCCCGCACGAGCCTGGACTCTTTCACGCCGATGTTTCCCACAACTCCACCCAGATTCGTACTCACGACACAACTGCTCAGCAGAAAAGCAACCATAGCAACGATTGCAATTCCTGGTCTGAAAATAGTCTGATAGCGGTTCATCTTCATAGCCATAATAACACGCCCGGCATGATTTTCAAGTCAATACACCTGAAAGCACCAGGGAGAGCGTCCCATGAAATATTCATCGTTTCACCCCATTATTTCGTTTGCGGAATTCGTATGCACAAACCCAGCACCAGAGCCTCAAACAAACAGATGCCCCCAAAGAGGGGCACAGCATACATCGAAAGCGGCAAATTCATCGGCCCCGCGGGAGAAGCCAGCAAATCACAGGAACTCACCAGCGCAACTGGAATCCAGGTAATCCCCCAGACCAGCAGCATGATACTCATCTTATGCCTTGGCCAGTTCCAGCACAACCATGCCAGCAGAAATGCAGTGCATATGACCATGTACTGAGCCCAGGAAAACAGGAAATCCCAATCAGACAACTGATATTGCCAATCCCAGACCTCTGTTCCCCAGCTCACCAGCGCCGCCCTCACCTCGGCCAGCAGCCACAGCCCTGCCACCACCGCAACAAGGATTTCCACCCCGGCAGCAATAATCAACTTCCTCATTGTTCCATTTTCCATGGCAGGTATGCGAGTCTCCTATCATTTAGAGTGTCTACTGCTATCGTCTGTTGAAAAAAATAAACAGAGTCCCGCAAGCGCCCAGCTCCCCAGCGAGGCTGTTCCAGATTTGCTGATACCAATTTGCATCTTAACGCGATAAATCATACCTGAGCGGTGCGAAGGTATTTCATCCTTTGCGCCAGCAAAGGATTTCATGCACCGCTCCCGGTGCTTTCATACCGCCAACAGGCGGTATTTTTAACACGCGTCAGCGTGTATTTCGTTGAGCCCCGCCTAGCGGGGCGACTGTTCGGTGGAGTGAGGTATAATGCTATAGCGCGTTTTGACAATGAACAAATATCATTCAACATAAGCTTGTTGCAAAATTACCCCTGAATATTGATCAACGCACCATGCCGACAGTCGGTCGCGTTCGCTCCCTCAATGAAATACACGCTGACGCG
>JAZOTC010000022.1:0-85229 GCA_045657445.1 Akkermansia sp. | reverse complement strand
GGCAGGGGGCTGGTCGTCCGGGGTCTGCAAATCGGTGGGGGCATCCTCATCCACCGGCATGGGCGGGGGCAGCTGGCGCACAGGCGGGGCGCTCATTTCACCGGTTTCGAGCAACTCGGCCACTTGCTGGCCGCTCAGCGCTTCAAATTCGATGAGCTTGTCGGCAATGAGCAGCAGGCGTTCCTTGTTCTCGGTAAGAATGCTGACGGCGCGGTTGTAGTTCTCGGTCACGATGCGCTGGATTTCCTCATCGATAATCTGCGCGGTGTGTTCGGAGAAATTGCGGGAGCTCTGTGAGATATCGCGAGCCAGGAATACCTCATTGTGGCTGGAGCCGTATTCGATGGGGCCCAGCTTCTCGCTCATGCCGTATACACAGACCATCTTGCGGGCAATGCTGGTAGCCTGGTGGATATCGCCCCGGGCTCCGCCGGAAATATCGCCGAACACGACCAGTTCTGCGCAGCGGCCACCCATGGCCATGACGATGTAGTCCAGCAGCTCGCTCTTGTATTCGCTGTGCTTGTCTTCATCCGGCAGCATCATGGTGACACCCAGTGCCGGCCCGCGGGGAATGATGGTCACCTTATGCAGCGGCAGGCTCTTGGCAAGCTCGGTCTTCAGCAGGCAGACTGCATGGCCGGCTTCGTGTACCGCAGTCATGTATTTCTCCTTGTCAGAGATTTCCATGGAGCGGCGTTCGCGTCCCCAGCGTACCTTTTCGCGGGCTTCCTCCAGGTCGGCCTGCTGCACGGTGGGTTTGTTGTGACGAGCGGCGATGAGGGCGGCTTCGTTGACAAGATTCGCCAGTTTTGCGCCGGAGAATCCGGTGGTGGCGCGGGCAATCGGCCCCAGGTCAACTTCCGGTGCCAGTTTCACCTTGCGGGCATGCACGCGTAGAATCTGCTCGCGGCCGGCGGCGTCGGGCAGGTTCACCGTTACCTGGCGGTCGAAGCGGCCCGGACGGAGCAGGGCGGGGTCGAGCACGTCTACGCGGTTGGTGGCGGCAATGACAATCACATTCTCATTTGCGGTGAAACCATCCATTTCCACGAGCAGGGCATTGAGCGTCTGCTCGCGTTCATCGTGACCGCCGCCTACGCCATGTCCACGGTGGCGACCCACGGCGTCGATTTCATCGATGAAGATGAGGCAGGGGGAATGGCGCTTGGCCTCGGCAAACATATCGCGCACGCGGCTGGCGCCTACACCCACAAACATTTCCACAAAGTCAGAGCCGGAAATGGTGTAGAACGGTACGCCTGCTTCGCCTGCAATGGCGCGTGCCAGCAGGGTCTTACCCGTGCCGGGAGGCCCGACCATGAGCACGCCCTTGGGAATGGTCCCACCCAGATTGCGGAATTTCTGCGGGTTGCGCAGGAATTCCACGATTTCCCACACTTCTTCCTTGGCTTCGGAGATGCCGGCCACGTCCTTGAAGGAGACCTTGTTCTTGGAAGGGTCGAGCAGGCGGGCACGGCTGCGGGCAAATTTCATGGCGCCGCCGGGGCCTCCGCCCTGGGCGCGGAAGAAGAGGAAGAGCAGCAGCAGGACAATGGCAAAGGGCAGCACATTTACCAGGAACATGCTCCAGGTGTTGCTTTCCACAATGTATTTCACCTTGTTGCCCAGCAGTTCGTGCACCTGTTCACCTTGGAAGGCGGGGTTGAACTCTACGCGCACCGGTTCCAGCTGCTTGAGCTCCGGCTTGGTGGAAAGGGGAAGACGATACTCACCTACGATGACTCCCTGACCTGCTGATTCATAGATAACCGGGCTGGTGGCAGAGGTGATGATGCGGCCTTCTGCGCCCATGCGGGCAAAATCTTCTGTGGACCACACGCGGTCGCCCTGCAGTTCCTGCGGCATGGTGTCGACCCGCGTGGTGGTGATGCCGAAACGGTTGCAGAGTGCGCGGATGTCGTCCGATTCTGTGAACGGCATGTAGAAGGCCGCTTTCGGGTACTGCGGAAGTGTGCGGTATTCGAATGCGGTGATGGTGCCGTCTGCGGCGTTGGAACTCAGCGTTACCTCAATGGGAAAATCCTTCGGCTGGTTGAGAACAACTTTGCCAGCCTTGAAATCCTGCCGGAATTCATCCAGCGATATGGTGCGGCCGGGGGAGGTGAGCGAACCGTCGAATACGAATGCCACAAGCAGAATGGCAAAGATGACGGCCATGAGAATCAGCACACCCCAGTTGGGGGCGCCTCCGGGAGTGGGTAATTTGTTGGGTTGTTTTTCGGGGTCAGACATATGGCCTTGCTCTACTTTTCCGCATTGTAGCGCAATTTGGCCATATTAGAAATAGTCATCTGTGCCATAAATCGAGAAAATGGCGTCAGCAGATACCAGAAAAGGCGCGGTTTCCCGCGCCTTTCCGGATGTTGGTCAAATGAGGTGGCCCATGCGGTCTCGCTTGGTGTCCAGGTAGTGCTGGTTGTCTGCGTGAGCGGGTATGGAAATGGCCACATGCTCCACGACATCCAGCCCATGGCCGGAAAGCCCCTGAATCTTGAGCGGGTTATTGGTCAGCAGGCGCAGGTGGCGCACGCCGAGGTCGCGCAGAATCTGGGCACCCACGCCGTAGTCGCGCAAATCGGGGGCAAAGCCTAGTTTGATATTGGCATCCACGGTGTCATAGCCTTGTTCCTGGAGTTTGTAGGCATGCAGTTTGGCCGAGAGGCCGATGCCTCGCCCCTCCTGGCGCAGGTAGAGAATGACGCCGTCCTCCTGGGCTACGCGGCGCATGGCGGCGTGCAGCTGGCTGCCGCAATCGCAGCGGCGGCTGGCAAAGACATCTCCCGTGAGACACTCACTGTGAACGCGGCAGAGAACCGGCTTTTCCGGGTCAATCTTGCCATGCACCAGGGCCAGGTGCGTTTTGCCGTCCACCTTGGAGTGGTAGGAATAGCAGTCAAAATCTCCGTAATCCGTGGGCAGCTTGACCACTTCTTCCCGCTCCACCAGTTTTTCCGTGTGCTGGCGGTGCTCAATAATCTGCGCAAGGGAGCAGGCCTTCAGCCCGAACTTGCGCTGGAACTCGCCCATTTCGCCCAGACGGGCCATGGTGCCGTCGTCCTTCATGATTTCGCAGCACACACCCACCGGTTCCAGCCCGGCAATGCGCAGAATATCCACCGTGCCTTCGGTGTGGCCGGCGCGGCGAATCACGCCGCCCTCAACCGCACGCAGCGGGAAACAATGCCCGGGCTGCACAAAATCCTCCAGCGTACAGCGCGGGTCTGCCAGCTTCATGGTGGTGATGGAACGCTCAAAGGCGCTGATGCCGGTGGGGGTGCCATCCCTGGCATCCACGCTTACCGTAAAGGCCGTGTGCAGTTTTTCCGTGTTGTGCTGGGTCTGCATGGGCAGGCCGAGGGAATCCACGCGTTCCGGAGCCATGGGCACGCAGATGAGACCGCGGGCGTGCGTGGCGATGAAGTTGATGTTCTGCGGGGTGGCAAACTGCCCGGCGCAGACAAGATCCACTTCATTTTCACGGTGGGGGTCATCTGTCATCAGGATGAGTTTGCCCATGCGCAGCTCCTCCAACACCTCTTCCAGCGGGGAGTAGATGATGGGGTCGCTGCCATCTGCCACGGGTACGGCTGCCGGGGATACTGGTGCCTCCTCCACCTGCGGTTCGGGAGCAGGGGGAAGTTCTTCGCCCATGGTGGCGGCATCGCAGCGATTGATGAAATCGTTGATATCGAAGCTGCCGTTGGTGGCGGTGAATTCTATGTGCTTCATGTCAATCACTTATTCATCTTGGCCCATGAATCGCGCAGCCCCACGGAGCGGTTGAATACGGGGTGCTCGGCGCTGTGGTCGTAGCGGTCTGCCACGAAATAGCCGGTGCGTTCAAACTGGCACAGGAACTCGGCCGGTGCTGCTGCCAGAGCGGGTTCCACCACGGCATCCTTGAGCACGGTGAGAGAGTCGGCATTCAGCGAGGCCAGGAAGCCTTCTTCATTGGCGTCCGGTGCTTCATCCTTGAACAAGCGGTCGTAGAGGCGCACCTCGGCCTGCACGCCATACTTGGCAGATACCCAGTGAATGGCGCCCTTGCACTTGATTCCCTCGGGCGGGTTGGAGCCCACCGTTCCGGGGACGATTTCAGCCTGTACTTCGGTCACATTACCCTCGGCATCGGCGGTGTAGCCGGTGCAAATCATGCAGTAGCCGCCGCGCAGACGCACGCAGGCGCCGGGGGAAAGTCGCTTGTATTTCTTGGGCGGTTCCACCATGAAGTCGTCCTGCTCAATCCAGACTTCCCGGGTGAGCGTCAGCTTGCGGTTGCCCAGCTCCGGCTTCTCGGGGTTGATGACTACTTCCACTTCTTCCTCGAAATCATCCGGTACGTTGGTGAGCACCAGTTTGAGCGGTTTCAGCACGGCCATGCGGCGCTCGGCATTGGTGTTGAGCTCGCCACGCACGGCGTTTTCCAGACGCGCCACATCGGTGTTGCCATTGAACTTGGTGATGCCTACGCCTTCGCAGAAATCCACAATCGCCTTAGCCGGATAGCCACGGCGGCGCATACCGCAAATCGTGGGCATGCGGGGGTCATCCCAACCGGCAACGTAGCCTTCTTCCACCATCTGGCGCAGCTTGCGCTTGCTCATTACGGTGTAGGTGATGTTCAGACGTGAGAATTCGCGCTGCTTGGGTTTGGCCGGCACTGGGCAGTTGTCGATGACCCATTCGTAGAGCGGGCGGTGGTTTTCAAATTCCAGCGTGCAGAGCGAGTGGGTGATATGCTCGTAGGCGTCTTCCAGCGGGTGGGCAAAGTCGTACATCGGGTAGATACACCAGGAATTGCCCGTGTTGTGGTGGTGATCGTAGGAGATGCGGTAGATGACCGGGTCGCGCATGTTCATGTTGCTGCTGGCCATATCAATCCTGGCGCGCAGCACGGCGGCACCCTCGGCATAATCGCCGCGCTTCATGGCTTCAAAAAGAGCCAGGTTTTCTTCCACAGAGGTATTGCGGTAGGGAGATTCAATGCCGGGCGTCACCAGGTTGCCGCGCTGCTGGCGCATGGTCTCGCGGTCCTGCAGGTCGACATACGCCAGCCCTTTCTTGATGAGAGCCACGGCGCAATCGTAGTAGAAATCAAAGATATTGGAAGCCCAGTAGAGGTGCTCGCCCCAGTCGAAGCCAAGCCAGTGGATGTCTTCCTGAATGGAGTTGACGAATTCAATGTCCTCCTTGCAGGGGTTGGTATCATCAAAGCGCAGGTGGCACACGGCCCCCAGGTGAGCATATTCCTTGGCCAGCCCGAAATCCAGACAAATAGCCTTGGCGTGCCCAATGTGCAGATAGCCATTCGGCTCCGGGGGGAAACGGGTAATCGGTACCTGGCAATATCCTTCTGCCAGGTCCTTGGCTACCATGTCGCGGATGAAATCTTTCTTCTCCTCTGTGCTCATGCGCGCGATTCTAACGCTAAAATCCCGCCAAATCAAGCGAAATCCGGCTCATGACAGAGAGATGGCACCAGCAAATCTGAAACAACCCCGAAGAAGGAGTAGGACGGGGATTTTCTCTAGCCAAAGGGAGGTAAGTGTGGTAGAATGCAGCGCATGGACAGAGCCGCGGTAGAAAAGAGCCTGGATTATACCTTTACGGATGAAGTCTGGCTGAAACAGGCGCTGACGCATCCCAGCAGCGACCAGAAGCGAAGCACCAACCTGAATTACGAGCGCCTGGAGTTTCTGGGCGATGCGGTGCTGGAGCTTGTGGTGAGCCGCGAGCTGTTTGCTCGTTATCCCAAGGCCGATGAGGGCGAGTTGACGAAGATGCGCTCCGCTATTGTGAGCCGTGCGCATTTGTCCGGTCTGGCAGAGGCTCTGGGCTGGGGCGAGCAGTTGACTCTCAGCCCCCAGCTGGAGGCCAATGGGGGTAGAAAGGCTGTTTCCATTCTGGCCAACACCTTTGAAAGTGTGATTGGGGCTGTGATGATGGATTCCAACTACAACGCGGCTCGCAAAGTGACTTACCGGATTATGGAAGCGAGCCTGGATAAGGCACATGCGCTCATTTCGGTGAACTATAAGGGTGAGTTGCTGGAGAAGCTTCAGGCTATCAATAACGTGGGCCCCAAGTATATCACCGGCCCGGTGGATGACGCCAAACCTGCGGGCCCGTTCCGCGCCCGGGTAATGTGGGGCGAGCGCGAGATTGGTTGCGCCGAGGGGCAGAGCAAGCATAAGGCCGAGGTTGCGGCTGCGGCCAATGCTCTGGAACTCAAATTGTTCGAAGCTTAATGAACCAGCATGAGAAGCTGGACAGCTGATTCCGTGGCGGAGATGGGAATCAGGTGCTCGGTGCCTTTGATGCGAAGGTAGAAATTGCCTTGTCGCGGCAGGGTGAGTCTGGCCATGTAGCGCATGTCATCGGACAAGCTGGGGAGCCTGGTTTCAGTGATGGCGAGGCCTTTGTCGTTTACCAGCTCAACGATGGTTTCGGCGGTGCTGCGCGGTTGTAAATCAATCATGAGGCGCTGGCTGTTTTTCGCTAATCCGTTTGCCTGGTACCAGTTCAGCGACAGCTTCCGGTACCGCTCCGTGACGTCCTCTGCCTGGATGTGGGGAAGTTTGGGGAATTCCGGGAACCAGCTGGTGCTGCCTGCCGGGGTAGCGGCCTTGATACGTTGGAAGGGATTTTTCTCGTTGAGCATCCCCACGTATTCCATGACCCACGAGGTGTTGAAATCGCGCTCGTTGAATTCAATCATGTGCCAGGCGCCATCGAACCATGCCTCTGCCCAGGTGTGGTTTCCTTCTATGTGATTCCAGGTAAGCAGACCAACGGCGCGGGCGGGAATGCCCACGCTGCGCAGGGCGCAGACCAGCAGGATGCTCTGCCCGGTGCAGGAGACTTTCTTTTCTTCCAGGGCTTCCAGCACGTTCATATTGTGCTTGCGGCGCTGGGGGGTGTAGTAGACACCGGTTGCTTTGCTGAGTCCGCTGGCTATGCTCAGCACTGCCTCGCGCGCCGTGGTGCAGTCCTTTACCAGCGGCTCCACGATGGGGGTGAGGGCAGGGCGCCAGTCGCAGGGAATTTCGTCCAGAACCGTATCCGGTTGCAGGGAGGCCTGTGCGATTTCTGCCGGGGCTTTTCCCGTCCAGGGGTAATCTGCCCCGAATAGTGAGCCTGCCAGCAGGAGAAAAACAGCTGCTAATCGTTTCATACCACGTCTCCGTACAGGGTGAAACCCGTGCATTCGGTTATGCGCACCGGCACGAGTGTGCCTACCTCGGCGGTACCGCCGGGAATAATGACCGGCTTGTTCTGGGAGGTGCGCCCCTGCAGGCGGTCGGGATTATTCTTGCTGGGACCTTCCACGAGAATCGTCTGCTGCGTGCCGACGAGTGCCTGATTGCGCGCTACGGCTATGCGGTTGACGGTTTCGAGCAGGTCGTGGTTGCGTTCCTCCTTGACGCGCAGGCAAATCTGGTTGTCCATGGCGGCGGCCACGGTGTCGCGGCGCGGGGAATACTGGAACACGAAGGCATTGTCGAACTGAATGCGCTCCACCGCAGCCTTGGTTTCCAGGTAGTCCTCGTGCGTTTCGCCGGGGAAGCCCACGATGATATCGGTGGTGATGGCTAAATCCGGGCGAGCCTCGCGCATGGCCTCGCAGAGCTTGAGGTATTTTTCGTTCTTGTATGGGCGGCGCATGAGCTGCAGAATGCGGTCACTGCCGCTCTGCATGGGGAAGTGAATGTGGCTGCAAAGCTTGGGCAGGTAGGTGTAGGCGTTCACCAAATCCTGGCGGAAGCCGATGGGGTGCGGACTGGTGAAGCGGATGCGCTCCAGCCCATCCATGTCGTTAAGTTGTTCGAGCAGTCGCACAAAGGCACCGCGGCCGTTGATGACCGGTTCGTCCTTGCCGTAGCGGTTCACAATCTGCCCCAGGAGAGTGACTTCCTTTACCCCACGGTCTACCAGTTCGCGTACTTCCTGTAGAATGTCGGCAGCCGGGCGGCTGCATTCCGAACCGCGGGTGCTGGGTACAATGCAGTATGAGCAACGCATTTCGCAGCCCTGCATGATGGAGACAAAGGCGGTGCAGTTGCCGGCCGGGGGAAGGTGGTCTCGGATGGCGTTCTGGAAACCCTCTTCCTGCTGGGTGGCGCAGATGTGCGCCCCGCGGCGGATGGGTTCAAACTCTGGCTGCCCCAAGCGGCTGCGGAGCAGGCGGTTGCACAGTTTGTACACATTGTGGTACTGCTGGGTACCGGTGACAATGTCAAGACGCGGCACATCGCGGAAGAGTGAGGCGGCGCGGCTCTGGCACATGCAGCCCATAAAACCATACACGACCCAAGGCTTGGCCGTGGGGCGGGCGCAGAGCAGCCCCATTTTGCCCAGGGCTTTCAGTTCTGCCTTTTCGCGCACGGAGCAGGTGTTGATGAGAATGACATCGGCCTGGGCTTCATCCTTGGTCAGCTCGTAGCCACCCGCCAGGAACATGCTTGCCACCTGTTCGGAGTCACGCTCGTTCATCTGGCACCCATAAGTCTTAATCAACACGCTTGGCATGCGCGTATGCTATCACATAGTGCGGCTTGTGAAAAGCCCAATTCGAGTCACCGCGCGAGGATGAGCTCGGGAATGCGCAAATCGTGCGCCTCGGTGGGCAGGGTGTCCACCAGTTGCTCCTCGAATGCCAGCGCCAGAATGCGTGCGTTGGTACACCGGGGAATGAAGCGGTCATAGAACCCGCCGCCGTAGCCGAGTCTCTGGCCAGTGCGGGTGAAGGCAACGCCGGGTACAATCAGTATATCGATTTCGTGCGCGGCCACTGCGGGTGTGTGCGGGGCGGGTTCTGGTATATTCATGGCACCGGGGCGCATATCCTGCGCCGGTTCCTTTACCACTCGGAATTCAAGCTGGTGCCCCGGCAGGCAGAGCGGAAATACGTAGCGGTGCTGCGGGAAGTCCTGAAGCAGGGGCAGCAGGTTCACCTCGTGCGGGAGGGGGGCATACAGAGCCACGCATTGGGCGCTGTTGTTCAAAAGCGGCGCCAGTTCCGCCCTCAACCGGGCAGAACGTAATTGCGCCGGGTCGGCAATGGCAGCGGCTTTAAGCCTCTGCAATACCTCCCGGCGCAGTTGCTGCTTCTGGGTAAGCATTTATTCTTCCGACGTCTGCGGATTGCGGCCGAACAGGGCCAGCATGCGGCCTGTGTTGCCTTTTTCGATACGGTAGGAATAGAAGGTTTCCAGGTCTGCCGCGGTGTCCAGTCCGCAGTCGTGGATGTTCTGCGGGGCAATACCTGCCTCTTCCAGTTCCTGCTTGATCATGGTGACGATATCTACCTCGTAGTGCGGCGGACGAATGCAGGGTGAAATGACTGCGATGCAGTTTGCGGCCTGTACGCCCAAGACCTTGTACATGGATTTGAGCGTTTCACCGACAATGTTCTGCTGGGTGCCGGCCTTGCCGGAATGCACGAGTGCGCGGCTCTGGCTTACGGTGTCGTAAATCCATACCGCAGCGCAGTCCGCCACGTAGATGCCCAGGCAGCAGTCTGCCTTGCCGCCGCAGAAAAGAGCATCCACTCCTTCTACAGGGTATGAGCAGCCGATGTCGCCTACCAGGGCTACCTTGTTGCCGTGTACCTGCTGAGCGCGGCGAAGCATCTTGGGGGCTATGCCACCCTCAACCAGTACGGCTTCGTGAGCCGGGGTGAGGGCGGATATGACCGTCTGGCGGTCGGTTGTGGTCGGTATTCCGGGAATGCGGGTGATGAATCGGGCAAAGTTCCCGGGAATATCATTGAGAACGTTCAGATAATCTGGTGAATACTGGCTCATATGGTTAAAGTTCAGGCCTTGGTTCTGCGGGCGGCTTCCGTGCGGCGGGAGATGACGCGGCGGGCGGTGCTCATGGGGGTGGTGGTATCCTCTCGTGCCATCATCTGAGCCAGGTCGGCAGCTATGTTGTTGCGCATCTGGGTGACGAGTTCGCGCCCCTGGCTGGTGATGCGGACCATGATTTTGCGGCGGTCTGCTGCGGCTGTATAGCGCTTCAGGTGCCCCAGCTCCTGCAGCTTGTCAATCATGCCGGTGGCTGCTGCAGTGGAATGCCCCATCATCTTGGCAATGTTGCTCATGGAAAGACATTCCTCCTCTGCCAGATAGGCAAGCAGGAAAAACTGCGGGTAGGATACCTTGCCCTTAGTCAGCTCCGGAGAGAGGCGCAGAATGCAGCTGCGCTGGGAGAATAGAACAAAATCTGCCAGGTTCTGGGCTTCTTGTTCGTGCAGAGAGTCGGTAGTAGTATAAGACGGCTTGCTCATTGGTGTACTGAGGGGCTGTTCGTCTAAGATATTACGGCTTTGTGTAATTTTTGCAAGCCCAAAATTTCAGCCTATCCTAAGCGAAATTCACCGGGACAATGATGTGGTGCAGAAAAATCGCGAACCATACAATATGTTGTGATTCGCGAGGAGAAAAAAGTTTCACTGTTTGCCAGATTGTGTGCCTTTTTCCGGAGCCGGAGGGGCGATATAGAGGATATCGCGCATTTCCTGGGTCATCAGTTTGTCTGTTTCCAGCCGCTCGATATGATTGCGGATAGCCTTCCAGAGTTTGATAAAGGGAACGCCTTTCTGCTCCACATCAATGCTATCCTGCCGGGTGGGGTCGGGCAGGGAGCGCTGGATGGCCATCAGCCTGTCACTTTCAACCTTGAGGCGTTGAAGCTGCGGAATGGCAGCCTTGATGGATTCCTCGTCCTTGCACGATCTGAGGCAGGCCTCGGTGGCCGCGAGGTAGATGAGGATATCTGTTGCGAGCTCAGAATGAGTCATAGGCTTTTCCTGTCCGGAGACAGAAAGGCTCATGATGGCACAGCAGAGAATGACAATGATGGAACGCATAGGGAGCTGAATGAGGGTTAATGGTGTCTTCTGTGTCCTTTTCTGCGGCCCAGCTTAACCGGGGTGCCACAGCCCGGGCAGTTGTATCGCAGGCAGAAAAGGATATGCAGCGCAGTGGCTATGTTATAGCCGAGGCCGGGAATATAGTTGGCGGCGCGATTGCGGACGTAGTTGTGGAACGAGAAAAGCCGCATGTGGCATACCGGGCAGGTTGCTGCCCGGGTGATGAAGATATAGGGCAGTGTCGGTAGGACAATAAGGCCGATGGCCAGGTACAGGAGGGGAATATCCGGCAGATTGTCCGTAGCCATCATTACCGGCAGGGCAAAGATGGATATGGCCGGAATAATGAGCAACAGCGTGCCAATGGAGGCGAAGTAGGCCAGGAAAGGATGATTCGAGCTTACCTGACTATGCAGAATCTTCTTCTGGTGAGATTTCTTTGTCCGCTGTATTTCACGTTCATTTCCTTTCTGGCGCCTGCCCGAATAGAAGGCGGTAGTCGGCCCTACATTTTTGACTGTAAGACCGGCTACAGGGAAATCAGTAAGTTCCTGTTTAGAACTCTTCTGAACGAGGTCGAATATGCTCTGCAGTCTGCTCGGTGTCAGGATAAACTGCTTGTCCGGGAAAAAGGACCTGGCCAGTTCCAAATCCTTCAGCAGGCTGTCGATATCGGTCTTACCAAGCTGCTCCGGGGAAGAAATCCCGCATAAGGCGAGTTCTTCCAGTTCCTGCTCACTAAGTTTATTAAAGGGAGACGCTTCCATGATGGGTGATGCTTAGCTGAGAGCCTGCAGCATAGCCTCAAGCTGGGCGGTCTTAGCCTCCCATTCTGCCAGGCGGGCGCGTTCCTGGTCAACCACAGCAGCCGGTGCGCGGTCCACAAAGGAAGCATTGCCCAGTTTGGCCTTGCTCTTGGCGATTTCCTTGGCCATCTTCTCCAGTTCCTTGGTGATGCGGGTGCGCTCGGCTTCCACATCCACCAGTCCCTCCAGCGGCAGGAAGAGCTCACCCAGCGGGGTGAGAGCCGTGGGCGTGCCCTTGGGGGCCTCGTAGGCGGCATCAACCGCTGCGGTCTGAGCACCTGCCAGCAGAGCCAGACGGGCTGCCAGGTCGGCATCTACCGGAACCCCGGCAGGCTTGAGCACAAACTTGACCTTGCGGTTAGTAGCCAGGTTGTATTCAGCCTTGAGGTTACGGGCCTTGTTGGCCGTGTCGTAAAGAGCTGTAGCCGTGGCGCGGGCCTTGGAGATGGCGGTGTTATCCAGCCCGGCGAGCAGGGAATCGGCGCTGGGCAGGGTGGTGCTCATGAGCGGCTGGCCGTCCTTCGCGAAGCCCAGGCTGGCCCAGAGTTCTTCTGCAATATGCGGCATGATGGGGGCGAGCAGTGCCAGATAGTGGCGCAGCACGGTGTCCATGGTGAAGAGGGTTGCATTCTTCACGGCGGGGTCGCCATCGCGCAGGTCATTCTTCACGGCTTCCAGGAACAGGGCGCAGTATTCATTCCAGAAGAAGGAGTAGAGGGCCTGGGTGTATGTGTTGAATTCGTACTTGCCGAGCCCGTCTGCCACGGTGGCGTGCAGTTCCTTGAGCTTGGAGAGAATGTCGATGTGGACAGCTGTGAATTTCGGTGCCGGGTCGGTGGTGGCCGTGCCCTGCATCATGCGGAAGCGGGCCGCGTTGTACAGCTTGTTGGCAAAGTTCTTGCCTTCTTCAATCTGTTTCTCGTCGAACTTCACATCGGTGCCGGTGGGGGCAATACGCATGAGACCAAAGCGCAGGCCGTCTGCACCATACTTGGCGATGAGGTCCAGCGGGTCGGGGCTGTTGCCCAGGCTCTTGCTCATCTTGCGGCCCAGAAGGTCTCGCACAATGGAGGTGAAGAACACATTGCCGAAAGGCTTGCCGCCGGCAAAGCGATAGCCGGCCATAATCATGCGGGCTACCCAGAAGAAGATGATATCCGGACCGGTTACCAGGTCGCTGGTCGGGTAGAACTTGGCCAGGCATCCCTTGTCCATGGTGGAGAAGGGCCAGAGCCAGCTGCTGAACCAGGTGTCCAGCGCATCTTCGTCCTGTACCCAGTTTTCGGGGTCGGCGGGGGGCTCCACACCTACATAGATGTCACCAGCCGCGGCATCGGCGGCATCCAGCTTGGTGGCAGCCTGAAGCTCGGCGGCTTTCTCCTTCTTGTACCACACCGGGATGCGGTGGCCCCACCACAGCTGGCGGGAAATGCACCAGTCCTGGATACCCTCCAGCCAGTGGGCATAGGTCTTGGCCCAGTGGGCCGGGCGGAAGACGATATCGCCATTGGCTACGGCCTCGGCGGCTTCCTTGACGCAGGGGTACTTCAGGAACCACTGCATGCTCAGGCGCGGCTCAATCGGCACATCGGAACGCTGGGAGATGCCCACGTTGTTTTCGTAGTCCTCCACCTTTTCCAGCAGCCCCTTGGCTTCGATGAGCTCGATGGATTTATCGCGGGCCACAAAGCGATCCAGTCCGTGCAGTTCCGGGCAGCCGGGGCAGTTGATGTGACCATCGGCCGTGAGAATGTCGATGATTTCAAGATTGTTCTTCATGCCCACCTCGAAGTCGGTGCGGTCATGGGCGGGGGTAATCTTCAGGGCGCCGGTGCCGAATTCAATTTCCACGTGGTCATCGGCAATAATCGGAATTTCGGCCTCGCAGAGCGGGCGGATAACCGTTTTGCCGATAAGGTGGGAGAATCGCGGGTCCTTGGGGTTCACGGCCACGGCTACGTCGGCCATGATGGTTTCCGGGCGGGTGGTGGAGACCAGGAGCTGGCCGCTGCCATCTGCCAGTTTGTAACGGATGGTGTAAAGCTTGCTCTTGAAGGGTGTCATGATAACCTCTTCGTCAGAAAGAGCGGTGAGCAGAACCGGATCCCAGTTCACCATGCGGTGGCCGCGGTAGATAAGACCCTCGTTGAAAAGTTCGGTGAATACGCGGGCAACTTCGGGTGCGTAGACATCGTCCATGGTAAAGCGCTCGCGCTCCCAGTCGCAGGAGCAACCCAGCTTCTTGAGCTGCTTGATGATGATGCCGCCGTGCTTATCCTTCCAGTCCCACACCATGTCCACAAAGGCCTCGCGACCCACATCGAAACGCGTGCGGGGCGGATTTTCCTTGGCCAGTTCCTTTTCGACACGGGCCTGGGTGGCAATGCCGGCGTGGTCGGTGCCGGGAAGCCAGAGCACTTCCTTACCCTCCATGCGGGCACGGCGTGCCAGAATGTCCTGAATTGTGTTGTTGAGAACATGCCCCATGTGCAGCACGCCCGTTACGTTGGGCGGGGGAATGACAATGCTGTAGGCGGGCTTGTCGGATTTGGGGTCTGCGTGGAAGCAACCCTCTGATATCCAGCGGGTCTGCCACTTCTCTTCAACTAAGGTCGGTTCGTAAGCCTTGGGCAATTCAGTCATGACGGCGGCCATTCTACTCTCAAAGGCTTCTGAAATCAAGCCTTTTCACAAGGCTGACGCACAGAGTGAAATCTTGACATAAATCGCGCTTTCCTGTATGCTCGGCGCGCGACATGAAGATGATGCGAAATATCGTTCTGGCCGGTCTGTTGGCCTGTTGTTCCTTAACCCAGGCTGTGGAGGTAGTCTTGTGCGGTGGTGTGGCGCTGCGCTCGTGGGAAAATCTGCGCGGCCCGGCAGCGCATGATAACTGGTGGGCCAACTTTGTGCGGGCTTCCACGGTGTATATCGATGGCGCTCTCGCCCGCAATCCGGACAAGGATATCCTCTGGATTGTCTACCGCCCGGCCTACATTGCCCGTGGCAAGGAAAACAACACCGACTACGTTTCCCGGATTAAAGAAACGGCTGGAAAGCGTAAAATCCGCCTCAAGTTCGTGGATTCTGCAGATGAGGCCTTTACCGCCATCAACAAGGCCCCGCTGAATAAGAAAGATCGCATCACGGCATTCTTCTATTTCGGCCACAGCAACCCGCATGCATTCATGCTGGACTACAGCAGCGATATCATGGCGGCCTCCACCGCCTGGATGCACGAGAAAGACCTTGCAACCAAGATAAATCCTGCTGTTTTTGACCCCAATGCCGAGTGCTGGAGCTACGGCTGCTACACTGGCCGCAGTATGAGCCGCTACTGGCGCAAGGCGTTCAATGTGGGGCTGTGGGGCAATATGGAATCCACCCGCTACCAGCCTGTAGGCGAGGGTAAGCTGCCGACCGGGGCTGGCAAGTGGGTCCGTTGAACCCGTTTTTCCTGAAAATAAAATGAGCGGTGCATTTCCGGATGCACCGCTCATTTGTTATCAGGCTTTTTTCTTGCGCGTAGCCCGTTTTTTCGGGGCTGGTTTCGGCGCATCCTCGGTAAAGGCGATATCGCTTGTGCCTTCGGGTCGCACAGCGCGGCTCATGCAGCCGGCAGCCAGCTCGCCTCGCAGGATAGCCTCGGCAATGGGGTCTTCCAGCAGGCGCTCGATGGCGCGGCGCATGGGGCGGGCACCGTACTGCGGGTCGTAGCCTTTGTCTACCAGCATGCTGATGACTTCCGGCGAAAGCGTAAGCGAAATCTGCTTGTCGGCCAGGCGGCGCACCAGTTTCTGCGCTTCCAGTTCCACAATCTTCTCCAGATCCGGGCGGTCGAGCATGCGGAAGACGATGAGTTCATCAAAGCGGTTGATGAATTCCGGGCGGAAGTGTTTCTTGGCCGCTTCGGTAATCTTCTCTTTCATGCTGTCGTAGTCTGCCTCCTGGCTGGCCATGGCGCCGAAGCCCATGGCGCTCTGCTGGCTGGCAAGGCTTGCCCCCACGTTGGAGGTGAGGATGATGATGGTGTTGCTGAAGTTTACCTTGCGCCCCAGCGAGTCGGTCATGCATCCCTCTTCCAGCACCTGCAGCAGCAGGTTCATCACATCCGGGTGGGCTTTTTCCACTTCGTCGAAGAGAATAACCGCATACGGACGACGGCGGATTTTTTCCGTGAGCTGGCCGCCTTCATCGTGCCCCACATAGCCGGGGGGCGAGCCAATCAGGCGGCTGGTGCTGAATTTTTCCATGTATTCGCTCATGTCTACCTGGATGAGTGCTTCTGCCGTGCCGAACATGATTTCGGCAAGGTTGCGTGCCAGGTAGGTCTTGCCCACGCCGGTGGGCCCCATGAAAAGGAATGAACCAATCGGGCGGCGTGGGTCCTTGATATCTGCCCGGCTGCGGCGCAGCGCGCGGGAGATGGCAGAGCAGGCAATATCCTGCCCAATGACCTTGCTCTTGAGCTCTTCCTCCATGCGGAGCAGTTTTTCCGTCTCCTTTTCCTCCATGCGTGCCAGCGGAATACCTGTCCACTTGGAGACCACAGCCATGATGTCATCTTCCGTTACCTCCAGGTAACTGGAGTCTATTTCAGATTTCCAGTTGTCCACGGTGCTGCTGATGCTCTTTTCAAGAGCCTTGATAGAGTCTCGCAGATTGGCTGCTGTTTCGAAGTCCTGCTTGCCTACAGCCTCTTTCTTGGCTTCCTCGAGCTTGCGCAGCGCTTCTTGTTCGCGCTTGATGGCAGAGGGCCGCGTCATGATGGCTACTCGCATGCGGGAGCCGGCTTCATCCATAAGGTCGATGGCTTTATCGGGCAGGAATCTCCCGGTGAGATAGCGTTTGGAGAGGTAAGCGGCGCTTTCGATGGCTTTTGCAGTGTAGTGGACGTGGTGGTGCTTCTCGTACTGCGGGGCAATGCCTTTGAGAATGAGAACCGTATCCTCTACGCTGGGTTCATTGACCTGCACCTGCTGGAAACGGCGTTCGAAAGCTGCATCTTTTTCAATATGCTTGCGGTATTCATTGAGCGTGGTGGCGCCGATGGCCTGCATCTCACCGCGGGAGAGTGCGGGTTTGATGATGTTGGAGGCATCCATGGTGCCCTCGGCTGAACCTGCGCCGATGAGGGTGTGAATCTCATCAATAAAGAGGATGATGTTCTTTTCCTTGCGGATTTCATCCATGACGGCCTTGAGTCGCTCCTCAAACTGACCGCGGTATTTGGTGCCAGCCACCATGAGCGCCATATCCAGTGAGATAAGTCGCTTGCCAAGCAGGAATTCCGGCACATCGCCGGCGGCAATCTGTTGCGCCAGCCCTTCCACAATGGCGGTTTTGCCCACACCCGCCTCGCCCAGCAGTACCGGGTTGTTCTTGGTGCGGCGGCAGAGAATCTGAATGACTCGCTCCAGCTCGGCCTGGCGACCGATGACGGGATCCATTTCACCAGCCGCTGCTTTGGCCGTGAGATCGCGTCCGAAGGCGCTCAGAGCAGGGGTGTTGGAGCTGTTATTGTAGGAGGCAGAGTTGTTGCCGGCAGTCTGGCGGTGCAGGAACGCGTTGCTGTCGTCCTCTTCCTCCTCCTCGCGGCGGTGGCGATGCGGTCCATCGTGGGGTGGTTCATCGGAGCCTCCCGGGGCTGCGCCATCCATGCCGAATCCCGGGTTGATTTCTTCCATCACCCCGCGGCGTACGGATTCATAGGTGAGCCCGGCGGCCATGAGACTGTGCCAGGCAAGACCATCTTCATCGCGCAGCATGGCCAGCAGCAGATGCTCGGTTCCCACGTAGGAATGCTTCAGCTTCTTGGCCTCTTCGCCGGCCTGAATCAGAATCTTGCGCACGCGCGGCGTGTACGGCAGCGAGCCTTCCGTGGCCGATGAACCGGGAACGACACTCTGCTCAATCTTGAAGGTCAGGTCGGCAATGTCGATGCCGGCGTTTTCCATGACGCTGATGGCCACGCCCTGGCCCAGCTTCAGCAGACCGAGCAATACATGCTCAGCTCCTATGAAATTGTGGTGAAAGCGGTCGGCCTCGCGGCGGGCTATATTGAGAACCTGTTGGGCGCGGGGGGTAAAGTTATTGTTCATGCGGGTGTGTCAGAAAAATGGTGAGGGTGGTTGTTCAGAAAATCGCGGGCAGCGGCGGCGCGCTTCAGGCAGAGCTGCGGGTCGCCGTATTCTTCCGCCATGGCCGTGAGGGTGGCTTGCTCCAGCCCGAAGCAGTTGAGCGCGATGAGGATGTTGCGCTCTGGTTCATCCCAGTGGATGAGACCTTGCAGCGTCCCCAGACGCAGTAGAGAGACGGCATCGCGCAGTTCCTTGATGCTCAGGCGGCGGCAGTTGTTGAGCAGACCGTATGCCCGGCTGATGGCGTCCTGCAGGTAAAGACCGGAATCGGCCAGCAGCTTGCGGCGCACCTGCAATTCGCGGCGCACCAGGTGCTGAATCACCTCGGTGAAGCTGAGCTGCAGTTCCTCGATGGAATCCTCCGGCCCCGGTATGGAGAAAAGCACGAAAAGGTGGCCTGTATCATCCTGCGAGTCAGAGAAATAGGGCGAAATGCTGACGTGCAGCTTTTCCAGCGCCTTGGTCACCTGGTTCATCATGTTGGCCAGGGTGAGCCCGGGCAGGTGAAGCAGGCAGTACAGCTGCAGGCCGTCACCTGCTTCGGTGGGGATGCTGGTCAGGTAACCGTTCTGCGGAGTGTAGGCGAAATCGAGGTGCTCCTGCAGCATTTCATCGAGCATATCCAGCTCATCGAGGCTGGAATCGAAATCCAGTCCATTGCGAAAGGCGTGAGCGACGAGGTGTTCCTCCTCGTTCACCATGATAAGCACCGGCTTATTCTGGGGAATGATGATATGGCAGCCGTCCTGGCGAGCCGCCATGCAGGGAGTGAGTTGCTTGCGGGTGAGCAGGGCACGGCGTTTGCCGTAGTTCAGCTCGCTCATTTCAGCGTAGTAGGCCGTTTTGAACCCGCGCAGATTTTTGATGACCGGCAGGATGGCATCGGCCACCGCTGCGCGGGATTCCTGGGTGCTCCACCCCGGGAAACTGAAGTTCTGCAGGTTGCGCACCATGCGCACAATGCTGCCCAGCACCACGCCATCGGTCGTGTTGCGGTCCGGCTCCCACCGCATGGTGGATTTCAGCAGGGTTTCAAACTTCATGCTTTGTCTGGGGGCAGGGTGTTCAGCTGGTCTCGCAGGCGGGCGGCCTGTTCATAGTCCTCGCGCGCAACTGCCTGCTGCAGTTCATTCTGCAGGCGGGCGCGGGTGATGTTGGCCGATTCGTTTTCCGCCGCGTCATCCACCACGGCGTTGGGGTCCAGCTCACGCGCAAAGACGGTGTAGCAATCCGGGCAGCCCAGGTGGCCGGTGCGGCGGTAATCCTCCACCCCGAATCCGCAGACCGGGCAGTGGCTCAGCTCGCCCAGCGGGGCAGCCGCGCTCCGGGTGTCAATGCCCTGGGTGAGTTCCCGGACCAGTTTGTCAACCCGGTTCTTGAACTCCTCCGGAAAGAACTTCTCGGCAAATGTAAGAGATTGCGGGTCAAAGAGTCCCTTGGCGCGGGCACAGGATTCGCACAGGGCAAGTTCCGATACTTGTCCGTTCACTATCTGCGTCAGAAACATGGACGCTCGCTTGCCGCATATCTGGCACTTCTTCACACCGCAAGCATACACCAGAGATGCCCGGTTTGCCAGTAATCTGCGCGTCTTTTTGTGTCAGCACGCGCGGGTGACTCCGCACTGCGGAGTTGACGCCGCGGCGCCTGCATGTTAAATTGAGCAGGTCCATGAGCGAATCCCCGCAGCAGAGCATCCACCTGATGAGTGATATTCTGGCCAGCCAGGTGGCGGCCGGTGAGGTGGTGGAGCGTCCTGCTTCTGTGGTCAAGGAACTGGTGGAGAACAGTATCGATGCCGGAGCCCATGCGGTGCGTGTGGAGATTCGCAGGGGTGGCGTCTCGCTGATTAAGGTGACGGATGATGGCTGCGGCATGAGCAAGGAGGATGCTGCGCTTTGTCTGCAACGCCACGCCACCAGCAAGCTGGTGCAGGTGGAGGATTTGTTTGCTATTCGCCAGCTCGGGTTCCGCGGCGAAGCTCTGCCGAGCATTGCATCGGTTTCCCATTTATCGCTCACCACACGCCGTGCGGCAGATGTGGAGGGCTGGACTCTCAGCTGCGAGGGCGGGGTGGAAAATCCGCTCATGAATGCCGGCTGCGCTCCTGGTACGGAAATCAGCGTCAGTAATCTCTTCTTCAATACACCGGTGCGTCGCAAGTTCCTGAAAAGCGATGAGACTGAGGCGGGGCATGTGGAGCACCAGGTGCGTTTGCATGCACTCGCGTTTCCGGAACTTCGCTTCACCTTTGTGCGCGATGGGCAGCAGGTGTTTGATGTGTCGGCCACGCATGACCTGCGCCAGCGCATAGCCGATTTTGTGGGCCGCGAAACCGCTTCTGCGCTCATGCGCATCCGCCCCACCGAAGCGCCGGGTGTGCGAGTCACCGGCTATCTCATGCCCATATCGGCTGCGCGCCGCAACCGCCGCATGCAGTATGTTTTCCTCAATGGCCGCCCCATTGAAGACCAGATTATCAACCGGGCTGTGCGAGATGGTTATGGTGGTTTCCCGCCAGGCTTGCATCCGGCCTTGTTCCTGTATCTGGAGGTGGAACCGGCTCTGGTGGATGTGAATGTGCATCCGGCCAAGCGCGAGGTGCGTTTCCGGCGTCCGGCGGAGGTGACGCTGGCTATCATGGATGCCGTGGCGGCTACGCTGGCGGCTCATGCCAGAGGTGCAACTGAGCCGGCCCCGGAACCAGTGCCGGCTCCGGCACCTGTTGAGCCGGAGCGGCCTGCACCTGTTTCAGCCGCAAAGCCTGCTACGCCGCCGCTGCCTGCAAGGGAAACCCCGCGGCCTGCGCTGGTGCTGAAGCCTTTGGTAACGCCGCGGCAGCAGGAATTGCACCTGCCGCCCGCGCCGGCTCCGGCACCTGCGCCGCAGCCAGTATCGCAGCCGGTGCAGCTTCCCAATTTCCGCCATATCGGCACGCTGCATCATCAGTATGCCATTTTTGAGAATTCGGAGGGCATGGTGCTCATGTCGCCCCGGGCGGCACGCGAACGCATTATCTTTGAGCGTCTGCAGGAAAGCAACCGCCACCCGCTTACTTCGCAGCAGCTTCTGGTGCCGGAACTGCTGGAACTCGATACCCGCGATATGGGCATTGCCATGGAGGTGAAGCCCCAGCTTGAGCAGGCCGGATTCCAGCTCTCGCCCTTCGGACGAAATACGCTGCGCGTCGAGGCTGTGCCAGCTATTCTGCCGCTGCGCAAAGTGGCTGATTTTGTGCAGGAATTGCTGAGTGTCTTTACCAGCGGAGAAGTGCGTCTGAATCGCAGCCGCAGCCCGTTTGAGCCCTTTGCCCGGCAGCTGGCAAGCCAGTATGCCCGCCAGGAGGATATGGGCGAATACCTGCGTAATCCGCTGCCGCTGCTGGCCGCCTTGCTGGAGTGCGAAATCCCCTATTGCAGCCCGGGCGGCAAGAGTACGCTGCTGCCGTTTCCCATGGCTGAATTGAATCGCCGTTTCCAGATTCAGTAACATTGGCTTATAAATTAGCACCCGATGGGAATCTTGGCTTGCTTTTCGGGATGAAAAGCGTATAATACCCGGGCGTAATCTGCATGAAAAAATTGCTCTACATTGCCGGGGTATCACTTGCGCTGGGAAATATGCACCCGGTGCAGGCTCAGGAGGTGCTGGAGCAGGCTGCCCCCGCACCCGCCGGGGTGGATATGGCAGAGGTGCGTGCGCTGGGCGAGCAGTTTCTCCGCACGGTGCAGGAAATGTGGTTCCTGCTTTCGGCTATCAGTTGCAAGGATGATGCCGACCATGCCGCTACTCCGTTTCTGGAAAAAGTAAAGCTCACCTATGAGCTGGACAACCGCATGAGCAACATGCCGCTGGTTTCTCCGGATACTGAGTGTGTGGGCATGATGGACAGTGTGCAGATGCGCGTGCTGGAGACGCTGGATGATTTGCACCAGGAGTTCCTGAGTCTTTGCCGGGTGAATTGCTATGGCTCCGAGGAACTCAGCATTGCTTTTGAGGAGGCGGTGAAGATGGGCATGTTTGCCGAGACGGATGTGGAACTGCTTAATCCTGTGCCTGCCATGCCGCTTACAGCCGAGGAATCAGCCAGTGAAATCCTGCGCATCAAGCGCTTGCTGGATCCCGATAGTGAGGTGCTTGATATCCTGGAGGATGTTGAGGATGTCAAATCCGCCAACAAGGCAGTGCCTGAGCTGATGCTCCTGACCCAGCGCTTCAAGCCGCTGGAGCCCAAACCCAATATGGGAAGCCGTGCTTTTACCACTGAAACGGCCATGAAGGCCCGCGAGGAAATGGCGCGTATTGAACCGGTGCTCTGGTCTATTCGCAGCGAAATTGTGCGCATTGCCGCCTTGCCGGGCTACGAGGCCGAGACTTACGATGCTTTTTCGGATGCGCTGGATGCCATTTTCGAATTGCTGGGCAGTACCCATTGCCATTTGTTTGAATCGGTGTTCGATGCATCGTTCCGTTCCGACCTGGAGTCTGCGCTCCAGGAAAGTTCCATTTCAACAAAATAAGATACCACTACTATGCCTGTTTCTGATTACCTCGTGACCATTGGTCTGGAAGTTCACTGCCAGATTAAGACGGAAACCAAGATGTTCTGCTCCTGCAAGGCCGGTTTCGGCTATGAGCCCAATACGAATGTGTGTCCCACCTGTCTGGGGATGCCCGGGGCTCTGCCGGTGCTGAATAAGTACGCCATTGAACGCACGATTCTGACCGGCATGATGCTGGGCTGCACGACTCCGCCTGTTTCCAAATGGGACCGTAAGAATTATTTCTATGCCGATATGCCCAAGAATTACCAGACCAGCCAGCTGGATTTACCGCTCTGCATTGGCGGCGAGGTGCCGCTGTATGCCTGGGCCTATCCGGCAGATTGCAAGGTAAAGGCAGATGGCCCCGTGGTGCGCACGGTGAAGCTTGACCATATTCACCTGGAGGAAGATGCCGCCAAGCTGACCCACTACAATGGGTATTCTGTGGTGGATTACAACCGCGGTGGTACTCCGCTCATGGAGATTGTGTCGGCGCCGGATCTGACCAGCCCGGAGGAAACATACGCCTACCTCAAGAGCTTGCAGCAGATGATGATCTGCGCCGGTATTTCCGATGCCGATATGGAAAAGGGCCAGATGCGCTGCGATGTGAACGTATCGCTGCGCCCCAAGGGCCAGAAGGAACTGGGCGCTAAGATTGAGATGAAGAATATCAACTCCATGTCCGCTGCCCGCCGTGCGCTTATCTACGAGATTCACCGCCAGGCGGAGGAGCTGGATATGGGAATTGCCCAGGTGCAGTCCACCCGCCGCTGGGATGATACGCTGGGCGAAAGTATCGTGATGCGCACCAAGGAGAATGCCCACGATTACCGCTACCATACCTGCCCGGATTTGATTCCTGTGCAGACGTCTCCGTTGGTGGAGAAGGTGCGCGATATGCTGCCCGAGCTGCCGGATGCGCTGCATGCCCGCCTTCAGAGTGCCTATGGCCTGCCTGTGGCCGATGCGAATACCCTGGTGGGTGACTTCAAGCTCTGCCGTTACTTCGAGGAAGCCGCTCAGGGAAGCAAGGCGCCTCGCAAGGTGGCCAACTGGGTTATCAATAACCTTACCGCCGTGCTGGCAGAAAAGGAACTCAGCATCGAGACCTGTCCGCTGGCACCCAAGGCTCTTGCCGGGCTCGTGGATATCATTGAGGATGGCCTCGTTTCCAATAACCAGGCTCGTGAGGTTCTGGAGAAGATGTGGAATTCCGGCATGAGTGCCGTCGAGGCAGCCGACGCCATGGGCTTCAAGAAGACCGATACCAACGCGCTGGATGCCGTGGTGGCTCAGGTGCTCGAGGAGAATCCGGATATGGTGGCCATTGTCAAGGGTGGCAATATGAAACTTATCAATGCCCTTACGGGTAAGGTGATGAAGGTGAGCAACCCGAAGCCGAACCCCAAGATGGTGACGGAAATCATCCTGGCCAAGCTCGGATTGTAAAGGACGTGAACTTTTACGCAGAACGCGCTTCCATGGTATTCCATGGAAGCGCGTTCTTTTGGTAGAGTTTCTACCCCGCGAGGTTTATTCCTCGTCTTCTGCGGGCAGGTTCTGCTGCAGGAAGTCCAGCAGGTAATCGGGGGTGAGCAGCTCGCTGGTCACCACCGGTTCCTTACCGGGGACATAGAGGGCATTTACCGGCACAGAGCTGCGGTTGAGCTTGCGCATTTCGGCGTCAATCTTCTCATTCGGGGCCGTCTTGTCTGCGCGCATCAGCACCACACCAGCGGCATTCATGGCGGCGTACACCTCATCGGTATAGGCCACCTTCTTGTTGGCCTGGCAGGTGGCGCACCACTTGGCCGTGAAATCCACATAAACCGGGACATCATTTTCCAGGGCTTCCTGCATGGCGGCAGGGCTCCATTCCTCCCACTCCATCGTATTCTCCGAGGCAGAGTAGGGGCGGGCACCCCAGAAACCAGCGGCAGCCAGAGCCAGCGCCACAATAAAGCCGATAACACGGGTGGAAAGCGGGCGGAACGGCGTGCACCAGCGGCCATATACCCAGAAGGCGGCGCAGAATACCACCAGGGACATATTCACCCACATGGTGTCGTTGCTCTCGCTGGTGGGCCAGAAAGCCAGGTATACATACAGCATCCAGGCGGCGGCGGCAAAGAGCAGGAAGGAAAGACCCTGCTTCAGGGATTCCATCCACTCACCCGGCTGCGGCAGCAGGCGTACCAGGCTCGGGAACATGCCCAGCACAATGTAGGGGAAGGAAAGACCCAGTGCCATGAAGGTCAGTGCCACGGTCATCCACACGCCCGGCAGTGCCATGGCGGCGGGCATGGCTGCACCCAGGAACGGAGCGCTGCAGGGAGTGGCCACGATGGTCACAAAGAAGCCCTGGAAGAAGGACCCCATGAGGCCTTCCTTGCTCTGTACACCCTGGCCGGCACCGGTGATTCCTGCGCCGATTTCAAACACGCCGTACATGCTCAGCCCCAGCACGAGCAGGAGCAGCAGAATAGCATAGACAATCCAGGGATTCTGCATCCACTCAGCCCAGCTGCGGGAGGATGAACCTGCATCGTTCCACAGGGTGGCGAACCACTGTGTCCACGGTACTTCTGCCAGGGCGGCAAGGTTTGAGAAGATAACCATGAGCACGGAGATAATCCAGAAGGAGACCAGAACACCCAGCACGAATACCATGGAATGGGTGAATACCTTGCGGCGGCTGCCGCCACCCATCTGCACAAAGCTCATCACCTTGAGACCGATGACCGGGAACACACAGGGCATCAGGTTCAGAATAAGACCACCAATGAAGAGGGAAAGGCAGAGCGCAGCAAGCCCCTCCGGCACGCCGCCGGCGCTTGCCACAGGGGCAGGGGTGCCGATTTCGGTGTTCACGGCGCAATGTTTGTCGCCGAATACGAGCACACCATTCAGCGCGGTAAGCGGCTTGCCGACGGTGGCTTCATCCTTCACCGGATACATGGGGTCGCTGTTGTCATTGCGGGTGAGGGAAAGGGTGTAGCTGCCATCGGAATTGGCGGTGAGCTTCTGCTCTGCCATGGGGGAAATACTGTTGTCTGCCGAGAAGAAATAGGCAGATTCCAGCCCTGCTTCGGCGGTGAAGTTGAGGCGGATGTCGTTGCCCTGCTGGCTGACGGTCACGGAGGTGGCGGCGTCGCCAGGACCAACGGTAAGCTTCTGCTCATCTTCCCATGCCGGGTTGGCGGCGGCATCGCCAGCTGCCAGCTCCAGCTCGACTGTCTGCGTCTCGGGGGCGTTGCAGCCCTCATCGGAGCAGGTCTGAGCCGTGGCAGACAGGGTGAAGGTGGCATTGGCGGGTGCATTGTCTGCGGGGGTAATCTCCCATACAATCACGGGCTTCTCGTAGGTGTAGGCAACACCGAGCACGCCTTCGTGCTTGTGCGGTACCTGCCAGAACGGTCCCTTGACGCTGAAGCCCTCCGGCGCAGAAATGGTGGCGGTCATGGGCTCGCCCACGGTGCCGGGGTTCTGCCAGTAGGCATGCCAGGGGGCGGAAATGTCGCCCTTCAGGGCTACATAGAACGGTTTGCCTGCCTGGTAGCTCTGCACGCTGGCGGTGGAGGATACGCTCAGGGTGGAAGGCAGTCCACCCATGAAATCAAACTGAGCCATGCTCTGCCCACAACAGGCAAGCACGGCAAGAACGAAACTGCGAATGAGGTTCATGCGTGCATTTTACCATACACACGCGCGTGACTTCAAGCCAACAATTTAAGGAAATGTACAAAGGACAATTTACAATGTACAAATTGTAAGTTGTCCCTCCGGTAAATTCCGCGACGCCAACATCGGCACCTACGGTGATTCCTGCCAGGGCAAGAACTGCAATAAGTGTTTTTTTCATAATTGTAAGAATTATTTTGGTATGGAGTTATGAACATCTCGTACAGGGATACCCGTTCCCACGAGCGTCGGAATGCTGAGAGACCTGCACCGGGCAGATGTGTTAACTGTACAGATTATGAATGTATAACGAGAAAATTTATTTAAAATCAATTAGTTATAATACACTAGATCCTGTTATGCAAACGTCTGCTATAAATCGGAATCTACATAATTGTATTATTTTCAATAATTTCCGGCTTTTGAGCTTGCTCTGGCGCTCTAATGCCGGAGGCGTGTAGGGGACTGTGTGTTGTGGTGATAGAGCTGAGGGTAATCGCCCCTTGGAATATACTTTACATAGAGTTATCTGTATGGTATATGAATCACATGCTCCCGCTGATTGCTATCCTTCTGTTGCTCCTGCTTTTGCTGATTTACGGAGCGTTTCTGGGCTTTTCCGTGGCGGCGGGGGTATCCAGACGTCCGGGATTCATCGGGATGTATACAGTCTGTGCGCTGTTGCCGATAGGGATTACTTTCTGGTTTATTCCAACGTTAATTGTGGGGAACCATGAGCTGAGCAGAACGTCCTTCCTGCTCGGCTGCCTTGTGGTCAACCTGGTTATCCATGGCCTGACCCGCCTTTTTGTGTATTTGTACAATCACTAAGAGCCGGCCTTAATCATCGGCAAGCAAATCGCGCATGGAGGCAAAGAAATCGGCACATTCGTCCTCCGATGCCGGGGATTTCATCAGCTTGTCGTAATCCACAAATTCGTACATGTGTTTGGGAATTTCGTGGATGAAGCTGGAAGGCTGGCAGCGTTCTTCCTGACCATAGCGGCTGCGTTTGGAGCAGTAGGTCATGGTCAGGCGCTCCCGGGCGCGGGTGATACCCACGTAGAACAAGCGGCGCTCTTCGTCCAGACTCCCTTCGTCCACCGAGCGGGTGTGGGGCAGTAGCCCTTCTTCCACGCCCACAATGTAGACGTGGGGGAATTCAAGCCCCTTGGCGGCATGCATGGTGATGAGGCACACGCCGCTCTTGCTTTCGATGTCGTCCTCGTCGCGGGAATCATCCAGACAGATGCCGGCCAGGAAGTCGGTGAGTTTGTGCCCGGGCAGCCAGTACTGGCGGAGTGCCACCTTGATGTCATCAATAGCGGCCTGGCGGCGCATTTTTTCTTCCTCGGTCTTGCAGTTCTTGGCAATATATTCCTCGTAGCCGGTTTCGTTGAGGAAATCCTGGAGGATATCGACAAAGGCGCGCTGGCTTTCGGTGAATTCGGTGCCGTAGCGGGTAACAAGCTCAGTAAATGCCTCGATGCTGTTCTGCGAGCGCGTGGAGCATTCGTTCAGGAACTCGATGTCCACCAGCGTTGCCCAGATGCTCTTTTTGTGTTCGCGGCTCCAATCGATGGCAAGCGATGCCGTGGTGGCAGAGATGCCGCGCGGCGGGGTGTTGAGCACGCGCAGCAAATGCAGGTCGGCATCGGGGTTGTCCATCATCTGCAGGTAGCTGAGCAGGTCTTTCACCTCGCGCCGGTCAAAGAAACTCTTAGTGCCCACCATGCGGTAGGGAATGTGGCGTTCGCGCAGCGCCATTTCCAGTGCCCGACTCTGGGCATTGGCGCGGAAAAGGACAGCAAATGACTCCCAGGGCATGCTCTCGCGGGCGCGCATCTGGTCAATTTCATCTGCCAGGAACTCGGCTTCTTCCTGTGCCCCCGGCATCGCCATGAGACGCACGGGATAGACGCCTTCCTTGTTGGTGCGGAGTGTTTTCTCACGTCGACCGGCGTTGTTGCGGATGAGGATGTTGGCGCAATCCAGCACCTGACGGGTGCAGCGGTAGTTTTCTTCCAGTTTGATGACGGTCGGGTTCGGGAAAAAGCTTTCGAAGTCGAGAATGTTGGATATCTGCGCGCCGCGCCAGCCGTAGATTGACTGGTCGTCATCGCCTACCACGCATACGTTATGCTCCGGGCCCACCAGCTGGCGCAGCAGACTCATCTGCAGCGAGTTGGTGTCCTGGAACTCATCCACGGTGATGTAGGAGAATCGCTTGTTCCATTTTTCGTGGATGGTGGGGTAGCACCGCAGCAGGCGTTCGGTGAGGATGAGCAGGTCGTCGAAGTCTACGGCGTTCTGCGCCTTCAATTCTCGCATGTAGGCTTTGGACACCGCCGCTATGAGGCTGTCTTCGATGTTCTCAATGCCTAATCCATTGTTACGCACTCGCGACATTTCGGCAAGCACCTGGGCGGGCTCCAGTTTTTCGCGGCGGGCGCCATATTCCATAATCAGGCGCTTGAGCAGGCCGCTCTGGTCGCTGCCGGTGTAGATGGAAAAGTTTTCCTTGTAGCCCAGCTTGCCGATATCCTGACGCAGAATACGCACGCAGAGCGAATGGAAGGTACACACGGTCATCTGGCGCGCGGCCTTGCGGTCTACCAGCCCGGCCACGCGGTCGGCCATTTCGTTGGCGGCCTTATTCGTGAAGGTGAGCGCCAGAATCCCGCGCGGGTTCACTCCTTTATCAATCATGTTCGCGATGCGGCAGGTGACGGTGCGCGTTTTGCCGGTGCCGGCGCCAGCCAGGATGAGCACCGGGCCGTTGAGCGTCTGCACCGCTTGTTTCTGCGCGGCATTGAGACTGTTGATATCGAATTTTTCTGCCATGGGTTGCGAAGCGGGGAGAGCGTACCAGATTCCGCGCCCGCGCGCAAGTTTATTTGCTGGCGGAACTGCAAAAATGAGAAAACCGCCTTCCGATTCCCGGGAGGCGGTTTCTGGAATGTAAAATCCGGAATCGGTTTACTTCACCAGGCTGTGGCCGGTCATTTCGGCCGGCTGCTCAATGCCGAGCAGGTGCAGCAGCGTGGGGGAGATGTCGGCCAGAATACCATCGCTCAGGGTGATGGTGTCCTGGTCGGGGGCGCAGTAGATGAGGTCCACCAGGTTGGTGGTGTGAGCGGTGTTGGGGGAGCCGTCCGGGTTGAGCATGTTCTCGCAGTTACCGTGGTCGGCGCAGATAAGGCAGCAGCCGCCCAGCTCAAGAATCTTGGTCACGCTCTTCTCCAGGGCTGCGTCCACGGCCTCACAGGCGGCAATGCCGGCTTCGAGGTAGCCGGTGTGGCCCACCATGTCCGGGTTGGCGAAGTTCATGATGGCGATATCGTAGTTGCCAATGGCTTCCACAAACTTATCGGCCACTTCGCCCACGCTCATCTGGGGCTTCAGGTCGTAGGTTGCCACCTCGCGGGGGGAGGGAACCAGAATGCGGTCTTCACCCTCGAACTGGGTTTCTACGCCACCGTTGAAGAAGAAGGTTACGTGAGCGTATTTTTCCGTCTCGGCAATGCGGAGCTGCTTGAGCCCGGCCTTGGCAATAACCTCGCCCAGAATGTTGGTGAGCTGTTCCTGCTCGAACACAATCGGGGTGGGGTAGCATGCCTCGTATTCAGACATGGTCACATAGTGAACCTTGGGCTGAACGGTGCGGTCGAAGCCATCGAAGTCCTCGTAGATGAAGGCGCGGGAAAGTTCGCGGGCGCGGTCGGCGCGGAAGTTGAAGAAGTAGACCACATCGTTGTCGCGTACACGCTGGGTGTCGGCGTCCACGAATACGGCGGGCTTCATGAATTCGTCGGTCACGCCGGCTTCGTAGCTCTGGCGGGCGTATTCAGCCGGGCTGCAGGTGCAGGCTTCGCCCTTGCCGAGCACGATGGCGTCCCAACCCACCTGCACACGGTCCCAGCGCTTGTCGCGGTCCATGGCGAAGAATCGGCCCACCACGGTGGCAATCTTTGCGCCGTAGGGAGCCACGGCGTCTTCCAGCTGCTGCAGGAAACCGGCGCCGCTCTTCGGGTCGGTGTCGCGGCCGTCCATGATAGCGTGGATGTAGATGTCCTTCACGCCGGCTTCAGCGGCAATCTTGACAAGGCCGATGAGGTGGTCAATGTGGGAGTGAACACCACCATCGGACACCAGACCCATGAGGTGCAGGCGGCTACCGGCAGCCTTGGCATAGGCATCCACAATCACGGGATTCTTGGCAAGGGAACCATCGTTAATGGCATTGGTGGTGCGGCAGAGGTCCTGGAACACAACGCGGCCGGCACCCAGATTCAGGTGGCCTACCTCGGAGTTGCCCATCTGACCATCGGGCAGACCCACATCCTGACCAGAGGCACCCAGCATCATGTGCGGGCAGGTGGCCAGCAGTTTGTCGGTGAAAGGAGTCTTGGCGAGAACGGTAGCATCGCCGGTCTTGTTGGCGGCTTCCGGGCCCTGCGGGTTGCGGCCCCAGCCGTCGCGGATGATAAGTACTACAGGTTTATTAGCCATGGGCTGATTTTATCATCTTTCTAAACAGATGTGAAGCTTAATCATGCATATTTGCCCGGGAAAATACAGAATATGGGCAGCGCGGGGGCAGCGGGGGATTTTGAGCTTGACTCCCAACATGATTTGGAATATGCTCTTCGCCGTCAAAACAAGACATCAATACTACTATGTCCCGTACCCCCATCATTGCCGCTAACTGGAAGATGAACAAGGGCCCGAAGGAAGCTAAGGAATTCCTCGCAGCTCTTAAGGATGAACTTACTTGCGAGTGCAAGGCTGTTGACAAGGTAATCGTGCCTCCCTTTGTGACGATTCCCGCCGTTATGGAGACGCTCAATGGCTGCACCTGCATCGGTGTGGGCGCTCAGGATGTGAGCGACCGCGACAACGGTGCTTTCACCGGTGAGATTTCCACCGCCATGCTCAACGAACTGGGCTGCAAGTATGTGGTTCTTGGCCACAGCGAGCGCCGCCAGTACCATGGTGAGACCAACGCCTACATCAACAAGAAGATCAAGAAGGCTCTTGCCGCTGGTATCTGCCCGATTTACTGCATCGGTGTGACTCTTGAGCAGCGCCAGGGTGGCGAGCTTGAGACTGTGCTGAAGAGCCAGGTGGTAGAGGGCCTTGAGGGCCTTACCGCTGAGGAAGTGGGCGGTCTTGTTATCGCTTACGAACCCGTGTGGGCCATTGGTACCGGCGTGACGGCTTCTTCTGCCGACGCTCAGGGTGCCCACGCTTTCATTCGTGGCGTGATTGCCGAGGCCTTCGGCGCCGCTGCTGCTGAGGCTGTGCGTCTGCAGTACGGTGGTTCCGTGAAGCCCGACAACGCAGCCGAGCTCATGAGCCAGCCCGACATCGACGGTGCCCTCGTGGGTGGCGCCGCTCTGAAGGCTGATTCCTTCGCCGCCATCATCAAGGCTGCTCTGTAAAGGAAATCGCTTTTAGCAAAAGCTATTCAAACAGAAAGGCACGCAAGTTCAGCTTGCGTGCCTTTTTCTTGTGCGGGATAAATAGAGGAGAAAGCGAATCAATTCTTATAAACGCGGGGGACGCGTCCGGAAATGCTGGTGATGATGTTGCTGGGGATGGTTTTGGCGCGGGCGGTCAGTTCTTCCCACGGCACATTCGGCCCCAGAATCTCCGCCACATCGCCGGGTTGCACCTTGTCCATGTGGGTGACATCCACCATAATCTGGTCCATGGTGACGCGGCCGAGCACCGGGCAGTATTCCCCATTCAGGTAGACGCGGGCACCGGTGTTGGAAAGGTAGTGCAGGTAACCATCGCCAAAGCCCAGGCCGATGGTGGCCACGCGGGTGGGCGCCGTGGTCACATAGGTGTGGTTATAGGAAACGCCGTGGTCGCTGGGCAGGGTGCGCAGCAGGGTAACCCGGCTGTAAAGGGTGAGCGTGTTGCGCAATTCCCGGTTGTAGGGCGAGGGCATGGGCGAGTAGCCATACAGAATGCGCCCCAGTCGCACCATGTTGGTGCTGGGAACCTTGTAGTTGAACACAGCAGAGCTGCTGCAGAGGTGGCGGTAGGGAATGTCCAGATACAATTTCAGTTCTGCCAGGGCGCTTTCATAGGCACGAATCTGGCTGTGGGTGAACGAAATATCATCTGCTGCTGCGGAAAGGTGAGAATAGACACCCTCGATATCCAGAAATTCAAAATCGGCCAGACGTGCTCCCATTTCGCCCAGCGTGTGGGGGAGCAGCCCTGCGCGCCCCATGCCGGTATCTACGTTGATATGCAGGTGTACCTTTTTATTGTAAAGCTGCCCCAGGGAATTATAGTGGTTTGCTTCCTCCAGGCTCGAAAGCGCCACGCGCCAGCCATTCTGCACCACCATTTCGCGCTCTGCCGGGAAGCAGGGCCCCAGAATAAACGGGCAGGTTTTGCAGCCCGCCTCCTGCACGCGCAGTGCCTCCGCAGGCGTTGCGACGCCGAAGAACTCCAGCTCACAATCATCCAGCGCTTTTACGACACCTTCGATACCATGGCCATAAGCTTCTGCCTTCACGATAGCCATTTGCTTGTGGTCGGGTAGAATGCGGCGCACAACGGCCAGATTGTGCCGCATGGCGGCGGTGTCTACCTCAGCCCAGGCGCGGAAGAGTGATGTATCCTGCATAAGTCTATTCTATGCCGCAAATGCGGCGATTGCAACCATAATCCGCACGGGAATGCATAAAAATCAATAAAAGTTGACTTTTTAGGGCTTATGTGGTTCAATGCCGAAGCAATGAATACCCAGCCCAAGACCTTGAGAAAACTGCATTGCCCGGGCGTGATGAAGTGCGAACCCTCTCGCGATGAGGCGCCTGCGTTGAAGCCTGTCGAGCCGCCGGCACCCTGCGCCGTGCCGCGTATGCGGTTCATACAGCGATTCATCATCGTGTGTGCCGTGCTGACCCTGGCGGGGCTGCATGTGGGGTATATCAGGGAGTATTTACTCCGGGGTGAAACGTTACCGGCCGTACGGGCGGTAGTGTCATACCTGTATTCGTTTGGCTCGATATTCCTGGCCATTCTTGGGCCAGTCTTCGGGTCGCTGTGCTATCCCGCCCGCACGAGCCGGGGGAGTTTTCTGCAGTTGCTGGGCTTGGTGATTCCTCTGTTGCTCACCATCTGGAGTTGCGGTTTCTGCTGGGGGGATGACAGCATGGATATGCTGGGTTATGGTATAGGCCTGGCCTGGATATCGCTGGAGGGCATGTCGTGTTGGTATCTTCCGCTGTGGTTGCTGCATCTGTTGCTCACCTTTGTGGAGAGTCGCCGGAGGAGCAAAGCTGCTCATTAATTGCAAAAAATACGATACAGACAGGTATCTCGCTTGAAATTGCACAAAAGTTCGCCTATAATGCGCGCGTGAACATGCAAGTATTCCTTTCTGCAACAGATCCGCTGAAGTCGATGGGTTGGGGGCTCATGGAGCTCTTTGAAAAAGGTGGCCCGTTGATGTGGCCGCTCCTTTTCCTTTCTGTTATCGCCTTTATGGTGATGTTTGTCTGTCTCTGGACAACCCGTACATCTGCCGTTCTGCCGCCGCGTATGGTGATGTCGGTGGAATCCTGCATTCGCCGCAAGGACTACGCCGGGCTCATGAGCATGTGCGAGCGCGATGGCTCCAGCTTTGCGCTCACCATTCATGTGATTGTCATGTTCCTGCAGCGCAACCCCCGCGCTGGTATTGAGGAAGTGCGCGAGGTGGCTGCTGCCGAAGGCGCCCGCCAGACAAATATCCTTACCCGCCAGATTAACTGGCTCTCCGATATCGGTTCCATTGCGCCCATGATTGGTCTGCTGGGTACCGTGGTGGGTATGATGAAGACTTTCATGGAGATGGCTGCCGGCAACTTCGAGGGCGTCAAGCAGATGCAGATGGCTCATGGTATTGCCGAGGCTATGATTACCACGGCCGGTGGTCTGGTGCTGGCTATTCCTGCCATGGCGGCCTATGTGTTCTTCCGCAGCCGCATTCAGAAGCGCATTGCCGATATGGAAGTGGCCGTCACGCACATTCTTTCCGTTGTGTCGGTGCAGATGGACCGCGAACGCCGCCTCAGCAGCACCTACCAGCGTGGTACTGCCCAGGAAGTGCTGGATGAAGAGGTGTATTAATCTGCTGATACCCGGCTGCTATGAAATTTAACACCAAGGTACCTGAGCCGATTGGCTTCCAGCTTGCGCCGATGCTGGATGTCGTTTTCCTACTGCTCATTTTCTTTGTGGTGACCCAGAAGTTCATCCTGAACGAGCAGGACCTCAAGGTGAAGGTGCCCACGGCGCCCAAATCGACCGAGGAAACCTCCCGCGCCATTGATGAAATCATCATCAACGCCCGCGAGGAAGATGGCGACCTGGTCATCACCATTGACCGCGAGGTATTTACTCGTGATAAACTCCAGGCCATGCTGCAGCGCATGATTGCCGTGAACCCGAACCAGCCGGTGCGTATACGAGGTGATGCGCAGATGAGCTGGCAGCGTATGGCAGATGTGATTTCTACCTGCTCACAGGCAGGGGTCTGGAACGTATCCTTCTCCAAGCAGATGCCCGAAGCCAAGAAATAGTGGCGAGCGGGGCTGCGGTTCTCCCGAATAACCTGATTTCCCCATTATGAATACACGACTTTCTTCCATGCTGGCACTGGGTGTTTCCCTGGTGCCGGCTTTTGCTCAACAACCTGCCAATACTAATGACGGTCCCCTGGTAGCCAATGCTGAGGCGGATGGCTACGCCATTGCGGAGCAGCTGTACACGCAGGCTCGCACGGCCACAGACCCTGTCGGCCGTGGTCATGCTATGTCTCGTGCTGCCATGCTTTTCGATAATTTCGTGAAGCGGTTCCCGAAGTCCGCAATGTGCGATAAGGCCCTGTATCTGAAAGCTATCTGCCAGGCCGAGGCGGGCGATGTTCCGGCCTCGAATAACACGCTGGGAGAACTGGCCAACAGCCACAAGGGCGAATATGCCGCCGCGGCTGCCTATAAGCTGGCAAACCAGGCAACCGAGCGCCAGATGTGGCAGAAGGCCCTGGGCTATTACCAGATTACGGTGCGCGAGGCCAAGCGTGCAGAGTTGAAGAATGATGCGCTTTACCGCCTGGGGCGCACCCAGCTGCAGACCGGGCAGCGCAAGGAAGCCGAGGCTTCTTTCCGCTCGTTGCAGCTCATGCAGGGGGTTAATCCTGTTATTCTGCAGAGTGCCTTGCTTTCCCTGGCGCAGATGAAGACGGAGGACGGCAACGACGCCGAGGCATACTCGCTCTTCCGCAATATCCTCAACATGAATGGACTGGATGAGCGGGTGCTGGGTACGGCCACGCTACAGGCCGCCCGCCTGGCTGCCCGCCTGGGTAAGTCTGAGGAATCCCAGTTGCTTTACAGCCGCCTGACGGGTATCCGCGGTATGGAAAAATACTCTGGTGAGGCGCAGATGGAAAGCATACTCTCGCTCTACAAGAGCGGCAACTATGCTGAGGTTGTGCGCCGGGCCTCGACCCAGGCAACTTCGCTGGGCGACCCGGCCAAGGATGCGCGCCGTTCCATCATCGTGGGGCAGTCGGCCATGGAGGTGCGGCAGTACGAGGCCGCTTCTGTCTGGTTTGAACAGGCCGAAAAATGCCAGCCGGGTACACCACTGGCGGCGGATGCCGGCTATCGCCGCATGATTTGCCTGCAGCAGGTCCGTGGCAGCAACTTCTTCCAGGAGGCCGAGAAATACCTGAGCACCTATGCCAATCCCGGTACGCCCACCGGCAGTCTGCCTTGCATTGACTTGGTGCGCCTCATGTATGCAGACCGTCTCATGTCCTCCGATACGGCGGCGGCTGCGCGCCAGTTTGACGCTTTGAATTTCGAGAATCTGCCAGAGGCGGTGCGTCCGGATGCCATGTACAAGAAAGCCTGGACCGCAGCGCAGGGGGCTGTCTATGACCCGCTGCCTACGCTGACAACATACATTGAATCGTTCCCGGCAGATTTCCGCGTTCCCGAAGCTCTGACCCTGCGCGGCACGTTCCTGGGCAAGAAGGGCAGCATCAATGAAGCGCTGGTCGACTATGACCGCGTGATTCGCGATTACCCGGATTCCGAATCGGTAGCCGTGTGCTGGCAGCGCGCCGCCAAGCTTTGTGCCGGACGCAATGCCGATAAGATGGTTCACTACTACCAGGGCTTTATCAAGGAATGCGACAATATGACCAAGCAGGGGCGCAAGATTAAGCCCGGTGCTCTGGCAGAGGCTCACTACAATATCGCCGGTGTGCTCGCAGAAAAGGACCCGGCCTCGGCCGTGCCGCATTTCCAGGAAGCGCGTACCATGTATCCGGAGCAGTATGCCTCCCTGGTGGATTTGCGTCTGGTGCAGTGCTTCTTCAAGATGAAGGACGCGGAGAATCTCAAGAAGTCTCTTGTTGTGCTGGAGCGCAGCAACCAGGGGTCGTACAATGCCTTGCCGCCGGCCATTCTCCGCTGGTGCGGGTGGATGTGCTTCCAGAGCCATGATTATCTGTCGGCCGATAAGTATCTCTCCGATGCGCTCGTGCGCGAGCCGCGGGAAAAGTACACCGCAGCCGATGGCAGCGAGAAGGAACGCCCCAAGGTGGAGCCGCTGGTGTGGAAGACACTGGCCCGCGCCCGCCTGGAGCTCAACTTGTTTGCCCGTGGTCTGAGTGCTGCCGAGCATTACGTATCCATGGAGACACAGCCTTATCGCAAGGCAGAGGGTATGCGTGACCAGGCCCTGTTGCTCATTGGCCTGAATCGTGGTGAGGAAGCCCGCAAGGTATGCGAAACCGCCATTGCCATGGGTATTGACGGCCCTATCAAGTCCACGCTTTTCATCACGCTGGGAGACGCTTTCTACCTGGATGCTCAGTACGGCGAGGCTGCCAAGTATTATGGCCGCACCGCAAACGTGGTGAGCGACAAGGAATTGAAGCCGCTTGCTCTGTATAAGATTACCATGGCGCTGAAGAAGTGCGATAAAGCAGGCGAGGCGGCCCAGTATGAGCAGTCTTTGAAGAGCGAATTCCCGCAGTGGACGCCTTCCAAAGCGGTAAAGAAGTTCATGGAAACCCGTAAAGCATCCTGAATGCGCTGAAAAATCATGTTCTATTCCCCCACACCCAATCGCCGCAAGAGCTGGTATCGTCTTTTGTCCATAGGGCAGAAGAAACTTATTATCATTGGCTCTGTGCTGGGGGTGTTCCTGCTTGGTTTTGCCAGTATTCTGGGGTATTACGGCTACCGGGCGTCCCAATACAATATGCAGCAGGTGTGTGCCGGGGTGAATGTGAGCATGCTTTACGATTCGGGCAATCAGCCCATTGCTTCCATTGCAGAAGAGGAATCGCGCGTCGTTTCGCGAGATGAATTGCCGAAGCATCTGGTGAATGCCTTTGTGGCGCGAGAGGATGAGAACTTCTTTGAGCATGGCGGGGTGGTCTTTTCGTCTGTGCTGCGTTCGGTGTGGCGTAATCTGCAATCGATGCGTTACCAGCAGGGGGCTTCCACCATCACCATGCAGCTTACCCGCAATGTCTATGAACTCTCGGGTAAGTCCATGGACCGCAAGCTCCTGGAAATGATGCTGGCCCAGCGCATTGAGCGCCACTACGATAAATACACGATTCTGGAGCAGTACCTCAGCCGTATTTTCTATGGCCAGAATTGCTACGGTATCAAGGCGGCAGCCAGGCATTATTTCGGGAAGTCTGTCAGCGAGCTTAATCTGGTAGAATGCGCCACCCTGGCTGGTCTGGTGCGTGCGCCCTCGTGGTACAACCCCATTACCAGCATGGATAAGGCAATGAACGTGAAGAACGAGACATTGCAACGCATGCTGGAGTGTGAGATGATTTCCCAGGAGGAATGCAATGCGGCTACTGCGGCTCCCATTGTGCTGCGCTCGCGCGACAGCGAATCGGATATCTGCACCTCTTACTCCGTGATGTGGGCACGGCATGAATTGCAGGAAATGGGCGATGAGGTACCGGAGCATTCTGGTGGTATCTCGGTGGTTTCCAGCCTCAGTCTCCCGCTGCAGCAATACCTGGAAACCGCTGTGGAAAAAGCGCTCTCTGCGGTGGAGAAAACCGGTGAATATCCAGAGGCCTGGCTGGCTGGTATGACCCCGGAGGATGCCGAGGCCACCCGGACTGCCTTCAACCGCATGCGCCGCCCGGAAGGATTCAAGGTGCGTGGCGAGAATAATGACCTCAAGGGAATTCTCCAGTGCTGTGTGCTGGTGGTGGATGCCCGCCGTGATCACCGCGGCAAGGTGCTGGCGCTGGTTGGTGGCCGCAGCGCGGCCGATGGTCGCGACCGCTGGCTGGACAAGGTGCGCCCTGGGCGAGTGGCGGCGCCATTCCTGTTCTGCTGTGCCTGCATGCCTGGTGGGGATGATATGCATATTGTTGCCCGCAGCACCGAGGTGACCGGGCGTCGCATGGGGTATGATGTGGTGAGCTCCTTCTATAAGTCGCTGAAGCTGCCGATTGAAATTCCCTCGCAGGAACAGGAACTTTACCTCTACAATGGCTTGTTCCAGATACGCCGCCTGGATTTAGCCCGTCTTCTCTTCTGCCTTCTGAATGAAGGCCGCGGTTATCGCCTGAGCATGGTGAATGCTATCTGGAACAGCAACCGCCAGCTTATTTACAACTATGAACCGGAAAAATCACCGGAGCTCTTCCGCCGTGAAAGCGCAGGGGCTGTGGCAACGCTGCCGCCGTTCCGTGTGGCTGAAAGCGAACCCACTACCCTGAACGAAGCTCTGCCTGAAGGAAATGGGTACTGGTCGATGGTGTTCCGCAAGCGTGGCGTGTGTACTTTTGTGTGGATGGGCTATGATGACCCCACTCACCCCCATGCGTCGGCTCGCGAGCTGCGGCCACTGCTGGCGCGTGCATCGTCCAGACTGGCACGCGAGGTATACGAGAAAGCCCGTGCTGAGCTTCTCGCAGCACAGGAAGCGAAGAAAGCCGCCACAGCGCAGACCAATAGTGCTTCATGATGCCTGATTACTCCGAATACCTGCGTGTTGCTGAACAGGCTGCCCTCCAGGCCGGTCGGTTCCTTCGCGAGCAATTCCACGCTGTCAAGCAGGTGGATGAATCGTTGCTGCACGATATCAAACTGCGTTTGGATAAGGATTGCCAGGCCTTGATTACGCAGCATCTGCTGGCGGCGTTTCCGCATAGCTCCATTCTGGGCGAAGAGGGAAATGGCGGCGAGGCCGATGCCGATTTTCAGTGGGTGGTAGACCCGATTGACGGCACCGTAAACTATTTTTACGGTATACCGATATTCTGCGTGAGCATTGCACTGCGGCATTGCGGTCAGTTTGTGCTGGGCTGTGTGTATGACCCCATGCAGCAGGAGTGTTTTGAGGCCATTGCCGGGCAGCAACCCCTGTTGAATGGTGCGCCGATAGCCGTTTCCGGGCGCCACCTCATGCGCGAGGCCGTGGTATTCATCGGGCATGGCACGCACGATGGCTCTGGCGAGGCCGGGGTGCGTCGTTTTGCGCATATTTCCCGCCAGGTGCGTAAAATCCGGATTCTGGGCAGCGCGGCACTCACATTGTGTTATATTGCTGCCGGTCGATTCGATGCCTACATCGAAGGGCGTATCTGCCTGTGGGATTTTGCGGCTGCCCGCGTGATTCTGGAGGCAGCCGGGGGCAGGGTAGAGTTTACTCCCAGCCCGGAGGACGAGGTCAAGGGCTCCATTGTGGCCTGGAATGGTCTTTTGCCGCTGCACGAGGCGTTGAACATGGATTAAGCTGGTATGAATGAGAAACCTACAGTTCGTCATCTCGCCTGGAAATGCCTGCTGCGCTGGTCGCAGGGGGGGATTTTCGCAGAAACGCTGGTAGCGCGTGCGGCGGCTGAGCACCAGCTGGCATCCTCCGACCGTTCGCTGCTGCAGGCGATTGTGTACGACACGCTGCGGCATCTGAGCTGGCTTGACCATATCCGCATGACGCTGCGCCCCGGCAAGCTGGAGGAGAAAATGCGCTGGCTTGTGCTCATGGGACTTTGCCAGCTTTTCATATTGCGGCAGGCCGAGCATGCTGCGGTGAGTGAAACCGTTCGGCTGGCGCCCCAGCGCGTGCGTGGTGTGGTGAATGGCATGCTGCGCAATGCTGCGCGGCGCCGTGCCGAATTTGAAGCCGAGGCCGGGAAATTGCCGCTGGCAGTGCGATATTCAACCCCCTCGTGGCTGGTGAAGCGCTGGCAGCGCGAGTTCGGCGAACAGGAAACACGAGCCATGCTGGAGTGGAACTCGCTGACGCCGCCTGTATATGCCCGGGTGAATCCGAATAATCCTCCCAGTGAGATTCCGGAATCCTGGGAACGGCTGGAAAACCTTTCCGGCTGGTATCGCCTGCACGGTGCGCTGCCGCTGGAGGCGCTGAGAGCAGGGCAGCTGTATGTGACTGACCCCTCCACCCGGTATTGTGTGCAGCTGCTGGCTCCCAAGGCTGGTGAGCGGGTGCTCGATGCCTGCGCTGCTCCCGGTGGTAAATCGGCCGCCATGCTGGCAGCAACGGGTGGCGATTTGCATCTGCTGGCCACAGATGTGGAAGAATTCCGCCTCAAGCCCCTGCGCGAAAACCTGTTGCGCGCCGGCGGAAAGGATGTGCAGGTGGCGCAGCACGATTGGACCCAGCCCTGCCCGGAGAAATGGCAGGGGGCATTTGATGCTGTGCTGCTGGATGTCCCTTGCTCGAACAGTGGTGTGTTGCAGCGCCGGGTGGATGCCCGCTGGCGCCTCTCCGCGGGCGAAATCACACGTCTGGCGGCGCTGCAGCTTTCTATCCTGGAGCAGGCCTGCGCAGCTGTTCGTCCTGGTGGCCGCCTGGTTTACAGCACCTGTTCCATTGATCGCGAGGAAGACCGCGCTGTGGTCGAGGCGTTCCTTCGCCTTCATCCGGATTTTTCTTTTGTCGATGAGTATCTGGCCCTGCCGCACCGGGAGCTGGCTGATGGCGCGTACGCGGCGCTTCTTTCCCGCCAAAATTAAGGAAAAAATAAAAAAAAGCTCGCATTTTATGCGGCTCTCGGTATAATGAGGGACGAACAGTACCCCACAGCACTTCTACCATGATTACAAAGAAACTCATCGTTCAGAACAAGCTTGGCATTCATGCTCGCCCTGCCGCACAGTTTGTGCGCGTGGCCAGTCGCTTTCAGGCCGATGTTTCGGTTGAAAAAGATGATGAAGCGGTGGATGGCAAGAGTATCATGGGGCTCATGATGCTGGCTGTAGGCTGGGGAGCAGAGATTTCCGTAACCGCCGACGGTGCGGATGAGGCCGAAGCCATAGCTGCTCTGGAAGAGTTGATTAACAGCAAGTTCGGCGAGGATTAAAACCTCGCCTTTCCTTTATTATCCCTTCACCCACAACCCGGTCATATGAGCGAAGGATTTGAGCGCCGGTTCAAAGGACAACCTGTTTCCCCCGGCATTGCCATGGGCAAGCTGCGGGTGGAGGCTCGCGGTTGTGCAGCTCCTCTCATCCGCACGATTCTACCCACCGAGATTGAGGCCGAGTGGCAGCGATTTGAGGCTGCTCTCAGCCGCACTGAAACCGAAATCTCGGTTCTGAAGCAGCGTGTGGAGGAATTGAGCGGGGCTTCGGAGGCCGCTATTTTTGATGCGCATCTCCTGTTCCTGCGAGACCGCATGATTCTGAATCGCCTGCGCAAGGAAATGCCCAAGCGTTTGCAGAATATTGATTCTGTTTACTATGCGGTGGTGCAGAACTTCATGGAGGCCATGCGCCAGGTGGACGATGCTTATCTGCGCAGCCGCGTGGCCGATATTGGCGATGTGCTGCAGCGCGTGCTTAAGAATCTGGACCAAGGCGGAGCCAAAACCCGCAAGAACAAGCCGGTAAGCAAGGAACCCTGCGTGCTGGCAGCTTATGATTTAGCACCCAGTGATACCGCGGACCTTGATTCCCAGAATGTGCTGGGCTTTGTGACGGAAATGGGCTCGGCAATCTCCCACACGGCCATTCTGGCCCGCTCGCTGGGCTTGCCCGCAGTGGTGGCCGTTCCGGGGCTGGTTATGGAATCCCGCGTGGGACAGCCCGCCATTCTCGATGGCTATAATGGTGTACTCATCCTGAATCCCACGCAGGAAACCCGTGCCTATTATGAGCGTCTCCAGGCAGAAAAGGAGAAGGCGTATCAGGCTCTGGTGGACATGAAGGACCTGCCTGCCGAAACGCGGGATGGCCACCGCATCCACGTGGCCTGCAATGTGGATTTTGTGCATGAGTACAGCGCGGTCAAGCGCTCCGGGGCAGACGGCGTGGGCTTGTACCGCACCGAGTTCTTTCTGCTGGGTGGCGATAGCCTGCCGGACGAGGAGGCCCAATACCTGCATTACCGCCGCCTGGTGGAAGAATGCGCTCCGCAGGAGGTGATTTTCCGCACGCTGGATTCCGGCGGCGATAAATTGCCTTTTGAGGTTCTGGATGAAAAAGAGGACAATCCCTTCCTCGGCTGGCGTGGCATTCGTGTGTCGCTGAGCCGCCCCGCCATTTTCAAGGAACAACTGCGGGCCATTCTGCGCGCTTCTGCTCATGGTAAGGTCGGCGTCATGTTCCCCATGGTGTCCGGGCTTACTGAGGTTAAGGACGTGCATGATATCCTCGATGAATGCCGACGCGAGCTGCGCGAACGCGGGCAGGCTTTCGATGAAAAGATGCGCGTGGGTATCATGATCGAGGTGCCCAGTGCGGCCATGATGGCCGATGTGCTGGCCCGCTATGTGGATTTCTTCTCCATTGGCACCAATGACCTCACCCAATACACCATTGCGGTAGACCGTGTGAACTACCGCGTGGCCAGCATGTTCCGCTCCACGCATCCCGGTGTTATCCGCCTGATAAACAAGACGATTGAAGCGGGAATACCCACTGCAATCTGTGGCGAGATGGGCGGCGATATCACGCTGGTGCCGCTTCTGGTGGGCCTGGGGGCCACAGAGCTTTCTGTGGGAACTCATGTTCTGCCGCTGATTCGCTTTGCCATTCGTCATCTCAACTACGAAGAATGCCGGGAAATGGCCCAGCAGGCCTTGCAGGCAGAGGATTCGCGCACAATTCGCGCCCTCTCCCAGTCTGTAGCGCTGCGTTCCTACCCGAATCTTTTTGAGTGATTTCCCTCCATGCCGGAAAGAAGGCTTGCGCCGGAGTGGTGCAGGGGTATAATGGTGCTCAAGAATTATGAGCATCATTCCCTTTGCTAACCCGAATGTGTATGAGCTGGTGGCGTACCAGCCGGGCAAACCTGTTGAGGAGACGGCGCGCGAGTTGGGCTTGCGGCCGGAGGATATTGTGAAGCTGGCTTCCAATGAGAATTCCATGGGGCCTTCGCCCAAGGCAGTTGCGGCTATGCAGCAGGCTGCTGCCGGTATGCACATTTACCCGGATGGCGCGTCGTTTGCCTTGCGTAGTCGCGTGGCGGCAGAGCATGGGGTGGCGTTTGCCAATACGGCTGTAGCCAATGGCAGCAGTGAACTGATTGAGCTGGTGGGGCATGCTTTCCTGCGTCCTGGCACACAGGTGATTGCTGCGGATTATGCTTTTACGCTGTACCCCATTGTGGCCAAGCTGCTGGGCGCCGATTATATTTCCATCCCCAACCGCGATAAATGGGTTCACAACCTGGATGCCATGCTGGCGGCCATCACCCCGCAGACGCGCCTGGTGTTCATCACCAATCCCACCAATCCGGTCGGTACTATGGTGAGCCAGGAGGAGCTGGAGGCGTTTATCTCCCGCGTGCCGGAGCATGTTGTGGTGGCTATTGACGAGGCTTATATCGAATTTGCCGGCTTGCCCACGGATAGCGTGAAGTTCGTGAAGGAGGGGAAGAATGTGGTGGTTCTGCGCACCTTCTCCAAGGCCTATGGCCTGGCGGGGGCTCGTTGCGGCTATGCTGTCACGACGCCGGAGATTGCCGACCTGCTCAATAAGGCGCGCTCGCCCTTCAATGTGAATTCCTTTGCGCAGGTGGGGGCTCTTGCCGCGTTGGATGATAAGGAACATATCGCCCGCTCGGTTGCTATGGTGGCTGAGGGGCGGAAGCTGTATGCCGATTTCTTCGAACAGATGGGGCTTGAGTATGTGCCCAGCCACACGAATTTCATCCTCGTCAATGTGGGTAACGGTGTGGATGTGTTCAAGAAGGCTCTCGCCCAGGGGGTCATCATGCGCCCCATGGCGGCCTATGGATTGCACGAGTATATCCGCATTACTATCGGAAATGCTCAGGAAAATGCCCGTTGTATCGAGGTTTTAGCCAAAATTCTGCAAAAATAGTGTGATTTTATCAAAAATCCCCTTGACATGGTAGGATAACGTGATAAAATGCCCCTGTACCCGCGAGAGCGAGGTTCAGTAAAAGAGAGAGAAAAGTTGACACCACCCCGGTTGCTGAACACAGCCGGGGTGGTTCATGTTTTATGGGGAGGAAAGCTGTTTTTGCTTGATAATACAGGGGAACTGTGGCAAAGTGGGTGCGTACAAAGAATCATTCCTATTAACCCATGTCTGCTGGTACAATGAAGAGTATTGAGGGTGGCGTAACCGCCGCCAAGGGGTATGTTGCAAATGCACTGAGCTGTGGCATCAAGAAACCGGAAGCCACGCGTCTGGATCTGGCGCTGGTGTATTCTGAACTGCCGGCCACATCATCGGGCACCTTTACCACGAACCGGGTGAGAGCCGCCTGTGTGCGCGTGAGTGAGCACCACCTGAGCCGCGGCAACATCCGCGCCATTGTGGTCAACAGTGGCAATGCTAATGCCTGTACTGGTGTGCGCGGTGTGGAAGACGCCCGCACGGAGTGCCGCGTGGTGGCCGAGCAGCTGGGACTTACTCCCAGTGAGGTGGCCGTTTGTTCCACCGGTGTTATTGGCCTGCCTATGCCCATGATGCGCATCACGCCCCGACTGCCGGAGCTGTGCAGCAATCTTTCCGCCGAGAACGGCCACAATGTGGCCTCCGCCATCATCACGAGCGATACCCGGGAGAAGGAAGTCGCCGTTGAAATCACCATCGGCGGCAAGCCGGTGCGCATTGGTTCCTGCTGCAAGGGTGCCGGCATGATTTCCCCCTGCATGGCCACCATGATTTGCCTCATCTGCACGGATGCCGGCGTGGCTCGCGAGCATCTGGATGCCATTGTGCGCGATGGTGTGGAGCATTCGTTCAACCGCATCACCATCGACGGTGACATGAGCACCAACGACACCACGCTGGTGATGGCCAATGGTGCATCCGGGGTGCAGCTGGCCCCCGGCGCCGAGGGTTGGGATGAGTTTGTGGCAGCTCTGCATCATGTGATGCTGGGGCAGGCCAAGCGCATTGTGCAGGACGGCGAGCGCGTGACCAAGTTTGTGACGGTGAAGGTGCAGGGGGCTCCCACTGCCGAGGAAGCCAAGAAGGTAGCCGAGGGTGTGGCTAAGTCCAATCTGGTGAAGAGTTCCTGGAACGGTGGTGACCCGAACTGGGGGCGCATCATTCACGCGGTGGGCTACTCTGGCGCCATGGTGGTGGAGGAGAAGGTGGATATCGACATTGCCGGCCTTCCGGCCTGCCGCGGTGGCGAGCAGACGGACACCCCCAGCGATGACCTGCGTGAGCGAGTGCAGGCCCGCGAATTTGAAATTGTCATCAACCTGAATCTGGGAAGCGAGGATTATGTGGTATACACCACGGACCTTTCTCCCGAATATGTGGATTTCAACCGCTCTGAATACGCTTACTGGAACCAGGCCAAGCGAGATGGCCTCACCCGCTGATACGAATTATGAAATTGTGGTATTTGATACTTGCCGGTTTCATGGCATTGCTTCCGCTGACCTCCACGGTGGATGCGGCAGATAGCTATTCCTCCAAGCGCCAGACCAAGGCCAGTAAATCCAAGGAGCGCAATGTGCGCAAGGCGGCCAGCCAGAAGAAAAAGGAACTGCGCAAGCAGGGAATCAAGAAAGTGCGCGTCAGTTCGCCTGGCGACTGGCCACGCATTATTTCCGTGCCGAAGGCCACGGAGGTATTCCCCAGCGAGGCGAAGGTCGGCAAGCATGTTTTCAGCTCCAATCACTTCCAGTATGAATCTCCCGTAGCGCTGGATGATGCTGCCCAGAAAACAGTTGCCCGCCTCTGCGAATGCGCCTATGCTGCCAATAAGGCTATTGGCGAGGTGATTCCTGTGCCTCGCGCCACGGCCGAGCGTGGAGATAGAAAGTTCATGGTTCAGCTCTGGCCGAACATGCAGTCATACCACGATAATGGTGGCCCGCAGGGCTCGGCTGGTGTGTTTGTGGGTGCTCTTCGCCGCATTGCCGGGGTGCGCACGACCAACGAGCAGAGCATTGCCATGGATAAGGTGATGATTCCTTTCCCCTCGCTGGGTATTGGTGCCGGTGGTTCCGTGGTCAAGGAGGATATTGACACGCACGCCCTGGTGCATGAGCTGACGCACCAGCAGTTCCTTCTCAACAACCTGCCTATCTGGGCAAACGAGGGCTGGGCTGAATACGTGGGCTACATCCCCTATGTGGGTGAAGACCTGGATTTCTCCATGGGCTTCTCTGCCATTCAGCAGGCTGCCAAGAATTTCGGTGAGAATGGAGGCCTGGATTTTGACTTCAGCCTGGAGGACTTCTTCACCATGGACCAGTCCACCATGTATGGCTACATGCCCCAGGGAAAGAATACGTACCTCCTTTCCGCCATGACCATTGCCTTCTTTGTGCATCTGGATGGCAAGAAGGGTGTGGATGCCATGAAGGCCTATCTGCAGGCGCTGATTGACGGCAAGACACCGGAGGAAGCAGCGCAGGAGCTGATTAAGCCGCACCGCTCAGTTGAGCGTCTGGAGCAGGACTTCATCCGCGCCTGGAAGAGCAAGAAGGTGAAGGTGTCCTTCCCCAAGAAAAAGTAAAAAAATCAAAGGCGCCGCCCCGGAAACGAGGGCGGCGCTGATTGTTTCTGCGAGTTGCAGGGAATCAGTCGTTTTTGCTCCAGAGCGGGCGGGAGATGATAGCGGCGTAGACAAAGTCAAATACACCGATACCAGCCCAGAGCCAGCGCTCGGAACCTTCGAGGCACGCGAGCCCATAACCCAGCAGAAGTGCGCCCAGAAGCGCAAAGATAACTACGCGGATGATGGTGGTGCGGCGGGAGGAGTAGTCGGCCATGGTGGATTTTGTGGGTAACTGATTACTTGGTAAGCCCCAGCAGCTCCATTTCGAAGATGAGGGTGCTGTTCGGCCCGATGCTGCCGGGACCGTTGGCCCCGTAGGCCAGATTGGCGGGAATGGTGACGCGCCACTTGGCACCCACAGGCATGAGCTTGAGGGCTTCTGTAAAGCCGGGAATCACCTGGCGGATGTTGAATTTCACGGGAGCCTGGCTCTGGTCGAACACGGTGCCGTCTACCAGCGTGCCCTTGTACATCACCTCGGCGGTGGGGGCTTCACCATGCTTGGCGGCGTCATAGCTTTCGCCGGTGCCGGGGGTGATAACCTCGTATTGCAGGCCGGATTCCGTGGTGGTCACGCCTTCGCGCTTGCCGTTTTCTTCCATGTACTTCTGGCCGATTTCAAGGTTCTTCTGAGCCTTTTCATCGCCACGTTTCTGGAGCATGGAAAGGAAGGTCTGCTGGTATTCGTTCACATGTTCATCGATGAGGCTCATATCCATATTGCCGGAAAGACCGTCCTGGAACCCCTTGCCCAGCATCTCTGCCAGCACATCGTCGCCCTGAAGACCGGGCAGCATCTGCGGCATAACCTGGCTGCCTACGCGGTAGCCGATGAGATAGGACATTACTTTAATCATTTGTTCTTTATCCATGGCGGCAGCTTAGCACGTATTGCGCTGCGGTGCAAGCGGGTGTAAAGTCATAATGAAAAAAGCCCGCGGCTTGTCACCGCGGGCAGAAAAAAACGGGGGGTGATTCAACATCAGGGAATGACAAAGCGCTTGGGCAGCAGGTAGCCCTTGGCTTTCACCTGTACTTTTTCGCCGGATTTGAAATTCCACTGCATCTGCACCATGCCGATTTCGCAGGAGTAGCCGGGATTGAGCTTGAACTGGTGGGTTTTGCTCGTGTCTCCGCTGGCGGTGCTGACACTCAGGGTGCATTCAAGCGGGGTCTCTTTATCGGTATTGGCAACTTTCACCACCTTGCCGGAAAAGAGCAGGGAATCACGCAGCGTGATTTCTACCGGAGCCGTCAGCCCGATGCCTTTGAGATGCCCGGTTGCCGTGAGGGTGTAAATAGTGCCCAGTACGGCAATAATGACAATCAGAATAAAGGAAATGAGTTTTTTCATTGTGTGTGGGCGCTATCATAGGACGAATGTCCCGCGGTGTCAATCCTCCATTGTGTTAGAGCCCCATCTTGCCGGGATTGAGAATGCCGGCGGGATCAAGCGCCGCCTTGAGTACGCGGTGGGTATCGAGCGCCACACTGCCGATGGCCTGCTCAAACCAGGGAGCCTTGGCCAGCCCGATGCCGTGCTCGCCGGTAATGCTGCCGCCATGCCCCATGACCCAGGCGAAGAGGCGGTGGACCAGTGCATCGGCTGGTTCGCGGATATCTCGCCCCTCGGCATCCTTGAGCACCATGATATTGGTGTGAATGTTGCCATCGCCGCTGTGCCCGAAGCAAGCCACCGGGATTCCGGTTTCGTGCTGCATGTTCTCGCAGAAGCTTACCAGCTCCACCAGTTGCGAGCGGGGAATCACGATGTCCTCATTCAGCTTGGTAAGGCCGGTAGCTTTCAGACTGTAGGAAAATTCCCGCCGCAGCTGCCAGATGGCCTCCACTTCATCCCCCGTGCGGGCATAGACAACCTCCGTGGCGCCTGTGTTTCGCAGAATGGCGGCTATGGCTTCTAATTCTGTGGCTACGGCATCTTCCTGGCCGTCAATTTCGATGATGATATGCCCCTGGGCTCCTGCGGGCAGGGCACTGGGGCCCAGGTGCTTACGCGCAGCTGCCAGGGTGAAGGCATCGGTGATTTCGATGGCGCAGGGCAAGTGGCCGCCCTGCAGGGTATTCTGCACAGCTGCGGCTGCCAGGGCAAACTGCGGGAAACTGGCATGCAACGCAGCTCGGGCGGGAGGAGCAGGGATGATGCGCAGCGTGGCTTCGGTCACAATGCCAAGCATGCCTTCGCTGCCGCAGAAAAGCCCTACTAAATCGAACCCCTGTTTGTTCTTATGGGTGCGCCCGCCGCAGCGCAGCACCCGGCCATCTGCCAGCACCACGGTGAGTCCCAGCACATATGCCCGGGTTACACCGTATTTCAGGCAGCGGGGGCCACCGGCATTGGTGGCGATATTGCCGCCGATGCTTGATTCCTTGCGCGAGGCGGGGTCGGGTGGGTAGAACCAGCCGACCTTGGCGCAGGCGGCCTGCAAGTCTGCCGTGAGCACTCCGGCTTCCACCACCGCCACGCCATCACCTGGATTTACCTCCAGAATGCGGGTCATGGGCGCCACGGAAATGACAATCCCGCCTTTGACCGGCACGCAACCGCCCACATAGCCCACGCCTGCACCACGCGGGGTCACGGGAATACCCCGTTCATGAGCAAAGCTCAGGGCTGCGGAAACCTGCTCAGTGCTGGTGGCCAGCACGACTGCCTGGGGAAGCGCAGTGGCATACCATTTATCGCCGGCATGGGCGCGCAGCGTTTCCTCATCCGTGCGTACGCAATCGCCTAGAGCGGCGCAAAGTTCGTCAATCCAGTTCATAATTATTCCTTATCTGTGCCCCAGCGGCGGTGCAGCCAGGATTCCACCGGTGAGAAGAGAATCTTATCTGCCAGCAGCCCCACGGCGATGATGATGAACATGATGCCGATAACCTGGTACATGCGCTGCAATTCGCGACCGTAGTGCAGGTATTGCCCGATACCGAATCCGGAGACTACCGATACGTAGATTTCTGCTGCCATGAGTGAACGCCAGGCAAAGGCCCAGCCCTGTTTCATGCCGCTCACCACAAAGGGAGCCGAGGCAGGCAGCGTTACAAAAATGAGCGTGTGCAGCGGACTGGAACCCATGGTGCGCGCTGCGCGGGCATAGATGGGCGGCACATTCTTCATGCCGTTCTGGGTGGAGAGCAGCACGCTCCACAGTGTGCCCATGATGACCACGAAGAGCAGCGCGGCTTCCGTCTGCCCGAACCAGATGCAGGCCAGCGGCACCCAGCACACGCTGGGCAGCGCCTGCAAGCCCAGCGCCAGCATACCCAGTGTATCGTTGACGGTGCGGAAGCGCGCAGCCAGCATGCCCAGCGGCACACCCAGCACAAGGCCGATGAGATAACCAATGAGCAGACGCCGCAGGGTGATGAGCATGGAAAGCGGTATTTTGCCGTTTACCGTGTTATCCCACAGGTAATGCCCCACCGTGCTGGGCGGTGGCAGAACATACGGCGACCACAGGCTGATATCCAGCCCGAAAGCGCTGAGGTCACCGGTAAGCGCCGCCCACACCAGAATGAGCAGCATGAAAAAGAGCGTTGTGATGATGATGCGTTTCATGGTGTGTTAGTCGGATTCGCTTGCGGTGTAGCCCTTGAGCGCAGAGGTGATACTCTGCGAGAGGTCGGCCAGGTCGTGGTTGTTGATATTGCGGGGGCGCGCCAGATAGACCGGATATTCCTCGCGCACGCGTCCCGGGTGCGGTGAGAAGAGAATCACGCGGCTGCCCAGGCACACGGCCTCGCGCACATTGTGGGTCACAAATACAATCGTCTTGCGGCGCTTTTCCCATACATCCTGGATATCGCCGTACAGCCGCTCGCGGGTCATGGCATCCAGCGCCGAGAACGGTTCATCCATGAGAAGAATCTTGGGATTGGGGGCCAGCGAGCGAGCCAGCGCCACGCGCTGGCGCATGCCGCCGCTCAGCTCGTGAATATTGGCGTGGGCAAAGCGGTCCATCTTCACCAGGTAAAGATAGTATTTGGCAACCTCCAGGCGTTCCTTATCGGTGAGATTCGGTTTCTGCTTGAGCCCGAACATCACGTTGCCGATGACATCCAGCCAGGGGAAAAGCGCGTGCTCCTGGAACATGACCATGCGGTCTCTTCCCGGCCCGGTGATGGGGGTGCCATCAATAAGTGCCATGCCGCTGTCCGGTTTATCCAGCCCGGCAATGATATTGAGCAGGGTGGATTTGCCACAGCCACTGGGGCCCACAAAGCAGACAAATTCGCCCTCGTTGATTGTGAGTGAAACATTGTCCAGTGCGCGCACTGTGCCGCGCTTGGTCACGAAATCCTTGCACACATGCTCAATGCTGAGCTTGGCGGTGGGGAAGTTGTGTATTTCCTGGTGTAGTTTTTCCTGTGTCATCAGTCTTGTTTGTAAATGATTCCCTCCAGCGGCGGTACGCGGTCCAGCAGTCCGGCATCCTGCGCGTCCTTCACAAATTGATTCAGCCCGGCCAGGTCAATCTCGTGCACCAGTTTGAGCCGCGCCCAGGCGCTGCGCACCAATTCAGGTTCCATGGGAGCCTGGGTCAGCAGCGTAAGTTCCTCCACAATGCGCGCCTGCGCTTCCTCCGGGTGTTCCAGAATCCACTGGTTCAGTTCGCAGTGGGCGCGGATGATGGCCGCAGCTTCCTGTGGGTGATTTTTCAACCAGACCACGCGCCCAGCCAGCACAGTGGTGACCACATCGGGTTCCTGCACCAGAATCCGGGCATCAGCCATGCTTTCGAGGCGGGAAACCCAGGGCTCAACTGTCCAGCAGGCATCGATATCGCCCTGTTTCATGAGCTGGAGCTGCATGGAATTCGGCGTGGGGGCCACGCGGCAGTCCCCGGCTCCTTCCAGAGAGGTGCGAAGCCCGTTTCTGGCCAGCCAGGCGCGGCAGGAAACATCCTGTGTATTGCCCAGCTGGGGGGTGGCAATGCTGCGCCCCTTGAAATCTGCCGCTGTCCGAATATTACTCCCGGCGGGAACCAGCAGGGCTGCGCCACCATTCACGGCGCCGGCCAGCAGGCGTACCTCGCGCCCGGCAGATACCGCATAGGCATTCAGCGCCGGGCTGGGCCCCACATAGGTGAGGTCGGCAGTGCGCCCGAAAAGTGCTTCCATGGCGGTAGGCCCGGCGTTATAGGTGTACCACTCAATGCTGTAGCCGGGCAGGTAGCGTTCAAACCAGCCTTCGCCGTGGCGGGTCATGTTGCGCGCCACGAGTGCCTGCACATGGGTGACATTCGGGAATCCGCCTATGCGGATCACCTTGCTGTGCGGGTCTTCCTGGTTACATCCCGCCAGGGCAAGCACCAGGCTTACCACCAACAGGCAGCTGAGCAGTCTTTTGAGCATTCGTCACACACTAGCAGAAATGCCGCCGTGGGTCAAGCTGCAAGTGCGGCACAGTAGCTGAATGTGCCGGTCGTCGCGCAGGCTGTCAGCGTTTTATTTTGAGCTTGCGAAATTGGCAGAATACAGGTATGATAGGGCTGCCGTCATATGGAGTACGAGACAGAACCCCAGCTGCCCCACAGAAAAGAGAGGACATGGCCCACGAGATTGACCGGGTCTTGTCTGATTGCTTTTGCCCTGGTGCTGGCATGCAGCCTGCTGAGTTACAATCATGCAGAGATGGGCTGGGATTTCCTGAACCCGACGGGGGGCTCGGCGGCAGAGGAGGCACCCTGTACCAACTGGCTGGGGCTGGTCGGCCTTTACCTGGCGGGCCTGTGCAACTGGATGTTTGGTGCGGCCTCGTTGTATGCACTGGCTCTGCTGGTGATTTTCTGCACCGGGCTGGTTATCTGGCCGCGGCGGCCGTATGTGCTGCAGCTGGTGGCGATGATATGCCTGGTCATTTTTGCCAGTGCGATTCTGGCGTTGCAGCCGTGGTTTCTGGGTGGGTGGCAGCGTGCGCACAGTTTGTATTCGGTAGGCGGTCTGCTGGGGTATCTGGATGGTATCTGCGTGGTGGAGCCGCTGATTGGAACCCGCTGGTCGCTGGTGGTGTTTCTGTTGCTGCATGCTACAGCGTGGATATATTTTGCCCGCTTCACCTTTATCCGTTTCTGGAAGGAAGTGTGGTATGATTTGTCGGATTTGTGGTGCCGCTGGCGGGAGCACCGCGCTACCCGTCGCGAGCAGCGCCGCGAGCTGCGCGAACGCCGCCTGCGCGAACGCCAGGAACAGCTGGCTCGCGAGCTGGCTGCTGCGGAGGAAGCTGCCGCAGCTGATGCCGAGGTGGCCGCTGCCGAGGCTCGCCGTGCTTCCGGTGAATCTGATTATCTCTTTACCGATGACCAGCCCGTGGCGCCTGTCCGGCAGCGTGCGGAGGCTCAGTCCCACCGCTATGTGGAGCCCGCCTATGAGGAACCCGATTATCCGCCGGTGCAGTCATTTGAGCAGCAGATGGCCGAAAGCCGCCGCCGCGAGGCTCAACGTGTGGAAACGCAGCGTCCGCCGAGTGGCCGCAGGCATTATAATTCCTCTGCAAACAAGCGCAGCAATCTGCTGGATCTGATGGCGCCTGTGGAGGAGGAAATTGCGCTCCAGAATGCACCGGGTGCAGATGATATGCCGCTGCCACCGCGTCGCGGGGCAGGGGTGAAGCCGCAGCTGGCTGCCCAGGTAGACCGTCGCATGGGGGTACGCACTCCGGCTCCTGCACCCGCGCCCGCCCCGGCTCCTGCTGCAGCTCCGCGTGCTGCGGCATCCCGCCGTGCAGCTGCGCCTGCACCCGCTCCGGCGAGCCGTGTGAATACGCCCAGAAAGGGTGATTCTGTGGTAGGCAAGAAGGACACGCGCGTTCAGTACGAGGATTATCCGCTGCCTCCGTATGACTTGCTGAAGTTTGAACCTGTTTCCCAGGAGGTGACAGATGCCGCCCAGCGTGAGATGATGGATGTGCAGCAGCGCATCATCGAGACGCTGGATACTTTCAAGATTCTGGTGGAACCGGGCGATATTACTCGTGGCCCGAGTATCACCCGCTATGAATTCTATCCGCCGCGAGGTCTGCGCGTGAACCGCATTGCCGCGCTGGATAAGGATATCATGATGGCCACCAGTTCGAAATCGGTGAACATTCTGGCACCCATTCCCGGCAAGAATACCGTGGGTATCGAGCTGGAGAATGCGCAGAAATCTCCGGTATATCTGCGCGAGCTGTTGCAGTCTGATAATTTCAACAACCCGAAGCTGCGAATTCCCGTGGCGCTGGGTAAGGATGTGTATGGAAATGCCGTCATCGGCGACCTGGCGGCCATGCCGCATACGCTGGTGGCTGGTACGACCGGTTCCGGTAAATCCGTGTGCATCAACAGCATGATTCTTTCCATGCTCTACAAGTTCCGCCCGGAGGAGCTGAAACTCATTCTGGTTGACCCCAAGGTGGTGGAAATGCAGCCCTACCGCAAGCTGCCGCATCTTATCTGCCCGGTGGTGACGCAGCCGGGGCGCGTGATTGGTGCGCTGCGCTGGGCAGTGAATGAAATGGAGCGCCGCTACCGCCTGTTCAGCCAGGTGGGTGTGCGTAACTTCGAAGACTTCAACAACCGCGAGGACGATGGCCCTGTGGACGAGCCGGAGGAGGAAGAAGATTCCCCCATTGATTACGCTGCCGTGGAAGCCTGGGCCAGCGAAATCGAGCGTCAGGCCGAGGAGGAAATCCCCCTGGGTGAGGAGAAACAGGATGAATTCGACTTCGATGACCCGGAGCCGATTCCGCTCAAGCTGCCGTATGTGGTCATCATTATTGATGAGCTGGCCGACCTCATGATGGTGGTGAAGGAAGACCTGGAAAACTACATTGCCCGCCTGACCCAGAAGGCGCGTGCCGCCGGTATCCACCTGGTGGCTGCCACGCAGACCCCGCGTGCCAATGTGGTGACCGGCACCATCAAGGCCAACATTCCGAGCCGTATCGCGTTCCGCGTGGCCAGTCCGCTGGATTCCCGCATCATTCTGGATACGGCTGGTGCCGAAAATCTGCTCGGCAAGGGCGACAGCCTGTTCCTGCCGCCCGGCGGTATCACCAAGATGACCCGCGTGCAGGGTGCCTTTGTGAGCGATGCCGAAATTGCCAAGATTATTGCCCACTGTGCCGCCCATGCCAAGCAGAAGTTTGAGCAGGGCGTGGCTGCCGAAATGGATAATGCCGAGGGTGGCTCTCCGAATGCCGATAACGGCGGCCGTATCGGCAACAAGGGCATGAGCGATGAAGATTCCGAGCTCTATACCCGCTGTGTGCAGCTTGTGGTGACCGAGCGCAAGGCCAGCACCTCGTTGCTGCAGCGCCGCTTCAGCATCGGCTATGGCCGCGCCGCCAAGATTATGGACATGATGGAGGAGAACGGCGTTATTTCCTCTCCCTCCGGTGCTACCCGCGCCCGTGAGGTGCTTGTAGATGCCTGATAGCCATGATTTCTCAGCCTGTAGATGAGTTTCTTGTGTATCTGGTGGGGGTTTTTGCTGCTCTGTTGTGGCTGCGTCCCGGCAGGCGGGAGGCTATCCGCTATGCGATGATTCTGCTGTCGGCCGGGGTGTTGTATGCCTTGCTTATGCAGGAGGCTGCCGGGTGGCAATACCAGGTTCTTCTGCATGTAAAGCATTCGGTTTCGTTGATTTTGTTTCTGCTGGGCGTGTATATGCTCAAATGCCCCTGGCGGCAGGTCGTGCTTTCCCTGGGTGTCTTCTCCCTGGTGGCCTCGGGTATCGGGATTGCGCTGGCGTGTATCGATTTGGGGGGATACGACTATTCTGTCGCGGGGATTATCGAGACTGTGTGCCTGGATTATGCTTATGCCTGGCTCTTTATCTGGCTGTGTGCCCGAAAGAGCGGGAATGGCGGCAAATGGACGGCACTTCTGGCTGCGGGAGCCTTTTACTCCGTAGGCGGAATGGCTACGGGGAACCTCAGAGCTGCCCTGGCGCTGGGAAACTATGTGCCATGGCTCCACGTGGTGGTCAATGCTCTAAGCCTCTTCTTTGTGCTTTATTGGGTGCTGCAGCAGACGCGTAGGCGCAGCATCGTCACCACCGTGCTTTATATCCTGCCGGCGGTTTGTTCTCTGATTCTTCTGTGGGTCTACTGCTTGCCGTAGAGTGTTATTTCAATATCTGCCGGCGCAGGTAGAAGAAGAGGGTAATGGCCACCAGAATAAAGAGAAAAGCCAGGGGAATGCGCAGGGAGTAGGAATCGATGCTGATGATAGGCGCATCGTTCAGGTATACCGGGCCGGCAATGAGAAGCCCGGGTATCAGCAGCAGCCCCGCCAGGAAATAGCAGACTTTCTTGAGGCGACCATGCTTCAGGACCTCTGCCAGTAGCCAGAGGGGCTGGGCGATGGCGGCAACGGACATCACATAGATAACAACATGGTGCCAGACCGATGGCTCCGCCTGGCCTTCGCAGTATCTGATGGCGTGAATCAGCGCTGCCAGGATCAACACAAAGGCCAGCCCTGCATTGAGAATCAGAATAAAGAGCAGCCTGCCGCTGAGCTTCAGCTTCGCTTTTTCCGAGGGAGTGGCCTGGCGCAACCCGCGGCGGAAGAATGCGCAGAGGGCCGTGGCGGCAAAAATGGCAGCAAAAAGACACAGCAGCGTGTGGCAGACGAGGGGCGGAAGAAAGAAATATCTGCTGGGGGCGCCGAAGATTTCAAGATTCAGCAGCAGGAGTGAAGTGGCGCTGATGAGGCCTGAAACGGCGTTGAGTCGCGTGCTCCAGAGGCTGCGATGGGTGATAAGCCATGGCATGGGCAGTACCGCTACCGCGATGACGAGGTAGCACCACATCTGGAACCAGTAGTTGTCATTGCCACTGAAGGCGGCCACGAAGAATCGGTCTGCTGCGGGAATCAGGAAGAAAAAGCTGAGGATAGCACCCAGCAACCAGGAAAAGCGGAAGCGCTTCCGGCGGGGCGTGCTGTGCTCGGCTGCCAGTTCAAGACTGTTGCTGCCAGCTGGCAGCAGACGGATGCGGTTATACAAATCCATGAGGGCAGTTTTGCCCCCCGTAATATAAACGCTGTCGTCCACATGCAGAGGCGCTTCCTCATCCTCATTCCACACAATGTTGTAGAAATCGTTGAGCTTCCAGTCGCCGCCGCGTGGTTCATCCGCGGTGAGTCTGTCACCTAGCATGCCGAACTCGTGGTCCTGTTCCTCGATGGTGCGTTCAATGTCCCGGAGCAACTGCGCGCGTCCCTCATCGTCGAACTCGATGAGAAGCAGGCCTGCCTCGGCGTTGCTGTGCATGCTCAGCCTCATGGTCAGTTCGTGCGGTTTTCCTCCCACTCCGGCAGCTCGTGGCCGATGAGCCAGGGGGTATACTCAGCAGGTATGGGGGATTGAATGGCGATGCGCCGGCCATCGGCCGGGTGGTTGAAGGCCAGGCGCCAGGCGTGCAGCATGAGACGGCCGGGCTTCGCTTTCTGCCGCTGGGGGTGCGCATAGATGGGGTCGCCGATGAGGGGATGCCCCAGGTGCAGCATGTGGACTCGAATCTGGTGGGTGCGCCCGGTGTGCAGGGTACACATGACGAGCGAGGAATCGGTGGCGGCGTCGTAGTGCAGCACCTCCCAGTCGGTGATGGCGGGTTTGCCGCTGCCGGGGTTCACCACGGCCATTTTGAGGCGATTCACCGGGTGCCGGCCGATGTTGGTGAAAACGGTTCCTATCTGTTCCTTCGGGCACCCCTGAACCACGGCCAGGTATATTTTGCCCGTATCGCGCTCGGCAAACTGGGTGGTGAGGGAAAGGTGCGCCTGGTCATTCTTGGCTACTACAATGCAGCCGCTGGTGTCCTTATCGAGCCGGTGGACAATGCCGGGACGCTCCACGCCGCCGATACCGGATAAATCGCCGCAATGGAAGAGAACGGCATTCACCAGTGTGCCGTCCGGGTTGCCGGCAGCGGGGTGCACAACCATGCCGCTTTCCTTGTCGATGACGATGACATGCTTGTCTTCAAAGAGTACGGAAATCGGGATATCCTGCGGCTGGGCTTCGGCGGGTTCGGGTTCGGGGATGCTGACCTCGATGCGCATGTTGCGCTCCACCGGGGTTTTGGCTTTGGTGGCCTTGCCGTTCACGGTGATTTCGCCCTCCTTGATGAGCGCCTGAATGCGTGCGCGGGAAAGCTCCGGCAGTTGGGCTGCCAGATACTGGTCGAGTCGGGTGCCGAGCTGGTCTTCTACGATGATGAGCATGTTACATGCCTGTGGGGTTATCTATGAACACCGTGGGGAGCCCGAATTGTTCCTCCAGCAGCTTGCCGAGAGCTCGCACGCCGAAGGTTTCGGTGGCGTAGTGCCCGGCAAAGAGGATGTTCACCCCCATATCGCGGGCGGCGTTGCTCACCCAGTGGTTTTCCTCGCCGGTGAGGTAGGTGCCGTAGCCCTTGGCGTGCATCTGGTAAATCTCCTCACCGCCGCCACCGCTGCACAGGGCAACGCGACCGGCGGGCAGGGTGGTATCGTGTACCACTCCGGTAACCGGAGCCCCGGTGATTTCGGCATACCGGGTGCGAAGTTCGCCCACCGTGCCCGGGAAGATACCGGAAAGGCCGATGAGGGTGCCGTGGTAATCTACCTCCGGCTGCACCTCTTGCAGGCCGAGGGCGCGGGCGATGCCGGCGTTGTTGCCCAGCTGTGGGTGCATATCCAGCGGCAGGTGGGCAGAGTAAATGGCCAGATTATGGTTCAGACATGATTCTACCTTGTGTTTCCACCAGCCTTTGATGGGTTGCAGCCCACACCAGAAAATGCCGTGGTGCAGCACCAGCAGATTGGCACCGGCAGCAATGGCATCATCGATGGTTTTCTGCGAGCCATCCACACCGAGCGCCACCTTGGTGACGCAGCCGTTGTTTTCCACCTGCAAGCCGTTCATGGCCACCGAGGCGTCTCTGATTTCGCTGATGCGCAGGGTGCTGTCCAGCAGGGATACGATATCTGAAAGGGGAATAGTTATCATATGCATTATTCGGCATTGCCGGGGTAGACGGCGCGGTTGGCAATTTCCTTGTTCAAGCGCTTGTTGAATTCGCTGGCCATATCATAGCCGCTGTCGCGCAGGTAGCGCCCCAGGGCGGCCACTTCTACCAATCGGCACATATCGCGGCCCGGTGCCACCGGCAGGTTCAGGTGCTCCACCTCTACGCCCAGAATGTTGATATACTTGTGCTCCAGCCCCAGGCGCTCCATCTCGGTCATTTCTCCGCTGAAGAGGTTGATGACCAGGTCGATGCGCTTTTCCTTGCGGAAGGCTTTCAGACCAAAGAGGTTGGTCACATTGATGATGCCCAGCCCGCGGATTTCGATGAAGCCGCTGGAGAGCGGGGGGGCTGTGGCGATGAGGTCGCCGCCCAGGTTGCGGATGCGCACCATATCATCTGCCACCAGAGAGGAACCACGCTCCACCAGACCCAGAGAAATCTCGCTCTTGCCCACGCCGCCCTTGCCGGTGATGAGCACACCCACGCCGCGCACGTCTACCATGCAGGCATGCATGGTGGTGCTGTCGGCAAACTCGTTTTCGAGAATATAGGTGGCGCGGTTCACGAAATCCATGGTGAGCAGCGAAGTGCGGAACACACACAGATTGTAGCGGTCTGCAATGGCCAGCACATCTGCCGGCACATCCACCCCGCGCGCAAAGATGAGGCAGGGGGCATCCTGGCAGCAGATGCGGTCGAGCCTGTCCTCGCGCTCGGCCTGGGTCATGGTGCCCAGATATGCCATTTCCGCCGCGCCGAATACCTGGATGCGCTCGTGCGCAAAATACCCGAAAAACCCGGAAAGCGCCAGCCCCGGGCGGTTGAATGCCGCCTGCACAATCGGGCGCGACATGCCCAGCGGCGTGTTGAGCAGCTGCATCTCCAGCGTGCTGCGGTATTTTTCATAAAACCGGCTTACCGGCACCTGTTCCACCTTGCGGACAATGGGATTCTTCATTTGCTCTGTATTCTACATGAAGCGCCTTGACGGGTCAAGGCTTATGTCCGATGTCGGCCGACCATGGGGACTGTTTCCGATACCCTGCCGGCATGCGGAACGGCGCTGCCCCTGCGGGCAGACTGGTTAAATCTCATCTGCCAGCAAGCCTTGGAGCTGGCGGTGGGCATAGTGCAGGCGGGAGCGCAGCGTGCCCTCGGAGATGTTGATGAGCTTGGCAATCTGCGGGTAGGAAAGCCCCTGGATGTCGCAAAGATTCACGACTTCCTGGTGGGCAGGGGAAAGCTGGGCGATGGCGCGGGCCAGTTTGCCGCGCAGATCATTTACCTGGGCCTTGCGCACGGGGTCGGATTCGAGATTGGCATCGGCCAGCTCGCTGTCTTTTTCGAGCGGGTTGCCTTTCTCATCGTTATCGAGGCTGTAGTTGCGCTCGCGTTTGCGCTTGCGGAGGAAATTGCGGGCGTTGTTGAGCGCAATGGAGTAGAGCCAGGTGTAGAATGAACTGTTGCCTTTGAAGTAGCGCAGGGAGTGAAATGCTTTCAGGAAGGATTCCTGGGCTACATCGTATGCATCGGCCTCGCTGTTGAGCATCTGGATGAGCATGGCGTTGAGCTTGCGGCTGTGGCGCCGGATGAGTTCATCGTATGCGCGGGTTTTGCCGGCGAGTGTGCTCGCAATGAGCTCCTCATCCGGTAAATCGGCAAACGATTCTCTGGAGGCTGTATTCATGGTGGAGGGGCATAGGGTGGGGTTGGGTAGTCAACCGGGGCGGGGAATCTGTGGCGATTTCCCCGCCTCCGGTGGTAGTTTATCTTACAGCACGAACTCACCGGCCTGGCCGCGTGTCTTTTCGTACCATTCGATGTAGGTCTTGTTGATGAGGGTGTAGCCGCCCGGGGTCGGGTAGTGGCCGCTGAAGTACCAGTCGCCGCAGGGGGCTTCGATGGCGCTGTGCAGCCCCTCCAGGGTCTGGTAGACGCACTGGATTTCGCAGGGCGAATCCTCCGGCGTGACCATGCGCGAGATTTCCGCGGTGATTTCGTCCTCAGAAAGTGCGCTGTAGATGCGGCGTACCGGGTTGGTGCGCTGTTCTACCGGCAGTGTGAGCTGGTAGCGGCACTCGTTGTAGACATCGGTGATGACATTGGAGAGTCCCTTGCGGTGCAGCAGGTTGATGGCGGCGAGGAATGCCACGAACTGCCCCATTTCGCACATGTCGATGCCGTAGAAGTCCGGGTAGCGCACCTGCGGTGCTGAGGAGACGATGACTATCTTGCGGGCCTTGGTGCGGGAAAGCAGGCTCAGCAGACTCATCTTGAGCGTGGTGCCGCGCACGATGGAGTCGTCGATGGCCACGAGCACTTCGTCCTCGCCAATAGCACCGTAGGTGAGGTCGTACACCATGGAGGCCATCTGCTTGCGGCTGCTGGCTTCAGAGATGAAGGTGCGGAGCTTGATGTCCTTGTGGGCAATCTTTTCAGCACGAGGCCAGCGGCGCAGGATGAGTTCGTTGATGAGCTCCTCGCTCATCTCTCCCTTGCGGAAGGCGGAAATCATCTCCTGGGTCACCTTGTTGCGGCGGTAGGCGCGCAGGCCTTCCAGCAGGCCATAGTAGGAGACTTCGGCCGTGTTGGGAATGAAGGTGATAGCGGCTTTGGAGAAGTCGTTCTTATCCAGGCTGGCCACCACCTGCTCGGTGAGATTGGCCCCCAGCGCCTTGCGCTCGCGGTAGATGACGGGGTCGTTACCGCGGGAGGTGTAGATGTCTTCAAAGCAGCAGGGCGTGAACTTGCCGGGCGTGGTGTATTCCTTGATGCTCACCTGGCCATCGGCCTTCACCAGTATCATGTTTGCGGCCCCAAGCTCGTGCACATCGCTCTCTTCCACCTCCATCACGCTCATGAGCGGAGCCCGCTCACTGGCAATGGCGATGAGTTCATCGGTCTGGATGTAGTAGCAGTGGCGGATGCCGTGCGGGTCGCGCAGGCAGAAGAAATCGCCATTGCCCACGCCGCCCATGATGACGTATCCGCCATCCCAGTTGGTGCAGGATTTGCCGATGACGTCGAAGAGGTTGAGCTCGGCAGAGATAATCTGGGGAATTTCACGACCGTCCACATTCTGCTTGCGCAGCTCGCGGTACTTGTCGGTGTGGGCTTCATCGAGGTGGTAGCCCACTTCTTCCAGAATGGCCTGGGTGTTGGTATCGAACACCGGGTGCTGGCCGCGCTCCATGAGCTTCTCGTGCAGTTCCTCCACGTTGGTCATGGAGAAATCGCCCTGGAGCATGAGGGTGCGAGTGGGCCAGTTGGAGCGGCGCAGGAAGGGGTGGCAGTTGCCTTCTTCGTACTGCACGCCGCTGGAGCCATAGAGCATGTGCCCCATGAGCACCTCGCCACCGTAGTTGAAGTGCTTCTTGAAGCTGGCCGCATCGGTACCGTTGATGATGCCGTCCTCGCGCATGTGGCGCAGGTTGCGCTGCTGTGCGGTGAAGAGGTCGGTGAGGGCAGAGCCGCCCACTGCGCGGGAGCGGAAGATGTAGGGCTCGCCCAGCGGCATGTTCAGCTTGATGCTGCCGAACCCGGCGCCGTCCTGGCCGCGGTTGCGCTGCTTCTCCAGCAGGAGGAACAGCTTGTTGAATGCCCACTCGGGGTTCCCATACTTTTCCTCAAAGTACGAGAGCGGTTTGAGCAGGCGGATGGCTGCGGACATGGTTTCCTCCTTTCGGGTGGTTTACTTGCGCACGGTTACCTTGATGCCCTTGCCTTCGCGCATGGTGCCGATGACGAAGCCACCGGGGCCTGCGGTGAGGGCCTGTTCCACCTGGTCGGGGGAGACGATGGCTACCCAGCCGATGCGCATGTTGAAGGTGTGGAAGCGGTCTTCGGCGTCAACGAACTGCAGCACCTTCTGGGCGGGTTCGTTGTTCCAGTAGGGGATTTCGAGGTCGGCTCCCTTTTCGCCGAGGAAGCGTTCCAGGTTTTCGGGCAGGCCACCGCCGGTGATGTGGGCGTAGGCCTTGGGGGTGATGCCGAGCTTGCGCATGTCGTACACCACATCGTGGTACAGGCGGGTGGGGGCCAGCAGCTCGCGCAGTTCAGCTTCGGTGAGCAGATCGGGGTTCTGGGCCAGTACGCGGCGCACGAGGCTCCAGCCGTTGGCGTGGAAACCATCGCTGGGGTAGCCGATGAGGATATCGCCCACGGCAACCTGGCTGGGGTCAATCATTTCGCTCTTTTCCACGCAGCCGATGCTGAAGCCGGCCAGCTCTACCAGACCTTCGGGTACAACACCGGGCATTTCGGCGGTTTCACCACCGGCCAGAATGCAGTTGCAGCTTTCGAGATAATCGCACATGCCTGCCACCAGACGGGTGATGCGGGGACGCTCGATTTCCAGGTTGGAAATGCCGAGGTAGTCGAGGAAGAGGAGGGGGTCGCCACCGGTGGTGAGCAGGTCGTTCACGTTCATGGCCACCAGGTCCTTACCGGCGGTCTCGAGCATATCCATGTCGAAGAGGATTTCGGTCTTGGTGCCCACGCCATCCGTGCCGGTTACGATAACCGGTTCCTTGTAGGAGGAAAGGTCGTATGCTGCCGCAAAGAGACCGAAAGCATTGCAGAGCTGACGGTTTTTCTGCGTGCGCTTCACGTGTGCACTGATATCAGAAACAAAAGACTGCGCCTCGATAGTGTCGACGCCGGACTGCTTGTAAGTGAGATTGCCGGACATAGCTTGAATCATCGCTTGGATGCGGGCGCATTATACAGGAGTTTCCGCATCTTGGCAAGCCGATTCTGCTCTCTTTTTCCAACTGATTTACAAGTGTTGAAATGAATCATGCGTCCATGGTTCGTACCATGGACGCATGAGGGGGTGTGAGGGTAAAAATCAGCGGTTTTTGTGGCGCAGCTTCAGCTTGTATTTCACGCGGTCATCCTCGTAGTTGTAGTCGACATCGGCGCAGAGTTCGCGGATGATGCTGTTGTTTTCAAGCTCAATGGGTTCCACGCCGAAAGGCAGCATGACCTCCATGCTCATTTCGCGGGTCTGCTCGGAATAGCGGAAGTAGAAATCCAGCGTGCCTTTGTCCAGCGGCAGATTGCGGAACAGGACATTGCCGATGAGCTGGGCCTTGCGCATGCTTTCGCGCGTCAGGAAATACTTGTTGCAATAGGCCTGCCACTCGGATTTGAGCAGGAAACGGTCGTAATCCGGGCTGTGGAAGGCAAAGTGGAAATCGCGGATGCGGTTCACGAATACGCGGGTGCGCTCGCGCTTCGGATGCTCGAATATCTCTTCCGGGGTGCCTTCTTCGTAGATAATACCCTTGTCCATGTAGACCACGCGGGTGCTTACATCGCGCGCAAAGCTCATCTCGTGCGTCACGATGGCCATGGTCATGCCCTGGCGTGCCAGCGCGCGGATGACGGAGAGCACCTCGCTGACCATGGTGGGGTCGAGCGCAGAGGTGGGCTCGTCGAAAAGGATGATTTCGGGCTCCATGGAGAGACTGCGGGCAATGGCGGCGCGCTGTTTCTGGCCGCCGCTGAGCTCATCGGGCATGGCGTGGGCTTTTTCTGCCATGCCTACGAGCTTGAGCAGCTCCATGGCCTTGGCTTCGGCCTCCTTGCGGCTCTTGCCTTTCAGCTTCACCGGACCGATGCACACATTATCCAGCACGGAGAGGTGGTTGAACAGGTTGAACGACTGGAACACCATGCCCATTTTCTGGCGCAGTTTCGAGGTGTTGATGCGGCCGTTGAGTACTTCTTCACCATCAATGACAATGCTGCCGCCGGTGGGCTGCTCCAGCAGGTTGAGACAGCGCAGGAAGGTGCTCTTGCCGGTGCCGGAGGGCCCGATGATGGAGATAACCTCACCGCATTTGATGTTCAGGTTGACATCGGTCAGCACTTCAATCTTGCCGAAGCTTTTCTGAAGGTGTTTGATTTGAATCATCGTTTCTAAAGAGGTTGGGGATGTTCAGAAAAATCAGCACACTTTGTTGCCGATGCGGTCAAGTATATAGGTAAATAACCAGGCAATCAGGAAATACATGAGTGCCACCATGAGAAGCGGGAAGAAGGGGTCGAAGGTGCGCCCGCGGATGATGTAGGAGGCGCGGGTGAGGTCGGCCACGGCTACATAACCCACGATGGAGGTGTTCTTGATGAGCGAGATGAGCTCACCCTTGTACACCGGCAGCACGCGGCGCACCGCCTGCGGCAGCACAATGTGGCAGAACGTGCGCACAGGGGAGAAGCCCAGGGCTATGCCGGCCTCGGTCTGCCCTTTATCGATACTGCTGATGCTGGTGCGGAACATTTCGCTGACATAGGCCGCAAAGTTCATGGCAAAGGTGATGATGGCCACCGGCGTGTTGTCGAACTGTGTAAAGGCGACATAGCACATCATCATGAGCAGCACCAGCACCGGGGTGCCTCGCATCACATCAATGTAGACCTTGGCTATCGTGCTGCATATCTTGCAGTTGCTCATGCGCATGTAGCAGATGAGCGCCCCCAGGATGGTGCCCAGCAGGGCTGAGAAGAAAGAAATATAGACGGTGACTTTCAGACCATCCCACAGCAGCATATAGCGGCGCTCTTCGATGATGTTGCGCACAAAACTGCGCTTGATGGTGCCCCAGATGCCGAGACTCTGTACCCCGGCGTTGTCGGAGACGATGGAGGCATCGGCGTTCTTGGTGAGCACGGCCACGCGGGAGTGACTGTCGTAGTACGGGTCAGAGAAAAGAACGCTTTCGGCGCGTTCCTCGGTGATGAGAATGCCCGAGGCCGCCATATCCGCCTTGCCGGTGGTGGTGGAGGCTATCAGCGAGTCGTACTCCATCTCCACAATCTCCACCGGGCGGTTGATGTAGACTGAGAAACGCTGCACCAGCTCGGCATCAAAACCGGCAATCTTTTCGTTCTTGATGAACACGATGGGTTCGGTGCAGGGCTCCATGGCCACGCGGATGGGCTTACCCTGGGTGGGCAGGGGAAGATTCGGCATCTCCGCCGTGTCGAAGTGCTTGATCCAGCGCTCCATAATCTGCTGGAGCTCGCCGCTGGCCTTCAGCTGGGCGATAAAGGCGTTGAATTGCTTGCAGAGCTCGGCGTTGTGCTTGCCGAAGACCACACCCATCTGGCAGGGCGGCACCGGACTGTCCGGCAGAATGGTCACGCCCTCGGTCTTGCGCACCAGCGCATAGCAGATAACATCATCCATGATGGCGCCATCGCACTTCTCCTGCTGCAGCGAGAGCATCATGTCGGCCTCGGTGTCAAAGCGGTCCAGCTTGATATCCGGGTAATGCTCCTCTACATAAATATCCTGCACGGTGGAGGAGGGTACTGCCAGAACGCGCCCACGCAAATCTTCAAAACAGGCAATGCCTTTTCTGCTGCCTTGCTGCGAGGATTCTGCGGCGGAGTCCGCGCTCCATACCGGAGACACGGCGAGCATGACATAAGCAACTAAAGTTGCTACAATATGAAGTGTTTTATTCATCTTGTACAACCCGGGGTTGAAACGCCCCGCGCGCGGATTGTAACATACACTAGCGATTATGCAAGCTAAATGTTATAGAGAGTCTTAGATTAAATAATCCCTATAAAAGACAAAGGAAAACCCGCTGCGGCAGACCCCGCCCCCGGAAAAGGAAGTCACCTGGGAGTCCGAAGACTCCCAGGTGCCCAACTACCCTATGAATCGGACCCTTTCGAGCCCGGGAACTTATTTAACGTCCAGTCCCGAGGACAGGGAAAGTATACCTGATTTGTCGTATCGCGTCAAGTGAAATAACAAAAAATAACGTTTTTTGGGGGCAGTTTCAGATTTGCTGGCAGAATGTACTCATCAAACCCGACTATCGTGATAAAAATAAAGGCTATGAAATTGGCTCAGTATATGGCATCGCGACGCATTGATAATTGGTAACCTGAAACCCATTCGGTCTTATTTGAACAGTTCCGCATAATTGCAGAGGGAGGAGGAATTCTCCCCATGGTATGCTGGCTATGCTTCTTGACAGCCTGCAGCAGGAAGCCCGGGACTGAGCCCGGGCTTCTATCTGCTCAGCAGGGAACTATCCTTGCTTTCACACCCAGGGGGCAGGAGAGGAGGGATACGGCGATGTTGGATTTGGGGATGCCGAGGGCGGCGGACACATGTTCGCGGTAGGCCTTCATCTGGGCGGCGTATTCCTTTTTCAGCGCCTCGCATGGCTTTTTCTGAGTGGGGTCGAGCTGGTTGGTCTTGAAGTCGATGATGTGTGCGGCGGTGGGGGTGCCGCTGGAATCGACGGTGAGGACCAGTCGGTCGATGGTGCCGGAGAGCCATTCGTCCTTTTCATTGATGGCTTCGATGGCTTGCTCGTTGTAGACCTCCTGGTTGGGCTTGCTGGTGAAAAGTGCGGCGATTTCCGGCTGCCGCAAGGCGTTATACACCACGCTCTGCGCCTTGGTGCGAGGTGCGTTGTCCTCCATCCAATCGGGCTTGGTGGCATCGTGCCAGATGATTTCCTCCCAGGCGGCATGCACGAGGGTGCCGAACTCTGCGGCGGTGAGTTCGCCGTAGTTGGCGTGGGTGGATTTTCTGGGTTCCTCTGCCTCGCGCGTTTCCTTATCCTCAGCCTTGGCCAGGGTGGAGGGGCTTACTCGTTTGCGGCGAGGTACGGCCTCTCCCAGCGGGAGAGGCCGGGCAGACTGACCGGTGCCGGTGCATTTCGGCTCCAGATTTTCATACCAGGTGGGGGTGCCTCTGGTGATGTAGGTGCAATTCTCTGTGAGCGCGCCGTAGGATACTTCTTCTGCCGGGGTCATCCAGACGCATGCCTGGCGGAGCAGACCGCCGGTGGAGTGAGCACAGCCTTTCCAATCTTCCTTGCCGGATTTGAGCACCTCCACCAGTCTGGCGCCGTGGCAGATGATGTAGTTGGCACGCTTGGCGCGGGTGATGGCAACGTAGAGGAGGTTGTAGGCTTCCTTGCGCTGCTGCTGCTGCCATTGGGCCGCCATGGTGGTGAACAGGGTGCCGAAGCGCGCCCATTCTTTCTTTCCTGCCGGGGGGAGGATGAGGGACTGGTTGTCATCTGCCACAAAGCAATTGAGGTGCTTGGTGGTATCTGTGGCTTCGGTGGAGGTATAAGGCAGGATGACGGCGTCGAACTCCAGGCCTTTGCTCTTGTGCATGGTCATAATCTGCACGGCGCCGGAGGCACCTGCAGCCTGCATGCTCAGATTTTTCATGTGCTGCACCCACTCGGCGAGTGTGGCTCCTCTGGTGTCGAACGCAACCGCTTCGTTCTGCCAGCGGGTGATGATAGGCTGGTTCTCACGTGCGTCTTGCTCCGGCAGCAAGTCGGTCAGCTTGTGCATCATGCCGATGAAGCCGATGCCCTGCAGCTCCTGCAGCAGCTCTGCGTGCGACTGTGCCGGGACCTTGCCGATGTGCTCAGCCAGGAAGGAGGCCCGCACCACGTTGAGCGCGGCGAGATCACCGGGGTGCAGCAGCCATTTGAAGAAATAGAGCAGGATTTCGCCCATGGGGCATGCCGCTGCTGCCAGGCTGTCCTTGACCAGCAGGGTTGGCAGGTTGGGGGTTTTGCTGAGCAGGTGTTTCTGGATTTCGTCAGCATTGTCGTTGGAGCGCACCAGAATGGCAATGCTCATGCCGTTCCTGGGCTTGGAGTCTTCATCTGTCAGGGTGCGGAGAATCTCCACCACCTTGTCGTAGATGCGTTCTTTCTGGCTCGCATCGTCCTCATCTTCGCCGGGTGGGGCAATGAAGCTCATTTCTGCATATCCTGGGAAATCTTTGGCGGATTCATGCCTGGTGAAGTCCTCAGAGAAGGTGACGGGAAGCTTTTCGATGCCGTCTTTTACATTTTCCTGTTGCTTTTCCACCTCGCCCAGCGCCTTGAACAGCTCGTTGGTGAAATGCATGATTTCCGGCGAGGAGCGGAAACTGCAACTCAGGGGTGAGGGGCGCAGCGGGCCTTTCCAGGGGGCTTCTGAGGCAATTCGCTCAAATACCTCTGTTTTGCCCGTGCGGAAGCCGTAGATGCTTTGCTTGGTATCACCCACGATAAAGAGACTTTCACCTGCTACGTGGTAATCCTCGTCTTGCAGTTGTTTTTGCAGGAAGGTGGGCATTTTGGCGGTCCATTGTTCGCCGGTGAAGTTGATGGTGTCTCTGCCGGCATCCTCCACAATGGGCTGGAGCAGGGGGGTGAGGGTGCGGAACTGTGATTCGGAGGTGTCCTGGAACTCATCGAGCATCCAGTGCGAGAGCCGGCAGCCCATGCGGTAGGCAATGTGGTGGCGCAGCAGCTGGTCGTTGCCGGGCTCTTTCAGCATGAGTTCCTGGGCCATGCGAGAAATATCATCGAAACAGAGACGGCCATCTGCCTTGATGCGGGCATCGTATATGGCGGTATAGCCGGCAATCAGCTTGCGCAGGTTATCGCTGCGCACGGCAGCGGCTCTCAATTTGCAGGGGATGGCGTATTTTTCCAGGGCTCCGGCCAGCTGTGCCATGCGGGAAAGAATGGCCATATGGGCATCGCTCACCTGCTCAAGGGCCAGCGTGGCAGATTTCAGGGCGCTGATGCCTTCCAGTTGAGTGGCCCTGAGTTTCTGCTTGTTCTCCTTGCGCAGTTTTTTGATGATATTGGCGAACGCCGCCTTGTGTCCCGGGTAAAGGATATGATTGGCTCCCTTCTGCTCCCAGAGTCTGATGGCCTGTTCCAACTCATCGTTCAGTTCGGCGTCCTGGTAAAAGGCCTCCAGCAGCGCCGTGAGAGCGGGGGCAAGCAGCGGCAGGTTTGCATAGTGATTCACAAACTTTGCTGCATCTCGCTTGATGTAGGTTTCGCCATTGACCAGGTCGCGGAGCTGGCTGCATACCTTCGGCTCCAGCAAGGTGCTGCCGTGTGCATCGAGCAGCTGGTTCAGCTCTGCGGTGCTGCTGGTGTAGATTTCCGCTTCCTCTGCCGTGGCTATGCTAAGCCCGTCCGCCTGCGGGAATGTGGCGATGCTGCCCCACTGGGTCTGCTGCGGCAGCTCCCGGTACAGGCGGAGGAACTCTTTCAAATCGGATTCAATCTGAGACTGCGTGCGGTTACCCACGCCGCCAGTGATACTGCTGAACATCTCCAGAAAATCCACGCGAGTCTGGTCACTGGCACCCTGGGCATCCAGATACTCGCGAATGGCGGTTGCGCGCACATTGCTTTCCTCTGCGGGATCAAGCGGCGAAACCTGGTTCATGCCCAGCTCCAGACTATTGGTGCTTACCAGGGTGGAGAAAAAGCTATCGATGGTGGAGAGCTGCAGTCTGCTGAGCACGCCCACCATTTTCTGCAGCAGATTCTTGAAGGTGGCGGCATCGGGCTCCGGGAATTTGTAGTACTGGCGCAGGGCGTCACTTTCATGGTACAGCTGCTCCGGGTATTGTTTCATATCGGCAGCTTCGCGTACGAGGGCTGCGGTGACGGGCAGCAGGGGTACGGGGTTGGAGGCCTCAACCGCCCTCCAGGCGCCGTATTCCTCCGCTTCTACCTTCAGGCCGCTTAGGGCCTCCCATACGCGGACGCTGAGCTCATTGCGCCCCGTTTTCTTATCTTTCTTATCATCGGCTCCTTCGGCAAGGGCCTGCAGAATGCGGTTGCGGAATTCGCCTGCAGCCTTGCGGGTGAAGGTGAGGGCGATGATTTCCTCCGGACTGACACCGAGCACCAGCAGGGCGATGTATCGAGACGCGAGCTGGTAGGTTTTGCCAGTGCCGGCGGAGGCGCCGATGCGGTTGCTGGTGACGTGGTATTCCTTGGATTGGGAGGAAAGACTTGATTGCGTGTGATGCATGGTGATGGGGCGGGCAGGGGGTTATCGGGTCAGGTTGGGGAGATCGAACAGGCTGCGGGGATCGCTCTGCCAGCTGAGTGCACCGAATCGGGGTGTGTTGCTGCCGGGCGTTACCAGTGCTGAGTACGGCTTGGTTTTCAGCTCCAGAGATTCAGCGGAGAACAGGCACAGCCCCCCGCGAATCATGCCGATAGCTGATTTTACGGTCTGCATGGCAGATTCCAGCATCTCCTCGGTTTCCGGTACCTCCGGTACCTTGCTGGAGATGGGCTGTACTTCGCCCTCTCTGACCAGATAGAAGGGAATGAGTTTTTCTGTCTTGCTCTGCAGGTTGTAGTACACCAGCTCCGGTACGATGGCGGACATATCCTCCTCGGCCGGGATGCCGAGTTCCTCCCGGTCTTTGGGGGAGGGGTGGCGCAGACCATAGGCATAGAGCGGCAGCTGCACATCGCTCCAGCGGTACAGCTTCTCGCCGAAACTCACCGTGCCGAATTCGTAGCCCTGCACATTCATGAACCGGCAGTACAGCGAATCCTCCCCCTCGTCCAGTACATCGAAATGAATCTTGTGTGGCTTCTTTTCGCTGCTGGAGGTCTTGTAGTCGATGATGCGCCAGCGGCCGTCCGTGTTGCGGTCGATGCGGTCGGCATTCATGGAGAACTTGGCAAATTGGCCTTCTGCATATTCCAATGCGGGGGCAAAGGTATATTCCCTGGCCACATTATACCAGCCTTCCTCCAGGTCCTGCTGATGCTGGGTGACAAAAGCCTGCAGCGAGCGCTCGATGGCCTGCAGCTGCACCTCCATGGCGAGGGGCTGGCGGTTTCGCGTGGTGGTGCTGTTGTAGACGCGCTGCCACTCGACTACGGCGATTTCTCTGCCTTTCTGCAGCATGTATTCCATGCCGGCGGTGGCATCATTTTCTGCCGCCGGGCACTCCTGCAGGAGCGCCTCCTTACTGGGGAAAAGCGCTACCAGTTTATCGAGTATGGCATGCATGACCGTGCCATATTCGTTGCTTTCCAATTCGCCCTTGTTGTCCTTGTACGCGTTGCCCAGGTCGATGTTGAGCAGGTTCTTGATCCAGAATGTCAGCGGGCATTGCAGGAAGGTGGCAAGAGAGGAGGGTGAGAAGGTCTTCAGGCTGGAGTGGCCGTTCTCATCCTTAATCAGTCTGGTGTAGGGGTTCTGCCTGCCGGCGGCAATCAGGTCGATGGATTCCAGCATGCCCGGGGTGACGGGGGACTTGCCGCCTGTGCTGCGGCGAAGCGGGCAGCGCGGAATCCCGGGCAGGATTTTAGGCGTCTTGCTTTCTGCGAACAGCGTGCGGGCGCGCCGGGGCAGCTCATCCCCGCAACGCATGAGCAGGGAGGAGGGCGCCAGTACGGTGCCGTCCTCTTTCTGCCGCGCCAGAATGAAATCCACGCGACCGCTCTTCCTGCGGCTGTTAATCAGCGCGGTGAGCAGGTAGCTGTCGCGGGCAATGCGGAACTTTTCGTGGCGGATTCCAAGCTCCTGGCAAAGTGATTCCGGCAGAAAATCATCCTCCGGCACGGGCTCGGGAATGCAGCCATCGTGCATGGCGGCAAGAATGACCTGCTTTTCCCGGGTGTAGGCCAGTTCCCGCCAGCCCAGAATGTCGCCCACGCTGGAAATGCGTTCTACCAGAGCCGGGCCATTTACTTTTTCTTCCACCATGCGGCGCAGCAGCTCCATGGTGTAGAGCGGGGTGGGAAGTTTATCCCCCTGTTTGGCGCATTCCTGCATCTGTTTTGAAACAGCCTGGGCCAGAAGCTTTTCCGAGCCCTTGCTGTGTGCCTTTTTCAGCGCTTTTGCCAGGCCTTTCAGTTCTTCCGCCTGCCGGGGGCTGTTCAGCGCCGTGATGAGCTCCGATACCTTATTTGCGTAAGTACGGTAAGCATCGCTGTGATGCTTCTGCAGCCCCTCAATGGATTTGTAGCCACGGTCTACCTCCGGAAGCTGTTCGAGCATGCGCAGCAGCGCCGCCTCACTGCCGGGGAGGAGGAGCATCCGGATGTTTTCCACATGTTCCTGCAGTCCGATGAGTGATTGCGGGGCCTCTGCCCATGCCTGCTGCAGGGCAGTGTTGCAGAGCAAGGCCACGAAGGCATCCAGCCCCTGCGTGCCGTTGTTGGTGATGGCATCGGCTTCGTCGCTCCAGAGCGGCAGGTTTTCGCGGACTTCGCAAGCATCTGCCAGCTGGGCAGCCAGGCGACCCAGGTCTGTCGACAGTGGACTGCGGCCTTCCGGCATGTTCAGCTTCCAGCCGGAGTCGGCAAAAGCGTTCAGAAGAGCAGGGGAAAAATCCGTATCGCCCACGGCCAGCACGGCGTCCTGGGATGTACAGCCACCTGCCAGGCGGAGCGCCTCCGCAGCCATGGCTTCGGCATCGTTCACCAGGTGGATGGTTGAGGCTTCGTTGTCCACGTTTTCCGGATTGTTGTCGGGGTAGACAAAGGCATCCGGGATGGAGATTTCCCGGGCGGTCCAGTGATTCTCAACCGGGCGGCCGAAGGCATCGAAATGAGCCTTCTCCTCCTCCGTCCCTGAAGCATGAATCCACACCTGCACCTGGCCACCGTTGCGACCATGCAGATTGGAGAGATAACGCTGCAGCTGGGTGGAAAGCTCCGGCACACAAGCCAGAATAATCAATCTGCACTGCCCGGGCCATTCTGCGTTTTCCAGTTGGTCCGCTCTCGCTTCTGCCGGCGAGATTTTTTTGGGGTAAAGCCGTTTTGCCAGCGCATCGGCCTCCCGGAATACGCGCCCGAGCGTTTGCCAGCGCATCTGTTCATGCTGCAGCACGGTGCGCTGGGCGGCCAGGGTGCAGCGGCGGCTTTCGTATTCATTCTGCGGCGGCAGGGCGTTCAGCGTGCAGGCAATGCCAGACTCCATCCGGGATAAATGGCTGGTTACGGAGTCATAGGTAATTCCCTCCTGTTCCAGCCGGTTGCGCAGGGCAATGAGTTTATGCGCCACGCCGACTGCCCATTTCTCGATGTGAGTCTCCGGGCGGTATGGGATAAGCGGGGCATACTGTTTCAGCGTATCATGGCTGATGCTGGTGAGCAGGCGGAGCCAGACGGTCAGCACCTCTGTTTCTGTGAGAATGTGTTCGCCCTGGGCGGGAATAAGCTGCCCGGCAAGGATGATTCTGGGCAGAAGAATTGCCCTATGCTTTTCCGCCATGTATTCGCGCAGGCGGCGGCCGCTTTCGGCAGTGGGTACGACTACAATGGCGCGGCGGAAAGCATCTGGGGCTTGTTTGTGCAGGCTCTCCAGCCTTTCCGCTACCAATTCGATGGCCGGGCGATCCCAGCCGATAAAATGTCGAAAATCTTGTGTGTCCATACGCGGAGACGAAATAATACTTTGCTTGCCGCCAGCCTATCATTTAGGTATCACCTTGTAAAGGAGAAACGGCAAACAACCAGGGAATCGTTATTAACGTTACAGAAGAGCCGAATCCTGCCACGCTAATGCACAACAGAAAGGAATTATTACACTTGAGATGCTTATGGATAATATATTATGTTCCGAAACAAAATATTTAGAGGTGATTTTCTTAATATAGTAGTAGAGCGATTGGGGGGGGTGCTCTTTTGTAGAACTTTCTAGTGTCGTATTTCATTTTGTAATACAAAAACTTTAACTTATACTTTAAAGTTATCTTGACTGAATATCAAGCATTGTGTTATAAGCATCGATGTGATTCTTCTTTTTTTTGCATTATTTCTTTTTCTCTTATATAAAACTGCTTCATCAAGCAACAAAAACACGATTATTGGTTGTTGGTGTGCTATAGCGACTATTCTTTTTTTCCCAGCATTCATGTGCATAGCTCTTATGGTAGACACATATGGGTTTATGAAAGGTATGGGATTAGGTGTGGCTTGTGTGGGGGCTGGGATAATTATTCTATTCCTTTTTCAAAGACTGATAAAAGCTATAATAAGGGCATTAAAAGATTAAGATTCTGCCTTACTTTTGATACCGAAAGATAAATATAAGTAATGGGTTACTTTATATGTTGCTTCAATATATGAACCCGAATATCCATAAACTATACGAATATGGATATCGCCCCTGCTGCTACCTATAAAGAAATGCTGGGCGTTATTTAATGCTTCCATTTGTCTAGCCACCTGTCTCATTTTTGAATCTAATTTCTGAGTAAAATCAAATATCGTTCCAAAGCCAGGAAACGACAAACTAATGTTTGTCATGCTTCGCCAATCTGCGCACGTTTTTGTAACGGGACCCGCTCTGCGGGTGGACGATGGGATTCTACCCGCCCCCTGCGGCCCTTCGGGCTGCCCGCCGGGAGGTGTCCCTGTGGCTCGGGGTCTGGTCGCTCGCCTTCTCGCGCCCAGCCCACTCCAACCTCCGGTTGTCGTGTGTTCGAATCCCGCCACGCTAATGCACAAAAAAGCCCCGCACCTTTATGAGGTACGGGGCTTTTTTCTTCAAGGGTCCTTCAAGGGGGTCGAACTCAAATAGACTCCGACATCGATTTTTGCGGCATTAAAAACAGAAACATTGATGTATCAATGTTTTCATTTTACCAAAACTGCAAAAAATGCCATTTTTAGCAGTTTGCCGCTCCGTTCGGGCTACAACTCAGACAAATCGCATTTTAATGCTTGGTTCAGAACAAATCGGCTCAATATCGGCTTGTAATCGGCTCAAAATTTGATAAAATGAGCCGTAAATAAGAAGAAATTGAGCCGAAAGGAAGAAATTCATGCTAAAAGAACAGATTTTTGAATTATTCTGGAGCCATGAGAGCCTCAGCAAAGCCGAGGTTATGGCAGCCCTGTCTCAAGAAGTGAGCGATGCTTCAGTTAAACGAGCTTTGCAACAATTGGTAAAAGACGGAAAACTGCTTATTAGCGGAGCGGGGCGCTCTACTCGTTACCACATATCTCCGCATGGACGCTTGCTTTCTACAATCAATCTCGATACCTATTACAGCCGCGACATTGATGAGCGCAGCATTATCAGCAATTTCAATTTTGAGTTGCTGAGCTCGGTTCTGCCGGGGGCAATCCTGTTTACAGACGAAGAAGAGAAACACCTTCAGTCCCTCCAATCGGAGTTCCGTTCCAACATCAGCCAGCTTTCAGATGCCGCAAGACACAAGGAGATGACTCGTCTCGGTATTGATTTAAGCTGGAAATCGTCTCAGATTGAGGGCAACACCTATACATTGCTGGAAACGGAGAGATTATTATTGGAACAACGTACAGCTGAGGGCAAAACACGAGATGAAGCTACCATGCTTCTGAATCACAAAGCTGCATTGGATTTCATTGTATCAGAGCCGGATTATTTGCAACATCTGAGTGTAGCTCACATCGAGGACATTCACAGTATACTCGTACGCGATTTACAGGTTGATAGAAACATACGTCACCGCCGTGTAGGTATCACAGGCACGAATTATCGGCCTCTTGATAATGAATACCAAATCCGTGAAGCATTGGAGGCAACCTGCAACCTCGTGAATGCGACTCCATGTGTTTTTTCAAAAGCGTTGCTGGTACTCGTCCTGCTTTCCTATATTCAAGCATTTATGGATGGTAATAAACGCCTAGCGAGACTAACTTCCAATGCGGTGTTGATAGCGCACGGATATTGTCCGCTTTCGTTCCGTAGTGTAGAATCCATCGATTACAAGAAAGCCATGTTGATTTTCTATGAGCAGAATAATATCTCGGCGTTCAAGAAAATCTTTATGGAACAATTCGAATTTGCCGTGAAGTCTTACTTCTGATGCATCGTCTTTACTGACCTGTCGCAAATTTTGCGACAACTGAATCTTCCGCCTCCTCGCGCAAAGCCATATGGTATCCGAATACAGTACTGAACGGACTCTGGCTTCATACCAAAACTTCCAGATAAGGGGTTAACTTGTCTATCTCTCCAAGCTTTGTGGCGTATTCTGCCAGCCGGTTCAGATTTTTCTCTTTGCCGGAAAAATAGAGTTTTAGCGCGGCGGTATAGCATTCAATATCTACCCTCTTCTTGCTGCGGAGAATATCACAGATGCAGCGCTCTGCATTGTACCCACGAACGACATTTCCCATCGTAGTACGCAATTCTGTAAGCCCCAGCTCATGAAACTGAGGCTTTATATAATAACACGTGCAATCCTTGGAAATACTGCGGGGAAGCGTGGCATCAGAGGGAATGGTGACCGAATGCTGAAAAGGTGTACGCTCGGTTAAACCAAGCAGGTAAAGAGCGCTTTCATGAGAAAAGATAAGAGCGGGGAATTTTCGCTGTAAATAGACCATATCATCAGCCAATGTCCCGGGGCGCATATACACACCGCTACTGTATCTCTCCAGCAATCCGGCGCGAGAGTACACATGCAACATGCCCCGGCTGTATCCCAGCTGCTGTATATCAGCCGCAGTCAACAAGCCTCCCTGGGCTGCCATGTATTCTTTGATGCTGGTATCTAAATCAGTCATGCGCTTGCCTCCTTTCCGTGTTTGTTTATACCGCGGAGAAAAGTATCACGCAAACAAAATTAGACAAAATGCAAGAAACGGAATCGTTTTTCTTGCACTTTGTTTAAGCCAGGCCATCTAAAAATGGATTGCCCTCAGTGGATATAGAATGGATATGCAAGGGGAATGCCGGGAATTGAAAACAGGGGTCATCCTGAGCTGTGCGGTAGCCAATGCTCTGAACAGTGTCGCGGACAATCTGCTCGTAGTCCAGCTTTGCCTTGGTGGTAATTTCCCCGGCAAGGATAACCTGATTGCCTTTTGCCAGCGTTTCGCAGCCAACACGGCTTTCTGGATCCTGCGCTAAGCAAGCATCGAGGATGGCGTCAGAGATAGCGTCTGCGACTTTGTCCGGGTGACCGCAGCCCATTGACTCGGACGTGATAGATTTGAAGAAAGACAGAACGGAAGTATTGGAATGAAAGTGAGTGTCCATACTTGAGGACACCTGTCAAAAGGCAAAGAAAAAAATCCCGCCCATCGGCTTTCAACCTAGGGCGGGTGCGCAATGCGGGGCTTGGTTACCCCACTCGAACTTGTTGTTTCTTACTTGCGGCGGCGGCGGGCAGCCAAGCCTGCGAGGGCAAGCAGAGAAAGCGTAGCTGTGGTCGGTTCAGGAACGATATTGACATCTTTGATACCAACAACACCGCCTATGCCATCAACTACCCAACCAATGCTGCTGAAAGCAAAGTCATCGGCGATGGCAACAGTTGTTTCCCATGTCATGGGGGTGCTCTGACTATCCGTCACCTTAACAGTGAGAGAACCTGAGGAAAGAGTAAGCGTGTAGGAAAGGTTACTGTAAACATTCAGTTCCCCCTCAGCAGTCTGCACGCCATTCGTTGTATTATGGGGAGAAGTGGCAAGAATAGTCGTAGGCGTTGTTGTTGAATCATCAGACTTCTGGAAAGAAACACGAACACCTTCCAATGCTCCACCGTAAGTTCCGACAGATGTCCATGCATGGTCGTTGTAGGAGTTACCAATGACAATGCTGTAGGTATCCGAACTCAAATAGAATACGCTCTGGTTCTCGCTACCATCGGAGTAGGTGTTGAACGTAATGACGTGCTTCTCGTCACTAGTGAGATTTACATCAGTTGACAGAGCAGCAACGGTCCAATTGCCGTTGATAAGTGCGCCATTGTCATTCCATGTGAAATGAGGAGTGTGGGTGCCCTTGAGGACAGTCGTATTCCACCCCTCAGGCTGGGAGCCAGTGGTGAAATCTGCATTAAGAACGGTATCAGCACTTGCCATACCAGCCAGAGCGAGGAGTGTGATGAGTGTCTTTTTCATGATTGTAAGATTTGATTATTAAGAGTTTTGAGCAGCTCGTGCAGGGATACCCGTTCCCACGCGCGTGGGGATGCTGAGAGACCTGCTCCTAAGCCACTGAAGAAAATATACAGCATTGCCGATGCTGTAGCAAGCGCAAAAACGCCAAAACGCTTAAATTTATGCACTTTTTGCCATTTTTTTCATGGCTCTGAAGTAACAAATATGCCGATGGATGATATTCCTCAATTATTGAGAATGCGAAACAATCCAAGGTATCAGCATTGGTAATGCTGGAGGCAAGCAAAGAAAAAGCCGCTGCTTCAAGATAGAAGCAGCGACCTTTGAAAATAACTTGAGGTTCCTTACTTGCGGCCTGTCTGGGCGTATCAGCGAGAAGCCCGGCGGCGGCGAGCAGCAAGGCCAGCCAGGGCAAGCAGAGAAAGTGTGGCCGTCGTGGGCTCGGGAATAGCTAAGGCCTTCAGTGTAGCCGTATATGCAGACCCTTGAGTATAAGCTGACTCTTCCACCCAGAAATAGCCGGCTTTGCCAATCTTGTCTTTGTCTGTGGTATAGGTAAGGCTATTTCCTGCCGCATCAGTTACACTAAAGCTGCTGAAATTCCAACCGCCATTTGCTTGTTGCATATCAGCTACAGAGAAGAATGTATGGGAAAATACATCAGAAGAAAGAGTCAGAGAACCATATACGTTAGCAACGCCCTGTTTCCACACTTTGCCTGTATATGTAAATTGAGAAGAAGCTATGTCTCCGAAGTGGATTTTAGCATTTGCTCGAAGACCATTATCAGCACCAGTCAAAGTCACATTGCTTCCAATGTACACACCTTTTGCTGAAACCCAAGTAGGTGCAGCAGTAGTTATCGCTTTTGCCGAATCTGTAAGAGTTTGGACTCCATCAACGACGGAAAACGTATAGCCATAGATAGCAGGATCTCCAGAATTTACGCTGGGTGAGTAACCAGAACCAGTCCAAAGTTCTGTATCATCCACACTATCTAAGATATCCCAGCTACTGGTTGTGCTATTCCAAAGGTAAACCCACGTGTTTGGATTTTTGTAAAACGACTCATCCAGCGTTATGGTATCGGCTAAGGACATACCTGCCAGAGCCATAAGTGCTATAATTGTTTTCTTCATATTTGTAAGATTTATTTTTGAGTTTCGAGCGACTCGTGCAGGGATACCCGTTCCCACGCGCGTCGGGAGGCTGAGAGACCTGCTCCTAAGCCGCTGAAGAAAATATACAGCATTGGCGATGCTGATGCAAGCGCTAAGTCGCCAAAACGCTTAAATTTATGCACTTTTTGCCATTTTTTCTAGGCTCTGAAGTAACAAATATACCGATGAATGATATTCCTCAATTATTGAGAATGCTCAATCAGCCAAGGTATCAGCATCGGTAAATGCTGGAGGCAAGCAAAGAAAAAGCCGCCTTGTGGGCGGCTGGACCTTTAGTCGATGGCTTCTCGTGTGAAGTGGAAGCACAGTCCCGTGATTTCGCCGTAGCGTTGGACGATGAACTTGCTTACGCCCCAGGGGATGAGGTCTTCGTTAATCTTGACTTCTATCGTCATGTGTTCACCTAAGCTCTGGAGGGTGAAGCTTGCTTCGATGAATAAAAAGAGAGCTTGTAAAGAAGCGATAAAACTGTTTTAACGCTTTTTATAACGCGAAGTCCCTGATGGTAGTCGAAACAAATCCTCGTTCTTGTCACAAATCAGACAAGACCTTTGCCTGATGAATTATACGCCGCCTCGCGTTAAAAACTGTATGTAGTTTATTACAAATATACATCACAATTTCAGCTAACGGCTAAAGTTTGACCTCCATCAACACCCCCTTAAGGGTATGTAATCTACGTAACTTGGGGCTTCGAGTCTCACATCCGTTCGCTTTCTACGCCCTCACAAGGAGGTACAGGGTAGCACTTATGACTTTTGACGAACTTTTTCTTGGTGTTTTCTGCTCTTGTAGAGGCCAAAAACGCCTATGCTAAAAATTGCTAAATGCTTGTAATTAACAACTTGCAAACAGTTCACCCCTCCTCCTTCAAGGGCGCTTCATGGGGGGTAGAACCCACACGAGTCCCGGGGAGTCCCGAGGGGGTAAAAGTGGGCAAAAACGGCAAAAATATTACCAATTTTTAATCAAAAACAGAAGCCTGAGCGAGACTTTGAAATCTTCGTAACTGGCTGTAATAAAAGGCGCTAGAGAAATATAAAGAAAATGCCCCCTCCCGTGAGATTCACGAAAGGGGACAGGGTCCTTCAAGGGGGGGGCGAACTCACAGGGACTCTGCCATCATTTTTTGCGGGATTAAAAACAGAAACATTGATATATCAATGTTTTTAATTTTCCAAAACTGCAAAAAATGCCATTTATGGCAGTTTATTGCTCCGTTCGGGCTACAACTCAGACAAATTGCGTTTTAATGCTTTGTTCAGGCTTTTTGTAACATAATAATACGCTCAGAATTGATTTGCTCCCAAGGCAGGTCGTCTTTGCCAAAGTGGCCGTAATTCGTAGTAGCCGCGAATATCGGATTCTTCAGCCCCAGGGCTTCGATAATATCAGCGGGCTTGAATGAGAATGCTTCCTTTACTCGCCTAGAAAGCTCATCGGCGGTTAATGCTTTGCAATCACTCAGCACCTCCACGGAAACTGGCTCAGCTTTACCCCTATCGCGTAACTCACCTGAACCTCGCAATGCTTGGCCAGCCCCGCTGCCACGATGTGCTTGGCAACCCCTCTGCACATGTAAGCTGCGCTGCGGTCAACCTTGCTGGCGTCTTTGCCCGAGAATGCGCCCCCGCCATGCCTCCCTACCCCGCCCTAGGTGTCGGCGTTTATCTTACGGCCTGTCAGACCGCAATCGGCCAGCAATGCGCAACTTTGTCCGGGTGACCGCAGCCCATTGACTCGGACGTGATGGATTTGAAGAAAGAAGAAAAAGAAGTGTCCATACTTGGAGACACTTGTCAAAAGGCAAAAAAGCCGCTGCTTCAAGATAGAACCAGCGACCTTTGAAAATAACTTGAGGTTCCTTACTTGCGGCCTGTCTGGGCGTATCAGCGAGAAGCCCGGCGGCGGCGGGTAGCCAAGCCCGCAAGAGCAAGCAGGGAAAGCGTGGCAGTAGAGGGCTCGGGCACCAGTTGCCAGCCAGCAGATGCTAGCGAGTTGATAGCATACACAGAATCAATATAAACATCTGCACTGCCATAGTATAACCAATCATCTGTATCATTATCTGTCTTGGTGATGTAGATTTTACCATTATCGCCCATGGTGACAGTCGCACCGAAAAGCCTGGGGGCATCACTTATGTCGGCATCATCAGAATCCGTCAGCCACAATTTTGTGAGAACGCCATCCTCATACTCCACCCCCCACAGCGTAATGGCATGGGCCAGCTCAGAGCTTTCAGCCATAATGGCAAGAGAAATGCAGGCTCCACTATCAAACATTGATTTAAAATTAATCTCAGCAGCACCATCTTTTGAGCCTTCTCCATACAGCCAAGCATCAAAGATGAGGGCAGAGAGGTCATTGTTGGTGAGTCCATACTGGTTGTAGTAATACCCACTGAAGGGCGCAAATGTCAGCGGCAGCCCCTCCTTCAATTGTTCAGTATAATAACGTGACCATTCAGCATCGTTGGTTGGTGAATACACGCCAGAAATCCACCAATTAATGGCAGAGGGAGTATCGCCACCTATGTCAGGTACCCGGTTGCTCGATTTGTACGTTTCCCAGATGGTGTTGATATCCTTGGGTGCGGAAGAGGTAAGATGCTTGCCCTGTTCACTATTCTGCCACCAGGCAATGAGGTTGGCAGCGCAGGCTGCATAACACATCAAATCATCGACATCGCCATTCCACGGGCTGTTTTTATTGACATCATACCATCCTCCACTTTCGCTGACTCCGTCGGCCCAGACGGTCCCGGTAAAATTAAACTCTTCGTTTTGAGCCTTAGTTGTTGAAAATCCAGCAAAGAAGCCCAATGATAACAAGAAAAGACGTGTCAGTTTCATATAAGGAGAAGTGATGCGGGAGAATTGAAGTATCGTTTGTTTTACTTACGGCGCCGGCGTGCAGCCATGCCACAGAGAGCCAGCAGGCTCAGCGTAGCTGTTGCAGGCTCCGGCACCATACGCCAGGAGGAGTCGAGGACAAAGACACCGGATACGAACGCATCATCGCTGCCATAGAGTGTTTCGTCCGCAAAGAAGAGACGCCCGTCCTTCTCGTCAATGAGCACCTCTGCATAGAAGAGACCATCTGTTTCATTGTCAAAATCATCAGAATCAGTTAGCCAGAGACCTGCCACTTCGCTGTTCTCATCGTACGTCACACCCCACAGCGTAATGGAATGCGAGAGTAGTGTCTTACCATCAGATTGAATGGAAAGGGAAATGCCACCGCCGTCCTCAAAGATTTCAGTAAAATCTACATCAAAGATGCCCGGCTCTTCGGAATTATACACCCAGGGTTCTGACAGCAGGTAGGCCAGGTCGCTTTGCTGAAGACCATGCAGGTCATAGAAGTACTGATTCTCGGGGTTATAGGGATAGCTCAGAGTCAGCGCAGGTGTAGTACCATCCTCAGCATAGATGGAGCTGAAGTCATCGTATGATCCATAAAAGCGCTCCCAGATGGGGTCGTCCTTAGAAGCCCAATCCGTGCCGTCCTGGTTCAGGGGTGAATATACACCCGAAATCCACCAGTTGAAGGCAGCCTGGATAAAGCCACCTTTATTTGGTTCCTGATTATGATTGACATATTTCTTCCAGATAGAGTTGACATCTGGAGGAGTAGTGCCGGTAATCTGGCTTTCGCAGTAAATTTTCTGCCACCAGGCAATCAGATTGGAGGCAGAGGCTGCATAGCACATCAGCGCCTCTGGGTGCCCGTCTTCCAGACTGGTCTTGTTGACGTCATACCAGCCGGTTGTTTCGTCCACATTCTGCGCCCAGACAGTTTTGTAGTTGTCGGGAATATCATACTCAACGGCAGCGGAAGCGATTCCGAGCGTGAGCCCGAGAGACAGTGCCAAATAGTGAAGATGTTTCATATAACGGATAACGGCATGGTGGAGATTATGCCAAATTGCTCTCGTTAAGTCAATTCGGATAACGCTGGCTGACTCAGAAAAGTCATGAAGCCATCGGTGGGGTGCGCAAAGGCCGTTGCCCGGAAGTCAGGCAACGGCCTTGTGCAGCAATCTGGTGCTGAGAGAATATCGGTCAGCGACGACGTCGGCGAGCTGCCAAGCCCGCAAGCGCAAGCAAGCTAAGCGTAGCCGTGGTCGGCTCGGGCACCATCGGGGTTACAAGACCAGTCACGGTCAGCGAGCCGTTCTGGAACTGCATCATCGTGTCCTCACCAATCATGGAGCCGGTGAAGTAGTCATTCGCATTGAACTCGTACGTATCTGTGCTGGTGTACTGCAAGTCTGAACCCCGCGTCAGCGTGCCGATATCGGAGAACAGATTAACGATGCTGTCTTCCATCAGCATGCCGTCCAGAGTAAGCATCAGGTTAATCTTATCCTCACCCAGCATATTAAGGGTCAGGCAACCGCCGTCCATGTCGATGTGGGACTGATCCAGCACCAGAGAGGAACCACTATGCAGCGTCAGCGTATCGCTCACTGCGCCAACGGTAGCATTCAATGAATCCACCACAACCTCGGCCTCGGTAAGAGTGAACAAGAGGGCTGCGCTGTCGTCCGGGCAGTCAATCTACGTAACTTGGGGCTTCGAGTCTCACATCCGTTCGCTTTCTACGCCCTCACAAGGAGGTACAGGGTAGCACTTATGACTTTTAACGAACTTTTTTCTGGTGTTTTCTGCTCTTGTAGAGACCAAAAACGCCTATGCTAAAAATCACTAAATACTTGAAATGAACAACTTGCAAATAGTTCTACCCCCTTCAAGGGTGCTTCACGGGGGTAGAACCCACACGAGTCCCGGGGAGTCCCGAGGGGGTAAAAGTGGGCAAAAACGGCAAAAATATTACCAATTCTTAATCAAAATCAGAAGCCTGAGCGAGACTGCAAAATCTTCGTAACTAGCTGCAATATAAGGAACTAGAGAAATATAAAGAAAAATATCCTCTCCCGTGAGATTCACGAGAGGGGACAGGGTGGACGATGGGATTCTACCCGCCCCCTGCGGCCCTGACGGGCTGCCCGCCGGGAGGTGTCGCGGCGGCGCAGGGTCGGCTCATGCCACAGGCATTCGCCGCCCACTCCAACCGCGAGCGGTTGTCGTGTGTTCGAATCCCGCCACGCTAATAAACCAAAAGCCCCGCACCTTGTCAGGTACGGGGCTTTTGGTTCAAGGGTGGACGATGGGATTCGAACCCACGACAACCTGAACCACAATCCGGGGCTCTACCGCTGAACTACGTCCACC